>JABWBR010000122.1 GCA_013360405.1 Saprospiraceae bacterium
CCCGCCAGGGCATCTACAACATCACGCTGGACTATGTACATGCTTGACGTGTACAGATTCCCTGCGGGAATGACAATGAAATGAATAGAAAAAAGCCAATAACAGCCCTCCGCGTAATCCCAATAATCCGCGTAATCCGTGATTCTGACAACCGGGCTCAGGTGTTTGAATCACGGATTTCACGGATTTTTTCGTTTGTATTGTTGTCATGCCCGCCAGGGCATCTACAACATCACGCTGGACAATGTACATGCTTGACGTGTACAGATTCCCTACGGGAATGACAAAGAAAGGAATAGAAAAAAGCCAATAACAGCCCTCCGTGAAATCCCAATAATCCGCGTAATCCGTGATTCAGCCACCTCCCGGCAGAAGGTTAAAGGGTCCTGGAGAGACGGAAGCCGCTGTAGTCGTACCCGCTGCCGGGAAAGTCGCTGTAGCGATAAGCAACTATGCAGTACAGATGATACTGCCACCAGGTGGTTTCGCTTTCGGCGAGTTGGTAAGAAGATAGTCTTACAATGAGCGGAGGTATACGTATCGTATCGCCCAAAAACTCGTATACATCTCCTCCTATCGTATTCGTCCCCCCCGGAATATCGATCATCACCGGAAAATAGCGGGCCTGCAGGAAACTATCGCGTTGGGGGTTGAGGCGGCGCAGGGCCGCTCGGGCGGCGAGTCGGTCGCCGGTTTTAGTAGGCAGCGATTTATTTACAAGCGAGTAGGCTGTGTCGAGCAGGGGCCAGGCGCGGTCGAGGCGCTTGGTTTCGGCGTAAAAGAAGGCGATTTCCAGCAGGGCGTCGCTGACTTCTTGCCCCGCTACCTCCAGTGCGGCGGCGGATTGGATTTTTTCGCGGGCGGCTTCGTAGTCGAGTAGGTAGATCAAATCATTGGCTTGTTCAAGCAGTAGCAGTGCCAGTTTGCTTTTTTCCTTTTGCAGATTGTCGCGGGCTTCTTTTGTTTTTTGTTGCTCGTAGCGGGCCTGGGCTTGGGCTACCTTTGCTTCTGCGGTTGCAATATCGGCCTCCTGTTGTTCACGGCGGGCTAATTCGGTTTGGGTGTCGGCTCTCGATTTTTCTTTATCGGCGTTAAGGCGTTCCTGTTTGGCTTTGTCGGATGCTGTTTGGGCTTCTTTTTTTTGTTGTTCGGCCTCCGCGGTAGCCACTGCAGCGTCGCGCTGGGCTTGCGTAGCCCGGATAAAAGAGAAAATAGATACGGCCAATAGCGCGAGCGCTAAAATGCCTGCGATGGTATTGCGGCGTTGTCGGCGGCGCAGGGCTTTTTCGCGCTGGGCGAGTTCTGCGGCTTCGCGTTGTAGCCGCTCGGCCTCCTCCACTGCCTCCTGGGCCTTCCGTGCCTTCAGCACCGGGCCGATCAGCGTATCGTGGCTGAGTTCGTAGCTGAAGCTGCCTAAGGAGTTCACCTCTCGGCGCAGCAGGTAGGTGCGCTCCAGGTTTTCGAGCAGCGCGGGGCTTACCTGGGATGCCTGGGCCAGTTCGCCGGCGTCGCGGCTGAGGCGGCGGCCTTCGCCGGTTTGGGGGTCTACCAGCATCAGGCCCTGTTCGAGTACGCGGCGGGCGGGGGCGCGTTCAGCCTGCGGCAGTTCGCCGATGCGGTCCTGGTAGTAGTCGTCGAAGACGGTGTCGAAATCGGGCAGGTCGGCTTTTTGTACGGTAGTCAGTCCGCGCTCCGTCACCCGTTTTTCTATGGAGGCGCATACGATCTGTAGCAGGAAAGCCTCTATGCGGCCTGCCTCGGCGCCTTCGCGGCCGGTGAGTTCGCTCAGGATGGTCTTAAGGGCGGCTTCGTCGTAAGCAAAGGCGGGGCTGCGGTAGCCGTCGCCGGGTTCGCGGGCGGGGCCGACTACGGCCTGCCGGGCCTGCTCGGCGTCGAGGGTGCGCAATTCGTAGCGCTTGTGCAGGATGGCCGGCAGCCGGTCTTTGAGGCGGTCGAGGTCGCTAAGGCGGTCGGCGCGGATGGACAAGAGCGCCCGCACGTCGGTTTTTTCGGCCAGGAAGGCGGCGTATTCCGGGTCGAGCCGGTCTTCGTTGTCTTCCAGGAATTGCGGGTAGTCGACGTAGAGCAATTCCGCCAGTTGTTCTTTGAAGGCGGACTGCTGTTCCTGCGGGTAGGAGAAAAATTCTTCGAATTGGTCGAATAGGAGGACGATGCCGGTGTCGGCCCCGATGTTCCATTGTTTCACCGCCCCCCACAAGGTTGGAGGGAGAGAGGGAGAGAGGGAGGGAGGGAGAGATGGGGCGTGGGATTGGGTGAGCGCCTTCCCCAAATGAAAAACAAATTTATCATACAGGGTCTGCGTATCCTGGGGTGTCCAGGTGTTGAACCGCACCGTGACGGGCTCATAGCGGCGGTTGCCTTTTTTGCCTTTTTCGGCCAGGGCGGGGATGATGCCGGCATTGAGCAGGGAGGATTTGCCGTGGCTCGATTTGCCGAACAACACACAGAGGCGTTCCTGGAGCATCAGCGACAGGAGGCGATGGGTATCGTCCAGGCGGCCGAAGAAGATGCGCTGCTGGTTGCTGCTAAAGGGCTGCACGCCCGGGTAGCGGTATGATTTTTCGGGCGTGGTCATGGCTGCGGGATTTGGTTGGCGAAAGTCAGCAGCGTATAGCGGATGCGGTTGATCTCCAGGTCGAGGTCGCGGCTATCGGCGGCGCCGGCGTTTTTAGCGGTCAGCCAGGCATTGTAGCGGGCGCGCAGTTGGGGCAGATCGAGGTTGTTTTCGGCGGCGCCCAGGCGGCCTTCGAGTTGCTGGAAGGCCTCTTCGTATTTGCCCTGCACGGTGAGCGAGCGCACCTGCACCTCTACCGGCGAGGCGGGGTCGTGGAGGTTGCGCAGGATATTTTGCCGTTGGCAGGCCTGGTAGAGCAATTCAAAATCGTCCCGCTTCGCGGCGACATATTCGATATTAAATTGCTTCATCACAAAAGCGCGGTTATCGTCGCTCACCTGGCTGAGGATAGGGAAATTTTTCTTGTGGTTGTTAAAGGGGTTGTTGTCGAGTTTATTGAGATAATGCAGCAGCACCTGAAAATACCAGCGGTCGAGTTCGAAGCCGAGCAGGATAAAGCGGTCGGCGTCCTAGAGTTTGCGCGACAGCGCCTCGTCGATGCCGTAGTCGCTGAGCATCTTGCGCAGCAATTCAAAAAGATCGCTATAGTCGAGCACCACCGAATCGAGTTTGTCGAGCACGCTGCCGCAGAGGTTGTACACCAGCGGTTTGTTGAGGCCGTCGGGGTAGTCCAGTTGCGGCGGGTTGGGTTTGTCTTTGGTAGTAAAATAGTCGAATTGCGGTTCGCGGTAGTATTTGAGAAAAGCCTCGTACACCCACTTGTCGGGGTTGATATTTAGCACCAGCGGGAAAGGGATGGCCGCGATCTGCCGCAGCAGTTCGCTGTCGGGCAGCCAGGCCGTATCGCGGGCGGCGTTGCGCACTTCATTCATGGCCTGCTGTTTGGCGGCGGCGCTATTGAACTGGAATAGGTTGTCGCGTTCGTAGTAGTAGTTTATCTGCCCGTCGAGGTTGTCGAGCACCCGCTGCCGGGATAGCCGGCTGAAGGTCATTTCTTCTGCCTGCGCTTCGCCCTGTGCGGGGTACATGGGGATGGCATCGGGGCCGAGTACGAGTACGGCTTCTCCGTCGGCGATACTTTGGGCTAAGGTGTTCCAGGGCATAGGTGTGTTTTTTCGTTTGGGGTAAAGATAGGGATTTTGATGTAATTAGCAGTTAGCTATCCGTGGGGCGCTCATTTCGACTCCGCTCAATGACCGGCAGGGTATTCTGAGTCCGTTCGTTGAGCGGAGTCAAAACGAACGGCCCCGCATTCAGCGATTAACAAATGAAATCGTAAGTCCACCCTTTATTACCTGTTGACTATCAATTTTTTAACAACAAAAAACTCTCCCTTTCACCTCGTAACAATCCAATTTTTTGATTTTTCACAAGTAGCCATTGGCCATACTTTTGGGCACTTAACCACGGCATAATGGCAGAGTTGAACAGATACAGCAAACGAATAACCCAGGACGATACCCTGCCCGCAGCGCAGGCCATGTTACACGGCATCGGACTGAGCGACGAGGACCTGCGCAAAGCCCAAATAGGCATCGCCAGCATGGGCTGGGAAGGCAATACCTGCAATATGCACCTCAACGACCTGGCGCGCAAAGTGAAAGAAGGCATAAAAAGCGCCGACCTGGTCGGACTCATATTCCACACGATCGGCGTCAGCGACGGTATTTCTATGGGTACCAGCGGCATGCGCTATTCGCTGCCCTCCCGCGACCTGATTGCCGACTCGATCGAAACGGTGGTATCGGCCCAATGGTACGACGGCGTAGTAGCCGTAGTGGGCTGCGACAAAAACATGCCCGGCGCGCTGATGGCCGTCGGCCGGCTCAACCGTCCCGCTATTTTGGTATACGGCGGCACGATCAGTCCGGGCTGCCACGCAGGCAAAACTCTCGACATCGTCTCTGCTTTTGAAGCGCTGGGACAGCGCATCGCCGGCGCCATCGACGAGGCGGAATTCAAAGGCGTGGTGCACAATGCTTGTCCCGGTCCCGGCGCCTGCGGTGGCATGTACACTGCCAATACGATGGCCTCTGCAATAGAAGCGCTGGGCATGTGTCTGCCCCACAATTCTTCTTACCCGGCTACCAGCGCCGACAAAGAAGCCGATTGCCAACGCGTGGGCGCCGCTATGCGTCACCTGCTCGAACACAATATTTTGCCGGCCGATATCATGACCCGCGAAGCATTTGAAAACGCCATCACGGTAGTCACTATTTTAGGCGGCTCCACCAATGCCGTACTCCACCTGCTGGCCGTAGCGCGCGCGGTAGGCGTACCGCTCACTATCGACGATTTTCAGCGCATCAGCGACCGCACGCCCTTCCTGGCCGACCTCAAACCCAGCGGCAAATACGTGATGGAAGACCTCTATCACGTAGGCGGCGTGCCCGCCGTGATGAAAATGCTGCTCGAAGCCGGCTATTTGCACGGCGATTGTCTGACCGTTACAGGGCGCACTTTGGCTGAAAATTTGGCGCAAGCCGCACCATTAAGCCCCGGACAAACCATCATCCGGCCATTTGCTGAACCGATAAAACCCACCGGGCATATCCAAATCCTCTACGGCAACCTCGCCGAAGGCGGCGCGGTAGCCAAGATCACCGGCAAAGAAGGCGAAGTATTCACCGGCCCCGCCCGCGTTTTCGACGGCGAAGACCAGGTCAACGCCGCCATCAATCAGAAGAAAATCCAGGCCGGAGAAGTAGTCGTCATCCGCTATTGCGGTCCCAAAGGCGCTCCCGGCATGCCCGAAATGCTCAAGCCCACCAGCGCCCTCATGGGTGAAGGACTGGGCGACAAGGTTGCCCTTATCACCGACGGGCGTTTTTCCGGCGGCACCCACGGCTTCGTTGTAGGCCACATCACCCCCGAAGCGCAATCCGGCGGACTCATCGCCCTGCTCCACGACGGCGACCTGATCACGATCGACGCCAATAAAAACCAGTTACACGCGCACCTCAGCGACGAAGAAATTGCCACGCGACGCAGCCGGTGGCAAACCCCTCCCCTACCCGCTACCCGCGGCTGGCTGGGCAAGTACACAAGACTGGTATCGTCGGCCAGCGAGGGATGTGTCACGGATGAATGAATGTGCTGATGTGCTAATTTGCTGATGTGCTGATTTAAAACCCATAAACAAAATATGGCTCAACAAAATCTAATAGACGTAGCTAAGGCGGAACTACCGGCGGAAACCAAGCCCACGCCCCGCACCTTAACCGGCGCCCAGGCCTTACTCGAGTGCTTCCTGGAAGAAGGAGTCGATACCATCTTTGGGTATCCGGGCGGGGCCATCATGCCGGTGTACGATGCCTTGTACGACTATACCGACAGGCTGCGCCATATCCTGCCCAGGCACGAACAGGGCGCCATCCATGCAGCCGAGGGTTATGCCCGGGTCACGCGGCGTACGGGGCTTTGCATGGCCACCTCCGGCCCCGGCGCCATGAACCTCGTGACCGGACTGGCCGACGCGCTGCTCGACTCCACCCCGCTGGTGTGCATCACCGGACAGGTATTTTTCCACCTGTTGGGTAGCGACGCCTTCCAGGAGACCGACGTCATCAACTGCACCGTGCCGGTCACCAAGTGGAACTACCAGATCACCAAAGCCTCCGAAATACCCGCCGTGTTGGCCAAAGCATTTTACGTGGCCAACTCGGGCCGTCCGGGACCTGTAGTGATTGACATTACCAAAAACGCACAAATAGAAACGCTCGAATTCAGCTACGAGCGGATGAACTATACCCGCAGCTACCGGCCGGCACAAAAACCCGACCCGGATGCGCTGCGCGACGCCGCCGCCCTGCTCAACGCAGCCAAAAAACCCATGATCCTGGCGGGTCACGGCATACAGATTGCTCATGCCCAGGAAATCTTCCGGCAGTTTGTAGAAAAAACCGGCATCCCCTTTGCCTGCACCATCCACGGCTTGTCGACGGTACCCTCCGACCATCCCCTGCACATGGGTATGCTGGGCATGCACGGCAACTACGGCCCCAACCTCAAGCAAAACGAATGCGACGTACTGCTGGCTATCGGCATGCGCTTTGACGACCGGGTGACCGGCAATCTTAGCAAATACGCCAAACAGGCCCAGGTCATCCATATCGAAATTGATCCTTCTGAAATCAGCAAAAACGTAAAAGCTCACGTGCCCATATTAGCCGACGCCCGGCTGGCGCTGGAGCAATTGCTTCCCCTTGTAGACGCCAAAACCTACCCCGAGTGGGTGGATTCCTTCCGGGAATGTTACCGCATTGAATACGAAAAAGTCATAAAACACGACCAGCAAGCCAGCGAAGACGGCAAAATCCGCATGGGCATGGTAGTGAAAGAAATCTCCGACCAGACCCAAGGCATGGCGGTAGTAGCCACCGACGTCGGCCAGCACCAGATGGTAGCGGCGCGTTACTACTGTTTCCGCGACACCAACCAGTGGGTTTCTTCCGGCGGCGCCGGCACCATGGGTTACGGCCTACCCGCGGCCTTTGGCGCCAAGCTGGCCCAGCCGCACCGCCAGGTAGTGGCCTTCATCGGCGACGGCGGCTTCCAGATGACCCTCCAGGAATTGGGCATGCTCTCTCAGTGGAACGTAGGCGTCAAAATCGTCATACTCGACAACAATTACCTCGGCATGGTGCGCCAATGGCAACAGCTGTTTTTCGAACGACGCTACTCGTCGGTAGAGCTCACTAATCCCGATTTTGTAAAGATCGCCGAAGGTTTCGGCGTGCCCGGCCGCACCATCGACCGGCCCGAGGATGTGCCCCAGGCCGTGGCCGACCTCCTGGCCCACGAAGGCCCCTACCTGCTCCATGTGCGCGTAGAAAAAGAAGACAACGTATTCCCCATGGTCCCCTCCGGCGCCGCCGTTGATGAGGTGGTGCTGGGGAAATAAGCCGTTGTCCGTTGTCCGTTCTCTGTTATCCGTTCCTTAACTTTGCCAGTAGAGACAAATCATGATTTGTCTCTACCTAACCAAACAGAGAACAGAGAACAGAGAACAGAGAACAGAGAACAGAGAACAGAGAACAGAGATCGCCATCTTCACCGAAAACCAGACCGGCCTCCTGGCCCGGGTCGTATCGGTATTCAACCGCAGGCACGTCAACATCGAGAGTTTGACGACCTCGCAGTCTTCCATACCCGGCATACACCGGTTTACCGTGGTGGTAGATGCTTCGCACGACATGGTAGAGCGCCTCGTGGCCCAGCTCGACAAGCAGGTAGACGTACTCAAAGCCTTCCACTACGAACCCGACGAGATCGTATACCAGGAAATTGCGCTGTACAAAGTGCCCATGCACGTTTTTGCCAACAGCGACAACGTGGAGCAGTTGGTGCGCTCGCACAATGCGCGCATTTTGGTAATCGAGCCCGAATATGTGGTCATCGAGAAAACTGGTCACGAAGAAGAGACCGAGGCTCTACTTCACGAATTGCGCGCCATTGGCATTTACGAATTTGTGCGTTCGGGCCGGGTAGCCATCGCCAAGCCGATGGAGCGGTTGAATCAGTATTTGCGGTCGTTGGAGGGGGAAGGGTAATAAGCTACTAAACGGCATTAAAATGGAAGGTAGAAAATCTGTCCATCCCATTCTTTTTGTTCGCTTGCATCGACGATAAGCAGTAGGTCAGCGATAATGCGGCCGACAGGTGTAGATTGTTCAGCGAGCAATATGCCTGGTATTGATCGGTTATCGCTCATCCATTCTAAGGCAAGTGCCGGAATTGTGCGTACGTCATGGGAAATAAGGATTCTGTTTTCCGATAACGCCCACGTTAATACCTCAGAGTCTGATTTGCCAGACAAACCTACGTCTTGCACACGAACAATATCCAACTCTGGCTTCTGCAAAAGCAGGCTGCGGTAAATATGATTATTTAGATTTTCATCAGCCAGAAAGCGCATCAGACATCGCTTTTGGGAGTTTTGACCAGCCGCGCCGTCAATCGTTCGCGGATATCAGCAGCAGGGAACCGCTGTTGGGTATCGAGGCGAAATTGTTCCGACGCAATGCGCGAAGCTTGCAAATAGACATCAATTTCGGTTTGGTTTTTTAGATAGTAGGAGATGACGGCGTAAACGTCTGCCAAGTCCAGCGTTGGATACTGAAAGACGATCTCTTCAGCGGTAGCGCCGCTTAGGAAGGCGCTAACGACAACATCTAAAGTCACGCGCGTTTGCCCGACGCGGATGACCTCATCTCTCCCCATCTCCAAGGGCACAATCGTTGTAGTATTGAGAGCGTTCATTTTTTGATATTGAAAGCTTAATTGTTACAAAGATAACCAAACCCGTCCCGTAAAGCAAGTAATCGCCTAATATCTCAAAACAGCCGCAACTGCGCCGACTTAAACTGCTCATGCAGCTCGAGGTTATAAGGCGGCAGGCTGCGCCCCTCCAGAAATTTCTTTTTGGCCAGCTTGTACTGCTGGTTGATAATCTCCGCAATGTTGCCTTCGCCGCGCATGCGTTTGCCGAAGCGCGAGTCGTTGAGCTCACCGCCGTGGCAATCTTTGATGCGGTTGAGTACCCGCTGGGCGCGGTCGGGCATATTTTTTTCCAGCCAGTCGGTAAAAATGGAGCCCACGTCGCCGTTGAGGCGCACGATAGAATAACCGGCGCCCAGCGCGCCGCGGTCGGCCACGGCCTTTACCATATCGAATAACTCGTGGTCGTTGAGGCCCGGGATGATCGGCGCCAGCATGGCCATCACCGGGATGCCCGCTTTGCTTAGCGCTTCTATGGTATCTAAGCGTTGTTTGACGCCGGCGGTGCGCGGTTCGAGGCGCCGGCGGAGTTTCTCATCGAGGGTGGTCACGGAGATTACCGTATGCACCAGGTTGTGCTCGGCAAGTTGCCTGAGCAGGTCGATATCGCGGCGGATAAGGCTGTTTTTGGTGATGAGCCCTACCGGGTGTCGGTATTTCCAGCACACTTCGAGGATGGAGCGAGTGATCTTCAGTTCTCGTTCGATGGGTTGATAACAATCGGTATTGCCGGCCAGCATGATGGGGGCGGCTTTCCAGCGGGGCGAGCGGAATTTTTCCTCCAGCAGGGCCGCTGAGTTGCGTTTCACCAATATTTTTTGTTCAAATTCCAAACCGGCGCTATAACCCCAGTACGGGTGTGTATTGCGCGCATAGCAATACACACAGCCGTGTTCGCAGCCCTGGTACGGGTTCATGGAATAAGGCAAGGGGATATCGGGACTGGTAACTTCGTTGATGATCGTTTTGGGGTGTACGTCGATGTATTGCGTAGGGATTTGGGGATGTTCTTCTTCCGCCTGCGACCAGTCGACGGGCTGATCGTCGTAGATTTTCTTGTGGTAGGGGTTGGCGGTATTGATCTGCGCGCCTCGCCCGTGCAAATACGGCTTGTCCTGCTGGTTCTCTAATTTGGGCATGGCTGTTAGATCGGTGAAATGCAAATCTAACAAAAAATGTTTTTATTTAAGAAAATAAAACAAAAAATCCCAGCCACCTCGTGCCCGGGATTAAGTTATATTAGTAGTCCCCTAGAATATTCTTAAAAAACAGCTCTCGCCATTTTGCCGCAAAAGTACATAAAAAAAGTCACGAAAGCAATATACCTAAGCCTTCCAGGGGTACTATTTTTTCACTATTTTAAACGGATATTTTCCGGTATCCGTCACCAATTGCAAAGTATAAATTCCTGTGGGATAATTATTTAGATCAAAATCCAATTGGAGTTGACCGTCGAGTGGGAATTTTTGCAGCAATTTCCCGGTGGCGTCGTACAAGCGGCATTCCCCTTGTTCCGATCGGGCAGTTTGCAAAAACAATTTATCATTGACGGGATTGGGGAATAATTTCCAGTTCGAAACCGCCGGATCGTCTACACTCGTGATGGCTTCGTCGAAGCGGGTGCCCGAGTTGAGGACTTCTTTCGACTCGATATTTTGCACAAAAGCAAGCACGTAGATTTCTTCTTCATTCCAGCCGCTTTGCACTTCAAACTCAAAATTAAAGCTCACCGACTGGCCGGTGGCGGCCGGCACGTAGTTGTCCCCGTTGATCGAGGTGAGCATTTTGCGGAATACGTTGTGGTGCACGGGTTCGCCGTTGGGGGCGTTGTATTCTACTTCGCGTTCTACAACCATGGCAAAAAGTCGCAGCGATCCGGCCGGCTGATCGCCTAATGTGAGTACCTCCACATCAGCCTCGCGCTGGGCGCCTGCATTCTCTGTTACGACGATGCCTATGCTGCTCGTCTGGCCGAGCATGGCATTGAGTACGGCCGGAGTAACGGCGCCGGCGGAAGAACTCATCGTGCCGTTGCGTATTACCCGGGGCGTGCCGGTTATGTTGTAATACGTGGCCCGGCTGGAGTTTTCCGAAGGGTTGGCCAGGTAAAACACGCAATTGTTGTAGGGTACGGGCGGGTGGATGGATACGTGGTGTACGTCGTCGGGATAATTGGCAATCACATTAAAAAAGCCGGGATTCTGGCTGGCACAAATGCTGCAGCGGCTGTTGGTAAAATGCTCCAATAAGATATAACGCTTAGCGCTATTTTGGGTCCAACCCACTATTGCGAAAGCAAAAACAAAAAACAGCGTAATAATTGATCTCATTGTGGTAATTAGTTTTTGGTAAAAAAACACGGCAAAGATGGTACTATTCAAACGGGTAAACTATCGCCGGGGTTACATTAGCGCCACTTGCCCGTAAATATTTTCCCTCCCCTAGCTTGCAAAGCTGCCGTAATTGCCCTAAGTTGACCGTTTTAAGCAACCGAGCCGTATGAGTTTCCTAGCCTTATTGGCGTTGATGTTCCTCAGTTCCGCCATTCCGCTGGCCCTGGCGCTGGTATTGCGCAAGCGCAGCGAAGCCTGGGCCAAACGCCTGTTCCTGCTGGCAGGCTTTATTGCCGCGGGCCAATTTATCCTCTGGGTATACGACGCCGGCGGCTGGCAGCGAAAAAAACACGAGGCCGTGGTACACCGGCTTGTCGGCGACCCTTCACTGAAATCTTTCAGCCAACTCGGGCTCACCAAAGAAGAAAGCTTGTCGGCTATGTGTATGCTGGCCGAGGGCCTCGCCTCGCAGGCCCTGCGCGACCCGCAGGACAGCCTGGCCGCGCCGCTGATAAACCGGCTCATCCACATGTCGTACCGCGATTATTTCGAACCCAGCCCCCGCAACAAGCGCCGCTGGCCGGAGCAATGGCTGTTTATGGCCCACCTCAATACGCTGATCGGCTGTTATTCGCGCGCCGGGGGCGACGACCGCTACCGCTCCCTGCACGACGCTATCACCAATATGCTGGCCAAAAACATCATGAGCTCTCCTTATAAAAATATTTATTCCGATAATAACCCGCTTACGATTCACCCCACGCCCAACGCCGTGGCCCTGCGCTCGCTGCAGATCTACGACAGGTGTTACGGCGATAAGCTTTCAGAAAGGCCTGCTAAGGAATGGACGGATTACGTGCTGCGCGAGCTGACTTTTAACTACGGCAATATGCCCTGCGCGGTCACCACCCGCGAAAACAGGTGTAAGGAGTTGCCCACCAGCAGTACGCTCAATCCGCTGATTGCCGCGCTGGCGCCGGTAAACCGCAGCGCCGCCCGCGATGTGTGGCAGGAATACAAACACTATTTCAAAAGCACCTGGCTGCAACTCAGCGCCGATTTCCAGGAATACAGCACCTCAGTCTACAAAACCACTCCCGAAGAAACCGTAGAGCCCACCGCCAACGAAAACCTTATGGCTACGCTTTGGGCTTTTCGCAGCGCATCATACGTAGGCGACCGGTTTACGTATTACCAGCTCAATAATAAATTGCTTTGGAAAGATTATTTTAACCCCCTCCCCACCAAGTGGAACCGACTGCGCGTTTTTGAGGTGTGCCTGCGCTACAGCGCCTGCTCGCATCACGCCCTGCTTTGAGAGGGTGGGGAGGGTGAGACAAGTCAAGACAAATTTCGATCCCACACTCCCACACTCCCACACTCCCACACTCCCACACTCCCACACTCCCACACTCCCACACTCCCACACTCCCACACTCCCACACCCTCTCACCCTCTCACCCTCTCACCACCGTCGTCTCCGGTTGCCGTAGTCGAAGCGCAGGCCTACCCGGGCGCCTGCCGACAACTGCCACAGCGGGCTTTTTTCTTCCAGCACGGCGTCATTTACAGGTGGCAATTGAGAGAGGCCCGGCCAGTTCATCGCCGGGTAATAGCGCAGGCCCAATATCGGCGTGACGGTGATCAGATCCGTCACCCCGATATCGAGGCCGGCGCCGAGGCCCAGGCTGAAGGCCAGTCCCTCGCTATTGAGTTCGACGGGTTTATCGGGGGCGGTTTCCTCATTAAAACTCAGCTCGTATTGCACAAAGCTCAGCCCCGGCGATATTTGCACAAAAAAGCCTTTTTTCAGAAACTCGCCCTGCTTGGAGAACGTCGGGCAATTGCAATCGCCTTTAAAATCAAAAAGATACCAATTGGTATTCAGGAACAAGCTGTACAAGCTATTCGAAAACTTCTGGTCGAAATCGTTATGCTGCCGGTAGCGACCCACATTGAGTTCGGGTAAAAACTCCAGCCGGTAGTTTTTTAGTCGCCACCAATAGTCGATGCCGATAGCAAAGCCGCTGCCTACCGGCGAAACAGAGGCTGTGCTGCCTTCATGGATCCACCGGGGTGCATGATGCAGGCGAAAAGCGCCGTTGATGCCTACCTGGCTGAATGCCGGAACCGCGCACCACAGCAAGCTCAATAGTAACCCAATTTTTTTCATACGCATGAGACTAATGTTGCCTTATTACAACGGCAAATGCATAAGCTTGGTATGAAGAAACAGAGCTTGTTTGGATATTCGTGATTGCGCGAAAGCGAGCAAATCCGTTGTCGGTTGTAGGTTGTCGGTTTATAAGTTGGAATTGTCAAAGTTAATAATAACCCACAACTCACAATCCACAACCGAATTGGCCGCTTGTAGCCAATTGACGAATGTCCAAAAAAGCTCTTAGTTAAAAGGGTGTTCGAGGTTGTCGTATTCGTAAATAGGGTTGTCGAGATGCGTACCCGGCGGAATATCGACCAGCGTGCGGATAATGCCGTCGTGCAAATCGTACACCCAGCCGTGCAAATGGGGTTGGTTATCGAATTTCCAGGCGCGCTGCACAATGGAGGTCTTGGCCAGGTTGAGCACCTGCTCTTTGATATTGAGCTCAACGAGGCGGTTTACGCGCTCTTCTTCTGAGGCCAACCCGTCGATTTCAGCGGTATGCAGGCGGTAGACGTCTTTGATGTGACGCAGCCACTTGTTGATGATACCGAAAGAACTACGCGACAGAGCGGCTTTGACGCCCCCGCAGCCGTAATGGCCGCACACGATGATGTGTTTCACCTTCAGCACCTCTACGGCGTATTGCAATACGCTGAGCAGGTTGAGGTCGGTGTGGATCACCAGGTTGGCCACGTTGCGGTGGATGAAGATCTCGCCGGGCTGGGTTTGCGTGATTTTGTCGGGCGGCACGCGGCTGTCGGAGCAGCCGATCCACAGGAACTCCGGCTTTTGAATATTGGCCAGGCGCTCAAAGAACTGGGGGTCTTCCGCCACCATTTCCTTGGCCCACGCCTTGTTTTCGAGAAGAAGTTGTTCGAACCTTTGCATAATTATACGGCTTTTATGGCTTGTTGTACTTTACTGCCCGGCACGGTTTTGAGGGTTACGCGAATATCCCGGTAGGTGGCATTATCCAGGAAATCGTTGATGATCTCCGCATTATCCAGGTCGATAAAATTGGTTTGCGAGAGGTCGATCAATACGTTGGTATTATCGGGAATAGTGCTGAGCAGGCGTTTGAGTTCGTATTTGTGTACAAATGACAGGTCTTTTTTAAACCTGATGAGGAAGTTGTTTTCATCTTGCATATGGAAAACCGCCGCCCGGAAATTGCGCCAAATAATGAACAAAGCGCTTACAACCAACCCGATGGTAATACCCACCAATAAGTCGCTCAGCAATATAGCAATTATAGTAACGACAAATGGAATAAGGTGGGCCCAGCCTTTTTCGTATTTCCGCAAAAAGATCTCGGGTTTGGTCAATTTGTAGCCCACCGAAATAAGTACGGCCGCTAATGCCGACAGCGGCACGAGGTTTAGCAATGCAGGTATGCTCACTACGCATATCAGCAACAAAATACCGTGGGCGATGGCAGAGGTGCGGGTGCGCGCCCCCGAGCTCACGTTGGCCGAACTACGCACGATAACCGAGGTAATGGGCAAACCGCCTATCAATCCGGAAACCATATTGCCGGCGCCTTGGGCCAGCAACTCCCGGTTGGTAGGCGTTATACGTTTGTAGGGGTCGAGTTTATCTACCGCTTCAATGCTAAGCAGCGTTTCAACACTGGCTACTACGGCCAGCGTTATAGCGGTGATCCATACCTGGCTATATCCGATATAACTAAAATCGGGCAGCGTAAATTGGGTGAGAAAGCCCTGGAAAGATTCTGCTACCGGTACTTGCACCAGGTGCTCAGGTTTGATGGCGAGTGAAGGGGCCCATAAGCCGAATGCCACATTAGCTAAAACGCCAAAAAGTACCACGGCCAGGGGGCCGGGCATGTAGCGCATAAAACCTTTGATCTTCGGCTGGCGCTTGTCCCACCAAAACAAAAACACCAGCGAAACCAGGGCGATGATCACCGCACCCATGGAAAGCTGTTCCTGAAGCATCAGCCAAAGTTCGGTGAAAGTATTTCGCCCGTCGGGCTGCCAAAATGATTCGTCGCCTTCATAATCGCCGTCGTAGCCCACGGCATGCGGTATCTGCTTGAGGATGAGGATGAGGCCGATGGCAGCCAGCATGCCTTTGATCACCGCCGAAGGGATGAAATCGCCGATCACACCGGCACGCATGACTCCAAACCCGATTTGCATCGCACCGGCAAGCAATACGGCCAGTAAAAAAACCTCAAAACTGGGCAGGCTTTGGATAGCACTTAATACAATGACAGCCAGACCCGCAGCAGGGCCGCTCACGCTGAGCGCCGACTTGCTGAGCCCGCCTACCACAATACCCCCGATGATCCCAGCTATCACTCCCGAAAACAAAGGCGCTCCGGAAGCCAGGGCGATACCCAGGCACAAGGGCAAGGCTACGAGAAACACGACCACTGAGGCCGGCAAATCTTGCGCAAGATTTGCCCACATATTGAATTTACGACTAGTCATATGTTTATTTGTAATTACCTTTTCTTTAAACCCATTCTCAAAAAATTGTTCGCAGGTTTTTTAAAAAAATAAATCATTTTTATGTAAAACTCTCATATACAGCAATTTAATTTTCGGCATCTTATTCCCTTAACCGAATACGGAAAATGCTTATCTTTGCAAACTTTTTCCAACCCAAAAATTGACTTGTCCTGAAATACGTTGCCCCAGAATTTACAAAATGTATCCTGGAAAGAGGATTTCAATTTGCTGAGTGTCAACAAGTGAAATCAACTTTTTG
>JABWBR010000051.1 GCA_013360405.1 Saprospiraceae bacterium
GCTTGCGCGCAGTACGATACTGCGTCAAATCGGCAGGATGCAAAGTTATGGGAGCCAATAAGCATTAGACTTTCATGATATTGATGTTTCTCAGATGCGACAAAATGGTTTGCGCCCGTTACTTTTACAGAAACCGGCGTTTATACAGTAGGCGGCGACGGCATAAATGATTGGATAACTTATGGCGGAATAGAGCTGACCACATGCCTTTTTAATTTTTAAGTTATGAAAAATATCTTACTTTTTATTTTATTGCTATCTTTTTTGTCGTGCTCAGAACAAAAAGACCAGCCTAAAAAGGTGAAAGAAGAAATAATTACGAACTTTTTTAAAATTAAAACGGGAGAAGATATTAATAGTCTTGACGAAAATACCAAAGTATGGCTGGACTTATCAAAAATCGTTAAAATTCCCGAATTAAGTATAGAATATTATTTTCCACAAAATAGAAATACGGGAATCGACTGTTTGTTTATTTTTAATAACAAAACCAATAATACCTATTTTAGATGCAATGCTAATGATAATGTGCCAAATGTCAATGATCTCCGTAAAAATGAGATAATCAAGTATAATAACAATATTCATACTATTGATGTTGATTCAATAGCATATTTTAGAGAGAAATCTTATCCTGAGGAAGCAATAGCAGATTATTTAAATGACGCTTTTCTGGATTCCTTAGTCAGCTTTGAAAAATTTAAACTACTTCTGGATAGATATTATGGGAACCGTGTCAATCAAAAGAGCTATTTTGATATTAATGATGATTCAAATATTGATGAATTGATGCAGATGCTTAATAAGAAAATGAGTGAATTATCATCAGACAATGAAATCGAAAAAAATAAGAAAGATAAATTATTGCGCGACATAAATTATTTATTATTACCTCCTATTACTTCGAAAGAAGTATACAAATTGATCTATCGTTCTAAAAGCATTGAAAGATTTCGAGTGCTTAAATTGATGGTATATCCATTGAGGTTTAATTATGCTATTCGCGAAACAAGAGGTGATAAATTTTATTATTCAATCATCGTACAAGATATATCTCTATATACAGAATATTAATTAAAACAAAAAACGACGTGGTTTAAGGCGTAAATATATCCAGCTAGAATAATCAAATATATAAATCGCCACCAGTGCCGCCGGACTGTACCCCCATCACACTATATTTTTGATTGAAAACCGGATTAACGTATGAAAAAACAAATCTTCATCAGCCTTATAGCCTTCGCGCTTATGAGCTCAAGCGCCCACAGCCAAAAGGATCTATTTTTTGCTGATATCAAACTGGCAAAAGATACGCTATATCCTTTTGATGTTTTAGAACTGACCGTATATTTAAAGGCACTTGAGCCTGCAATTGCGTATCCTTATGATAAAAGTGCATTACTACAGATTAGAATGGAGGAACCTCAACAAAGCAAATGGTATTCGTATAGGGGGATAGAAGGCAATTTTGGCGGCTTCATAGATGATGATTCAAGGTCTAAAAGGTTACTAACACCAGATTATACTTTTTCAATGCCGTTTTTTTTTGAAAATAGCCCCAACTTGGAATTGGTCTGGAAAGAATCTATTCACCCATATTCCTTGCATCCCGGGAAATATTCTTTACGATTAATTTATTCACCTAATAAGTTGCTTGAGGATTTTTGGTGGGTTGATACGGCAATTGAAAAATGTGAAGATTGTGTAATAAAAATAGTCCCATTAATAGCATCCGACCGCTACCCGGAAAAAGATCAAGCTGCGTATGAGTGGATAAAAAAATTAAAATATCCGCATTGCTTTTATCTGGAGAACTATCTTGTTTATACAAATGAAGAATATATTGAAATGGGAGAAGAATTTCTTCGCCTATTCCCTGAATCTTGTTTTTTGCCATTTGTACATTGTAAAATAGGAGATAGTCTAAGGAGAATTTATGAACAAGACGCCAATAGTGATAAGGCGCTGCCTGAAGAAACAGTAAAAAAGATGCAGACAATAATAATGCACTTGAGCTATTACAAGCAGATTAAGGGGCAGGACGAGTTATACATTTATTACAAAGAGATGCATAAAAAATTTCAAGACCGCCTTCTTCGCTTCCAAGTACGGCATGGAATCAAATAACCCAAAATGAAAACAGGCATGACAACAAAGATACCTATATCACTGCTGTTGCGCCGGTATAAAAAATTATCCGGGTACTAAACCATAAGCAATATGAAACACATAACTTATTGTTACTTGATTACAGGCCTCATGATGTCATTTGTGGGGTATGCACAAGTTGATAATTTTGCGGTGGATATCAAGCTGTCGAAAGATACTTTGTATCCCTTTGACATGCTGGAATTCGAGGTAATTTACAAAGTTCTAACCCCAAAAAAAGCTTACCCATTTGAAAATAGTTCTTATCTTCAAATAAAAATGGTAGAGCCAGAACCTTCAGAATGGTTCATGTTTTCCGGCCCAATAGTATCGCAATTCGGTAATCCTAACGACATCGAAGGGGAACCTATCAAAAAACTAACATTTCCGCTTAATCACGTTACTGACGATCCTATTTGGATCGAATATGTGCCGACTTTGAAGTTTACAAATAATGACGTTATTTGTCTTGGTGCTTTTCGCCCTGGAAAATACATTCTTCAGGTTGCATATTCTCCCGACGAGCTTATTGGATATTATCACAATCGACTTGAATCTTGCGAAAGTTGTATTATAGATACAGCATTGGTTATTGTAACCGACCGCTACCCGGAAAAAGATCAGGCTGCATTCGATTGGCTGGTAAGAGATAAACATTATTGTAATTTACAAAAACGTAATTATGAGTCATACCATCTTGAAGAGTTCATAAAAACAGGTGAGGAATTTCTTCACTTATTCCCCGAATCATCCTTTGTACCTTATGTTCATTGTAAAATAGGAGAAAGCATTTTAAAAATTTACGAAAAAAACGCCGAAGAATCCAAACTCCCCCCGGCGGAGGCGGCCCAAAAACTGGAGGCTATAGTGACGCACCTGAGCTTCTGCAGGCTTTTGAAAAAAGACGAAATGCTGAGTATGTATTATGCCGGGATGTACAAGAAATACAAAGACAATCTTCTTCGCTTCAAAGTCCGGCATGGAATCAAATAACCCAAAATGAAAACAGCGATTGTGCTGTGCCCCTAATGCACATGAGTCACCCCGAAAAATCGGGATGACTCATGTGGTTAGGCCATGGATGGATTCCTGAACAAGCTCTAATTAAAAGACTTGATCGTACGACCCGCCAAATCCTGAACAGGCCTGAAGTTTTCGTGCTCCAATTCTTCGATGTGGTGAATTTGATCGTGAGAAGCGGTGATATGGTCTTTCATTACGATCCATGTCACGATTTCTGAGCAAGGCGGCGTGGTCAAAGAACCGCTGTAGGTATAATACCCCGTTCCGGCCGGCAGCAAATCGGCAGCTGTATAAGTATCGTCGGAGGTATAGGTTTCGTCGTGGCCGGCAGGAAGGTGTTCCAGGTAGTGCGCAAGCAAAGCATTTTCAGCGCCTTCTTCAAAAAATACACCTATTACGGCCAAATTGCCGGATGCGGCATTTTTGTGCACTAAATGCACTTCCATCGGATGTGAGGCGCCGTTGACAAGGTGCTCGCTATGCGTATGAAAATGGAACTGCAATAAGTCGTACTGCAACCCATTTACAGTAATGGAACTACCCGAATCATAGTTAAACTGGATGGTGTGGCCGTTATTGAGGATATTGGTTTTTGAAGTAGCGTATGCCTTGGCAATGGCTTGCAGGGCGGCGTCGGCCACGGCGCCTTTGATGTCCACCGGCGACTGGGTTGACCCGCTGCAATCTTCGTAACCTACACAAAGTTCTCCCCAATGGCTGGGGCCGTCTTCTCCTTCATATTCCCAGTGAATACCGTCGCAGCTTTCCGGAATTTTATCGTCGTCTTTGCAGGAAGGGAAAAATACAATGCTTCCCAAAAATAAACACATGAGTGTAAATGGTGTAAATGAATAGACTGAAGCTTTCATAAAAACTGAAGTTAAGTTAGTAAATAGGGTTTCATTCCTCAATCGCTGCCTTTCAGCGATGAAGCAAATGTATCCCAAGGGAAGCAAGCGGATCGGACATCATAGGTAGGCAAAACGGACTTTTTCACCAGATAGGGGGTGAAATCAGACATTTCAGGCAGGAAAATCAGACATTGTTTAAATCTCGGAAGGACTTATTCCAAATCGAGCTTTAAAAATCTGGGCAAAGTATTTTTCATCGTGAAAACAAACACTGTGGGCCGCTTTTTTTACGCTGCCCACCAGGCGATTTTCCAACAGGCGGCGGGCTTCCTGAAGTCGTATTTCCCGTATGTATTCAATGGGGGTAAGTCCGGTAATGGATTTTAGCCGGCGGTGAAGCTGCCGTTCGCTCAAGAAAACCTGGTCGGCGATCCATTGAACGCTCAGGGTGTCGTGGGTTACGGAATTTTGTACCAAAGACTCCAGTTCCTTGAGCCATAACAAGTTATTAGGGGTTATTTGCGAGGTAGCTGGGTTAGGCTCACTTCCGGCGGGTTCTTCTAACTCTTCGGGAAGGAATTTCCGCCCGCGGTAATTCAACAGCAAATTGGCTATCCTGGCCAATAATTCTTCTTCAATAAAGGGTTTTAACAAGTAGTCATCTACGCCGGCGCGCAGCGCATGCAGCTTGTCTTTGATCTCAGCCCGTGCTGTAAGCATGATAACAGGTATATGGGCGTAAAGCAGATTGCCTTTCAGGTATTCGAGAAATTGAAATCCGTCCATGACCGGCATCATGATATCAGACATAATCAGGCCTCCCTTTTGTTGCCATACCGGCGTATGCATACATTCGGGGAGCAATTCGAGGGCTTCGGCGCCGTTGGACGCACTGCGAACCTGGTAATACGGCGAAAGAATGGTTTCCAGGAATTCTCTTAGGCTATAGTTGTCTTCTACCAAAAGTAAAAAGCCTTGATCTCCCTGAGCGGATTTCTCCTCAGGGCCGGAAACTATGTGGGCTAAACTGTCAACCGGTTTCTGATCAACGGCAACCAGGCTGCCCAATACTTCTTTTCTCGGGATTTCTAATATAAAGCGGCTGCCCTTTTGCCATTTGCTAGTCACTGAAATATTGCCGCCCATCAGTTGGGCCAATTCTTTGCACAAAGTTAATCCTATTCCTGTGCCGCCTTCGTGAGACGAATCGTGCGCCTTGGACTGGAAAAAACGATCAAACACATGAGGAAGATCATCAGGTAGAATGCCCTTACCCGTATCCTCTACGGCGATTTGAATAAAATGCCCCAGGTCATCTATCTGAATGGATACCGTGCCCCCTTTCGGGGTGAATTTCATCGCATTTGATAATAAATTATTGATGATGGTTTCCAATCGCTCCGCATCCAAATTTAACTGGAGGTTTTTATCCGCCCGGTACTCAAACAGGTATCGGATGCCCAAATGCTGCGCGTGCGACTCAAAATTAGAAGCCAGACGTCGCATGAACGGAAACAGGGCCTGTGGGCTTTCGTGGATTTTCATTTCATCGGCCTCGATTTTCGATAAATCAAGAATAGAAGAAACCAATTTCAGCAGGCTTTGGGCATTTGTTTGCGCCAGTTTAAGCATGTTCATACTTGATTTGCTCAACTCGCCGGAGTTTATCAGCGTGCCAATCGGCCCGAGAATCAATGTTAAGGGAGTGCGCAGCTCGTGTGAGACATTGGCGAAAAAACGGTTCTTAAATTCGTCCAGCGCTTTGAGCTCTTCGGCTTGTTGCCGGATAGTTGCCGTTTGTCGTGCCACTTCCGCTTCCAGTTTAGCCTGGGTACGTTCCAGGCTGGCCGTTCGCCAACGCAGGATAAAGAACCCCGCAGCAAGAAAAACAAGACCTGCCAGGATAATAAACCAGATTTGCAGATAAAATGGCTTTAAAACTACCACTGTTAATTGCAACTCCCTGGTGGACCAATGCCCGTCGGGGGCTTGCCCTTTGATGCGCAATAAATGCTTACCATAAGGCAAGCGGCTCATACGAATAGAATTTTCTTTTTGGTATATCCACTCTGCCCCAAGGTCTTCTATCCGGTAGGCATATTGCACATTTTCCATGTTGTCGTAGGCGAGCAGGGCAAATTCCAGCAAAAAAAAGCGATCGTTGGGGGAAATCGTAATCTTGTGGCTTTTCAGCAATTCATTTTTTTTATCTGCCAATTTGTTTTCGCTGCCGATGAATTGCTGGAAACCGGTTATGACCAAAGGAATGTCTAAATCAACATTATCCGCCTGAAAATTCAGGGGGTGAAAAGCCGTGATGCCGTTTAGACTACCAAAGAACATAGTGCCATCTTGCGTCCGGTAGTGTGAAATCCGGTTAAACTCGTTGTGGCTTATGCCGTCTTTTTGCAAATAAGCGGTAGATTTCCGGGTGTTTTTATTAAAACGAATAATGCCATAATCGCTTGGCATCCAAAGGTTGTGATATTCATCCTCATAAATACCGTAAACCGTATTATTTGACAGGCCGTCCGCCTTGGTAAACTGCTCAATATGATTAGTCTCCCTGTTCCAGTGAAAAAGGCCCAATCCCTTGCTTCCCAGCCAAAAGGAACCATCCGCATCTTCGTGGATAAAAAACACGCCTTCCCAAGGTGTTTTTCCATTTTTTGGGCGATATAATTTTGTCTCCTTTTTTTCGGTATCCAACTGGTATAAGCCATTGTCGGTAGCTACCCACAAATTTCCGGACTTGTCTTTTACAAATTGATAAATACAACCACCCGCTTCGTTGACTCCCTCCAATTCCTGCAAAAGAAATACCTTTTTATTTTTATCTACATAACCTATTCTGCCGGCATCTGAGCCGAACCATATCCTTTTATGCTCATCCTCGTAAAACGACCAGATGTTGACTTCTAAGGATTCAATTCTACGGGGAATATCTACGGGCCACACCTTGTATTCATTCGTTTGTGGTTGATATTTTATGATGTGTCGGGTTTGACCCGAACCAAACCAGATAGCTCCCTCGTTATCCGCAAACAGGGCATATTTGAATCCGGTAGCTTCGGCAATTCTTACATCTAAATCACCAAACTCGGCCGTTGAGTATTCGCCATTTTTCTGCCGGATGCGCCAAAGGAATCCATCTCCCTTATCGTTGGAAGCCCAAATATCTCCCTGCCCGTCCTGGGTGATCCCTCTGAATGCCCGGTGGTTTTCCTACTTTTCATCATGCAGAATCTGCCGGAACGGGCGGGGGACAATTTCAATATGATAAACTCCAAATTCAGTACCTATCCACGCCTGGCCCCTCCGGTCGAAGAATACCGTATTGGTCATCGCCAAATATTTGTTGGCAGGGCCCAATTCATTGTACCAGCCCTTTTCCGGATGGAATACCTGGAAACTTTCTCCACTAAACAAATAAAGGGAACCGCGCAGCGGGTTAATCCAACACTGGAACCTTCCGCCGACGCCCACACTGTTTAAGTTGAGTGCATTGATCGGAGCATTTTTTTTGTTGAAAATAATCTTTGCAGGCTCCTGCCGGCCAGTTATCCGGAACAATTCTCCTTCAGAGATATGGGGAGACTTCTCGCTGTCGCGTTTTATTATAAACCATAAGTTGTCTGACGGATCCACGCCGGCAATGAAGATATTCTGGATGGGATATTGGGGCTTGAAGCGGTATAAGATATTTCCTTTGAAGTCAATTTCTACAATTTCCTCCCGGATATTGGTGCGTTTATTATAAATGTACCCCCAAATGGTTTGATGAGCGGATAAGCATTGAACGATGAATGAGTTAACGCTTAATTTGCGTACTTCAAAGCCCTTCCGTGGGGTGTAAATGACCAGTTTATTTTTTATGGTAGAAAAGACAATGCAGCCATCGCCTGTAGCGGCAAAACTAAAAATATCCGATAGGCTAAACGGCGCCGATTTACCGAATTTCTCTTCGAATGATAGTACTTCTTCCGTTGAGGGATTAAAAATATCGATGCTTGAAGGTGTCTCGAATAGTTGGTTGGTAGTATTAAAAAGCCACATCAAGCCTTGTCCGTCTCCAATAATATGATTGATGGTATTGGACTGTAACCCATCAGCTTCTTTGGTAAACACTTTGAATTGGTATCCGTCGAAGCGGTTAAGGCCGTTAAGGGTGCCTATCCAAATAAAGCCCTGGTTGTCCTGGTGTATGCAATGCACATCCCGGTGAGAAAGCCCCTGTTCTATTCCCGAAAATTGCGTGTGCGGTATATGGTCTTGTACCTGAGCCCCGGCTAGTATGGGCCAAATCACGAAAGAAATCCAGAATATGTAAAGCCGGCTTCGCAACAAAAATGGGTTTAACAGGTGCTGAAAAGGCAAATGTAGCCATTTGAAAAGTAATAGTAAAGATGGCAGGGAATAGTTTACTGCTACGCATGAAACATCCATATCACGCCATAAGCGTCTATGATACGGCCATACCAACCGAAGGGCTGTTGAGAAAACGGATCGGTAACAGTCCCGCCTTTGGATAGTTTTTCAAAAACAGATTTTGTTTCTTCGGGCGTAAAACCGTTGATGTACATACAACTCATATTGCCGCGCACCGGCGTTTCGTGTGGGGCGAGCTGAGGTTGTAAACTACTTGATTTTTAGAATATTGCCTTTATTACTGATTCCATATCTTACTTTTGATACACTTACCTTGTCATCATTTTTGTCCAAATTACTGGTATTGAAATATTCGGTTTTGGTAATTTCAAATTGATGGTTTTTCAATATGCGGCACTCCGTTTTCCATTCGTAACCTTCGCTCAAATATTCCTGGCACAAAGTCAATTTTTCAATATTATTGGAATTGTTATCAATAACAATTAAATCTATGGAATTGCCGTAATGCGATTCCATAGATTTATTGTAAAAGAGAAATAGCTTAAATCGATCGGAATATGTCAGGTTGGCAAAATAATCGGTGATGCCCAGCAGTTCAGCTTGTGCTTTTATTACAGGGTTGCCGACCGTTGCGTATTTGGTGATGGTATCCAGTGTGATTTTTTTTATGCCGGCAAGTTTAAATTTATGCAATTCAAAACCATGCAAAGCTTTGAATGTATCAATAGGAGAGGGGTGTACTCGTTCCATCATGTCGTCAATTATCTCATCGACCGTTGAGTCGGAGTAACTTGTGCCGGTATGCAGGTTTTCATCCCGGCTGATTGCTTGGGCATTGGCTGTTGGCGGAGCCTTCGTTTCTTCTGATCTGGAATGATTACATGCAAAGCCGAAAAGGCTTATGATTGATATGGTCAGTAACCTGCATAAAAGCGTTTTTTTAATTGGTTGGAGATTTATTTGAATAATCAATCGAATCGCACAAATATCATTGGTCGCAATTCTTGTTTTGGGGAAGTTTTTAAGCCTGAAATCTGCCATTTGAGGAGGTGGTATTTTGTGATGCCAATATTTGCGCGGAGCGAGATGACGCCTTCGTTCGTACCTCACGAAGATGTCACCTCTTTCGCACGAGTCGCACGAGTCGTACAGTCGCTACTTTACCTGAAAACTCCTCCGTCCCTTGCCAACCCCCTTGATAGTCAGCCCCTTCCAGGCCTTTGGCAACCTGGTCTTCAATTGCACAATGCCCGCATCGGTGATGTCCAGGCCGCCCAGGCCGTTGATGACGGCTTGCAACATGCCCCCGGCGCCGGTGGCAAAATAGGGATTCGTACCCCCGGCAGTCTCTGCCAGCACGCCGAAAGGCGGCACTTTATTGGGCTGGTAGCTTTTGTTGAATAACTGAAACGATTTTTCCGCGTCGCCGAGGCGGGCGTAGAGCGTAGCCAGCACAGAGAAACCCATCGCCGGCCCTTCGGGCGACATGCGCGGCTCATAATACGCCAGGTCTTTGCGCACGCGCTGCTCGTCGGTAAAGACTTTCAGCGGGTAGGCCAGCAGGTTGGCGTCGGCCTGCTTGATCATGACGCCGTCGTAGGTGGCGTTTTCTTTGGTGGTACCGTCGGGGAATTCCAGGATGGGGATGTTGTCGGCCACGTGTTTCCAATCCGGGTTGGGCGTCAGGCCCAACTCCACAGCAGCTTGGGTGGCGTAGCCCAATACGGTGCGCGCCATGCCGTTGGTGAAGGCGTTGTTGTCGATGTTTTCCTGCCATTCGTTGGCGCCGATGACGTTGTTGATGTCGTAGCGGCCCGGACCGTTGCGCTCTACCCGGCTGGCCCAGAAGTCGGCAACTTCTTTCAGCACCGGGTATCCCCGCGTCAGTAGCCAGTTTTTGTCTTTGGTAACCAGATAGTAGTTCCAGAATGCCCAGCCTACACAACCCGTGATGTGGTGTTGAAACGGTCCGGTGAGCGCCCATACCGGCGTATCCTCCGAGCCGTCGGCACTGGACTCCCAGGGGAACATGGCGCCGGCGTAGCCGTGCGAAAAGGCGTTGCGCTTGGCCATCTCCAACCGCTCAAAGCGGTATTCCAACAGCGAGCGGGCTATTTCTGGTTGTAATATTAATATAGGAGGGTACATCCACAACTCGGTATCCCAGAATACGTGGCCGTTGTAGCCCAGTCCCGACAAACCCATAGGCGAGAGGCTGTACGCCGTGCCCTCCCGCGCAAAGGAATAGAGGTGGTACAGCGCAAAGCGGATGTCGCGCTGCGCCTGCAAATCGCCGTCGACGATGATGTCGCTTTCCCACAATTTAGCCCAGGCCTGTTCATGGCGTTTCAATAGCCGGTCAGTACCTTCCAGTTTGGCAAAAATGGTGAGTCGTTCGGCTTCGTTGACCGGGTCGTTGTAATGCACCGACGATACCGTAGAACCGGCTAAGGCAAAGCGGTAAGTCTGCCCGGCTTTTAGTTTTTTGGTAAACTTGGCCAGGTGCATGTTGTAGTCCCAGTCTTCGTGGATGATTTTCGGCTCCGTGCCGTGCGGCTCGTCGAATAAAAAGCTTGTGGAGGCCGCCACCGCAATTTTCCCCGAAGGACTTTTGGCCGCCGAGGTCAACAGCGGTATCAACACGTGCGGGCGGTCGATTTCGCTATAGGTATTGCGCGGGTCAACGAGGTGGTTGGGCGTCTCGATGACGCTCATAGGGGTGATCGTTACGTCCTTTTTTGCTTTGATCTCCACAATGGACAAAGCCGTAAACGGCAAGTGCCGCAACGCCATCAGCGTGTACTTCACGCTTAGCTTGTCGCCTACCTCGTACGTGGTTGTCAGCGCCGCTTTTTGCATATCAAGCGTTTGGGCGTAGTTGGAGATGTCGCCCCGTCCCATCCGGCGCCCGTCCACATCCAGGTTCATGTTGATGTGGTTGAAGGTTTTCAGGATGTTGCTCACGCGCCCCCGCTGGTAATAATCGTATACGCCGTTGAGCACCACGTCGTTCACCCGCATCGGCTCGGGCGATGATACCAGCCCGATCATGCCGTTGGCCACGGTCACCCCAAAATACCGGTTGGCATCGATTTGCTGCGCCTGTATATGCCAGGGTGACTGGCTGAGGTCGGTTTGTCCTGTCATGGTCATTGATAATGAACACACGAAAATTCCCGTTATTATCGATCTCATGGGTTTGTTTTTATTTTGAAAATGAATGATCATTGCCGCAAATTCGATATTCTCTCCCTCTCTCCCTCCCCCTCCCGCTGACCCAGGGCGACGCCCCCACAAAAAAACGCCACGGCCACAACGCACATTCCCCCGCCGATTCCACGCCGATGCGGGCGCTCACGCCGATATCAGCGTCTGCTATCCGGTCGCCGCGGTCTTCAATCCAGATCGGACTGTCAGCCGACCACAGGGGTACCCCCGAATAAGCTGTGGTAATGCCCAGCGCTTTGCTGAGCGCGCCGGGACCCGCCGTGAGCTGCCTTTTCACAGTGCCGAAGCCACGCCGGGCCAGCATCAATTCAATATTGTCGACGGGTTCTATCGCTCTTATTAATACGGCGTGCGCTTCTCCTTCTCCGGCCGTTACTACATTAAATAAATGGTGTATGCCATAACATAAATAGACATACGCATGGCCGCCTTGTTCGTACATCACCCGCGTGCGCGGGGTAAGCCGGTTATTCCAGGCGTGGCAGGCCTTGTCGTCGGGGCCGCGGTAGGCCTCGGTTTCTACGATGCGGCCTGCCGTGAGTTCCCCATCAAAAAGGGTGACCAGATATTTGCCCAGCAAATCGCGGCTCACTTGTACTACGTCGCTGCGGCGGTAAAAATCGGTGGACAGGCGCGCTGCCATATCAGGATCGCAATTTTTCGAGCAGATCAGAAAGCTGCTGGGCTTCTTCGTCGCTGAGCCGGGCCCAACCCCGGGCTTTTTCGCGCACCAGTGGGTCGATTTGCTTGAGCAGATCCATCCCGGCTGGGGTAATGCGCACCAATACCTGGCGCCGGTTTTGGGCGTTGGTGCCCCGCTCGGCCAGTCCTTTGGCGCAAAGCCGGTCGCAGAGCCGCGTCAGGTCGGGGTTTTTGTCCATCATCATTTCCTTGACCACCCCGACCGGTATCGTATTGGGGTATTGGCTTCGCAATAAACGCAACACGTTGTATTGCTGCTGCGTAAGGTCGAATTGGGTGAACACCTCGCCGGTTTGTTCCATAAACCAGTGGTAGGTATACATCAGATTGAGGATCGCCTTTTGTATCGGCGTACCCGAGGGTTGTTGTACGGCGTCATCGAGTTTCATGTCCTAAAGATATTAGGAAACCCGTTTAAACAAAACTTGTGCGCTTGTTTATTCCCATTCGCTGAGTGCCAGGGCCAGTTCTTTGCCGTCGTCGGGCCTCACCAAGCGGTGCAGCATACGTCCGTTGGGCAGGTGTTGCACTTCGGCGCGCACCTGGTCTTTCCATTGGGCTTCGGCTCGGTATTGGATGTCGAAGGCGCGCAGCCGCCCGTGGTTCAGCAGCTCGTCGGGCAGCGCTTCCAGCATCCATTGCAGGTAATACATATTATTAAGGTGGTCGTTGTAGTCGAGGTCGTGCCAGCGCACCACAAAGTCGAGGCTGTGGTCGGTCTTTTCCATTTTGGGCAATTGGCCGGCAGGGCGGGGCAGGCACAATTCGGGCGCCGGCGCCAATTGGAGCATCTCCAGAATAAAACCGGGAAAACGCGCCAGGCTGCGCTGCACGGTATCCATCAGCACCCAGGTAGAGCTGGAATGGGCGATGAGTTCGCCGGCCGCGTCGTATACTTTATAGTCGCGGTAGGTAAAAAGCCGTTCATATCCAGAAGGGTAAGTTTCGATTTTGATCTGTTCGCCCAACCTGGGCAGGCGATGTACCGAGAGTTGCTGACGCATCAGGACCCAGGAGATATGGTGCGGCTCCAAATCCCAGACCGATACCCCCAGCTTGATCACGTGTTGCATCGCCGATTCGTGCATCAGTTTGACCAATGCAGGCAGGGTGGCTTGTTTTTTACTGTCAATTTCGTAGGTGCGTATAGTATAATACGCCTCTTCGTGCCAATTTGAATTCATTTCGGCAAGTTATAGTTTTACAGTTAATAATATGGCATGGAGCTGTATCTAAAGCCTGCTCCTGCATGGCAGGTGCATAGCCGGGGCAATAGTATTTTTCGTGTTTAGCCGCTGTGGGCAGGTACAAATAACGCCTTTTCAGGAAAGATCGTCAAAGACATACAATATTTTTAAAATTCCTTTTTGTAATTTCACTAAAAGCCTTACCTTTGCAATCGCTTTTTGAAAAGGCATGTCCTTTTAAGCAGTACATACAGATACAGAACACTTTAATCGAAAGCAGCAACGTATGCCAACCATCAACCAACTTGTACGCAAAGGCAGGGAAAAAGTGCTGACCAAGAGCAAGTCGCGCGCATTGAACTCATGCCCTCAAAAACGAGGCGTTTGTACGCGTGTATATACGACGACGCCCAAGAAGCCCAACTCTGCACTTCGTAAAGTGGCCAAGGTGCGCTTAACACACGGAATTGAAGTCATCGCTTATATTCCGGGCGAAGGCCACAACCTCCAGGAACACTCTATCGTACTGGTTGCCGGCGGTCGTGTAAAAGACCTGCCAGGTGTGCGCTATACGATTGTGCGCGGAGCGCTGGATACTGCGGGTGTGGTCGATCGCAAGAAGAGCCGCTCGCACTATGGTACCAAGCGTCCTAAGAAATAAAATTATGTTTCTTTCTCACGAAACCTCTAATTAATAATGAGAAAAAGAAAACCGAAACTGAGAATAATCGACCCGGATCCACGATATAGCGATCCCATGGTTACTCAGTTTGTCAACAACATGATGTGGGAAGGCAAGAAGAGCACGGCGCTCAAGATTTTCTATGAGGCCATGGATATTGTCAAAGACCGCATGAAGACGGATGAGCACGGCATTTGGAAAAAAGCCCTCAATAACGTCATGCCGCAGGTAGAAGTGCGTAGCCGCCGTATCGGAGGCGCTACTTTCCAGATCCCTACCGAAATTCGCGCCAAGCGCAAAGTTTCGATCGGCATGAAGTGGTTGATCCGCTTTTCGCGCCAACGCAGTGGTAAAGGTATGCCCGAAAAAATGGCTGCCGAAATCATTGCCGCTAGCAAAGGGGAAGGCGCCGCTGTAAAACGCCGCGAAGACACCCATAAAATGGCCGAGTCTAACCGTGCCTTTGCTCACTTTAAAGTTTAATTTTTTAAGCAGCTATCATGGCTAAGGACCTAACATTCACCAGAAATATCGGTATCGCCGCTCACATCGACGCAGGTAAAACTACGACCACAGAGCGCGTACTCTACTACACCGGAGTATCTCACAAAATCGGTGAAGTACACGATGGCGCCGCTACCATGGACTGGATGGAGCAGGAGCAGGAGCGCGGTATTACGATCACTTCGGCAGCTACGAAATGTAACTGGGAAGTGGCCGGCCAGAAATACGACTTCAATATCATCGATACCCCGGGTCACGTGGATTTCACCGTGGAAGTAAACCGCTCACTGCGCGTACTTGACGGCCTGATCTTCCTGTTCAGCTCGGTAGACGGTGTGGAGCCCCAATCGGAAACCAACTGGCGCCTCGCTGACAACTATAAAGTACCCCGCCTGGCTTTTGTCAATAAGATGGACCGCTCGGGCGCCGACTTCTTTATGGTGGTCAACGATATGCGCGAAAAACTCGGCGCCAACGCTATTCCTCTCCAGGTGCCCATCGGCGCCGAAGAGAAATTTAAAGGCGTTGTCGACCTGGTGACCAATCAGGCCATCATCTGGAACGAACACGATATGGGTATGACTTTCGAGGAAATACCTATTCCAGAAGACCTGGTTGAAACGGTAAAAGAAACACGCGAAAAACTCGTAGAGGCAGCCGCCGAATTCGACGATTCGCTGATGGAAAAATACTTCGAAGATCCCGATTCTATTACGATCGACGAACTTCGCGCAGCTATCCGCCAGGCCGTAATCAATATGAAGATTACACCGGTGCTTTGCGGCTCTGCTTTCAAAAACAAAGGCGTACAGGCCTGCCTCGACGCAGCCTGCTATTTCCTTCCTTCTCCGCTCGATATCGAAGCAGTGAAGGGCACCAACCCCGATACGGAAGCGGAAATTCTCCGCAAACCTTCGGTTGACGAGCCCTTTACCGCCCTCGCGTTTAAAATTGCCACCGACCCCTACGTGGGCCGCCTGTGCTTTATCCGCGTATACTCCGGTAAACTCGACGCAGGTTCTTATGTGCTGAATACGCGTACAGACAACAAAGAGCGCATTTCGCGCCTCTACCAGATGCACGCCAATAAGCAAAACCCCATTGACCGCGTAGAAGCCGGCGATATCGCTGCTGCTGTAGGCTTCAAAGATATCCGCACGGGCGATACGCTCTGCGATGAAAAACATCCGATCGTGCTGGAAAGCATGGTCTTCCCCGAGCCCGTTATCGGTATCGCCGTAGAACCCAAGTCGCAGAAAGATCTCGACAAGCTGGGTATGGCGCTGGCCAAACTGGCAGAAGAAGACCCCACCTTCCGCGTTCGCTACGATGAAGATACGAACCAGACCATCATCAGCGGTATGGGCGAATTGCACCTCGAAATTATCGTCGACCGTCTGCGTCGCGAATTCAAGGTAGAGTGCAACCAGGGCCAGCCGCAGGTAAACTACAAAGAAGCGCTCACCAAAACGGTTTCTCACCGCGAACGCCTCAAGAAGCAAACGGGCGGCGCCGGTTTGTTCGCCGACATGGAATTCGAACTCGGCCCCGCCGATCAGGAATTCCTCGACAGCGACGACTTCAAAAACGGCAAGAAGAAACTTCAGTTTATCTGGGGTATCGTGGGCGGCGCTATCGACAAAAACTACATGAAGCCCATCACCGACGGCTTTAACGCCATGATGAGCAACGGTATATTGGCCGGCTACGGCATCGACAGTATGAAGGTTCGCGTTTTTGACGGATCGATGCACGCCGTCGACTCCAAACCGATCGCTTTCGAACTTTGCGCCAAAGAAGGCTTCCGCGCTGCTGCTCCCAAAACGGTCCCTATGCTGATGGAACCTATCATGAAACTGGAAGTAGTGACGCCCGAAGACTACGTGGGCCCGGTTATCGGCGACCTCAACCGTCGCCGCGGTATGCCCAAAGGCCAGGAACCCCGCATCGGCGGCGTAGTAGCCATACAGGCTGAAGTGCCCCTGAGCGAAATGTTCGGCTACGTAACCCAGTTGCGTACCATCACTTCCGGCCGCGCAAGTTCTACTATGGAATTTTCACACTATCACGAAGTGCCCGCTAACATCGCCAAAGAGGTGATCGAAAAGGCAAAAGGCGCCGTGAAAGTGTAATAAGCTAAATATTTCTTTATTTCATTCATTTTGAAGGCATGAATCAGAAGATTAGGATCAAACTCCGCTCTTACGACCACAACCTCGTAGATAAGTCTACAGAGAAGATCGTGAAGACGGTGCGCAACAGTGGTGCTGTTGTGACTGGCCCGATTCCGCTGCCCACCGAGAAGAAGATCTTTACCGTGCTCCGTTCTCCGCACGTCAATAAGAAATCTCGGGAGCAGTTCCAGTTACGCACTCATAAGCGCCTCATTGAGATCTACACGCCCACCCAGAAGACAGTGGATGCCCTGTCCAAACTGGAACTGCCAAGTGGGGTTGACATTCAGGTTAAGCTGACGTAAGCGCAAATATTCTTAAGACCATAACAGGTTGCCGAATATGCAGGCGTTTTACCCCATCCCCGGGCTTTTCATCACCCCCGGGCAGGTAAATCGCCGAGGAATTTCGCTACGTGCAGTTTAGCATGGCGAGATAGCCTGTATACGGCATCTGTCCAATAAAAATGTCGACTGATGAACGGATTAATCGGTAAGAAGATCGGCATGACCAGCATATATGATTCTGCTGGTCGTAGCGTGGCCTGCACCGTAATCGAAGCAGGGCCCTGTGTCGTTACGCAAGTGAAGACGGAAGACACAGACGGCTATGAGGCCCTACAACTGGGCTTCGGTGAAGCAAAGACGAAAAACACGTCAAATCCTCTCGTGGGGCATTTCAAAAAAGCAGGAACAGATCCTAAGCGCAAAGTTGTCGAGTTCCGCAATTTCAACATACTTGCTAAAGAACTCGGCGAAACTATTCGCGTTGACGAAGTATTTGCCGAAGGCGATAAGGTTAGCGCAGTTGGCGTGTCTAAAGGCAAAGGTTTCCAGGGCGTTGTTAAACGCCACGGCTTCGGCGGCGTAGGCGAATCTACACACGGCCAGCATAACCGCTTGAGGGCGCCCGGTTCTATCGGCGCTTCGTCGTATCCTTCTAAGGTAATCAAAGGCATGCGCATGGCCGGTCGCGACGGCGGTCGCCGCGTGAAGGTGAAAAACCTGCGCGTTCTCAAAGTGCTGCCCGAAAAGAACCTGATCCTGATTAAAGGGGCGATCCCCGGCCATAAGGGAGCACTTATTATTATTGAAAAATAATTTGGAGCTGTTAACAGGCAGGCAAATATCAAATTCGCAAAGAGATGAAAATCGAGGTGTTTAATATCCAGGGACAGCAAACAGGGCGGCAAGTTGAATTGCCCGAAGATGTGTTCGGCATCGAACCCAACGAGCATGCTGTCTACCTCAGCGTAAAGCAATACCTGGCCAATCAGCGCCAAGGCACGCACAAATCGAAAGAACGCAGCGAAATATCGGGTTCTACGCGCAAGCTGCACCGCCAGAAAGGCACCGGCGGCTCGCGTAAAGGCGATATCAATAGCCCGCTTTTTGCCGGAGGCGGCCGTGTATTCGGCCCTAAGCCGCGCGACTATAGCTTCAAACTCAATAAGAAGGTGAAGCGTTTGGCTCGCAAATCGGCGCTGACGTCAAAAGCTCAAGCCGGCAAAATTTTGATAGTGGAAGATTTCTCTTTCGAAGCGCCCAAAACAAAAGCGTATACCGATATCCTGAATAACCTCAAGATCGTAGGTAAAAGCCTTTTGGTAACGGCCGATATGGAAAAGGAAGTATTTCTGTCCAGCCGCAACCTGCAAAAAGCAGGCGTGGTTCGCGCAGGCGATCTGAACACGTACCAGATCCTCAACGCAGGCACGCTTATTTTGTCGGAAAGCGCGGTGGCCAAATTGACAGATAGTTTTGAATAATCAACCCGCTAAGGGTAAGAACAGCGTATAGCAATGGCAAAGCGAATTCTTATCAAACCGATTATTTCGGAAAAAGCAGACAGGCTCACTTCGAAGGTCAGCCAGTACAGCTTTGTTGTCGACAAGAAAGCCAACAAGATCGAGATTAAAAACGCGATCGAGGCCATGTATGGCGTCAACGTAGCATCGGTCAATACGATGGTTATGCCGGCAAAGGTTAAGCAGCGCAGCACAAAGGCGGGCGTAGTCCAGGGCCGGGTGTCTGCCTTCAAAAAGGCCTTGATTACGCTGGCTTCAGGTGAGGAAATTGATTTCTTTGGCAATATTTAATACGGTTTAAAGATGCCAGTTAAAAAATATAACCCGATAACGCCGGGCACTCGCTTCAGAATAGGCAACGCCTATAGCGAAATTACAACTTCCGCTCCCGAGAAGAGCCTTATGGCCCCGGTGAAGAAGTCGGGCGGCCGCAACAAAGACGGCCGCAGAACGATGCGCCAGCGCGGCGGAGGCCACAAGCGCCGCTATCGTGTGATCGACTTCAAACGCGATAAAGACGGTATTCCCGCTATCGTGAAGACGATCGAATACGATCCCAACCGCACGGCCTTTATCGCACTGGTGGTTTACGCCGACGGCGAAAAACGCTATATCATCGCACCCCACGGCTTGAAAGTGGGCGACCGCATTGTGTCGGGCGAAGGCGCTGCGCCTACTACGGGCAATGCGCTTTTCCTCAAAGACATACCCCTCGGCGCCGATATTCACGCCATTGAGTTGCAGCCGGGTAAAGGCGCAGCGCTTTCCCGCAGCGCCGGCACGAGCTGTATCCTGTCGGGTCGCGAAGGAAAATACGGCTCCGTGAAATTGCCTTCGGGTGAAGTGCGCCGTATTTTGCTTACCTGCAAAGCTACGATGGGTACTACTTCCAACCCCGACCACGGCCTGGAAGTGCTGGGCAAAGCCGGCCGCAAGCGCTGGATCGGCCGCCGTCCGCACGTACGCGGCGTAGCGATGAACCCCGTTGACCACCCGATGGGCGGCGGCGAGGGCAGATCTTCAGGAGGCCACCCGCGTTCACGCAAAGGTTTGCCTGCTAAGGGTTACAAAACGCGCAGCAAAACCAAAATGTCTAACAGGTTGATTATCTCGCGCCGTAAGTCGGCACAGAAATAGTAATATTAACTATCATGGCAAGATCAATTAAAAAAGGACCTTACATCTTTCACAAACTGTTGGAAAAGGTCTTGAAGTCGAAGGAGAGCAACAAGAAGACGGTCATCAAGACCTGGTCGCGCGCTTCGATGATCATCCCCGATATGGTGGGTGAAACGATCGCCGTACACAATGGCAAAACCTTCGTACCTGTGTTTGTCACCGAAAACATGGTAGGCCATAAATTGGGTGAATTTGCACCAACGCGCAATTTCAGGGGTCACTCTGGCAACCGTAAAAAGTAATTGAGACATGGAAGCAGTAGCCAAACTCAAGAACGTTCCGATGTCAGCACGCAAGATGCGGCTGGTGGTCGACAATATTAGAGGGAAAAACGTCAACGACGCCCTTTATATTCTGCGCTATTCGAAGCGCGAAGCGGCCACCTGGCTCGAGAAGCTCGTGCTCTCCGCTGTGGCCAATTGGGTGTACAAACTCAATAATACCGAAAATGCCGACGACTACAACCTCGTCATCAAGACGGCTTTTGTAGATGAAGGCACGATGTTGAAGCGTTTTCAGCCGGCGCCACAGGGCCGCGCACACCGCATTCGCAAGCGCACCAACCACGTAACGATCGTGGTGGCCAACCAGATTCCGCTGGAAAGCGAAACGGTAAGCGCGGAGATTGTGGAAGCTGACGAGAAATAATTTATACTTAACGATTTTATACCAACAGTATGGGTCAAAAGACAAATCCGATTGGCAATCGTCTGGGAATTATCCGTGGTTGGGACTCCAACTGGTTTGCCGACAAAGATTTTGCCCAAAAGGTAGTGGAAGATGAAAATATCCGCACCTACCTCAATGCGCGTATCCAGAAAGGCGGCATCGCCCGCGTGGTTATCGAGCGTACGCTCAAGCGCATCACGGTGACGATCCACACCTCCCGCCCCGGTATTATTATCGGCAAGGCAGGCCAGGAAGTAGACCGCATCCGCGAGGAGTTGAAAAAACTCACGGGCAAAGACGTGCAGATCAATATCATTGAGATTCGCAAACCCGAACTCGATGCCAATATCGTAGGGGAAACGGTCGCCAAGCAAATCGAAGCCCGTATTAATTATCGCCGCGCTATCAAGATGTCTATCCAGTCTACGATGCGCGCAGGCGCCGAAGGCATCAAGGTGCGCATCTCGGGTCGCCTGGGCGGTGCTGAAATGTCGCGCTCCGAAGAATACAAAGAAGGGCGTACCCCGCTGCATACGTTCCGCGCCGATATCGATTATTCGCTCACTGAAGCGCAAACCGTTTACGGCAAGATCGGTATCAAGGTATGGATTTGCAAAGGAGAAGTGTTCGGCAAACGCGACCTTTCTCCCAATGTAGGCCTTACTAAAAAGGAAACGACCAGCGGCGGCGATTATGGTAGCGAGCGCAGAGGCGATCGCGGTGAACGCGGCGACCGCGGCGGTGATCGCGGTGGAAGAAGAGGCGGCGGCGCCGGCGGCAATGATCGCGGCGGCAATCGCGGTGGCGGCGGTGGTAACCGTGGCGGCAGCGGCGGTGGGAATCGTGGCGGCGGTGGTGGCAACCGCGGCGGTGGTGGCGCTGGAAGAAATCAGCGCAGAGGTTAGGATAATATCTGAAAAAAGCCGTACCTTTGCCAAGCTTTTTAAAAAAGCTACTTTTGAGCGGCTTTAGCCATTGCTTTATTGCAAAATTTATAATACGATGTTACAGCCTAAAAGAACAAAATACCGGAAGCAGCAAAAAGGCAGAAATGACGGCCTTTCGTATCGGGGCAGCACGATTGCCTTCGGCTCTTTCGGTCTGAAGGCACAAGCAGGCGGCCGTTTGACCAACCGCCAGATTGAAGCTGCACGTATCGCTATGACGCGTTATATGAAACGCGAAGGAAAAGTGTGGATCCGCATATTTCCGGACAAGCCCGTGACCCGCAAACCGCAAGAGGTGCGTATGGGTAAGGGAAAAGGCGCCGTCGATCACTATGTAGCGCTGATCAAACCGGGCTGCATTATGTTTGAAATAGACGGTGTGCCGACAGACGTAGCTCAGGAAGCGCTCCGCCTGGCCGCACAAAAACTGCCGATGTTAACCAAAACGGTGGTTCGTCCGGACTATGTTGACTAACTTATAACGTAATCAAACAATGGCTACGAAAAAATATCTGGAACTTCAGGAGATGACCGATGCCGATTTGCAAGGCGAATTAACCGCTGCGCAAAGCGACTATCAACGCATGGAGTTCGATCACGCGATCAAGGGGTTGGAAAACCCGCTCACGCTCAGAGAAATGCGACGCGATATTGCGCGCCTCCAAACGGAAGTGCGCCGCAGGGAGATTTTGAAACAAACACCCGAAGAACTCGCTTCACGCAGCAAAATCAGGGCAAGAAGACGCCGCCGTTAAAAATTAAAAAAGACATGGCAGAAAGGAATCTCAGGAAGCAAAGAGTAGGGGTGGTTACCAGTAATAAAATGGACAAAACCATCTCCGTGTCTGTGGAACGCCGCTTGCGCCACCCCATATACGGCAAATTCGTCAAGAAGACGAACAAGTTTATGGCGCACGACGAAAATAACCAGTGCTCGATTGGCGATATTGTTCGCATCATGGAAACCCGCCCCTTGAGCAAACTCAAGCGCTGGCGCCTGGTGGAAATCGTCGAGAAGGTTAAGTAAGCCGCCACAAAGCGTTTTGGTTTGATTTTTAAATACGCAAGTAATGATACAGCAAGAATCCAGGCTTAAAGTCGCAGATAACAGCGGAGCAAAAGAAGTACTCTGCATTCGCGTGTTGGGAGGATCCAAGCGCCGTTATGCCTCTGTTGGCGATAAGATCGTGGTTAGCGTAAAGGAAGCCACGCCGGGCGGCATCAAAAAAGGGTCTGTTTCTAAGGCCGTTGTGGTGCGCACCAGGAAGGAAATTCGTCGCAAAGACGGTTCTTATATCCGCTTCGACGACAATGCCGTCGTGCTATTGAATAACCAGGATGAACCCAGGGGTACGCGTATCTTCGGCCCGGTTGCCCGCGAATTGCGCGAAAAAGACTACATGAGAATTATTTCTCTGGCGCCCGAAGTACTCTAATCCGGTTGATATTTTTAATCTGAACAGTGATGATAAAGAAAACTGGCAACGACAAGCGGTTCACCCCCAAGCTCAAGATCAAAAAGGGCGATAAGGTGGTGGTGATCTCCGGGGCTTTCAAAGACAGAAGCAAACCCAGGGAAGTGCTCGAAGTATTTCCCGATAAGAACCGCGCCATCGTGGATGGGGTCAATATTCGCAAGAAGCACCAGAAACCGACCCAGGCTAATCCCAACGGCGGTATTATCGACCTGCCCGCACCTATCCATCTTTCTAACCTGATGCTGGTAGACCCCCGCACAGGCGAACCTACCCGCGTAGGCAGAAAGGAAGACGACGGCAAAATTGTGCGCTATTCTAAAAAAACCGGCAACATTATTAAGTGATGAGCTATTATCCTAAACTCAAGAAAAAATACCGCGAAGAGGTAGTACCCGCCCTCATGGAGCAGTTTCAATACGGCTCTATCATGGAGGTGCCCCGTATCGTGAAGGTCTCTATCAACCAGGGTGTGGGCGATGCCACCGGCGATAAAAAACTGGTAGACAACGCACTTGCCGAGCTTTCGCTTATTGCCGGCCAAAAGGCCGTACCGACTAAAGCCAGAACTTCGGTTTCTAACTTTAAACTTCGCGAAGGTATGCCTATCGGCGCACGCGTTACGCTACGCGCCGACCGCATGTACGAGTTCCTCGAAAGATTGATCTCGGTGGCTTTGCCCCGCGTTCGCGACTTTCGCGGTATTAATGACAAAAGCTTTGACGGCCGCGGCAATTATTCGATGGGCGTCACCGAGCATATTATCTTTCCCGAAATCGACCTCGACAAGGTGAGCAAGATCACGGGTATGGACATTACTTTTGTGACCACGGCCAAGACGGATGCCGAGGCGCTGGCACTGCTCAAATTGATGGGCATGCCGTTTAAAAATCAGCAACGCAGCTAAAATTGCACACGTAGTACTATGGCAAAGAAATCGATCATTGCACGCGAGAAAAAACGCGAACGCCTGGTGGCTAAATTCGCCGATTTGCGCAAGCAACTCAAGGAAGAAGGCAGATGGGATGAACTCGATGCGCTTCCCCGCAACTCAAACCCGATCCGTTTGCACAACCGATGCAAACTCACGGGTCGCCCCAAAGGCTATATCCGCTATTTCGGGCTGTGTCGCGTGAAGTTCCGCGAAATGGCGCTCGATGGCAAAATACCCGGCGTTACTAAAGCAAGCTGGTAATTTTTTAATGGCTAAACTGTCGGTCAGGTTCCAGGTAGGGAATACCAACCGGCACAATCCAAAATCATGGCAGTAACAGATTCTATCGGGGATTATCTCACCCGCATCCGCAATGCGCAATCGGCAGGTCACAAGATTGTCGAGATTCCTGCTTCCAATCTCAAAAAGCGCATCACTGAAATCCTCTACGATCAGGGTTTTATACTCAAATATAAGTTTGAAGACGAAGGTGGCAAAGGTACGCAAGGCGTGATTAAAATCGCCCTGAAGTACGACCCGCTCAGCAAAAAACCGGTCATCCGCGAATTGGGAAGGATCAGCCGGCCAGGCCTGCGACAGTATGCCAAAGCCGATGAACTCACCCGCGTGATCGACGGCCTGGGCGTAGCTATCGTGTCTACATCCAGAGGTGTAATGACTGACAAACAAGCCCGTACCCAGAATCTGGGCGGCGAGCTGGTTTGCTATGTATACTAATATTGTTGGGACTAAAAAGATATTAACATGTCTAGGATTGGTAAACTTCCCATTTCACTGCCCAAAGGCGTTAAGATAGATGTCAGCAAGGGCAATTTCGTCACGGTGAAAGGTCCTAAAGGTGAATTGTCCCAGCAATTCGACGCTGATATGGAAATTGCAGTGGGCGAAGCCGATATAGAGATCAAACGCCCCACGGATTCCCAGCGCCACCGCGCAATGCACGGCCTGAGCCGCGCCCTCCTGTCTAATATGGTAGAGGGCGTTTCCAACGGCTTTGTAAAAGAAATGGAAGTAGTCGGCGTAGGTTATCGCGTAAGCAATACCGGCCAACTACTGGAATTGATACTGGGCTTTTCTCACCCGATTATGTTTTACCTTCCGCCTGAAGTAAAGGTGGAAACCAAAACGGAAAAGGGTAAAAACCCGCTTATTCGCCTGGAGTGCCACGACAAGCAGTTGTTGGGGCAAATCGCCGCAAAGATTCGCTCTTTCCGCAAACCGGAGCCCTACAAAGGCAAGGGTATCAAGTTTGTGGGCGAGCAAATTCGCCGCAAAGCAGGCAAAACGGCCGGCAAATAATTTTTTCGTTGTATTGTTTTTTCGCAAGGCGCCTTGGGTTTGGAATTTTCCCTACACTAAGGCGGTAAAATGCAACAGACATGAGTGTCACTAAGGCAGAAAGTAGAAAACGTATTCATTATCGCATTCGCAAGAAGATAAGAGGCACGGCAGCGCGCCCTCGCTTGAGCGTGTATCGCAGCAACAAGTTTATCTATTGCCAGTGTATTGACGATATTTCGGGCCGCACCCTCGCACAGGCTTCTTCGAAAGAAACAGCCGTTGCCAATACGGGCAATAAAAGCGATCAGTCTCGCGCAGTAGGCAAATTACTTGCCGAACGCGCTGCGGCAGCAAAAATAACTACGGTCGTTTTCGATCGCGGTGGTTACCTTTACCATGGCCGGGTGAAATCACTGGCCGAAGGTGCCCGCGAAGGCGGTCTTCAATTCTAATTACATTTAATTCCAGAGGAAGCATGTCAAATACTAAAAAGAGTGCTAGCAGAATAAAGCCTGCTGAAACGGAATTGAAAGAGAAGCTGGTACACCTCAACCGCGTTGCGAAGGTGACTAAGGGCGGTCGTACGTTTAGCTTTGCCGCTATTGTGGTAGTTGGCGACGGTAACGGCACGGTAGGTCATGGCCTCGGCAAAGCGCGCGAAGTATCCGACGCAATCTCTAAGGCTGTTGATGATGCCAAGAAAAACCTCATCAAGGTGCCGCTCCACAAGAGTACGATTCCGCACGAACAAAAAGGCAAATACGGCGCCGGTAAAGTGTTGATCAAACCTGCAGCAGATGGTACGGGCGTTATCGCCGGCGGCGCTATGCGCCACGTACTCGAAATTGCAGGCATCCACAACGTACTGGCGAAGTCGCAGGGGTCTTCCAACCCCCACAACGTGGTGAAAGCCACAATCGATGCGCTATCGCAATTGAGAAACCCGTCGGAGATTGCCCGTCAGCGCTCGATTTCATTAGACAAACTGTTCAAGGGGTAAAAATATTTCTACCAATGAGCAAGATCAAAGTAACTCAGGTCAAAAGCACCATTGACCGGCCAAGACGCCAGAAAGAGACCATTATTGCGCTCGGACTCAAGCGTATGAACCAAACTGTTGTGCACGAAGCCACGCCCCAGATTCTGGGAATGGTTGAAAAAGTTAGCCACCTGGTAAAGGTAGAGCAGGCTTAATTATGGTATGAACTTTAAAAGTTTTGATCAATGGAACTGCATAATTTGAAACCTGCCGCCGGCGCTGTTAAGAATAGCAAGCGCATCGCGCGTGGTACCGGATCGGGCCATGGTGGCACTTCTACGCGTGGCCACAAAGGCGACAAAGCTCGCTCGGGCCACAAAAGAAAGCGCCATTTCGAAGGCGGCCAGATGCCTATCCAAATGCGATTGCCCAAGATTGGTTTCAAAAACGTGAACCGCGTTGCGTATATTGCTGTCAACCTCGACAAGCTGCAAACACTTGCCGATAGGTATAAACTTTCTGCCATCGATTTCAACACGCTGGTAGATAAGGGCGTTGTTAATAAGAACGACAAAGTTAAGCTGCTCGCTCGCGGCGAACTGAAAGCTAAGATCAGCGTGACGGTTCATGCCTGCTCGGCTGCTGCAAAGCAAGCCATCGAAGCACTTGGCGGTAGTGTTAATCTCGTATAATTAACTTACGATGAAAAAATTTATTGAAACGCTCAAGAATATCTGGAAGATCAAGGAACTGAGAACGCGTATTCTCCTTACGCTTGGTCTGCTCACGGTATTCCGCTTCGGCTCCTATGTAGTGTTGCCAGGCGTTGACCCGCAGGTGCTTCAGGCTTCTATCGCCAAAAACACGAACCCCAATGACTTGTTGGGCCTTATCAATGTGTTTACCGGCGGCGCCTTTAATAACGCATCCATACTCGCATTGGGTATTATGCCCTATATCACGGCCTCTATTATTGTGCAGTTGCTGGGGTTTGCCGTGCCTTATTTCCAGCGCCTGCAACAAAAAGAAGGCGAGTCGGGCCGCCGCAAACTCAACCAGATCACCCGTTTGCTGACGGTTGCTATTACGCTGGTTCAGGGCGGCGCCTATCTGACTTATGTAAAGGGTATGAATGCCGTAGACCCCTCTATTCCTGATGTGGTTTTCTGGCTTTCCAATAGTATTATCCTGTCTACAGGTACGGTATTTTCGATGTGGCTGGGTGAGCGCATCACCGACAGAGGTATCGGCAACGGTGTTTCGTTGCTTATCTCGGCCGGTATCATTGCGCGTTTGCCCGAGTCGATCATCTTCGAATTCCAGTCGCAACTCGAAAAGGGCGGCGCACTGATGTTCGTACTCGAAATGGCTATGCTGTTTGTACTGATCATGGCTATGGTATTGATCATTACCGGGGTTCGGAAAATTCCTATTCAATTTGCCAAGCGCATGGTGGGCCGCGGCGCCAATAATATGCCGGTGGCCGGCGCCCGCGACTATATTCCGCTCAAGGTGAATGCCGCAGGTGTGATGCCTATCATCTTTGCGCAAGCGCTGATGTTCCTGCCCGCAACCGCACTCCAATTTCTCGGCGGCGATTCCGCCTCGGGTTCGGGGGTTGTGCGCGCGCTCAACGATTATACCTCGGGGCCTTATAATATCTTGTATTTCACACTGGTGGTGGTGTTTACATACGTATACACGGCCCTTATGGTCAACCCCCAGCAATATGCCGAATACCTGAAGCGCCAAAACGCGTTTATTCCGGGTATCAAACCAGGCAAAGAGACTTCCGATTATATCGATGCGGTGACTACGCGTATTACGCTGCCGGGTTCTATTATCCTGGCGCTTATCGCGGTTATGCCTGCTTTTGCCGGCGCCTTCGGTATCAACTCTTCGTTTGCTACCTTCTTCGGCGGCACTACGTTGTTGATCCTTGTAGGGGTAATCCTCGATACGCTACAGCAAATTGAAAGTCACCTGTTGATGCGCCGCTACGACGGCCTCGTAAAATCGGGTCGCATCCAGGGACGCAGCCGTATGCAGGGCATCGGCGCCAATATGTAATCGCACTATCATCGCAAGCGTATGATATTTTATAAAACGGACGAAGAAATCGAATTGATGCGCCAGAGCAATTTGCTGGTCTGTAGCGCATTGGCAGAAGTAGCCTCTATTCTTCGCCCGGGTATGACCGGCGCCGAAATTGACAAAGCAGCCGAAACACTGATCCGCGATCACGGCGGTGTGCCGGCATTCAAAGGATACAGGGGGTTTCCCGCCACTTTGTGTGTGTCTTTAAACGACCAGGTGGTGCACGGCATTCCCGACAAAAACCAGGTGTTCAAAAGCGGAGACGTGGTTTCTGTCGATTGCGGGGTACAGCTCAACGGATTTTACGGCGATTCTGCTTATACGTTTGCGCTGGGCGATGTGCCCGAAGATGTGATGGAATTGTTGCGGGTAACGAATACTTCGCTATACAAAGGAATTGAACAGGCTGTGGCCGGAAAAAGAATGGGCGATATAAGTTTCGCCATTCAATATTATGTGGAAAAGGAAAACGGCTATGGCGTGGTGCGCGAATTGGTAGGGCACGGCATCGGCCGCGAATTACACGAAGCGCCTGAAGTGCCCAACTACGGACAAAGAGGAAAAGGCGTCAAATTGCAGGAGGGACTCGTAATCGCTATAGAACCTATGGTGAATATGGGGAGAAAAGAAGTGATGACAGGAAAAGACGGCTGGACGATTTATGCAAAAGATCGCAAACCCTCTGCCCATTATGAGCATTCGGTAGCTGTAGGCAAAACACAAGCCGATATCCTCTCTGATCATCGCATGATCGAGGCGGCTATCCGGCAAAACGACCACATTAGAGAGGTTGAATTAAAAGCGTTGGTAGCCTAAAACAAGTGCTCGACCAGCGATATAAGGGCAAAAGGGATATAACGCGTCGATTTTTTTAGCCAATCGCATAAAAAACCGAAGTGTTGTAGTATCTTTGCACTCCGAAATTCGGAATATGGCTAAAAAAAACCTGATCAAGCAAGACGGCATTATTGAAGAAGCCTTATCAAATGCCATGTTTAGGGTAAGGCTCGAAAATGACCACCAAATAGTGGCCACCATTTCGGGAAAAATGCGGATGAATTACATTCGCATCTTGCCGGGTGATAAAGTGTCAGTAGAAATGTCGCCTTATGATCTGACGAGGGGAAGAATAATTTACCGTTACAAGTAAACTACCGCGGAATCATGAAAGTAAAACCATCGATCAAAAAACGCTCTGCCGAATGCAAGATCGTGAGAAGGAAAGGGAAGCTTTATGTTATCAACAAGAAGAATCCCAAGTACAAGCAGCGTCAGGGTTAATAAACGGTTTGTCAAAATAATTACGCAACACAATGGCTCGTATTGCAGGTATTGATCTACCAAGGAATAAAAGAGGTGTAATAGGCCTCACTTACATTTACGGTATTGGTAAATCCTCTGCCGAAGCTATCCTTGAAAAGGCTGGCATAGACGAAAATGTAAAGGTACAGGACTGGACCGACGATAACGTTCGCGAGATCTCCCGTCTCATCCAAAATGAGATGAAGGTAGAAGGCGAACTTCGCTCGGAAGTGCAACTCAGTATCAAACGACTGATGGATATTGCCTGCTATCGCGGGCTCCGTCACCGTAAAGGTTTGCCCCTTCGCGGGCAGCGCACGCGCACCAATGCGCGTACTCGCAAGGGTAAGCGCAAAACGGTAGCCAACAAGAAAAAGGCCACCAAGTAATCATGCTTAATCGCTTTTTGAGCTAAATAATACGCATTCAGGCAATGGCAAAAGCAGCAAAGAAAGTTAAGAAAAGGAAAGTCAAAGTAGACGCTGAAGGCATCGTGTTTATCCAGGCGAGCTTCAACAATATCATCATTTCGCTGTGTAACAAGCAGGGACAGGTGGTATCATGGGCGTCGGCAGGCAAGGCGGGCTTCAAAGGCTCTAAGAAAAATACGCCTTACGCTGCTCAGGTAGCAGCAAGCGACGCCGCCAAAGTGGCCTACGAAGCGGGTATCAGAACCGCAGAAGTATTGGTAAAAGGCCCGGGTTCGGGTCGCGAAGCGGCTATTCGCGCTATCGATTCTTCGGGCATCAAGGTGACCCGGATTAAAGATATCACGCCGATTCCGCACAACGGCTGCCGTCCACCGAAACGCCGCAGGGTTTAATGCTGCTAACGATAATCGCAAACTTACTATTTAACAATGGCAAGATATACAGGTCCCGCTACCAAGAAGTCCAGAGCATTTGGCGAACCGATCTTCGGTTATGACCGGGCATTCGAAAAGAAGAAATATCCTCCGGGACAACATGGCCTTACGCGCAAGCGCAAGCAGCGCTCCGATTACGCCGTACAGCTTATGGAAAAGCAAAAGGCCAAATATACATACGGCCTGTTGGAGCGCCAATTCCGCAGCTTTTTTGAAAAAGCCAGCCGCAAAAGCGGTGTGACCGGCACTATTTTGCTCCAGATGCTCGAATCGCGCCTGGACAATACGGTGTTCCGCATGGGCCTCGCGCCTACGCGCCGCGCCGCTCGCCAGTTGGTTACGCACCGCCACATTACGGTTAACGGCATGGTGAGCAATATCCCGTCGCGCCGCCTCCGCCCCGGCGAGGTGATCGGCGTAAAGGGTAAGTCCAAGTCGCTGGATATTATCCATGAAAGCGTAGGCAACAAGAAAGAAGTGCGCAAGTTTCCCTGGTTGGAATTCAACCCCGACAAGATGGAAGGCGTTTTTATAGCCTATCCGGAACGCGAACAGATACCCGAGAAGATCAACGAGTTGTTGATCGTGGAATTATACTCGAAATAATTGCTTAGTATTGACAGCCGGACACTGGCTGTCAATACGCTTTTTTGTTATAAGCAATCCCAGCAGGGTTATTCATCCCACCAAAGTTTAATTCAACGTATGAGTATCCTCAATTTTCAGAAACCCGACAAAATCGTTATGCAAAAAGCAAACGACTTTGAAGGGATTTTCGAATTTAAGCCCCTCGAACCGGGCTTCGGCCAAACGGTAGGCAATTCGCTGCGCCGGGTGCTGCTCTCTTCACTCGAGGGTTATGCCATTTCGGCCGTCCGCATCGCAGGTGTTGAACACGAGTTCGGCACTATCCGCGGCGTGGTGGAAGATGTGGTGGAGATTATTCTCAATCTTAAGCAGGTACGCCTCAAGCAACTCATCGCCGACGATGACGTGTCTAATGAAAAAATCTACCTGACGATCACCGGCAAAGACGAGTTCCGCGCCGGCGATATCGAGGAGTTTACGAATGTCTTTAAGGTGATGAACCCCGAGCTCCATATCTGCTATATGGAGCCGTTTGTCAACCTCGAAGTTGAACTCACTGTAACGAAAGGCCGCGGCTATGTGCCCGCCGACGACAACCTCCCCAAAGATGCACCCATCGGCGTTATTCCATTGGATGCCATCTACACGCCGATCAAAAATGTGGCTTATCGCGTAGAAAATACGCGTGTGGGCCAACGCACCGACTATGAGAAACTGACGATTGAAGTAAAAACCGACGGCACGATCCACCCGGAAGATGCTATTAAGGAAGCTTCGCGCATCCTGATACAGCACCTGATGTTGATCACCGACGAAAATATTACGTTCGACGACGCTTCCAGCCGCGAAGACAATATTGTGGACGAGCATATCCTCCACATGCGTAAGCTGTTGAAGACTTCGCTCGAAGACCTCGACCTCTCCGTTCGCGCCTACAACTGCCTCAAAGCAGCCAAGATCAATACGCTGGCCGAATTGGTGAAGTACGATACACACGAACTGCTCAAGTTCCGCAACTTCGGCAAGAAGTCGCTGGTAGAAATCGAGGAGTTGCTCCAGGAAAAAGGCCTGACCTTTGGGATGGATCTCTCCAAGTACAAACTTGACGAAGAATAATTTTTTACAGGCGCTATTTTTTAACCTGCAATTACCTTTCTGCCGATGTTTACCTGCCTGGGGTAAAAGGCGATGCCGCCGGCAGATTGTGTGTTGCGAAGTCAAAACCATCTCATCATGAGGCACGGTGATAAAGTCAACAACCTTGGCCGCAAAGAAGGCCATCGCAGGGCGCTTATGCGCAACCTGGCTACTGCGCTCGTAGAACACAAGCGCATCAAAACGACTTTGGCAAAAGCCAAAGCGCTTCGCACGTATATCGAACCGCTGGTAACTAAAGCCAAAAGCAATACTACGCATTCGCGTCGCGTAATTTTCAGCTACCTGCAAAGCAAAGAAGCTGTCAAGGAATTGTTCGGTCCTATCGCCGAAAAGGTGGGCGACCGCCCCGGCGGTTATATCCGCATCCTCCGCACGGGCTTCCGCAAGGGCGACGGCGCCGAGATGGCTATGATTGAATTTGTAGATTATAACGAGATCTACAAACCCGGCAAAGCTGAGGATTCGGCAGGCGCCAAGAAGCGCAGAACGCGCCGCGGCGGTTCGGGCACGGGCGAGAAGACGGCCGCTGCTGCCACCGCTAAGGTAGCCGCTCCGGCAGCTCCCCCGGTAGTGGAAGAACCTGAAATCGAAGAAGCCGAGGAAGCCGCCGCCGACACCCTGGAGGCCGCCGCTGACGAAGCCGCCAACGATCTCAACGAAACTGCCGACGATAATAGCGCCGAGGAAATAGAAAAGTAAGTTTCGAGCTAAGATATGCTAAGAGGGGCGCCCCGGATTGATTCCGGGGCGCCCCTTTTGTTGTTTGGGGGAATTGTCCGGTTGGAATTTAACATCAAACCTTCCGAAATCTACCCAAGATATTCATGGAAATCTCCTCAAAAAATATAAATTTGAAAAAAAAACCTATGGAAACTAAAACACATTCAAAAAAGTGGGAAGCATATCCCATCAAGCACGAAGGAAAAAGTAGGATCGCTGTAGTTTTTGAAAAAGCCCCAGGGTTGATAGCCCGCATCAAACGGCTGGATGGAGCGCGCTGGAGCAAATCACTTGGCGTATGGCATTTGCCGGACACGCCGGCATACAGAGAAAGATTCGGTCTTGCCCCGATTGTCCTGTTGAACGAAGCCCACCAAAACAGGATTGTTGAATTTCAAAACTGGCTTCGGTCCAGGCGCTACAGTGAAAACACCGTAAAAGTATATGCGGATGCACTAAAGTCCTTCCTGCTGTTTTTCAATACAAAGCAGGTGGAAGAAATCCACACCGAAGATGTAATACGATACAACAATGAGTTCATCCTCAAAAACAGCTTGTCTGCTTCCTATCAGAACCAGATAGTTAACGCCATAAAATTGTTTTTCAGCAACATAGAAAACAGGAAGTTGGATCCTGCTCTTGTGCATCGTCCAAAGCGGGAAAAGCCTTTGCCCAACGTGCTGAGCAAGGAAGAAGTAAAGCGGGTTTTGGAAGCGCACAGCAACCTAAAGCACAAGGCAATGCTATCTCTTATATATAGTTGCGGCCTCCGCTGCGGTGAACTGTTAGCCCTAAAGCCGGAGCATATTGATAGCAAGCGTGGACTTGTCATCATCAAGCAAGCCAAGGGCAACAAGGATAGGATTGTGCCACTTAGCCCGAGAATATTGGAACTGCTAAGGTCCTATTATCCTATGTTCAAACCCAAAACATGGTTGTTCGAAGGCCAAAAAGAAGGCACGCCATACGACGAAAGGAGCCTTCAACAAGTATTGAAGCAGGCATTGGCAAAAACAGGAATCAAAAAACCAGTGACCTTACATTGGCTGCGACACAGCTACGCCACGCATCTACTTGAAAACGGTACCGACCTGCGTTATATCCAAGAGATTTTGGGACATAAGAGCAGCAAGACGACGGAGATTTACACCCATGTGAGCACAAACAGCATCAAAAAGATCGCCTCTCCATTCGATGATTTGTAAAAAATCACCATATTTGTTTTGAGCAGATAGCCGCTACTTATTGGCGGCTATCCCTCCAATTCCAGGTCGATAGGCGCTATGGAGTAGCGGGTATAAATGAGTTATCAGCAACCCTAAAAACCGACCGTGCAACCATCAACCGACAGACAAAACCTGACCGACAATGCAATTTTCGGCAAAGCCGTTTTGCTATCCCTTCGCAAAATAAAAAGAGCTGCAAAGCCACCCACAAGCCGACCCACCTTTGCAGCACATTTTATTTTGCCCAACCGCACCACCGCCACCCGTCAGTTTTGTGCTAATCCGACAAATTTTTTACCTACATTTGCACTGTGAAAAAAGTTTTGATACTCATATTTAGTTTTTACTTGTTGGCTCTGGCTGTTATGCCTTGCAGCGACAAGGATGACTGTAAATATCAGAGTTCAGGACAATCTACTTTCGCCACTACCGACCACTCAGACCACGACAGCGACACCGAGAATTGCTCACCTTTTTGTATGTGTGCTTGTTGCGGACAATCTTTCAGCAGTTCGTTTGCTTCTTACAGTTTAGCACTTCACGTTCCAGTTTCGTTAGACAAGTTTCCTATTTACAACGCCTCATTTGTTTCAGAGGTGTATTTGTCTATTTGGCAACCGCCAAAAATCAGTTAATGAATTTCTGATGTTCCGCTAAAGCGGAACAAAGCAAAACTACTTACGGTGCTAACGCACCGCAAGTAATCGTGTATTCATTCATTAAACTGATTAAAATAATGTTAGACAAAATAATTGCGTTCAGCATAAAAAATAAATTCATCATTGCATTGATGACACTTGCACTCATAGTTTGGGGAGTGTGGAGTGCAACCAAACTGCCAATTGACGCAGTTCCCGACATTACCAACAACCAAGTGCAAATCATTACGGTTTGCCCAACTCTTGCAGGACAAGAGGTTGAACAGTTGGTAACTTATCCAATAGAACAAAGCATTGCCAATCTTCCCGATTTGGAAGAGTTGCGGAGCATTTCCCGTTTCGGACTTTCGGTAATTACCGTTGTATTTGACGACAAAGTGGACATCTACTTTGCCCGACAACTCATAAACGAAAGATTGAAAGAAGCCGAAAGCAAAATCCCAAGAGGTGTCGGCACACCTGAATTAGCACCCGTTAGCACAGGTTTGGGAGAAGTGTATCAATACATCATTCACCCCAAAAAGGGAAGCGAAAGCAAATACACCGCTATGGACTTGCGGACAATGCAAGACTGGATTGTAGCCAGACAGCTTTACGGAACGGCAGGAATTGCGGAAGTAAACAGCTTTGGCGGACAACTAAAACAATACGAAGTTGCCGTAAATCCCGACAGACTTATTGCAATGGGAATAACAATTCCCGAAATTTTTACCGCCTTAGAAAAGAACAACGAAAACACAGGCGGAGCATACATTGACAAAAAACCAAACGCCTATTTCATTCGTGGTGTGGGTTTAATTGGTTCGTTTGACGACATCAAAAACATTGTAGTAAAAACCAATCCAAACGGCATTCCTATTCTCATTAAAGATGTTGCCGAAGTTCATTTAGGTAGTGCCGTGCGTTATGGTGCTATGACTTACAACGGTGAAGTAGATGCGGTAGGTGGAGTTGTAATGATGCTGAAAGGTGCAAATAGTGCCGATGTGGTTAGCCGTATTAAAGATAAAATGGCAACCATTCAAAAATCATTGCCACAAGATGTAATAATAGAACCCTACCTTGACAGAACCGACTTAGTAAACCGAGCCATCAGCACAGTAGAGAAAAACTTAATTGAAGGAGCATTAATAGTAATCTTCGTTTTGGTCTTATTCCTTGGAAACCTTCGTGCAGGGCTGATTGTAGCTTCTGCAATTCCATTATCAATGCTGTTTGCATTGGGATTAATGAATGTATTTGGCGTAAGTGCCAACCTCATGAGTTTAGGAGCAATTGACTTTGGTTTGATTGTGGACGGT
>JABWBR010000123.1 GCA_013360405.1 Saprospiraceae bacterium
CTCGCCAGTAAGGGACTTTAACCCTCCAGAATTTCCTGTACATTTTCAGGAATATTCGCTATCTTTCGATGCGAATGGTGCACATTCCGGGCACACACACAGCATATACGACAAGCGGGGCTATGCACCCCGCCTGCGTATATGCAAGCCGTTAGCGGCAATCCGGACAAATCAAAAGCCGTAATAGACTATCTTTAACGACGATTGAATAAAAGCACTTTGAAACCGAAAGACATTTTCTTTTAAAACTAAACATAAAATTGTCCATATGAAAAACATCGTTTTTTTCCTCTTTTTATCCGTGTTATTTGTCAATAAAGTTTCTGCACAAATAAATATTAGTTGCAATTTCAGAGAAATATGCAAATGGAACTCATACACAGAAGAGTTCGATAAGTGTTATAAGTATGAAGAAAATTCAATCTTCAAAATTAATAAGAGTGAGACAATGTTTACACATGTTACTGAGTCTATAAAGTCTGCATATTATATAGAATCCAAAACACAGGATGAAGATACTGGTGTTTGGATGCTGTCTGTTCAAAGTGATGTAGGTAATGATTATATCTATTTTTTAGACTTCAAGCACGATGAAATAAGAGTTGCTGCCAAAAGTGATGGTGAGTTGATATTGGTAAGATTCTATATAAAGAGAGTTTGGACTGACTAACATCTTGCTCTGCCACTAATCGAGTAGGGAGAGGTGAACCCTAAGCCCAGCCCTCTCACACCACCGGACGTACGGACCTCGTATCCAGCCTGCCCCGCTCAAAGCGGGGGCGGTTCATGGTACAACGATAGTTTGGCGTACTTTGTGGTAATAGTCCCGCAGTCTGCAACATAATTCAATAGTGAGCGTCTGTCATCCCGCCAAAGCCACTTGCATAAGTCCCCAGAATGTTGGAAATTGTGGAACAAAAAGTCTGAGAGTATGGATTGGAGAAAGCATATCGAATCAAAGCCCGGCGTCTTGTACGGCAAGCCGGTGATTAAAAACACCCGTGTGCCTGTAGACCTATTATTGGAGAAACTATCGGAAGGGGAGACGATGGAGGATCTGTTAAAAGCCTACCCCCGGCTTGAAAAGGAAGACGTATTTGCAGCGCTCGCTTTTGCGGCTGAAATGATCAAAAGTGAAGTTGTTCATTCGCTGGCATCCTAGATTGAATGGAAAAGTTATTGGCAGACGAAAGTGTGGATTTCCGTATAGTGGCTCATTTGCGAGAGAGCGGTTATGAAATTGAAGCCGTTGTGGAGATTAATCCCAGTATCAGCGATGAGGAGGTGTTGAGCTTAGCCAACAAAATGGGACAGGTACTTATCACAGAAGATAAAGACTTTGGAGAATTGACCTACCGGTTAAGAAAGCCAAACCAAGGTATTGTTCTTATTCGGATGTCTGGACTACCAATCGAAGAAAAGATCGAAAAGGTACTTCAAGTCATGCAAAGCTATTTACCGGAGTTGAGGGGAAGGTTTACAGTGATATCAAAAGACAAAGTGAGGATAAAAGACCAAAAATAAAAAATGCTGTGCTTACTGTCTGCTGCCGACAATGCCTCCTAAGCGTAGGCCCTTCGGCAGCAGTAACGTAAGGAGAGCTGAACCCTAAGCCGACCCCAGCCCCCTCACAATTTACACACCCTTCATTTGCACTCCTTCCGCACCCTCTCGAAAATCGGAGCAAGATTAACTCCCTTAAGCAATAGACAAGTATTTTTCTTTCACCAATAAAATTTGGAATTATGAAGACACTCACCCAGTACTTGATTGCCGTTCTTTTGTTGATGCCCTTGGGGCTTGCCGCTCAAAGCCCGGCCGGTCTCTGGAAATTAAGTGTGCCGGATAGAGAGGGTAATATGATCCCCCTACACGTAAATATATCGGACGACGGCACTTACTCCCTGGATTTTGGAGGCGATGGCGCTATTGAGACCAGAGGAAAATACAGTGTCGACAACGACAAAATGACGATACAGGATACGGAAGGCGCCGAATGCACCGCTGTCGGCGTATATGCCTTTAAAAACGATGGCAAGACCCTGACCATGACCCGAATCAGCGATGGTTGTGCAAACCGGGGCGGACCTGAGGGCGTCATGACGATGGATAAGCGCTAACAGACGCCTGTTATCCTGAAAAAGCGTGTTCGGTTCCAATGGTATGATGGTCAGAATAACCCTGAAAACCGAGCACGCTTTCCTCATGCTGTTTTGAGCTAGTAGCGCAATAGTTGCAGTTTCTACGGTTAACGTGGGAACGCCCACATCAAAAACTCGGGCATTACCTTGGCCCAGGTATCGTGGTTGTGCTCGCCATCTTTTACTTCGAGGTAGTAGATATCGCGGCCTTCGCGGTAGCCCAGCTTTTTGAGTAGCGCAATGAGGTCTAGCGTATCGTCGATAGAATCGATGATGCCGTTATTGTTGCGGTCTTCGAGTTCGTCGAGGGTGCCGCACTGGAACCAAAAGCGCATATTGTCGCGTTTTTGGCTTTTTGATACGATTTCGTGCATAATGCGGTGCGAATCGGGATCGGCGTCGTTGACGGGTTTGTAGCGCCACCAGAACGAACCGGAAAAGACGCCTGCCTGCCGGAACAACTCCGGGTTTGCCCAGGCAATATCAAAAGCGGATAGACCGCCGAGCGAAAAACCCGCAAAGGTATTTTGTCCGGCCTCGTGCGCCATGCGGTAGCGCTTTCGCATAAACGGGACCAGCTCTTCCACAATAAACCGGGTATAGGCGCCGGCCAGACTACCTCTGCGGCGGTAATCGGGCCGGCCGGCGGTACCATACTCCTGGATGCGGTCGCCGGCGTGAATGGCGATGAGTATAAATTCCTGTACGCGATTTTCCTGGAATAAATCAGTCATCGTATCGAGCATACGCGCGGCATCCATGTCTTGGCCGTCGTTAAACCACAACACGGGAAACTGATCGGAGGGCTGATCGTAATAAATGGAGGGCAGGTATACGTCTACGCGCACTTCCCTGTCCAGATTAGCGGAATACAGATTCCCAAACTGGTGAATCTCGGGTACGTCCTGATACGACTCAAAGATATTGAGATAGAGTCGCCAGTTTTGAGGAATCGTCTTTTTAAACCAACTCATTGCGCAGCGCGTAAAGTAAATGAAACATTGTATTTTTGCCGCCAACAAAAAACGGCACGATCGTGAAGGAGACTTATTACAAGTGGTATTCCCCCAATTTGAGCAAAGATATAGAAATGCTGGTTCATGGGCATCAGGGATACCCCATCATACTTTTCCCCTCTTCTATGGGGCGTTATTTTGAGAGCAAAGATTTCAATCTCATCGACTCGGCGCGCTGGTATATTGAGGAGGGGTTGATACAGATATTTTGCCCCGATAGCATAGATACGCACAGTTGGTACAACAAACAGATCCACCCAGCCCAGCGGGTGAGAAACCATATTTGGTACGATAAAATGGTACTCGAAGAAATAGTGTATCGCGTGCGCTGGAATACCGGCGTAGGCAAAGTAGCGGTAGCCGGCGCCAGCTTTGGGGGTTATCACGCCGTCAATTTCGCTTTCAAGCACGCCGAGGTAGTTAGCCACCTCTTCAGCATGAGCGGGGCTTTTAATATCAAATCTTTCCTCGACGGCTATTACGACGACAACGTATATTTTAACAACCCCGTCGACTATTTGCCGGGGCTCAACCATGGCGACCTGTGGCGGATGAAAATTGTGCTGGGCACTTCCGAATGGGATATCTGCCTCGACGCCAACAAACACTTGTCCCATTTGTTGAGTCAGAAAAACGTGCCTCATTGGCTGGATATTCGCGGCTGGACGCAGCACGATTGGCCGCTGTGGCGCGAGATGTTTCCGCATTATATCAGTCTGATTTGGCAATAAGCGCGGTGACGAAAAAAAGAATTAGCGTCATAAAAGTTTGCAAATGACCGAATCTTTCTATTTTTCGACCCAAGCATTAGAAAAACCACCCTGTTATGAAAAAAATAGGCATTTTATTCGGCCAGGAACGCAGCTTTCCTAAAGCCATTGTGGAGCACATCAACAACAAAAAAGTGGATGGCGTGAGCGCCGAATACGTCAGCATCGACAAGGTGGTGCAAGGCGTCGGCCCCGGTTATGCTGTGATTATTGACCGCATTTCGCAGGACGTCCCTTTTTACCGCGCTTTTCTCAAAAATGCCGCTATTGCCGGCACAGCAGTGGTGAACAACCCCTTCTGGTGGAGCGCCGATGAAAAGTTTTTCAACAACGCCTTGGCCGTAAATGTCGGCGTGCCGGTACCCCGCACCGTGTTGCTACCTTCGCGCGAACACCCTACCGACACGACGGCGGAGTCGTTTAGCAACCTCGCCTTCCCACTTGATTGGAACGGCATTTTCAGCTATATCGGCTTCCCCGCTTTTATGAAACCCCATGCCGGCGGCGGTTGGAAAAACGTGTACAAACTCGACTCTGCCGATGAATTTTTCGCCAAACTCGGCGAAACGGGCCAACTGGTGATGATGTTGCAGGAAGCCATCGAATTTGATGCCTACTTCCGCTGTTATTGCATCGGTCAAAAGCACGTCCGCATTATGCACTACGAGCCGCGCAACCCCCACCACCTGCGCTACGTAGCCGATCACAGCGTGCCCGATTCGTTGATGAAAACAATGGAAGACTACGTCATCCGCCTCAACGATGCATTGGGCTACGATTTTAATACCGTAGAATTCGCTATACGCGACGGTATCCCCTACGCTATCGACTTTTGCAACCCCGCCCCCGATGCCGATGTGGCTTCGGTAGGCCAGGAAAATTTCGAGTGGGTAGTAGAAACCGCCGCCAATTTCGCCATCGAACGCGCGCTCGCACAAAAACCCGGACAGGATAACCTCACCTGGGGCACGTATGTGAGTAACGCGGCGGGCAGGAAGTGACGGTTGTCAGTTGTGGGTTGTCAGTTAACCCACAACCCACAACCGATAACCGATAACCGACAACTGAATTACAAATAGACGCACAAACGCATTAGGATGGAGACGTACAGGCTCGCTATCCTGGATTTGTACGATGGAACGGCAAACCAGGGAATGCGATGTATCAGGGAGATTTTGGCCGGCTTTTCAGATCGAATTAGTTGGGAAATCTTTGATGTGAGGGGCAAAGCAGAAGTCCCTTCACTCGATTTTGACATTTATATATCTTCCGGCGGCCCGGGCAGCCCGCACGAAGGCGACGGCAATTGGGACCGCAAATACTTCGACTGGATTGATCAGGTGTGGCAGTGGAACAAAACCGGTGAAGGCAGTAAAAAACACGTTTTTTTTATCTGTCACTCCTTCCAGATGGCCTGCAAACACTTTGGCGTTTGTGAGATTAATCGCCGCAAGTCGAAATCGTTTGGCACTTTTCCCGTGCACATGACGGAGAAGGGGCTCAGCGAGCCCTTATTCGACGGCTTGCCCGATCCGTTTTACGTAGCTGACTTTCGCGAATGGCAGGCTGTGCAGCCCAATGCCGGGCGCATCGCAGAGCTGGGCGCCGAAATACTGGCACTTGAAAAAGAACGCCCCCACGTAGACCTCGAACGCGCTATCATGGCCATGCGCTTTTCTCCCGAATGCTTTGGCACCCAGTTTCACCCCGAAGCCGACCCCGGCGGTATGCTCAAGCATTTTGAAGACCCCGAGCGCAAGCAGCAGATCGTGGACGAGCACAGCGAGTTGAAATATCTTCAAATGATTGATCACCTCAACGACGGCGACAAAATCGGGCTGACCCACGATGTTGTTCTGCCCCTTTTCCTCGCCCGGGCCATCCGCATGCTGCAAGAAGCAGAGGTGGATATGCTGGTGTAATAATACGTAAACCTCCGCCTTATGATCGCTGCACTTCGCAAGGCATTTAATGAGCAGTTCACTCCGCTCAAATACCAACAGCTTGTCGATGACATTGAGGTTACCTATAGCCATCGGCCTACGTTCCGGGTGGCCGAAACGCCTGTTTTTGTACCTCATGCGCTTAAAGTACGTCTGCTGGAAGCCACCGAACAAATCGTGGACACTTTGCTTCGACCTGGTTTTAAAGCGCTATCCGAAAGCGCTATCCCCAATCACCTGCGCGTACCCGGCGAATCGCCCCATACTACTTTCCTGCAACTCGACTTTGGCATTTGTCTTGATGAAAATGGCGATTATATTCCCCAATTAATAGAATTACAGGGCTTTCCATCGCTGTATTTCTGGCAGGATACCGTTGCCAATATGTACCGCAGGCATTTTAATATTCCCGCTACTATCCACCACCATTTCAACGGGCTGAACTCAGAAACATACAGGGATCTCATGCGGAAGGTCATATTTGGCGACAGCCGAGCAGAAAACACCATTTTGCTCGAAGTGGAACCGCTCAACCAAAATACGGCTATTGATTTTTATATCTCCCGCAAAGAAATCGGCCTCGAATTCGTCTGTATCAGCGATGTGATAAAAGAAGGCAAAGACCTGTATTATATTAAAAACGGCAAAAAAATCGGTATCGAGCGGATTTACAACCGCATCATCTTCGATGAGCTGGAGCGGCGCAAAGACCTTAAGCTGGGCTTTCACCCCACCGATGAAATCAACGCTCATTGGGTGGGGCATCCCAATTGGTTTTTCCGCATCAGCAAACACACGATGCCTTTTCTCGACAGCCCTTACGTGCCCAACACGTTTTTTGTCAGCGATCTGCAAGGCATTCCCGAAGATTTGAATAAATATGTGTTAAAACCCCTGTTCTCGTTTTCGGGGCAGGGCGTGATCATCAATCCTACCCCTGCCGATCTGGAGTCCATCCAGGATCCCTCAAATTACATCCTCCAGCGCAAAGTGGAATATGCCGGCGTAATTGAGACCCCCGACGTTCCCGCCAAATGCGAAATGCGCATGATGCTGGTTTGGCCCGACGGCGCCGAGCGGCCCATGCTGGTCAACAACCTTATACGCCTTAGCAAAGGCGAAATGGTGGGGGTGCGCTATAATAAAGACAAGGAGTGGGTGGGCGCCAGCGTGGGATTTTACGAGTAATCAACGCCGCAGCTGCTTGATTTTTAGTCCGGCGGTCGAATCGGCGATTAATTCTTCGAGCCTTTTTTGGCGCGTCACGGCCTGTTTGGCGCTCATTACCCAATTAATAGCCGCTTTTTTATAATAGGGCGCCTGTGATTGGAAAAATTCCCAGGCTTTTTCATCGGCCTTGAAGGCCTCTTCCATTTCTATTTCGAAGGTATTGAGCTCATTTTCGTAAGAATAAATTTCAGAATTGGCGGCCGAGCGTTTCGCGAAAGCGGCAATCCCTGCAGGGCGCATCAAACCTTGTTGGGTCAATTCTTCCACCTTTTTGATATTGACAGCACTCCAAATACTCCTGGGTTTTCGGGGCGTAAAGCGGATACAGTAACTTTCCTCGTCTATTGATCTTCTGATGCCGTCGATCCAGCCGAAGCACAGGGCCTGGTCAACCGACTCGCTCCAGGTCATGCTTGGTTTGCCGGAAGCTACTTTATAATACCCGACCAAAAGTTCGGTAGCCTGGTCGTGGTTGGCTTCCAGCCAAGTTCTGAATGCTGATTGATGGGAGAAAAAAATGGGTGACATAGATAGTGAATGTTAAAAAACCGACTTTTGAAGAACGATTACCTTCTTAATCTCATTATACTATAAAGGTAAGGCACTGTAAAAGTCAATATGCGTATATTTGTAAAAAAAGAGGTATGATCATAGAAATTCCTGACGATGTGATGGCACATGCTCCTCTTTCTGAGGATGAAATCCGAATTGAGGTACTTGCAGTTCTATACAAAAAACGTGTGCTTACGCTAGAAAAAGCCGCTAGATTAGCGGGCATAACGCGCTTTGATTTTCAACATATCCTGGCTGAACGCCAGATTCCCATCCACTATGACGAAAGCGACTTAGAAATGGATTTACGACACCTGTCGGAACTGAAGCATTGATAAAACATGGTCATTGTCAGTGATACATCCCCAATTGTTAACTTGGCTTCAATTGGAAGACTAGATTTACTTCCTACTATTTTCGGTAAAGTTTATATCCCTTTTGCAGTTTTTGAAGAAATTACGATCAAAGGTAGTGGTCAACCAGGGGCAGAAGAAATTCAGACTGCTTCATGGATTGAAATACGTAATTGTAGTGATCAAAATTTACTCCACCAATTACTGCTCGAACTTGACCCCGGGGAATCGGAATCAATTGCGCTAGCCATAGAGTTAAATACACCCAATTTAATAATTGATGAAAAAGATGGAAGAGATGTAGCGTTACGCTATAATCTCAAACCAATAGGAATCTTGGGAATTTTATTAGAAGCAAAAAAAATGGGGCTGATATCCTCTGTGAGACAGTGCATGGATGATTTAAAAACAATAGCAGGTTGGGCGCAAACCAAATTGTCGCATAGATAAAAAGCGTATATTACCTCAAAAAAGATGAACGAAGAAGAATTTTTGAAGATGGCCAAAGCGAAGTACG
>JABWBR010000052.1 GCA_013360405.1 Saprospiraceae bacterium
GAAAAAAACGTGTGTCATAACTTCCTGGGATTGCGACGACGTTTGGAACAGGAGCTAAAAACCGTAGGATGAAAACACTGTCAAACTGAACAGCCTATGGTTAAACCATTGGATATTCTCAACCTGGAATACTTGAACAGAAGCGGGCACATGTTTCATTTTCTGCCGGATAGCTTCTTCAGATGGGGCTTGCGGGAGCTTTTTCAGCGCAAGCTTGCCTATCAAAAAGCCGTTTTTAACTTGCAATATTATGCCGGCATTTTTGAATCTAATTATTTGATTGATAATGAAGTTCCATCTTGTCCTGATGAATAAAACAAATATAGAATTCAAGGCCCAAGCTAGTATAGCATACGTACATGTACTATTATTTGATGTTATCAGAAGGTTTTGCGTATTTTTTTCTAATCAAATGGAATGAGGAATATAATATGCAATACCTTTTTTAATTGAATAACTATGAATTCGTCCAAAATATTTACTGTTACTGATCCTTGGGGTCTAACCTATTCCTTTACCTCACTACCAAGAGAAGAAGCGCTCCGATTAATTGCAGCGCATAATGGTAAAGATCTCACCCAATTTAGCTCTAAAAGGCTTGACAGCTATTACTATATCCTGGATGACAATAGAGTGGTTAGCGTTCCGCAGGGACCGGATGCTTATGTATTTGATTCTTACGCAGGTTTTTTGTCAAATCATCAAACATCGCGTATGTACATAGCCAAACACATCCCCAACACCTACCCCATACATCGCATTCATTACCTGAAGGGGGGCCGCAAGTTGTATTACGACATCATTAGCAGGGCGGAAGCCGAGAACCTCACAGCAGGGCTGGAGCAACGCCTGATTCGCATAGCCGCCGGTCGGGAACGATACTATTATCTGCTTTCCGACGGTAGCGTTATCTCCGAAATCAGGTACGAAGAAGTCAATAAATTTGCCTCTTTTCAGGATTTTGCAGATTTTGAAGATTATCATCTGGCAACTTACCGGGCGGTGCAGGAAGGTAATATCGGTATTAATCAGATGTGCGGACGAAATCCTTATGGCGCGCAATTCCCGGAGCATGTTGATGAATTGTGTAGTATACTGCCCGCCTTGTTGAACGCGCCGGCTCGCTTGTTTAATAACACTCCCGACAGCCTGTCCAGGTTGGATCACTACCTGTATCAGCACCTCATCACCGATTATTTCGCCGAAGAGGTTTTCCTTCCCCTTCTGGCTTATATCGGGCGTATTCATATCCTTCATCTGGGCGGCGCCTGGCATATGGTCTACGACAAAGTGTGGGACAATTGGGCGCCCGATATCCAAACAGCAGACGGAAGACTGTTAATGATTTACAACCCCCTGCTCGAAATCCTGGACTCCCGCGAGGAAGGCGAGTGCTGGATTACGCTGAAAAGCCTGGTATAATGTGTTATCCATCACATCCCACAACCGAGAACCGACAACCGAGAACCGACAACCGAGAACCGAGAACCTCACCCCCGTGAAACAAGATACCAAAGATACACTACATAAAGCGTCAAAAAAGCAAAGCCGTGTACGCGGGTGATATGCATTTTCCGGGTGGTGATTAGTGCAACGATCAGCAGCGCACTGGCAAAGATGACCACCATGAGGTCGGTATTGGACAAATCCTGAAAAGGCAATGCCCTTACGCTGGCGCTGACGCCCAAAATGAACAGCAGGTTAAAGATATTGGACCCCACAATATTGCCTATGGCGATATCGGCGCTTTGCCGACGGGCAGCCACTACGGAAGTGACCAATTCCGGCAGGGAGGTGCCGATGGCTATCACCGTAAGGCCGATAAAAGCCTGACTCATGCCAATCATTTGCGCGAGGTGGACGGCGCCCTCTACTACCCATTTACCGCCTAAAAACAAAGCCAGGGCGCCCCCTGCAATACTCAACGCAGCCTTCCACCCTTTTTCAGAGGGGTCGCGCAAAGGAGCTTCCTCCAACATCGTATCCTGCTTGCTCAGGTCGTAGGTGTATATAATAAAAAGCAGGAAAAAAAACAGGATGATCCCCCCTTCTATGCGGTTAATCTCCAATTCATACAGGCCGTTGGAGCCGATAGTCACATTCGCCAAAAAGCCGATGAGCAACGCTGCCGCCAACGAAAAAGGAATTTCGTTGATCAGGGTGCTGCGCCTTACCGGCAAAGACGCAATGGCCGCCGTGGCGCCCAATATGAGCAATACGTTGGCGATGTTGCTGCCCAATACGTTGCCGATAGCGATATCTGCATTACCCTTGAAGCTGGCAAGCAGGTTGACGGTGAGCTCTGGCATCGAAGTCCCCATAGAAACGATGGTGAGCCCGATAACTAATTCTGAAATGCCAAACCACCGGGCTACAAGACTGGAGCCGCCTACCAACCATTTGGCGCCCTGGATCAACAATACAAATCCGACAATAAAAAGAAAGTATATCATGTCAATTAGTAATGGGTTTTATTTGCTCTGGCGCCAATGAAAGTTCGGCGTAATACACCTCATAATCTTCTCTTTTTATGCTAAATCCCTTGTGTTCAAACAACCGAAGCATAGCTTTGTTGGTAGCCAATACGTTGGCAGTGATTTTTTGGAAACCCATATCGCGGGCAATATCGAGGATGAAATCGGTGAGCAGGCTGCCTAATCCTTGTCCATGCCAGGGGTCGGCTACTACGATGGCGTATTCAGCACTTTCTTTCCAGGCATCGGAGATAATGCGCACCACGCCGATCATCTTTTTTTCACCGTTATCGTCTAATTCGGCAATGATGGCCATCTCGCGGTCGTAGTCGATTTGCGTAAAGCGGGCTATGAACTCGTGGGTCAATTTGGGCACATACCCAAAAAAGCGAAAATAAAGGGTTTCTCTGGAGAGTAATTCAAACATTTTGATCTCCATTTCTTCATCTTCGGGGCGAATTGGTCGCAGCACCACGGGTTTGCCGTTTTTGAGCGTTACCTGCCTGCGGTAATACGCCGGATAAGGCGATATGACGAGGTGGTCGTATGGGCGGGCGCCCCGCTGAAATCCGGCAGGCTCCAGCTCCATTTTTACGGAAGCGACCCCGCCGCCTTTCCGATTAAGGAGAACGGGGTTGGCAGTGATCCGGTTGATTTCCGGAAAATCCATCACGAGGTAGGCAAAACGGCATAGCAGTTCTTCGAGCTCTTCCATATTGACGCCACCGCCGCCGCCTTCTCCACACAGTAAGGGATAAATGCGGGTGTTTTCAATGAGGCGGCGCGCCAACGGAATATTGAGCGGAAGAAGTCCCAGGCGCCAATCGCGGTAAACGTGCGCGCCGGGGCCGCCAAGTCCGAAGCGGATGATAGGCCCGAATGTGGGGTCTTTCCTCGAGCCAAAAAGCAGGGGGTAGTACTCCGTCGGATTAGCTCCTTCTATAATGGGAATATGGTAGCAATCCAGCAACTCCCGGCAAACGTCCTGGTCGAGCTCGGTTTGCCCTGCTGACATGGCCGTTTGTATGAGTTGAGCCGCGCGGTCTTTGTCGGGCGTAAATTCGACAGGCGTAGCCGGCGGCGCTTCCTGCAGTAATTGCAGGTTGCGGTGGTGCCGGTACATCCTGATAAAGGTATCAGCAGCGCTTTCGGGAAAGCGATAGTTGGGTATTTTGCCTGCTTCCAGCACGTTGCGCGCTTTGCGCACCTCGCGTTCGCCCATCCACGAAGCCATCACCGGTTTGTAGGTGTGTTGGGCTACTTCGACTACGGCCTCCGCCACGGCCTCCGGCGGGGTGACGAATAAGGGCGTGAGTACCAGCAAGGCGCCGTCCACCTGCGGGTCTTGCAGGCAGATAGTCAGGGCTTTTGCGTAGGCCTCGGGCGTGTCGAATCCGTAAAGGTTGACGGGATTCACTACAGGATAAGGCGAAGGGGCTATTTCGCGCAGTTGCTGCAGGGTGGTTTCTTCCAGGGCAGCGAGTTTCCCGCCGTTGAGGTGCAAATAATCGGCTGCCAGGGCGCCGGGGCCGTCGGCATTGGTAATTACTGCCAGGCGATTGCCCAGCGGGCGCGGCTGCAAAGCCAAAAAATGCGCGCAATTGAATAATTGGGCCACCGTTTCTACCCTGATGATGCCCGCCCGTCGAAAGGCGGCATCGTAGGGGCTCTCTTCCCTGTTGCTCGTTTTCCTGCCGGCTTTTAATACGATGATGGGTTTGGTGCGTGCAAAGGCACGGGCGGCGCTCATAAACCGCCGGGCAGCGCTGAGGTGCTCCATGTAAATCAGGATACACGAAGTGTGCGCATCAGAGCCGAAGTAATCGATGAGATCATCGAAATTGACGTCGGCTGTCTCCCCCAACGAAACAAAATAGCTAAACCCTATGCGGTGCTCAACGGCCCAGTCCAATACCGACAAACCCAAAGAACCGCTTTGTGTGATAAAGGCAAGGTTGCCCTTGCGCGTTTCCTGGCGCGATTGGGTGGCGTTGAGTTTGTGGTTGGTATTGATAAAACCCAGGCTTTGAGTGCCCAACAGGCGCATGCCGTAGCGCCTGGCCAGCCGGCTGATCGCTTCGCGGTTGGCCTCCTTCCCGGCCAGGTTGTCGCCAGGAGAACTCGCCACTATCAAGCCGCCGACACCGGCCCGGCCGCATTCTTCTACTACTTTTAATACGGCATAATCGGGCGTGGCCACGATAGCCAGGTCGACTTTCACAGGCACTTTGCCGATAGCGCTATAACAAGTAAGCCCTTCCACCTCCCGGTGTTTGGGGTTTACAGGTATGATCTGCCCGCCAAAACCTTTGTCGAACAGGTTTTTTAAAAATGGATACGCCGGACTCGATTCGCGCATGGTGCCGCCAATCACAGCTATGGCGCCTGGTTGAAAAAGCCGTTCAAGTTGCTTGCGCATGTTGCGGTGAAGATGCTCAGGGAGAGGGTGGGAGGGAGAGAGGGTGAGAGGGTGAGATATCAGTATTATTGATATCCCCCTCCCACGCTCCCACCCTCTCACACTCTATCCTATGATGAAACAGGGATTAAAACTTCCAATAAGGCTCCAGCTTGGCCATGCCGGCGTGCAGATACATCTCGTAGGTTTCCCACACCCGCATGCCCGAGGTAGAAAAATCGGCTTCATACGCCATCTGCTTGCCTTCAATGCCCGCTACGAAATTGAGCAGACACCTGGGCATTTCTTCGATATTATAACCGCCCTCCAGTATGGCAAAGATACGCGGAAATCGCTCGCCAAGCCACTTACCTACCGAATAATAGGCATTGGCAGACAAGTGGAGGTCAAGCAACAGGTCGTAGCGATGAGCGTCAAATCCCGCTGAAACAGCTACTACGTCGGGCTGAAAGGTCTGCATGATTGGCAGGTAATGCTGCAAGGCATCGAGAAAAATATCATCGGCAGCACCGGGCGGCAGCGGGATGTTGATATTAAAACCCAACCCCCTCCCCTCGCCTATTTCGTCTACAAAACCCTTACCAGGAAAAGCCGGATATTGATGCAGCGACAAAAAAAGCACCTTGTCGGTGGGGTAAAAAATAAAAGAAGTGCCGTCGCCCCTGTGTCCGTCAATGTCGAGGATACAAACCCGCTTGCCCTGATCGACGAGGTATTGGGTAGCAATAGCGATATTATTAAACAAACAAAAACCCGAAGCCCTGGCGGGATAGGCATGGTGGCCGGGAGGGCGTACCACGGCAAAAGCCTGTCGTTCGGCAGCTAATACGGCGGCGCCCACGGCATAACACGCCGTCTCATAGCTAAGCGTGCCCACTACGGTATCTTCGTCGAGATGGCCGCCCCAAAGGCCCATTTCTTTTACCCTTTCAATGTAATCGCTGCGGTGTACCAATCCCAGCAGCGATTCGCCATTGGGCAGAGGCGTATCGGGGAAATCGGCGAAATAATCCAGCCGCTTGGCATTTTCGGGATGGTGGTGGCCGGTTTCGTGTTGCAGAAATACCCGGTTGTAAAGGATGTCCATGCAGGTGCGTTTATTCCCTTTCCTTCAACACCAGGAGCGGCACCCGGGTATGCAGCGCCATCTTGCGGGTCTGACTGCGGTGGAAGAGGCCTTCCACCCATCCATAGTGCGGCGACAGCATAATGACCAGGTCGGCATCGTAATTGTCGGCAAATTCTTCGATGGCTTCGGTCACCGTATCGCCCTCCAGTGTTTGGAAATTGATTTGCAAAGTTGGTACTTTTTGAGCGAAAATGGCTCCCAAATCCGCAAAATCGAGTACCCGCTCTACCGAACCGTCCATATTTACATGCACGCAGTGCAATACCGGACTGAATGGCTCCAGCATTTTACCTACTTTCCAGATGTAATAAGGATCGCAATCGGCCAGATTGGATGCATATACGGCTACATGAATATCTTCTTTTTGAGCATGCTCGGGCACTATCCACACCGGGCAATGCGCGCGGCCCACTACGCCGGTGGTCACACTGCCGAAAGTGCGCTCCAGGGCGTTGTGTTCGCCCCTGGTACCCAACACGATAAGATCGGCGTCGTCGCGCTCGGCCACTTGTACTATCGCGTTTACAGGCCCCCCGATCTCCAGGTCGGTTGTGATGTCTACCTGCTGACCAAAGCCGGCTGCTCTGGCCTGCGCCATCCCCAGGTCGATGAAGGCTTGCAAGGCTTCTTTCGCCGCATTGATTTTGGCTCGCGTAGCCTGCGTAGCTACCACGGGTAGATCCATGGCCTCGTATTCCGGATAAATGACGTGCAACAACCGGATTTGCGCGCTGTATTTTTCAGCCAGCCACAAACAATATTTGAATGCATGCTGCGCAGGTTCTGAAAAATCAGTGGGAAACAGAATGGTGGTGATCTCTTTCATGGCGCTGCTATTGACGATGTTATGCTTCTCAAAGAAAAACATTTCTAATCAAGTAGTTATTGCCAAAAGTCATATTATCGGGTGATTTTTTTGGTAGTGAACTGTGAACTGTTCACAGTTGTAAATATCACAATTTTAGTGTAAATTGCTGTGTTTGCGTCTTTTGTAATATTATTTCATTACAAAATAACCGGCCATGAAGCAGCTCGTACCTATGCCATTTTCCTACAAAACCGCCTTTTTGCTGTTGTATTTAGGCGTATTTTCTTGCTGTTTTACCATTCAGGCGCAGCAAGCCGTCGTTCAAAAAGTAACGGGAACCGGCCGCACAACGGGTCATGTGATTACACTGACCCTGGCCAATGAGAGCGACAAGGCTATTTCAGGCGCTATTGAATCCATGACTGTACCTTCCGACGGGAAATACCAGGGCCAGGTCATTGACCAGCCGATTACCTACAATATTCCGCCCGGCGGCACAATTACCGTTCCAGGATTTGGTTACTGTACGGATGTGAATTTGCCGGCGCCGCCTCCCGGCGCTATATTGCCGACGCCTGTGACGCCGGCAAACCCGGCGCTGCTGGAAACCATCGGCAATATCACGGATGCCGTTGCCGATTTGCAGGAAACCGGGCAGATTGGCACCCCCTTTAGTTATGATCTGATAAAAGAGCGCGAGACACTCATCCAGCAAACGGTCTGGATATATACTTCGGCAGGCACGGCTACTCCTTATGGCTTTACCGAGTTCTGCGACCGGATTCAACAACAATCCGGAATACCGGGCAGCACGTTGTCGCCCGGTATCAACCAGCTTTGGGACGCCATACTTGCCGTGGGAACAGCGGCTGCTATTCCGCCATTTATTGCGCCCCCCCTGCCGCCGGCTTCACAAACCATAACCCCGACACAAGGCGACATACCGCCAGGTATTGAAATTACAGCCAAAGGCACCGGGCGCACTACGGGGCATATAGCCGATCTTATTATCAACAACGGCACAGACCAACCCGTTGATATACAGCTTGGTCCGGGCTCAAAACCCAATGCGTTTTTTATTCCTTCCGGTGGGCAATACCAACCTTATATCGTACCCGCTTTACCTTCGATACCCGTACCACCCGGCCAGACTATTACCTTTCCTGTTGAGGGGTTTTGCGTTGACATACACCGCCCGCCCGTGCCTTCCGGCAATGGCATGCCCAAGCCCGGCGAGTGGTTGTCGATCCCTGTGTCAAGACCCGATAATATGGCGCCCGGTAATCTCGTCAATGTTCCCACGGCCGGCGCCTTGCCGCTCAACGACGCTATTCGCATACTGCAAAATACGCAGGCCCCCATCCACCAAACCAGCACGCCGACAGCCGGCAGCGACTGCATTCGCTACCCCACAACTACTTCGCCTACCGTTCCGGGTACCGATATTCCGATTACCCAGCCCTTAATCCCCGACCAACAACCCGGCATTATAGCGCCTTTGCTACTTCAAGCGCTGAATAATATTACCCGTACTTATGATAAACTGCGAGACAATGACAATATCCAAACCCCGTTTTCCGGCAACCCGGAAAAAGAACGGGAAGCCGTCATACAGCAAACATTCTGGATTTACACCAGTGCCTTGAGCGGCGATAAATACGTGAGAGATGATTTTAGAAACAATACTATCAAGCAATTTGAACAATCAAGCGGTAAACCGTTTGCAGAGACGCCTCCTCAGCAACAAGACCGGATAGACCAGGGCGTTGACGATTTCTGGGATAGCTTTAATGCCGTAGGCGTAGAGGCGAAAGTGCTCAACACCCCACCCGCTCCGGCAACCCTCCCTGTCGAAAATTTCTGGGAAAATTATAATACCACAGGCGCCAAGCTGCGATTGCCCGGCAGTACCGACCCCGGCCAATCTCCCGATGACCTCCAAATCCCCCCAGGAGATCCGAACTCCCAACCGGAACTGATCCAGGACAATAACCGCAATAAATGCGCCTGCGGCGCTATTACTTTTGAGAGCGCCTTCACCCCGCCCCCCGCTAAAGAGGGCCAAAAACCACAACCCCAACCTTTTAGCTTTAGCAACGAAGTGATACCCAATAAACCGCAAAAGAAAATACAGACCGGTCCCACCGTAAAAACCGGCGACCAAATACAAATCGAACTGAACAACCTCAAAACAGCGTGTAGCGGCTGCAACAACCGCTGCAAAGCAGAAAATGTCAAGGTCACCATTTCATCCGGCCCGCTCAACACTAACAATGGCCAGGGCTCCAACAATACAACGCAAGCCAACATTACAACAGTAAAAGATAAGTACTCGGCAACGGTTACAGTTGCCGACGGTAAAGAGGATTTTGGCATTTTTATTACTATAGAATACGTTTGTAATGACTCCCGGGGTGGCAGGAATCCCTGCGAATCAGCCGCCTGCTCCGACGTTTTCCTGCTCAAACTGCCCAGGGCCAAATCCTGTGACTGCGGCGACGTGCAATTCGCCCTGGATGTTACCCATAAACCCGCCGCTGAAAAAGACCCTAAACCCACATCGGTGAAGTTTGGAGAGGGTAAGATGCCCGGACAGGATGAGGAGATAAATATTTCCGAACAGGAATGGGAAAAAGCTGTCAGCGAAAACGACGTAATTACCATCAAAATGAAAACGCTTACGGCCAAATGCACGGGCTGCGACAATACCTGCACACCTGGCGCCGTCAGCCTCGTGATCTCGGGCGAAGGTATTGACGGACTGAAAACAAGTGAAGAAGCGGCAAAAAAGCCAACGGCCTACAGAGCAAATGCCAACCTATTGACTGCTAAAAAGGTCAAAGGAGGAAACGGCCCCGTCAATTGCGTAATCACGGTAAAATACACCTGCACCGGCAAAGCCGCCGATTGTAAGCCCAAGGATTGCGAGAAAAGTTACACCCTCACATTTAAACGGAGTTGATGATACCCAAGCCCGATCATGGCTTTATAGTTTCGCTGATTTTGTCCAGCTCGAGTACCACCCGCGAGCCGTCGTTGTAAAACATGGGGGCGAATTTGACGTCCCAGGCCAGTTCCATGTAGGTATACGACGTATTGGCATGCACCTGCTGGGCGAATGTCTCGTCGTAGCCTGCGATCAATATGATAATTTCTACTTCCATGTCCGCTACTTCCTGTGGGGTTTTGCGCCACAGGGGGCTTTCTTCATCAATCGGATGCACGATCGTCCAGTTGAGCGGCAGCAATACCACGCGTTCGCGTTCGAGGGGCAGGGGAATAAACTTGCGGCGCGAATCTCGTCCGTCGCGCTCCAGCCAGCTCATGGTTACCGTAGCTTCCATGTTTATAATGCGGTTATTGCGCAAATTGGCCATCCTGAACTGCAAGCTGGTCATATCTTTGTAAGGCGCTATGATTGCCTGGTCGCTGAAGATAATCTGGGCTTTGGGCCGGGAAAATCGCGCAAAGAGCAATCCGGTAACCAGCGAAAAGCTGAGCAGTCCCACCAGCGCATCGACAGCCGCAAGCAGGCTGGCAGCCGGCGTTTTTGGGCTTATGGCCCCATAACCTACCGTGGTAAATGTTTGCGTGCTGAGAAAAAAAGCATGCGTTAACCGGTGCCAGTCATCGCCGTCTTCTACACCGTGAAAAGCGCCGTTGCCGAGCAGGGCGAACAGGATCGCAAACAGGCCGTTTATGATGATAAAAAAAACGACTACCGTTAGCAGAAACCTCCACCAGGGCATCTCTACCAGCCATTGGTATAAGGCAAGCGAACGTCGTCCTCTTCGCAATACATTGAAAGAACCGTCTTTATTAATCAATCTTTCGCCGGAAGCGGTTATTTTTGTTCCAAACCCCAGGTCATTATTGATGTCGCTGCGGGTAATACCCATCGTTTGCTTAGATCGATTACGCTTGAATGCCATGATAAAAATTGAGATTCACCCCGATATTCGCCAGGCAGCCACGCTGCCGGCCGCTTTTTATCGCGACACTGCTGTCTTCGAGGCGGTGAAAGAAAAAATTTTGTCAACCTGCTGGCACTATGTCGCCGATGCCTCTACTATTGCCGATGCAGGCGAGGTGTTTCCGCTTACCCTGCTGGAAGGCGTACTCGACGAGCCGTTGGTATTGACACAAAACATCGATGGGCGTACCTTTTGTTTATCAAATGTGTGCACCCACCGCGGAAAAATTGTGGTGGAAGCGCCCGGCAACCACCGCATGCTGACCTGCGGCTATCATGGCCGTTGTTTTCGCCTCGACGGTACTTTTAAGAGTATGCCCGCTTTTGAAAAGGTAAAAGATTTTCCCTCCGACAACGACCACCTGCGGCAAATTCCGCTTGCCGAGTGGCTGGGCTTGTTGTTCGTTTCGCTACAGCCGGAGGTTTCTTTTGCAAAAATAGTGCGTCCCATCACGGAACGCCTCTCCTGGCTGCCCTTAGATACCCTGGAATTAGCTTCACAAGGCCACGAGGACTACGAAGTAGAAGCCAACTGGGCCTTGTATTGCGACAATTACCTCGAAGGGTTCCACATACCTTTTGTACACCCGGCGCTCAACAAAGCTATCGAGTTTGGAGAATACGAATACGAGCTTTTTCCGTATTGTAACCTGCAAAAAGCCATCGCTAAAGCCGATGAGCCTTATTTTTCACCACCCGAGGGTACGCCCGACCACGGCCGGCGTATTTATGCCTATTATTTCTGGGTATTCCCCAACCTGATGTTCAATTTCTACCCATGGGGCCTTTCCCTGAACGTAGTAGAACCCTTATCCCACAATCGGACGCGGGTGCGCTTCCGCACCTATTATTTCCACGACGCCGTGCGGAATCGAGATCGCAATGCGCTCGACATCACAGAATTAGAAGACGAATCGGTCGTACAAAGCGTACAGCGCGGCATCCAGTCGCGATTTTACGACAAAGGCCGCTATTCGCCCACTATGGAACAGTGCGTTCACCATTTTCACCGGCTTATCGCCCAGGCATTGGAACAAGATTGATTCACCCGATAATTATTTTTTTATGAAAAAAATGAACACGCTTTTCGCCTTTATATTTTTTGCGCTTTCGCTAAATGCCCAGGATCTTAAAGTAGATACCAGCATGCGCATGGATTTTGAAGCCTACGACCCGCCTTCCTCGCTGGTAGTGCCCGAACACCCGCTGACACGGGCCAAATTCCCCTTTATCGACGTGCATAGCCACCACTGGCGTATGGCCGATCAGGACCTCTCTGTTTTGATCCGACAAATGGATTCTCTCAATATGGGCATCGTCGTAAACCTCAGCGGCAGGGGCGGCGCAGCGCTCAAGGCTATGTCCGACAATATCAAAAAATACGGCTACCAGGGACGCATAGCCCTGTTTACCAATATCGAAATCCGCAGCATTGAAGACCCCGACTGGCTGGAGAATACGATCAAGCAACTGGAATACGACGTGCAAAACGGCGCAGTAGGCCTCAAAATATACAAAAGCCAGGGCATGGACCACAAGGATTCCAGCGGTCAACGTATCGCCATCGACGACCCCCGCCTCGATCCCATATGGGAAAAATGCGGCCAACTGGGCATCCCCGTGCTGATCCATTCGGGCGACCCCAAGCAATTCTGGGAACCCTTCGACGCCAATAACGAGCGCTGGCTCGAACTCAAAACGCACCCCCGCCGCAAGCGCAGCCACGACGACCCCGCCCCCTGGGAACAAATCCTGGCCGAACAACACCATATTTTCAAAAAACACCCCAAAACTATCTTTATCAATGCCCACATGGGCTGGTTCCCCAACGACCTGCAACAGTTGGGTCGCATTCTCGACGACATGCCCAACGTATACGTGGAAATCGGCGCCGTGATCGCCGAATTGGGCCGCCAACCCCGCGCCGCCAGGCAGTTTTTTGAAAAATACCAGGACCGCGTACTCTTCGGCAAAGACGCCTACCACCCCGAGGAATATCCCACCTATTTCAGGGTGCTCGAAACTGCCGACGAATATTTCCCCTACTACAAGCGCTATCACGCCTTCTGGCGTATGTACGGTATGGAATTACCCGATAATATTTTGAAGAAATTGTATTATAAAAACGCCCTGAAAATCATCCCCGGATTGGATAAATCGCAATTCCCCCGGTAGAGACGCGATGCATCGCGTCTCTACCGGGTAATGCAATAAATATGAAATGGTGGATCGCAACAATCCTGGTGCCGGCCCTGGCCTGGCCGTCTGACAACGCCCGCTCGCAGGCCGACACGGTATTTATCTCTAATCCTTCCTTTGAGGCGGATGTAGCCCTGTTTTCGCAGGATACCGCCGGCTGGATCGACTGCGGCTTCCTTTCAGAAGCCCCCGCAGCGGTGCAACCCGGCCAATACGACGTGCGTATGGCGCCGAAGGACCAACGCTACTACATGAGCCTGGTAGTTAGAGAAAACTACACCTGGGATGCCATCGGGCAAAAACTGGAAAAACCCCTCGAACCGGGCAAATGTTACGAATGGACCGTCTACCTCGCCCAATCGCCTCATTACGTCGATTATGCACGCAGGCACGCAGGTAAGGTGCGCTACAACAACCCTATCCAGCTTTTTATCTGGGGCGGCAGCGGCTTTTGCCAGGCCGGACAGCTACTGGCCGAAACAGCAGTAGTAAAACACAAAAACTGGCAAGCCTACCGACTGGTATTCCGGCCCCAAAAACCGGTGTATTATATTACGCTACACGCGTATTACCTCAACCCGCTGGCCGCCGCTTATAACGGCCATATTCTTGTAGACAATGCCTCTCATATCGTATCCATACCCTGCACCGATCAACCGGAAAAACCACTAGACGCAAGCAAAGTGCTAACGCTTTCACCACCGTCTTTAGAAGCCCTCGAACGCTATATTGCGCTTCATGGGCCGCATATTATTTTTTCTTCCAAAAAATTGGAACTCGAAGAAAAAGCCGATACCGATTTTTTTCGTCCCGAATATCTCTCGTATGCTCACATGTCTGTAATTGCCAAAGGCCTGCGCTGGTTCCCCGGCCAAAAACTGATCGTTGGCATAAAACCCCGCCCTAAGCGCCAACTTGATGCCCGAATAGCATATATCAGCCAATATCTCCGCGACAGAGGCCTCAAACCTGAGCAGTATACCGTTGTGGTTTATGAAAAAACAGACAAGGCTGCCTGGCTCGCTGAAAGCCCGAATATCGCACTGAGACTTGCCCCGGTTGGGGAGAGTGAGAGAGGGGGAGAGTGAGAGAGGGGGAGGCACTAAAAATCCAACAGTCCCAAAGTCTCACGCTCTCACCCTCCCCTTAATCCTCTCTGAGTTCTTTCAGGTTATTCGACAATTTGCGCAGTATGCGCAGGGTGCGGAGGCTGGGCAGGTCGAAAACGCCGGTGGTTATTTCAATAGAAGCACTGCCCACACGGCCGCCGAGGGGGGGATGCAATTTGCGGAGCTTGAGCTTTACACCGCGCACCTGCCCGAAATGGTCTTCGATGCGATCCACTATGCGTTGCGCTACATTTTCAATCAACCGGGCCGGTTTGCGCATCTCTGCCTGGCAAAGTAGAAACAGGGTTTCGTAGTTGAGGGTCTGAAACAAGTCGTCTTCCTCAGCGGCAGCGTCGATGCGCACATCGACAAATACGTCGAGTACAAACTCGTTGCCCAATATCTGTTCCTCTTCGTAGAAACCGTGCGGAGCATTAAAATGAACGTCTTCCAGCGCTATAATTGCCATATCGTTGCATCCTTGTTTTAGCAAAGATAATACCAATGTGCTATCTTCGCACCACACACATTTGCAATATGCCTATTATAGATGTAGGAACTTACCAGGTACACGTGGGCGACTGCTGGGCGCCGCTCAACCAACTCATCGCATCACGCCCGCAAGGCAAGTTGCTGGTCATAGTCGACGGCAATACGCGGCGCCACTGTCTGCCCTTGCTCCGCCAAAAACTTGAGCGCCGCGACCTGACGATCATTTCCGTACCTGCCGGCGAATCGTTCAAACATATTGACACCTGCACCCGCATCTGGCAACAGATGCTTGACGCGGGCGCCGACCGAAGCTCGCTGGTCATCAACCTCGGTGGCGGGGTAATCGGCGATATGGGCGGCTTTTGCGCAGCTACGTTTAAACGCGGCATGGATTTCGTACAGGTACCCACCACGCTCCTGTCGCAGGTAGACGCCTCTATCGGCGGCAAACTCGGCGTCGATTTCGGCGCTTTGAAAAACGGCATCGGACTTTTCTGCAATCCCCTGGGCGTGTTTATCGAGCCGGCTTTCCTGCTAAGTCTGTCACCCCGCGAACTGCGCAGCGGCTATGCCGAAGTGATCAAACACAGCCTTATCGCCGATGCCGCCCAATGGGAACGCCTTCGCCGCTTCACAAACCTCGACCAGGTAAACTGGAGCGAGTTGCTGACGCCCTCCCTGCTCATCAAACAACAAATCGTTTCTGCCGACCCCTTCGAAAAAGGCGCCCGCAAAGCGCTCAATTTCGGACATACCATCGGCCATGCAGCAGAAGGCCTGGCTTTACAATCACTTGACCCCCTGCTACACGGAGAGGCCGTCGCTGTAGGTATGATTTGCGAAACCTGGCTGTCGCATCGCCTGCTAGGGCTTCCCTCCGACCAACTCAACGACATAAGCAGCTACCTTGTCAGGTTGTACAAACCCAAACCACTTGATAAAAATGATTTTCCGGCTTATTTGGAACTCATCGCACAGGATAAAAAAAACGAAGGCGACGAATGGCTGTTCAGCCTCATCCACCCCCTGGGCCGCGCCGTGATCAATCAACCCGTCTCCCCCCAATTAATCGTGGAAAGCATGGCTTATTTCAATCAGCTCATTTCATGATCCCCCCGGCTTCAATCCGGGAATAAAAAAACAATTTATTTATTTTTGTTTATTAAAAATGAAAAATAACCAAGGCCTAAACACCGTTATAGGACGTTGTTTTAATTTTACTTTGTCACTTTAGAATTTTTCATGAATCACGTGTACACATTGCGCCCCGCTGGGGCTATCATAACACTTTGCCCATGATTTTCTACCAATATATACGCCCCGCTGGGGCTTTTGGAGCATCTCAAGAGGCCCGGAGGGCCGAAATATTGTTAGAGCCCGCAATAAAAAAGATCTCAAAAGCTCCGGAGGAGCGTAATATGCGGTATGCCTCGTTTAAAGTGACAAAGTTGTTTTAACTTAATAACAAATGGAAGAAAAGGCGCCTGATCATCGGAATACACCTGGGCCGGGCCTGTGGCAACAAGCCGTAATGCGTATTACCCAGGGTTTGCAGCGGTTGTCGAGGCAGCCTGTGATAGCCACCGCCCTGGCCTGGCTGCATCGCAGGGACTGGTACATCCGGTTTACCAACTGGGCAGCAACCCAATCCCGCTGGCAATTGCTCTACAAACTGGGCGGGGGCGCTTTTGTAAGCGGGTTTTTATTCCTCGTTTTTTTCTCTTTTATGATCTATAAAGGCGTTTTCGGCGCCTTGCCCACCTATGGCGAATTGAGCCGCATACGCAACAACCAGGCCTCAGAAGTGTACGCCGACGATGAGGTTCTGCTCGGCAAATACTACGTCGAAAACAGGGTTAATGCCTCCTTCGGCGAAATTTCCACCAACGTCATCAACGCACTTATTGCCACCGAAGATGCCCGCTTTTTTGAACACAGCGGTATAGACCTGAGGGCCTGGGTGAGAGTGCTCGTCAAAACCATCCTACTTTCCGATGATTCTGCCGGCGGCGGCAGCACCCTGAGCCAGCAATTAGCCAAAAACCTGTACCCCCGTGGCGACTACTGGTTCTTTTCTATGCTGGTCAATAAAGTTAAAGAGATGTTTGTGGCCCGACGCCTGGAACGCATCTATACCAAAGAAGAATTACTCAATCTCTACCTCAATACCGTTTCTTTTAGCGAAAACATATTTGGCATAAAAGTAGCAGCCCAGCGCTTTTTTGATAAATCATCCAAAGACCTGGCACTCCACGAAGCCGCCGTACTGGTGGGCATGCTGAAAGGCCCCACGCTCTTCAACCCCGTAAAATATCCCGATCGGTCGCTGCAACGCCGCAATACGGTGCTCAACCAAATGGAGAAATACGGCTATATAGCTACCGACGTGTGCGAGGCGGCCAAAGCAGAACCCCTGGAGATAAAGTATTTCAAAGAAGGCAACAATCAGGGACTGGCCACGTATTTCCGCGAACACCTGCGGCAAGAACTGGAAGAGGTGTTGAAAGACTACGAAAAACCCGACGGCAGCCCCTACAACCTCTATACCGACGGCTTAAAAATTCATACTACCATCAACGGCCGCATGCAACGCTACGCCGAACAGGCTGTAAGGGAGTACATGCCTGAATTGCAGCGCCGCTTTCTCGAAAATTGGCCCAAAAACAAACCCTGGGAAAAAGAAGCGGTCGTAGAGTGGGCCATGAAACAATCAGACCGCTATAAGTCGCTGAAAGAACAGGGCTTTTCAGATGCCAAAATCGAGCAGATCTTCTCCCAGCCTATTCGCATGAAACTGTTTAGCTGGCAGGGAGAGATCGAAAAAGAGATAAGCCCGCTGGATTCTATCAAATACTACCTGTCGATCTTGCACGCCGGGCTGCTTGCCGCCGAACCCCAAACGGGACTGGTGAGGGCATGGGTAGGCGGCATCGACCATACCTTTTTCAAATACGACCACGTCAAATCGGTGCGCCATGTAGGTTCCACGATAAAGCCGGTGGTATACGCGCAAGCTTTGCGCAGCGGCGTGATGCCCTGTGAGTATATCCCCAACCAACTCACCGCTTACGAAGATTTCAACGGCTGGGAGCCCCGCAATGCCGACGGCACTTACGGCGGAGTCTATTCAATGGAAGGGGCATTGAGCAAATCGGTCAACACGGTTAGCGTAGCGCTGCTGATGCGCGCCGGCCTCGACCAGGTGCGCCAGTTGGCCCGCGATATGGGTATTGAAAAAAGAATTCCCGCCCATCCCTCTATCGCCCTGGGAACGGTAGAAGCTTCGCTGTACGATATGGCGCGCGTTTACGGCACTTTTGCCAGCCAGGGCCGCAGGCCGGCACTGCATTACCTCGACCGCGTAGAAACCGCCGACGGCAAAGTGATCGTAAAATTCAACCGCCCCAATCCGCGCAATTTCCCAGAAATACTCACCCCCGACGAATCGCTGATGGCCATCCGCATGATGAAATCGGTGGTGGATAGCGGCACCGCGCGCAGGCTGGGCTACGAATTCGGGTTGTGGGGTAAGGTAGCCGCCAAAACAGGCACTACGCAAAATCACTCCGACGGCTGGTTATTGGGCTTTAACGCCCGACTGGTAGTTGGCGTGTGGATAGGCGCCGAAACGCCGCTGGTGCACTTCCGCTCAATGAACGCCGGTCAGGCCGCCAATACTGCTTTGCCCATCTGGGGGCGTTTTATGCGAAAAGTATACAACGACGGCGGGCTCAAAAATTGGCAAAACAGTTACTTCCCACCCCTGCCCGACTCCCTGGCAGCCCTTATGGCTTGTCCGCCCTATCTCGATGAAATGCCCGTCATGGTTGATTTTCAGGAAGGCGAAAGCATGGACGACTGGCAGCAATTTAATCAGCTGTTCGACGAATTCGACCAGGAGCAGATGAAGGTAATTATTGAAGAGAATCCACGCGAAGAATTCGAATCGCTGGCCCAATATGCCGAGCGCTTGCGCAACTATGCCCAACGCGACCAAAAACGCGACGAACGCAGGGAAAAACGGAAGAATTTCTGGGGAAAGATCCTGTTCGGCAATAAAAACAAGGAAGAACCGCCACCTGATGATGGTAACCGGTAGAGACACAAAATTTTGCGTCTCTACCGGTTCGTGGATTACGCCTTAGAATTCTGTATCTTATTGATCACCAAAGCGGCCTTGCGCATAAAGTCCTCGTGATGTTCGGTATATTCGTTGTAGATCATCATGAGGCGGGCAGCGTCATAAGCAGCTGTTTTGGGCATGATCTGCCGGGCAGCGATGGGGTGCAGCCAGTATTCAAGATTATGTGAACGCAGGTACGAGCGGTCCAATTCGAAATTGATGACCACTGCCAGCTTATTGAGCGAAAAGAGATAATCGGTTTCTTTATTGAGCTCTTTCTGCAAATCAATGATATTATACCTGCCAAAGTTGACGCCTGCGCGTTCGCAAAGGAACACATCGCGGCGGCCGTCAAAAACGATGATATCGCGGAAACGGTATTTTTTCAGATTTTTGAGCAGGAAATTTTTGATCGGCATTTTGGTTGGCCGCAAATTCTGGAAAGCAAACTTGAGATCTTCTTCTTCAAGCCGGAAAGTTTCTTCATAGGGTTTGTGACGACCTGTGCGCAGATTGATCACTTCTTTTCCCCTTCCAATAGTATGGCCCAGCTCGTTTACTTTTGAATACACGCTAACGATGTCGATATTGGCATTGTTGCTCCAGCTTTCAATAAAGATTTTGTTGGTGCCTTTTTCAAAAACGAGGAGCGTGATGTCGCTTATCGCGTAAAAGTTGGGGTATCCGCCGTAAATGTTGCCGTACTTTAACTCTAAAAATGCTATACTTTCGGTGTTCACGGTTGGTGTAAATTATTTAAATTAAAAATGTTGTGCATACTGGCTACCGTAAAAGCACACGGGCAGTATGTATCAATATCGGTTTCGGGAAACTGCCCGCATAGTGTTTCGAAGCGCAAGTTATGTAAAAAAACAATACGCCCTGCAATAGGGTTGCAAAATTCGCACCTTTCAGATAATAACAACGTATTGGGTGCTGTACTTTAAATCAGAAACTGGCCGTTTTCGTAAATTTTTTCGCCATCTGCCCGTATTTCGCCACCTTTGGTCATATCGGCTATCATATCCCAGTGTATGGACGACTGGTTTTTGCCGCCGGTTTGGAGGTACGATTGGCCTACTGCCATATGCACTGTTCCGCCGATTTTTTCGTCAAAAAGGATGTTTTTGGTAAACCTGTTGATGCCGTAATTGGTACCGATGGCGGCTTCTCCAAAACGACGGGCGCCATCGAGTTGGAATACCTGGTCGAGCAACGCCTGCCCCCGGCGGGCTTCCCATTTTTCGATATAACCGTCTTTTACCCAAAGCGTGACGCCTTCTACTTCATGCCCCATGTAAATAGCGGGATGGGTAAAGTGAATGACACCGTTCACCGAATCCTCTACCGGCGAGGTATACACTTCGCCCGAAGGCATATTCGTCTGCCCGTCGGAATTGATCCAGGTGCGGCCTTGGGTAGAAAATCGAATATCTATGCCATCGCCCAGGTAGTGCACATTTTCACAGCTATTAAGCCGGTCCACGATGCGCTGCTGCGAGCGGCGCACCTCAAGCCAGCTTTGCACCGGGTCGTCGTCGGTGAGGCGGCAGGCGCCGTATACAAAGTTTTCGTATTCTTCGAGCGACAAACCCGCCTCCTGGGCGCTGGCCAATGTGGGGTACTGGCAAAGGTTGCGCTTGAGCGCGCGGGTAGCTGTGCGTTCAAAGTATTTTTGCTGGGCGCCCTTGAGCGCTTCCTGGCGCAGCTTCGCCTTGCCGGGGTTTATGTTCTGCTCTTCCCGCAAGTTGAATGGCGCCCGTATATACAAATAGGCATCAAACGAATTCATGGCTTCACCGTACAACATGGGCACATACCCCAACTGCTGCTCGCCGGCTTCGGTGAGCAACAACCGACCCTGCTCCCGAAATTCCAGGTCGACTTCTACGTTGGCGCCGGCCTGCAAGGCTACACGGTATACTTCCCGCACCAAGGGCTCCGCCAGCGTGGTGCTGCGCACGTACAAGCGCTCGCCAGGCTTTACTTCCATGCAGTAATGCACCAACAACTGAGCATACTTTAACAAAATAGACGGTGTCATATCTATATTCTTTTATTCCCTCCCTCTCACACTCCCTCCCTCTCACACTCTCCTCTCTATCTCCCCACCTGCACAAAGGCGCTCCACAACCGGGGGGCAGCGGTTTGTTTACTTTTGATCAATTTCAGCTTAGCTGCGCGCAGGGCCTCGGCCTCGCTTTTGCCCTTGATAATGTCGTCATAAAAAGCGCTCATCAGCGTAGCGGTGGGCTGGTCGTATACCTTCCACAACGTGCCGATGACGCTGCCGGCGCCGGCTTCGATGAAAGCACGGCTCAGCGACAGCAGGCCTTCGCCCGCATACAGCGGCCCGGCGCCGCTTTCACAACTGCTCAGTATCACGGTATTGCCGGGTAGCTTCAATTTGATAATTTCGGCGGCGTAGAGGATGCCGTCTTCCGTTGCGTCGGGCTGCCGGGGCTGTGCGAAAGCGATACCCGACAAGGCAGGGTTTGCCGTGTATACGAAGCTATGGGTAGCCAGGTGCAAATAGCGGTATTTGTCTGTCCTGGCTTTGAATTCAGCTTCCGACGCCTCGGTGGCGATCATAGCCATGCTTTGTTGCTCGCCGGCGGCAAACTGCCTGGCAATACCGGTTACTTCTTCGGCCGAATAAGGCAAGGCCTGAAACTGGCGACCGTCAGGGGTAACCGTGCTGCGCAGGTTTTCCTGCGATTGATAGGTGCTGTCGAAAGCAAATTGGCGACTCTCCCAGATATATCCCGTGCCGGCCGTTTCGTCAAATACGGGCGCAACCCCCAAAAATGCATTCAGGTTGGAGGGCGCAGCCCCCCTTTGATGCTGCTGATAAGCGGTGGCGGCATAATAATATTGCACGGTGTAGTCTTTCACCAGGTAGTCGAGTTTGTCAAAACCCACTTTGTCTTTGCTATCGTCGCTTTCTTCGGGCGCATTTTTTAGTATGGCCTCAAGAGGCGCCTGCCACAATATGTCGTGGGGAATGAATACCAGGTGTTTTTTCTTTTTCAGGACGGATATCACCGGCTGAATGAGCTTGATGTACAGGTTGTGTCCGTAAAAGATACAATAGTCGATGTTTACCTTTTTTACGCCCTCTACAAAGCCGGTGACGGCAGTAGTCATGTCGGGCAGGCCCCCGCCTAAGTTGTATTTGGAATAGGTGCCGGCGCCGGTACCCGGAGCGGGATCTGCCTGCGCCATCAGATTGAGGATTTTGGCATTTTTAGGTTTTTTAAAACCCACATAGTCAATCGGCAGCCGCTCTGCCTTGAAGTCGTCGCGCGTAAATGCAAATACGTAGTAGTTTTGATCGCCGATAAAATACGACAACAAAGCGGTTTCAGGGTCGAGTGATTGTTGGATCTGTGCCGGGGCGGCTACCTGTAAGTTCCAGCGAAGGCGGTAGTAGTCGGGCGCAGCGAAACGCACCGAATCGGCAAAGGATTGCAACGCCCGGCGGGCATCGGCTAATGCCCGAATGCCTTCTTCGTGCTGGGGCAACATGGCTAGTTCGGCTTCCCAACTTCTGATTTGAAGCAGCAACTCTTTCTCGCGGGAACTGAGTTGCGGGTAGCTATCGGCCAGGGCGTCCAGGGCCAGGGCGTCGGCGCGCAACACGAAAGCTTTGCCACGTTCCGACAATTCAAAGGCCTGGTCGGCGTATTGCTTGTCGCCGCTTTGTTCATAAAGCAACATGGCGCTTTCGATGCCGGAGGCATAACATTGGCGACTCAGTTGCAAGAGCTGCAGGCGCGTATTGTTGCCCAACAAAACGCTCAACTGCGATTCTATAGCGGCAATGGCAGCACGACTATCCTCCAGCGCCTGTTGAAAGGCGGCTGTGTTGTCGGCGCGCAAGGCCAATGAGGCCCGCAGTTGCAATGCCGTGGCAAGCAGCAACCTGTCGGGGGCGGCCTGCGCCGGCATATCCCCTTGTTCGGAGCGGATAGCTTCATCGAGGTAACGACGGGCTATGTCGAGACTGTCAATCGATATAAACAAACGCGCCTGGTTGATGCGGGTGCGTATCGTTTCGCGGTGGCGCTTGCCGTAGTGCGATTCGAGCGTGGAATAGGCGTCGTCGTAAAAACCGGCGGCAGACTCGGGATTGGCTCTGCTAAACCATTCGCCATAACCGTTGTACAACTGGCCGCTGAGCAGAAAATTATCGGCGCCTATTGCTTTGCCGAGCGCCCCATCCCAATAATCACGCGCTTTTTCTTCGTCTTTGAGCTTCCAGTACAACCTGCCTATATTGTAAAAGGTGATGGCCACGTCGGGGTGGTCGTCACCCATCTCTACCCGCAGGGTTTCGAGCGACTGCATGTAGTGGTGTTCGGCTTTTTCGTATTGTCCCAATTCGAGGTATGCCGAGCCTAAATAGCCGTCTATCAGCGAAAAAATATGGGGGTCGTCAATGGGTAATCGTTTAGCCTGGAGCAGGAAGTCAATGGCACGGTCGTAGTCGCCCATAGCCAAATAAATCGCGCCGGCGCGCATATAGTTTTCTTCTTCTTCACCGGTGAGCAGTTCTTCGCGGATCTGACGGCTGCGATCGTTGGCCTCAAGGGCGCCGCTGTAATCACCGGCGACCATGAGGTCGTAGCTAAGCAGGAAATACGCCCTGGATAAGTCGTACAACTTATCGGGATGCTCGGCGATGAACTCGCGGAGGATAGCGCCAGAGCCCATCACGTCGCCGCTGTCTGTTAGGGATTGCGCCTGTTCCAACCAGGACTGGGCGGGCAGCGAGGAGTGGACAAACCAGAGCGCGACTAGGAGGATTTTCTTCATGTGATTCAGCGAATGTAAAACTTGCCGACGTGCAGGAGGTCGGAGGCGTCTTCCAGCTTCCAGTAGTACAACCCGGGTGTCAGCTTACCTTCAAAGCTATAGTAATTTGCCGCAGTTACCGAACTGCGGTGGACTTCTTTTTCTTTGTTTGTCAAAATAATCAGGGTCAATTCTCCTTCGGGGGCATTTTTCCAGGCAAACCGCAGTGCTTCTGTCCGTGCAATTGTGTCGCTGTTGGCGGGTGCAGTCACTTCAAAGCCTCCGCTTCGCATGGTGGAGACTATCATGCCTTCCATGTTGTCGGCGGGGGTATAAAACGAAGCGTCGGCGTATTGCGGGGTAGTTTCGCGAGGAACGGCCGGAGGTGGCGTAGCCGGCTTATCGGGTTGGGCTATGCGCCCGGGGGAGTCTTCGCGTATCGTATCCACGGGGGTCTCTACCTTTACAACAGGCTGTGAGGGCGGCGCGGGCGCCGACAAGCGGTAGGCCAACCAGGACAACATTACCAAAACAGCCGCGGCGGCGGCACGCAGTATCCATAGACGGCGCACGGTAGCTTGCGGCGCAGGCAGGGCGCCCAACGCACTGTAATCAGCATCGGCGATAAGCGCGTATAAATCGAGGGCCTGACCATGGCAGGATTCGCATTGCTCGATATGCTGCACCATAGCGGAGGGCAGTTTGTCGACAGCGTCTTGCCTGAGCGCCTCGGCATACCGGGCTATGCCCTCGTCGGTAAGATGTCCGTGCTGATCAAAGTAGTTCAACGCCATTTGTTTTTTTCAAATGTATATGCATTAACGGTGTCAAGCCGGAATTTCGTTTTAATAATTAACACTTTCGGGACTGGCTTGCTCAAAAAACAGCCGCAACAATATTTTTAAAGCCTCGCGGTCGTAGGCCGACACCGGCGGATCGCCGTTGAGCAACCCGATGAGGCGGTCGGCCAACTGTTGTACCCATTTGCGCAAAGAGTCGGCATCAGTATCGCGCGATTCGAGGATGTTGAACAAGTCTACGATGATGCCGTAGACCTCTTTATCAGAGAGGTGGTCGTAGGCTTCAAAAAAATGCTGCTGAATAGCTGCAATGGCCGACTGGGTTTTGGGACTTTCGAACCACCTCAGGTCGGGCATCGACAGTATAAACCGCACAAAAAGCTTGAGGCAAAGCTCTGATTTGAGGCGTTTGCCTGCCAGCCCGCGAAAAAAACCCTCGAGGCGGTGCAATTCATCGCGAATGGCGATCTGCTCGAATGCGCCCGCTGCATTATCACCGGTAAACTGCAACAATTCGTCGGATAAAAACCGGGGCTGCCGCCGGCGGCTGCGCGCTATTTCAAGACAAGCGTTGTAAACCACTTTTGAAAAATAAGTGCGCAAATACACGCTGCCGTTGTATTGTGCTTTGATGCGATCCAGCTTTTTTTCCCACAATTGCAGATTAATCTCCTGCACTACTTCTTCTTTTTCTTCAAAAGCAAAAAAACCGCGCGCAGCAAAACGAGTCACAGTGGCCTCGATAATAAACTGATAATGAGCCAGTAAGCGATCGGGCGCTTTGTGCAACCATTCTAATTCTTTAGCCTGTAAGTCTTTATCTGCCCCTTGCATTTGTTAAAAAAACATTAAAAACACCTGCGACTTGTCCGGCAAGCTAACCGGCGTGCATAAAAGTAGGCGAATGTAGCAAAAACAAACTAATTTAAAAATCATCCGCCATGAGAAGCACTGTTATTTTTGCCGCACTAACCATATTGAGCCTGGCTTCCTGCAGCCGCGCTTACTACCAAACCGGCGACTACGACTATTTTGCCGCCCGGCATCGCACGATAGCCATACTACCGGTACAGACCATTACCTACGGCCGTTTGCGCGAACGCCCCAGCGAAGAGCAAATGAAGATTATTGAGGAAGCCGAGAGCCGCGCATTCCAGATGTCGCTGTATGCCGAACTGGCCAAGCGCAGCGGCGTGGAATACAACGATATCGCTATCAAAATACAACACTACAGCCAAACGAACAGTAAACTCGAAGAAGCCGGCATCGGCATCCGCGAATCATGGGATATCTCCCCAGAACGGCTGGCCGCTATACTCGGCGTAGACGCGGTAGTGCACACCACGGTAGAAAAAGAGTATTTCCTCACGGAACTGGAATCGTTCGGCCTCGGACTGGCTACTACGCTGGCGATCTTTTTTTCTAATAACCCGTGGTGGATTTTCCTGCCCGATAACCGCACCAGCGAAGTGCGCAGCACCTGCACTATACTCGACGGCCAGGAAGGAATAACCGTGTGGGCTACCGACCGCAGCGAAGCCACCTACTGGAATCGCTCACACCGCGATGTGATTGAAAATATTACCCGCAGCCTCGCCCGGAGATTTCCGTATCGCAATCAATAAAGGTTTATGAGGGGTTATGAGGGTTGATGAGGGTTGATGAAAGTTAACCCCTCATAAACCCTCATAAACCCTCATAAACCCTCATAAACCCTCATAAACCCTTCAATCATGAACAAATATCCATTCCTCTGCCTCACGGCCCTGATCCTGTTTACTGCAAATGTATTATACGCTCAAAACGCCAAGTTAGACATTGGCGTGGGAGTAGGCGTATTGCCCACTTTTTTGAAAGACCGCGGAAAAACGCTGACGCCCCCTGTTTCTGTCTCTGCCGATTTGTTTTTAAATAAAAATGTCAGCCTCGGATTAATCGTGGGCGCTTCCGATACCGAAGCCCGCAGCACTTACGGCCCCGATGGCAGTGTATTGCGCTGGAAGAACAGCTATTCGTGGATGGGCGTTCGTTTTCTGGCCCATACCGACCGCGTGGATCGCTGGGATATTTACGGCGGCTTTACGCTAGGCTACGGCATCAGTCGCCTGGCTATATTGGAAGGAAAATGGGACGACCTGGCCGCCCACAAGCGCCTCAAACCGGTATCGGGCGACCTGGCGCTCACGGCGCTCGTCGGCGCGCGACGCCAAATAAAGGGCCGCTGGTGGGCCTTTGGCGAACTGGGCCTCGGTACCTCATTGCTAACCGCGGGTGTTTCATGGCGACTGCGGTAGGAGGGGAAAAGTGAGAGAGGGAGGGAGGGAGAGAGTCACTGCTCACCTCGAAGTAGCAATTGAGTATGCTGAGAGAGGGCATGCAAAGCATCTCTATATGCCGTATGCCAGGAGAGTTTTTTTTGTGGCGACGCGTTTCGGGGTGGTTCCTGGCTTTTGTCCAGATTGTAAAAAGCAGCTTCGAGGTTTTCCACCTCGGTTACGAAGCGGATCTCCGCCTCGGTCAAGGCCCGCCCCTGAATATTGATGCTGTTTTTGCGCTGTGTGAGTTGGGCTAATTCCGACATCAATGTTTCCCTATACATCAATGCTTCCTCATGCGCTGCGGCCGTTTGCCGCAGCATTTTTTGTTGCCGCTGACTATGGCAGGCCGGCAGCAGCAAGGGCAGAAATAATAGCATCCAACGGGGCATATGATTCAGTTGTCTGTTCTCGGTTGTCCGTTGTCCGTTCTCTGTTGTCGGTTATCTGTTCCCTATCTTTGCCAGTTAAACTTAACAGAGAACAGAGAACAGAGAACAGAGAACAGAGAATAGAGAACAGAGAACAGAGAACAGAGAACAGAGAACAGAGAACAGAGAACAGAGAACAGAGAACAGAGAACAGAGAACAGAGAACAGAGAACAGATTACATCTTATTGATCAATCTCCGGATTACCTCCGCATCTTTTTTCAGATCAAATAAAAAGCCGTTAACTACTACGGCTTCTACGCGATCGCCTTTTTTCAACAACAGGGAGGTATTATTGCCAATAGAGATGCGGGTATCGTCCGATTTGTCGGGGGCCAGCAGTTTGAATGGGAAATAATCCATTTTGGTGCGATCGGGCAGATCGCGCAGGCGGATACTGGTGTAACCCTGCCGCAGGAGTTCGAGCGCGTCGAGACTTTTGATTTCGTCGGCGTTGCCGAGGGTGCGGGTGTAGGTTTTGCCGGGTACGGCCCTGTAGCCCCTCCCGTCGAAATCGTCGTAGGCGAAAAACACCGACAGGTCGCCAAATTCGCTGATCTCTGCGCGGTAGTAATAATCGCGGTTTTTGTCGACAGCCACTTCTCTGCGTTGAAAAGCTACATCGACCAGGTAGGATTCGCCTTTAAAATCGATCTCAACTTCCCGCAGGATGAGGTCGTGGAAGGAGTTGCTTTCGTTGAATGGAATTTGCTCGTAAGCGGCTAAGTCTGTGTTTTCGTATTCCTTTTGGGCAATGGCGTCGAGCGCAGCGAGCAATAAGACGAAGTGTACTTTGCGGATATACTGCTTTTCGGGATCGTTGGGCATGCCGCCGCATTCGATGAGAATGGTGCTGGTGCCCCACTTTTGGATATTGTCGCCAAAAGCGCGGGGTTCAAACTCGTCGTCGTAGCGGCCTATTTGTCCGGGCAGGTACGCCTGCACCAGGCCGTTCATCCAGCCGATGAGTTGCATGGCGTTGCCGCGCACGTCGTTGATTTCTTTTGCTTCGTTGTAGGCCGGCGCCAGAAACGACATGGTAGCCGTCTTGGGCTTTTTGCCGGCGGCGTAGTAGCGGCCCTGGTCGTGCAGGTTGAAACCCCAGTCGGCATCGAGGTCGTCGCGGGTTTGCTTGAGCAACTGCGATTCGGGGCATTGCAGGCGCAAGGCGTCGCGGTTGAGGTCGATGCCCAGGGCGTTGCGACGGGAATAGCGTTCGGCGCCGTCGGGGTTGAGCATGGGCAGCGCCACGATGGTGAGCTCGGAGAGCAGACGCTGGCGCAGGTCGTTAAACTCGTCGTCGGCACTCAAAAAGCGGAATATGTCGAACAAAGCCATCGTGGCCGTCGATTCGTCGCCGTGCATTTGCGACCAAAGCAGCACTTTCACGGGCCCCTGCCCAGCCTGTACCCGGTAAATAGGCCTGTTTTCGATTGAACGGCCGGCTTCCATTACCTGGAATGGCGCACCCAGTTTTTGCAACAGCGGTACAATATCGGCGTTTTTAAACCGCCGCTGCCTGATAGTGGGCTCTTTGTAGCGGTCGTAGCGCTCAAACAAGGGTTGATACGAGGCGTAATTACCTTCCAATTGCAGGCGCTTAGGCTGCGGCTGTTCCCGCTCGCCCGCACTCGCCGGCTGGGTACACGACGGGGCCTGGATCAATACTACGAATACAAAGATAATAAATGAGATACGCATGGCGATATATTTTGAGGATGTTGGATGTTGGATGTTTGATGTTGAATGTTTGATTATTAAATATTTATATATTATAAAAATCATCCAACATTCAACATTCAGCATTAAACATCAAAACTGAATTCCCTCCACAAACCGCCAGGGGTCGATTTTCTGGAGGTCTATATGAAACGCTATACGCGACCAATAATTGCCGCGTTCGGCATGGCGGTCCTGGATATTTTTCGAATTGGCCAGGGGGAAATATAAGCCCATAGCGCCGCCGAACAAGTCGACCATCAGGCCGCCACTCCAAAGCAGTTGGTCTTCGAAGGTGTCGTCACTGCCGGTAGGCATGGCATTTTTAAAATAACCGATATCAAAATACGGCTTTACCGGGATTTTCCGCCACAGGTCGGCCTTGAAATTGAGCGAAGCGACAAAACTATTGCTGCGCCCCAGGTTGAATCCCTGACCGACCACGTTTTTCAGGCCGCCGTCGCGCAGGCTGATCTGCTGCGACCAGATGCCCTCGGGTTCGTGGCGGCCGAAGTAATAATCGTCGAAGCGATAGTCGTTGAAACCCTGCGAGACGAGGTTGAAAGCGCCGGGGTATAAGGCGCCGGCATCGCGGCGGGTGTTGTCGAGGAAGCCCCCGACAAAGCAACGCACATGAAGACCCCGCTTAGGCGCATAGCTGAGGCGGCCCGCCCACTCGAAGGAGGCTTTGAGGTAGCGCTGGTCGCCCGATAAGTCTTTGTATTGCTGCTGCTCGAGGGCGATGCGATAGCGGAAGGGGTAAAGCGGCCCCCTGTTTTCACCGTTGTAGCTCAGTTCGTGGATATAGTCGGCAAACCATTCCTTGCCGGTAAAAGCGCCTGAAATCCCCTGAAATTGGGCTTCTTCGCGATTTAGGATGATGGTTCGCCATTCGATATGCTGGTAAAAATTGCTTGCCGGCGCTTTGCCCAACTCCAGGCGTAGGAAAGGTACGGCGCGCAGGTAGCCCAGCCGGTAGTCGAATCTGTCGTTGCTGTCGTAGCGGAAATGCCGCAGCCCGGCGCCCACGGTGACCCGACGCAGCAGGCGCCCTGCCGGGTAAAAATGATACATAGCCCGGGCTACGCCGCTGAGTTGTTTGCTACCACTGGCGTACATGGGGGCCAACTCCCATTCCAGCCGACGCGACAATACGCTGTGGTTGAAAAACACGAGCCCCAACATGGTTTTGTCATAGTGGTTCCAAGCCAAGGCCGGGAAAAGGAACAGGTCGGTGCGCCGGTCGTTTTCGGGTCCGGGAATGAGGCGCAGGGCGAGCGGCTCTACTTTGCGCAGCAAACCGGTGGTGCGCAGTTGGTTGTTTTTGCGGTAAAAATCGAGCGTAATCCGGTCGGGGTCGAGCATAATATGCCGGTAATCGCCCGCAGGCAGGGCCACCTTTTGCGTGCCTTTAAATCCTTCTACCCAAAGCGAATGCACCGCCTGGCTGTCTTGCATAGCCACGAGTTGGACGGGCGAGGCGATCTGCCCGGCATTTTTGATTTTCACCCAGGTCGTATCGCCCAATGTGCGGGTGCCGGCCAGTTTGTAGTCGATGCGTTTGTTGGAGTAGAGCAGGCCGTCAAAAAGCCAGCTCAGGTCTTTGCCCAGGGCCTTTTCCCAGTGCGCCCGGAAATCGGCGGGCCGGGGGTGTTTGAACTGCCAGACGCGGTAGTAGTCCTGCATCACCTGGTCGAAACGCGCCGTACCCACGTAGTTTTCCAGGTAGTGCATAGCAGCTGCCGGCTTGGCGTAAGCCCCCAAAAAATAGTTGACGCGGGTCAACTCATCGGAGGGAGTCTCCGGCGCCTGGTCAAGACGGCGGCGGCATTGAAAGAGGTAGGCGAGCTCGCTGAGTTGGTAGGCGCTGCCGCCGGTGACAAACCCGGGCAGGCCCGAAAATGTACCGCCACCGCGGTAATACCGACGCATATAGCGGTTCTCGTAATATGTGTTGACGCCTTCGTCGAGCCAGGCGTGATCGCGTTCGTTGCTGGCGAGGATGCCGTAAAACCAGTTGTGGCCCACTTCATGGGTAATCACTTCGTCGAGCGAAGAAGCGCCGCCGGCCGTGCTGATTACCGTGATCATGGGGTATTCCATGCCGCCGCCGGCGCTCAGGGCGCTTTGTACGGCAGTAGCCTGGGGCCAGGGGTATTCGCCCACCAACTCCGAATAGAACCGCACCGAGCGGTCGACGTAGTTGATGGCGTCTTTCCATAGGTTTTCCTGGGTGCGCGTGAACATCACCCAGGTGTCTACTTTGCGGCCCGAGGGCAATACCACTTCGCTGCGCTGTACGCGAAAACGCTTGTCGGCAAACCAGGCAAAATCGTGTACGTTTTCTGCCAGATAGCGGATGGTTTTGGTCGCTTTCGCCGATGGCGGAAAGGTGTCCTGCCGGGTATTGTCGGCGGTGAAACTGCTCATCATAGCGCGCGTGTCCGCTACTTTTTTGTCGAGGAAAACGCGCTCGCTTTCCGTTTGCAATACCCCCGTAGCGCCTACTACGTAATTTTCGGGCAGGGTGAGGCTCACATCGAAAGAACCGAATTCGGAATAAAATTCACCCATTTCAAGGTAGGGCATGTCGTGCCAGCCTTCGCGATCGTATACGGCCGGCTTGGGGTACCACTGGGTGGCCTGGTACGATTGCCCCACGTGGCCCAGCCGCGAAAACGAAGCCGGAAACTGGAGTACGAAGGGTGTGGCAAGGGTTACTTCCCTTTCCGGGGGCAGCGGCGCGGGCAGCCGCAGGATGGCGATGTCGGGGTTGCCGGGCTTGTAATGCCATTCCACGGCCTGGTTGTTGACCTTGAAATCCAGATTATTCAAGCCGCCCAACTCGCTGTCTTTAGCAAAATAAAACTTCGTGCTGCCCGCATCGAGTTGCTGCCGGGCAAAAGCCGTGCTGCGGTCCTGGTAGGCGTTGGGCCACAAGTGAATATACAACTCGCGCAGGGTATCGGGCGAGTGGTTGACGTACCGGATTTCTATGGCGCCGCTGAGCCGGTGCTGCTCGTCGTTGAGCGCAGCGGTGATGCGATAGTGCGCTTCCTGCTGAAAATAAGGCTTTTGCGCGCTCAGCCCCCCCCATGTATGTAGCAGTACAAGGGCTATTGTTATTTTTAAAATTTGTGCGGTAAACGGCGTGTAGTATTTCATTACAGTGCTAAATTGAATCTTCAGGGTAAAAATACTAATTTGCTTGCGTGAAAAACTAAAACCCCCTATATTTGCACTCGCTTTTGGAAAAATGTATGGCGCGGTAGCTCAGCTGGTCAGAGCGTGCGATTCATAATCGCAAGGTCGGGAGTTCAAGCCTCCCCCGCGCTACTAAAAAACCGGCGCCCGGTTCAACCTGGGTAGCCGGTTTTTTTATTTCGGATTTCGGATTTCGGATTTCGGATTGAACCAGGATAAATCCGAAATCGAAAATCCGAATTCCGAAATTGTATAGCTACCTTCTAAGATACTTCCCCGCCTTCAGCAACTCCTCCCACCTGGTCGTAAAACGCGGAGAACGCCATTCCGTTTTTAATTTAAAATCGGGTCTATGGCTGCAGGCGGCAAAATAGACCGTGCCGCGGCCCATGCGCTGATTGATCTGGTCAAGGGTTTTCATTAGTTCGGCGGAGCGCAGGAGTTGGGTTTCGGGCACAAAAAGGTTGGTCTGCAGCCGGCCGGCGGGCTTGAGTTCGCCGGCGAGAATGCCGACCTTCTTGTAGTTGGTGCCTTTTTCGTAGAGGCTTTTCACCATAGCCACACTCCAGTGGATGAGTTCGTTGGTATTCGACGTGGCTATGGGCAATTCCACCATTCGCGAAAAGCAACTTAACCCGTCGGGGCGTTTGTTTTTGAAGCGGTTGGCCCATAGAAAGACGGTAATCACGCCGGCGGTTTGCCGGTAACGGCGCAATTTTTCACCCAGGCGCGTTGCGTAGATAGCAATAGCCTCGGCGAGGGGCTCCAGCTCGTATACGTCTTTGGCGAAAGAGCGGGAGATCATCGCGTTTTTGCGCTCGGTGACCGGCGGCTCCAGTCCGTAGCAGGGGAATCCCTTCACCTCTTTGAGCAGGCGCAGGCCCACCACGCCAAATTCCTGTTGCATCCACGATTCGCTGATGCCGGCGAATTGCGCCACCGTGTCGATGCCGATGGCGGCCAGTCGCCTTTTATACGCGCTGCCCACACCCCAGAGTTCGTCGATGTCGAGTTCCTGTAGGATATCATGGCCGGGGGTGAGGTAAAATACGCCTTCCTCCGTCCTTTTCTTGGCGATGTGGTTGGCGAGCTTGGCCAGGGTTTTGGTGGGCGCCAGGCCCACGGAGACCGGGATGCCGGTCCACTTCAGCACCTTGCCACGCAGATCGCGGGCGTAGTCGGTGAGGCTGCTTTCGGTCTGCTGGTAAAACATCAACTCCAGGAAAGCCTCGTCGATCGAGTAGACCTCCACGTCGGCGCAGTGGTCCTGCAGGATGCTCATCACCCGCTCCGACATATCGCCGTAAAGCGCGTAATTGCTGGAGAACACGGCCACCTCCCCTTTTTGGATCAGCTCGCGCAGCTTGAACAGCGGCTCGCCCATGGGGATGCCCAGGGCCTTGGCCTCGTTGCTGCGGGCCACCACGCAGCCGTCGTTGTTGGAGAGCACCACCAGCGGCTTGTCGGCCAGCTTGGGGTTGAAGACCCGCTCGCAGCTGGCGTAGAAATTGTTGCAATCCACCAGCGCAAACAGGCTCATAACTCGTAGGGTTTGTGCACCACATAAGTCACCACGCCCCAGATCACCACCTCCATGCCTTCGAGTAGCTCGATGAGCTCGTAGCCGGGGTTTTCGGGTTTGAGGTACCAGCGTCCGGCCACCCTGATCAGGCGTTTGACCGTAAAGCCCTCGTCGAGGTAGGCGATCACCACGTCGCCCGCTTTGTAGTCGAGCGAGCGATCCACCACCAGAATATCGCCTTCATAGATGCCGGCGCCGGTCATCGAGTCGCCTTCGACCTCCACGAAAAACGTAGCTGCCCGGTTGCGGATGCAGTATTCGTTGAGGTCCAGGCGTTTTTGCAGGTAGTCGTCGGCCGGAGAAGGGAAGCCGGCAGCGACCGCAGAAAAAAAAGGCAGTTGAAGCGATAGTCTCGCTATTGGGATCACGGGCACTACAATGCCCCTCCCTTCAGTTTTACTCATAGTAGTTGGAATTAGATTCCTGTTTACAATTTTGCGCAAGCAAATTAAAACATTTTGTTTTTAAGCGGAGACGTTTTTTTTGTTTTTTTAAATATATACTGTTGGGCGAGTAGAAAGAATGGCATTCCCCCCTATCATTTGTAGATTCAATCAAGATGAATGGCAAGTATTAAAGAAGGCAGTTCAGTTGAAATCTTTTACTACGCGGATAATCTCAGCTTTAACTTTAGACCAGGTAATATTTTTATCCAGCATCATGGGATCAGGATTCTGTTCAGCATCTTCAAAATAAGTCAGACTCTTTATTACATGGAAAATCTCGTACTGCTTGAACTTTTCCTTAAATAGCCGCAGCATTTCTTGTAGAGGCATTTGCTGGAGGAGAAAATATATATCGAAAAAATCTTTTTTACTACCTCGCTGGGTGACGGCCTTTAATTTCATGGGAGCGATATCCTGAATGGCGAGCATTCTGATACCCTCTTCCAGTACAGTTGGGAATAGAGTGGGGTAACCCATTTTGACAAAATCGACTTTTATCTCGTTGATGTAAGTAATGAGCATGCTGGGTCCTTCTGATTCGACTGTAATATCAAATTCATTGGACAAAGCCTCTATCAAGTCACTTTTGTCAAATGGATCCGGGGTAAATAAATCAAGGTCAACCGAAATGCGATGCCCTATCTGGAGGGCCAGGGCTGTACCGCCTACCAAATAAAAGTGTTCGAGTAGAGGCATTGACATGAGGCGCCTCAATAATTCCAATGTTCCGGGTTCGATTGAGCGAGTTTGTAACATCTGAATTCGGTTACAGGGAGGTCAAAAATGGTAGAGCAATACGCCAAGGTACGTTTATCGAGGTAACGGGTATTGAGTAGGGTATCTTTTACCGTTTCTTTACCGTAATACTGCAACATGGCACGAAATTCTTCTATTCGCCCACGCATAGTGATGCGTTCGATGATAGTCGCCCTGTGTTTTTCCAAGTCGATGGTAGCGACATTAAAATCCCAGAACAGCGATGGTCGAAGTTGTAAGTCCATATTCAAATCAAAAGTACGATTTATTGTGGAATCTCCCTTCATCGAAAATCCATCCGGAGATGTCTATCACTTTTTATTTTCTATCAAATAGTGTCGTACTTTTATACCATTAAATAAATGCAACCGCCATGCAACAAAGACCGCCCAATTTGAACGGCAATCCGGTGAACTCTATCGTAGGGGTCGTCCTGATGATCGTGTTCCTCATAGGTATGTTTTATGTGGCCCAATTTGTGTTCCGCATACTGTACTTTCTTGCGCCCTTTATGCTGATAGCTACGCTTATCATCAACTATCGCGTGGTGACGGGATATCTCCAATGGATACTCGCCCTCGTGAAACGCAACCCCGTGATGGGTATCGGCGCAGGTATTCTCACTGTTTTAGGCTTCCCGATTGTCTCCGCCTTTTTGCTGGCCAAGGCGATTATGCTGAAAAAGGTCGACCAGGCACAAGAAAAAGCGCGCATCCGCCGCGAAGGCGAATTGATCGATTACGAGGAGGTGGACAGCGAAGAGCTGGTGCCGCCGATACAATACGAGGAGAAGAGGAGGAGGGAGTAATCGGTTGTCGGTTATCGGTTGTCCGTTCTCTGTTCTCGGTTGTCGGTTATCCGTTCCTTATCTTTGCCAGTTAAACTTAACAGAGAACAGAGAACAGAGAACAGAGAACAGAGAACAGAGAACAGAGAACAGAGAACAGAGAACAGAGAACAGAGAACAGAACAGAGAACCCATGCCCCTCCCCGAGACATTCCTCCTCACTGCGATAGCCATCGGGATAGCCTACCTGGTGGCTATCGGCTATATACGGATGTGGTGGCGCCGCCTGCCGGAGTGGAGGCCGCCGGCGAATGATAACCCAACCGTATTTATTTCGGTGATCGTGCCGGCCCGCAATGAAGCGGCGAATATCGGGGCTTGCCTGCAATCGCTGCTTTCGCAAAATTATCCTGCACACTTATTTGAAATCATCGTCGTCGACGACCATTCCGAAGACGATACGGCACGGCGCGCCGGTTCAATACCGGATGAGCGCGTCAGGGTCGTAGTTTCGCCGGGCGCGCAAAAAAAGCAGGCCCTCGCCTACGGCGTGTCGTTGGCGCGGGGCGAGCTCATCGCTGCCACCGACGCTGATTGCCAAGCGCCGCCGCAATGGCTGTCCTTGCTGGCCTCGGCTTATGAAAACCGTCGCCCCGCTTTTATCGCCGCGCCTGTCGCTTTTCACAAAGAAAACAACCTGCTCGGCTACTTTCAGTCGCTCGACTACCTGGGCATGATGGTGCTTACCGGCGCGGGCATCTACAGCGGCAGACTGCTGCTGGCCAACGGCGCCAACCTGGCCTACCCCAAAGCCGTATTTGAAGAAGTAGGCGGTTTTGCCGGTATCGACCACGTAGCCTCGGGCGATGATATGTTTTTATTGCAAAAAATTGCCCGCAGATACCCCGACCGTTTATTTTTTATAAAAAACCCGGAAGCTACCGTACTTACTTCCCCCCAGCCTTCTCTCGCCGGGCTCTGGGCGCAGCGGCTGCGCTGGGCCTCCAAGTCGTCGGCTTTTCGCGGCGGCGTCATGCTCGTATACCTTGCATTGGTCTTTGTAGTGTGCGGGGGTATTCTGCTCGGATTGGCGCCGGCGCCTTTTGCCGCCCTCATTTTATTAGCGTTTAAACTAATTGCCGACTACGCCCTCTTAAGCGAAGCCTGTCGCTATTTTCAGCGCAGCGACCTCCTGCGTTATTTTCTTCCCGCCCAACTGCTGCACATCGCGTATATCGCGTTGATCGGGTTGGCGGGGGTTTTTGTGCGGCGGTACCGGTGGAAAGGGAGGGAGGTAAGATAGGGTTGTCGGTTGTCGGTTCCTTATCAAAAAGATCGTCTCTCCACCCGCTTATTTATAAAAAACCACGATGTTTGTATTGGACGGGTAGCCGCTACTCAGTATCGGCTACCTCTCCAACAATGGGTGTATAGGCGCTATGGAGTAGCGGGTATAAATGAGTTAGCGGGCATTGTAAATGACAGACCACCAAAGACAATCACACAGTAAAATAATAAACAGTGACAATGGAGCAAAACAACAACGGACAGAAATCAAACCAGAAATCAAACAGACAAGGAGCAACACCATTCGCACAGACCTACTTTCACGGGACAAAAGCAGACTTGAAAATTGGCGACTTAATAGAAGTTGGTTATAATTCTAACTACGGACAACAAAAAAATGCAAAATATATCTTCCTGACAGGGACATTGGATGCTGCAATTTGGGGAGCAGAACTTGCCTTTGGTGATGGACGAGAAAGAATATATTTGGTAGAACCTTTGGGAGAAATTGAAAATGACCCCGACTTGACCGACAAGAAGTTTCCCGGAAACCCTACACAATCTTTCCGTTCAACTCAACCATTCAGAGTTGTTGGAGAAGTAACCGTTTGGCAAGGACACCCAGCCGAACAAGTGAAAACAATGAAAGAACACCTTGAAAAACTTAAAGAACAAGGTATAAATTCACTCAATGACGAATAGAAAAGATTAATAATGTTCTCTGCAAATGAAAAGTAACAAAGAAATAGTTTCGGACTTTATAAGCGCAACAAATCAAAAAGATTGGGATAAGGTTTTGAAACTGGTCTACAACGATTTCATTAGACACAGTTCATCTGAACCCAAGGAGATAAAAACAAATAATGGGTTAGTTAAATTTCATCAGGAAGAATTAGAAACTTTCCCCGATTTACAAGAAACAATAATTTTTGCAATTGAAGAAGGTGACTTGGTTGCTGCCAGAATCAATTTTTCAGGGACACAATTAGGAAAACTCATAAACTTTCCACCGACTGGTAAAAAACTAACAGCAGACTTCAATTGCTTCTTTCGTGTGACAGAAGGAAGAATTAAAGAAAGTTGGGTTGAGTATGACAACTTAAATGGGCTAATTCAACTTGGACACTACAAAATAAATGAAGATGTTGACAAACAAAAATGAACAACGACCCGCTAACACGGGTTTTGCGTCAGGCGGGGTGACGTGCAAACTTGGAGCTTTGTGCTTCTATTCAAGTTCAGTGCAGGTTGACAGTTTTGTGCTCCGAAACCC
>JABWBR010000053.1 GCA_013360405.1 Saprospiraceae bacterium
CGAATATCGTCATTAATAATAATATTCTCTTTGTAAAGTTGTGCTCCTTCTTTCGGCTCCCCAAAATCTTCATTTTCTCCAACAAGGTCATTGTAATGGTAACGGTCCAAGTCATAGGTGTATGATCCTTGGCAAGGCATATGTCCCATGAGGAGCGGCAATACTATTCCAAGGTCAGCGGATGTGTCTGAAACCCCTTCAATATTAGGATATATATCTGTCCGCCCACCCGTATCTTGATCTAAAGAAAATCTCCAGGTAGCTATATAATGCAGGCCATCATCTCTTTTTTTTATTATGTCTTGTTTAGTCATCCCGGGCAATTCAGGAAGGTTTGTTTCAGTTAGGGGGAGATTCTTGGGATTAGTTGTTTCATCTCCAACAAGTTCAGCCAGTTTATCCTGAAGTCGCGAAAATGTATGGGTTAGTCCCATAAAGTGGCCTAATTCATGCGTAAGGTGGTTATTTCCGTATACTAATTGGCCTCCAACATAATGGTGATTTCTGTATTTCCCTGGCATAAGAATATAGCTTGAGGTCACATCAGAACAACCTTGATCTGTAGGATTATCAGGGTAGGTATTTCTTCCCCAGCGAAATACAATTATTACACTATCCGGATAAGGACTATTCGGATTAGTATCTGCGTGATTTTTAAAATAATTTTCAGTAAATTGTCCATTATTGTCACCGCATTCTCTTGTATGAAGTATAGTATTCTTTTCCAGCGTGTACACAATATTTTCCACGTCAAGCCCGAAATCGGCATAAGAATCTCTCAATTGTTTGTTGGCTAGATTGATCCAATCTGTAATATAATTGTCCTTATCGTTAAGATGTATACTGGGATTTTTAAGGTGCGGCTCGGCAGGAGTTACTTTCCCGTTTACAATTACTCCTAACGCTTCTGAACCATCATCTCTGGCTGTAAGTACGGCGACAACCCTTAATAACTTATAAGCAGGTGATTTCCCAGAATGTTGTAAATGATTCAACCAGTCTAAATGATACAAACAATTTGTAACTGCTATTCCGGGATTACTGCCCCTTGGGTCCGGTACCGGCTTCGAAATCGATATTGATGTTTTCTGCTTCATTTTAATCAACATTTTATTTAACTTTAGTATGATGCCTCCATTTCAGCGCCTCCCCCGTACTCCAAAACGGTGTACCCAGCGATTGTAAAATTACCGCCCGACATACTCATCCGCAATCGCAAAAAAGGAGTAGGTAGTCATGAATTTGGATTTAAAAATCACCCAAAAAGCGTATTGCCCCTTCCCTTCACACCGGCATCTCAAACACCGCCACGGTTCCATCCGACCCCGACGCGATGTGTGTGGATTAGCGATTGGATTCATTTTGCAAAGTAATCCTGCAAAATCTTATGCCGGAACCGCCACGAGCCGCCATCGGATTCCAGCAGGTGGCGGTCGGTCATCTCGTTGAGAAAGTACACCAGCCGCAAAGGCAGGGAGCCTTCCAGAAACATGGCCAGCCGGAGGCAGGTATGCGCGACCATCGGAAACATCCCGTTGCGCAAAGAGGCATTGAAGCGCTGATACGGTTTGTTGATTTGCAGCAATGAGCTGACTTTGTAGCCGGGAATCCATATACCAAATATAATAATAAGGATACCTGCTATAATATGTTTTATTAAAAATTGGTTTTTCAGACCTGCTATTATTACCAATGCACCCAAACAGATATAATACAAACCTTTAACCCAATGTTGCCCGTAATTTTTCCAACTCCAGGTGCGGACTTCGCCAGTCTTAATTTTAGGTCCGGCAGCGATGTGCGCCGAAAAAATGACTATACTTATACCTGATAGAAACAGTAAATCGGATATATTTCCTGGTCTATCTGATCCGGAAAAAAACCAAGCAATTAAATAGAAACCTGTTCCGACAAATATCCCATTCACCATTCCGAAGATGGTACGAAAAATATATTTCTGCCGGGGCATCCACGCGGTCTGCAGGTTTGCCAGTTCAAACATTACCATATGCTCTTCCTTCATCTTTCGGGCCAAAAATGACAACCACTTTCCGGCCTTTTGTGGCGAATAGAAGCGATTGACTACTGTTTGCAAGCCATTTCTTACAAAGGCTTCCACCAATTCCCGTTTCCGTCCTTCCACATCGGTTGCTGTAAAGCCCATTTCATCCCAATTCCGGCCCTGGGCAAACAGCATTTGTGCCGTGTTCAGGTAGAAAGGCGTGGCCACGGCTTCCCGCAGCAGGTTGTCGTGTTGCAACGCCACTATCAGGCGCGCCGCCTCCGGCCGGTCTGCTCCGGCGGGGGTCAGCTCCGCTTCGATTTGTGCCGCGGTCAGGGGGCGCAGTTCGATCTGCATATTCACGGGTGCATCCTTGGAGGCGCTGCTGTATTCGTCTGTTCGGGAGCTGATTACGAATCTGTTTTGTGCTTTTGTCCCATAGTCACCGATAGCACGCAGGCATGCGTCCCGTTCACCGACGGGTATTTCGTCGACTCCGTCCAGCAATAGAATAAAAGAGGTGTTTTGCTGAATTTTTTTGGATAGAGTACGCGAAACGCCCAGTTCCAGAGGTAAAATACGGTCAAGCCAGTTATCGAACGACCCGAATTTCGATTGCCAGGTTGCCAGGTTCAGTACGGCGGTGATATGGTCGGGGCGTTGTTCCAGCAAGGCCAGAGCCAGTTGTAACAGCAGGGTGGTTTTACCAACGCCGGGATGACCGATCACCAACAAACGCCCGTCGGCAGCATCGAAAGTTTCCAGCATCGTTTGCCGTACTTCGATATCCGGTACCATGACATCCTTGTAAGCCGCGGCGCCGACGGGCGTGGTGCCCGCGGTCGAATAATACCTTAGGATATTGATCGGCTGCCGCTCGCCCAGTTTTTGTCGGAGCCGTCCGACATAGCGCTGCTGCAGGTTGTTGCGTAAGGCTTGAAAGTTTTTTTCATCCTGGAGGAAGACCCTTTCCAGTCGGCGCACCAGGGTCAGCAAGGCGTCGTTGATCCGATTGAATTCCAGACGCGCCTCATCAGCCGACAGCACTCCCCTGATCTCCCTACTATTCAAATGATGTATCCGGGCTTCCAGGGCGAGGCATTCGGTTTGGAGATCATTCTCTCCCATAGCCTTAAGTTGGTTCAGGGCGTCGGCAGGTCGTGCTTGTCCGATAGCAGTAAGGCAAGCGGCCAACCGATGGCGGTTCCCGGCCGTTACCGCAATCGAATGCCCTTCTTTAGGCCCAAAAAGACGACGGATGTTCATGTCTGGTTGGATTAGACGACGAAAGATAAACCATAAAACGGATGCTGTGTGAACCTTACGAGACTTCTTTTTTCACTAAAAGCTTCGTCTATCGCGATCAGGAAGGGAGGGATACGGAGCATGGTATGTTTTTAAGCAAAAATATCTTTTAAAATCCTGTCCGATCAATTTTGATGGCCAACTTGCACCATGGATACCGGAATATTCAGTTTTTCAGAGTTGACTAAATTAACTGGTATTGTTTGTTTGCTTTGCCGGGTGGTTATAGGGTTAGATCATATCGAATCACAATAAATACATCCATCAATTCAGCGGCAGTTAAAGCGGCGACGCCAGGCTTTGAAATAATTTCCAGGAACCATTCTTTGCCTCTTAAGTCTTCGCTTAATTCCATATTTGTATAAGACTTCAAGGTCCCTAAATCCTTCGGTGAGGTGATATCATGTGAAATGGTACGGACGCCATATGGATCTTTAGGCCGCATAATTTAATCGTCAGCTCATCCATTTCAGTCACCACTGGGGACATCCAATGCCCAGCCGATTCCGGGGAGGCCATTCCCCGCGCCGGAATTGTAACTTAAAGAAAGAGCAGGGGTAAAACCATTTCGATTGGACGAAAGCGGCAAGGGAATAGAAAAAGAGGCCGTACCGTTGGACGGATTCACCTCGAACTTCTCGTCGATGCCTTTTATGGTCCCTCCGCCTTTGGGCAAGGAAATGGAGGGAATGTCAATGGCATTCGATTTGGTGGCGCGCTCCTCTGTAAGTTTGTATACAGGGGAATTGCCGTGGTGGATATTTTCTTCATTCTGCTTCATTGGGTTTTGGTATGTTTCTCACCTTCTCTTTCACTCCTCCATATCTCCGCTTGCATTGGATTTGAAAGAATGGCTTTTGCGGTGATTTCGAAGGCATTTTAATATTTGTTTATTCCATTCTTCTTATTTTTTTCCGACATCCGTTAATTTGGGACGCAAATAAATTCAGTACTGATTAGACTAGGACTACATTTGCATTCGCCCGGAATCCAAAGTGCCAAAAAACACCACCAAGGTCTATTACAAGGCGGTTTTGTTGTAGGACGACGTTCACAATGAAATCCTTCAGGGCAGCATTTTTCATCTTCGCCTGTTCTTGTATCCCAGCACTTTTCGCCAGCGTTTGCCATTACTTTACACCCTATGAGAGGACTCCACTCACCCTTTGTACCGTCTGCACTTAATAAGCAGGTGTGTGTCTGTTCTGAACCGCACCCAGAGGAACAGGGTAGAGTTTCAGTAGCACCGATATTAAAACGTACACCATTGTTTCCAATGCAAATTGGTGTACAATTGATTGGAGCATTGTAAGTCGCCGAGGCGGAACAAGAAGAATTGGCCGCAAAAGCAACATTTACCGATACACCTGCTGCACCGTTTGCTGCCAGCCCTGTCAAGGTGTACACAGAGCCGCTACCATTTGCGGGGAAATTTTGTCCATTTATCACAATATCGCCTGACGGAGCATTAGAATAGTTCACTTTGACGGACAAGGTATATGTGTTTGTTGACGGAGAACAGGCCGACGGGGTTGCTGAAAAGATAGTCAATTGACAAGGAGGAGTAGGAGGAGCAGAACAAGGAGACCAAGGAAACCAGTAACCACATAGACATTGGCGAAATTGTTCACCGTTTCGTCCATCGGCAGTTTGGCAAATACGTTTTTCATATTCACTGTGTTGTGTTTCTCCACAACCCGGTAAATTGGGTAAATCATCTTTAATATAAGCCCCAAAAAGCAAACCAGCAGGATTGCACCGATATTGGTCTGATTGGCAATCAGCAGGGTTAGCACCGTTTCTTACTTTAACTTCAATATAGTTGGGAAAGTTTTTGACAATTAACGCTGGGGATATGGTGAAATTACTAAGTACCGTATTACTCGTAGAGGTGCCTATGGGGTTGCCATTTAGTACTACTTCTGCTTGATTATCTGCGGCTACTGAAATAGTTCCACCTGTTGGATTGCCACAAATGAAGAACACAGTTTTGAAGATGAATTCTTGATTAGCTGCGGGTGATGTCGTACCTGAAACATTTGGAGCCCAAATCCAAGTTGCGCCGGGAATGCTGGCAGTCCAACCGCCTAACGTGTACCCATATTGAGTTGCTCCCATTGGACAGTTTACTGGTAAGGCTGCATTCAGGCAGACATTCTGAGCATAGCCCAGAAAATTGTTTTTATTATCGTATACTTCCCAAGTAAGGCCTGAAAAGATATTATAGGTTACTGCTTGGACGCACAAGGGTAGAAGGAACACAAAGGATATAGTTCCAACAAAAATTCGAAGTGAGGTTGTCCAATTTTTTTTCATTTTTTTATTGATTTAGTTGCTAATATTTTTTTCTGGTTGCCGCTAACTACGGCATTCCCGCGAACATAATCCATCACAGGATGGGGCGGGTTTCCATTCCAAAATGTCCAAAAGTGGATGTTGTGAATTTTAATAACATCTTGCGCATCATCAATCGTGATGCCTTCTTGTAGCGGTAACCCCCAAATCCGGTCAAGTTATGCATACAAAGTTACCGCCCGAAATACTCATCCACAATCGCAAAAAAGGAGTAGGAAGTCTTAATTTAAAGTTTAAAAATCACCCGAAAAGCGTATTGCCCGACCGTCAAAAAGGTAGTATCAAGTCAACTGTTGTGCCGGAGTCTACGGAGCTGATGCGGAACTTACCCCCAACCTCTTCCATTCTCCGCCGCATATTCATCAGTCCGTTGCCGCGGTCGCCGGTGGTGGTGGGATCAAATCCGCAGCCGTTGTCGCAAAGGCGGACGCAGAGTTGGCGCCCCTGAGGTTCGAAGTGCAGCGATACCTGTGTGGCGTGAGCGTGTTTGACGATGTTGTGCAAGGCCTCCTTGAAAGCCAGGAATAGGGCGCGGCGGCGGGCGCTGGAAACAGGCGTATCCTGCATGTCCGTCGAATGCTGTAGGTGGAGCAGTATGCCGGCGGGCGCCAGCATGTCGGTGGCGAGGCGTTGCAGGTGCTCCTGCAAGCCGCCGATGGTGTCGTTTTGGGTGCTGATGGCCCAGATGATATCCTGAATGCGACCGTTTACCTCGCGGGCCGCAACTGCAATGCGCTCGATCTCGGCGGCGAGTTGGGGGTCTTTGCTTTTGTTCAACGCGATTTCGGTGAGCAGGTTGATGGCGCTGAGGCCCGAGCCGATATCGTCGTGCATCTGCCGGGCCACGCGGTAGCGCTCGCGTTCGAGCAACTGCCGCTTTTCAAATTCAAAAGCCTGCTCCTGCTGCCGAAAGTGGTAGTAGAGGGCGGCAATGCCGAAAGATATCAGGAAGGCGACGGCAATACTGCCGGCCACAAACCAGGTTTTTTTCCAGAAGGGCTCACCGGTAGTAATTTGTACAATTTCCCGGGGCCCCGCGTAAATTAATTCCGCATCTACGGACGAGATGATATAGCGGCCGGCTTCCAACTGTTCTATTTTTTGAAACGCCGCTTCCGGTTTGGGAAATACAAAACCTTTGGTGAGCGCTTGTATCTCATCGTCGGTCAGCGCACGGGTGTAAATGCGGAGGTCTTCCAGTTCGCACGGGAACAGGTGGGATACCTGGCCGTTAAAATTTTGTCCGCCGATATACAGGGGGGCATGGGGAGAAATGACAGGCGCCAGTTCTTTTTTTTGTTTGTCTTTCAATAGTCCGTTCAAATACAGGCGCATTTCCTGCTTATCAAAGTCAAATACCCCCGCTATATGATGCCAGGTATTTTTTTGAAGGAACCCGGCTGCGGAAATACCCTTGCGAGTTTTTCCGTCGCTCAAAACAAACTGAATGGCATCGAAAAAAAAGGCCAGTTCCCACGATGCGTTCTGGTCTGGAAACCATTGATGGATGATCGATGACCGGCTGGTAGAAGAAGGGAAAGCATGCGGGTTGAACCAAACGGCTACGGTTATGCTTTTACAGCCCGCCAGCGCCGGCGAAGGGCTGACCCGGATATTACTGCTGGAACCATCAAAAGACATGGATTTCGCCGCCACGCCGGGTATACCTGCTCCCGTTTCGATGGAATGCCATTCTCCGTGGTTATCGTACCCCGACAGGTCCTGCCCTGGCGTCAGGGCGCTGTAGTGGAGCACCAGTCCCGAATCCGGCTTTTGCGCCATTGCCGTAACTGACAAGATAACGGGTAGTAAAAATCCCAATGTGAACTTTCGTTTCATGCCGGTTGGGGTTTAAGCGAAAATCGGAGGGTCGCCTGTCCGGCTGTTTCCATCGAAAAAGCGCCGCCAGTGTCTCTGAGTTTTTGCAGCGCCTGGCCAAACGGCCGGGAAGGGCTGGATTCGCCTGGCATTTCCCCTGGGTCGGGTAATTGGAGCGATACGGTAAAAGGATCGTCCGGAAAAAAGCCGAGGCGAAGAGATGTCGGTGCTTGCCGGCGCAGGAGTAGCAGCGCTGTTTTCACAGCCAGGAAAAAGGCCCGCCGTTGCTCTCCGTCGAGCGTTCCGGCAGGTATTTTTTCGGGCAAACGTACTTCGAGTTCGGTCGTGCTGTCGGCAAATAATTCTGTCACGAAATGATGCAGGTAACTGACGAGATTTTCCAGGTTGTCGAAACGAGCGCTCACCAGCCAGATAATCTCCCGAATCTTGCGCGACAGCTCACCGGAGGTGGTTGCTATTTGCCGGATTTCCGCATCCAGGCCGGCATCGGTCGATTTTTGCCGGGCGATCTCCGTGAGCAGACCGATGGCGCTCAGACCAGAGCCGAGGTCGTCGTGTAAGTCGCGCGCGATGCGAGAGCGTTCTTGTTCAATGGCTTGCAGCCGGTCCAGTTCCATGCGGCGCGCGCGCAACTTTTGGCGGTTCCGTTGGTATTGCGCCAATAAAGCCAGTCCACAGGCCAGCAGCAGGCTGCCGCCCAGAAACCAGCCGTTTTGCCAAAATGGACGTCGGCGTTTTAATTCAAACAGAAACGGAACATTGGAAATAATCCCATTTCTTTCGATCTGATGGGCCACGTAGCGACCATCCGGCAAGTCTCTGTTCATCCAGGCGGTTCCGATGGCTTTTCCTCCCGGTCGGTCGGCGGCCAGTTGATTAATCGTTTCCGGAGGAAGCGCACGATTGTAAATCCGGATATCGTCGAGTTGCCCTTTATAAAAGTCGCCGAAATCGCCGTGCAACGCCCAAACTCCGAAGGTTAGCGGGTTGCTGTCGTAGGCGGCGGCGATATTCAGGTCTTTATGGCCGGCCAGTTCGCCGTCAATATACATCAAGTAGCTCATCGTGGCGTAATCGCCCACTACTGCCAAATGGTGCCAGGTACCGGGCTGAGGGGCCCAAAGCGAGAGCGAATGGAAATAGTTTTCATTGCCCACGCTGTCGCAAATAAACGTATTCAGCATTTGTCCGCGGGGATACAAGGCAATAGAAAACCGGTTGGCCGGCTTGTCGAGGCGTTTGGCCAGATAAAAAGGATCGTTTGCCGCCCATTCCTCCACGCGGATCCAAAGAGAATAGGTGAAATTATATAGATGCAGGGCGGGGTGATCGGGCACTTCCACATAGGTATGATCGCCATTCAGAGTCAATGCGCTGTTGGGCTGTCCGAAGCGGTCGTCCGCCCAGGAAACATTATGGGGAATAGAGGACAAGCCGTTGGTGCTCTCATCCTCTACAGTGCCGTTAAAAGGCCAATAACCTGCCAGCCCGTCTGAAGGCGGGCGGACCTGCGCGAAGCACAGATGCGGAGCCGGCGCAACCGGTTATCTGCTCAAAAGCACCGCGCCGGCAAAAATTGTAGAAGCCGTCCGCGAGCTATACGAAGGCGGCTCGCCGATGAGCGCACAAATTGCCCGCAAGGTAGTTGACCGCCTGCACAACGCCCGGCCCGCTTTGGGTGAAAATCCCTACGAAAGCCTGCTCACGGAACGCGAAAAGGAAGTGCTCACGCTGCTCCGTACCGGCCTGCTCTACAAACAGATCGCCGACCGCCTGCACATCTCCGAATATACGGTCAAGACGCACTGCCGGCATATTTACGAAAAATTGCATGTAACCACGCGGGGAGAAGCGGTGCATGCCTACTTCAACAGGCCTTGAGGCGGTCCTTTAGGGGCAGTAGCTCATTATCGCTGCTGTAGTTACCACACCCTGCACATAATTTGACGGTGTACGGTCTAGATTGTAAACGCAATACCTGAGCGACGGCCACGTCGCATTCTCCTCGGCACATCGGCGATTGTCCGCGAAATGTGGGTGTTTTTTGATACATTTCGCGGGTAATAAAGTTGGATTGGCCGCGAAATCTATCTATCTTCGTATAGATTTCGCGACTTAAACTTCAGCATCAATGAAATTTACACCTTTAGTGGGCAGGCTTGAAGAAAAGAAAATACTGGAAAATGCATTGCAATCTCCTAAAGCAGAGATGGTTTCTATAATCGGCAGACGAAGGGTGGGAAAGACCTTTTTAGTGAAATCCGTTTATAGCGACAAAATAGACTTCGAAATTACAGGCATACAGCACGCTACCCGCCAAGAGCAGTTGCGGAATTTCATGCTGCAGATTTCCAAGTATTCGGGGGGCAGCTTTCCACTGACAGAACCGAAAGACTGGCTGGGAGCTTTTTACTTGTTGTCCAAATTCCTTGAGTTGAAGCGAAAGTCGGAAAAAATGATCATATTCCTGGATGAGTTGCCCTGGTTGGCAACCCATAAATCCGGCTTTTTGAAAGGATTGGGCTGGTTTTGGAACAGTTGGGCGACAGATCGGCACATAGTTGTAGTGATTTGTGGTTCAGCAGCCTCGTGGATGATAAAAAATGTGGTACATAACAAGGGTGGCCTGCATAACCGCATTACGAAACGCATCAACCTGAGACCCTTTAACCTGGCAGAAACGGAGCATTTCTTTAAAACGAAAAAACTCAACTTTGACCGCTACCAAATCCTGCACTCCTATATGGCCATGGGCGGCGTACCTCATTACTTAGACGAAATTGAGCCAGGGAAAAGTGCCGCTCAAAACATAGACGCCATTTGTTTTTCGGAAAACGGATTGTTGTGGGATGAATTTCCCAAGCTATATGCTTCCCTCTTCGAAAACTCGGAGGCGCACGTCAGGGTCATCCGGGCATTGGCAGGCAAGCATAAGGGGCTGACCCGCAAGGAAATAGTAGAAAACAGCCGTCTGCCTGAAGGTGGAAGCGCCTCCACGGTGATCGAGGAATTGCTCCACTCCGGTTTTATTTCGGTTTACCAACCTTTTGGCAAAAAGAAAAAAGACAGCCTGTACCGGCTGACGGATGAGTATTCCCTTTTTTATTTGCAATTCATGGAAAACAACCGCCAGGAAGGGCCCGGTGTATGGCAACAATTGAGCAAAACGCAGGCCTATGCTGCCTGGGCAGGCTACGCCTTTGAAAATATCTGCCTCAAGCACATTCCGCAAATTAAAAAAGCGCTTGGCATATCCGGCGTCTATTCAACCTCCTCTTCTTTCCTGAAGAAGGGGAGCGACGAGGAGGAAGGCATCCAGTTCGACCTACTAATCGACCGCAACGACCACGTGATCAATATTTGCGAAATCAAATTTTATGCAGCTGAATTCACTATAGACAAATCCATGGCGATGAACTACCGCAACAAAATCGCTACATTCAGGGAAACTACCCATACCCGAAAGCAGGTATTCCTGACGATGATCACCACTTTCGGGGTAAAAAACAATCAGCATAGCTCAGGGTTAGTGGATGCGGAGCTGACTATGGATGATTTGTTTGGGGGATAGCTTGACTGCGTGCGGTATAAAAGGCTAAGTCTAAACTAATCTTCGTTTTGAAACTCCTTTTCAATCTCCTCGACAGATGGCAAATTCGCCTTTAGGCCTTTTGGCAAACTTGCGTATGTATTTCAGGTTTCGGGGAGAGAAGCCCTGCATTTCCGGAAATGCCAGCTTCAGATATGTCGTCAACATAAGCCGACCAGTTCAACTTACCTATGCCGCCCCCGCACACCCCTGCCCAGCCACTGGCCTATGGGACTAATACATCAATCCCATATCAGCGTTGGCAGAAAGCATGGGCTTAGAGCTTGTTTGGATTTTTGTGAACATGACGTTGTACGATGAAGCTTTGCCGGTTATTTTTTTATACCGCGCCTTGGCTTTGGCAATTGCAGTGTGTAGTTTGGCCCGAAGCACTTCCCGTGGCGGCAGTTCAGTAGGGTATTGCGCTCTTCCAATTGGCGGGTTCCTCGGCCTTCGATGCGGAGAAAAATTCGAAAATGCGTCCAGCTAAATAGTTTACGCAGTGCGTCAACTATTTCAAAATCCTCAAAAATTGTGGCAAACCGAATAAAAAGCCATAGATTGATGTGGCTAAACCCCGAGCCGAATTCTAATGAAAGCTGGTTGCCAAGCTCCTGCTTTTTAAGCAAACAAATCATCCATTACCACTTCATTTTGTACCAGGGCGGCGGCGTGCGGGTTTTTCTCGATGCCGTAGGTAGTGATCATGGTGAGGAAAACCGCTTTTTTGGTTTTGCCGGCGGTTTTGAAGATGTGGATTTTGTTGCGCAGCTTTTCGGCATAGGATTTGTCAATGGCGAACTTGCCTAAGGAGAATTTTGCTTCGCAGAGGTTAATCACCTGGTCGCGCCGGTCGATGAGCAGGTCTATTTGGGCAGATTGACCGTCCGCCCCACCTTTCCACGCGGCTTCTTTAGAGAGTACGCCCTGGATACCCAGCGCTTTTTTAATTTGCGGGATATGGTCGAGGCATACCTGTTCGAAAGTAAAGCCTTCCCAGGCGCGATGGGCAGGGTTGTCCAGGAGATTGACCCAGGCGCCCTCGCCGCGGTACGGGCTGTCTTTGATAAAGCGGAAATAGAAAGACGTGTAATAATCGGAGAGCCGGTAAACCGTGTTTTTGTTTTTCTCGTCAAGCGAAATATAGGACGCAATAAAGCCGCTCTCTTCCAGGTCGGCCAACACTTTGCTGAGCGTTCCGCCGGAGGAGATACCCGATAATTTTACGATTTCTGATCGGCGCAGGCCGTAGGTGCGGGTGGACAAGACTTCAACCACTTTTTCGTACAACTCGTGTCTTTTGAAAAGTGAGCGGTACAGGTTGAAAAACTCGTTTTTCAGGAAGGCTGCTTTGTCGAAAAACAAAGCCTGGATATTTTGAGTAGCGGAAAGTTCGGGTTTCACAGCTTCCAGATAGTAGGGAATTCCGCCCAGCACCATATACAATTGCACGATTTGATAGCGGTCGAGCACGCCGCCCTTGCGCGCCAGCATGGACTCTACTTCCTTCAGGCAGAACGGCTCTATTTTCATTTTTTGCGTAATCCGGTTGTGCAAACCGCCGGGATGGCTGATCAGCACATTCATCATCCAGGAGGCCGCCGAACCACAGGCGATCAGTAGCACATCTTTGCGGTTGCTCGCCCAGCTATTCCAGAAATGCTCCAGGCCCATGACAAAATCGGAGCCTTTGGTATCGAACCACGGCATTTCATCGAAGAAGACGACCTTTTTCTTGCCGGTTTCCAGCGTTTCGAGGTGATCCATCAGGCGCTGAAACGCGAGCAGCCAGTTTTCGGGTTGCGCCTCAAAACGCAGAGAGGACTGCCGGGCTAAGGCCGTGTGGAAGTTGAACAATTGCTGGGTTGTTCCGGCGTTAGCCAATCCGGAAATCTGGAAATCAAACCGGTATTCAAAAAATTCGCGCAGCAAATAGGTCTTGCCCACCCGACGCCGCCCGTACACCGCCAGGAATTCCGACTTCGGGCTTTCGACAATGGACTGTAATAGCTTTATCTCTTTTTCGCGCCCGATAACATCCAATAGCTTTGTCATAATCAGCCAATTTTGATATAAAAATAGCATTTTTGGCTGATAATATCAGATTTGCAGCCAGAACTTATAAAAAACAAGCAGTTTTGGCTGTAAAAGATAGGGCGAAGCGAATGGGGAGGAGATGTGGTTGGTGGGCCGCAAATGGGATATTGCCGCTTTATCACCACAGCGGCCCTCGCTTTTCGGATGAGTGATCAGCGGTTTTCCATTTCTTTCAGCAATGCCGCCTTTACATAACCCTTTACGCCGCCGAAGGCGACTTTCCACCACCACTCGTCTGTTTTTTCGAGCAAGCGGACCTGGTCGCCGGGTTTGAAACGCCGGAATATTCTGGCATCAGATGCAGGCGCGGCGCGGAGGCTGGTTTCTTGAGTCAAAGTAAAAGACGTGACTGCAGCTTCCGCCTTTTCTCTTTGCTGTGATTGCGGCATGGTTTCAGGCATATTTTGGCCTAATTCGGCCAGTTTGCCGCGCACTTCGGCGAGTTGTTTTTGATACTCGGCATTATCCGGGGCGTCGCGGACGAGTTCGGTCCAGAGGGTGTCGGCTTTTTGGTAGTGGAGAAGGGCTTGGGAGGGGGAGTTTTGTTTTTCGAAAGAGAAATTGCCAAGCGTTTGATATATATCCGCCAAACTGCTTTTGAAATCCACATTATTGGGATGGACGGCATGGAGTTCTTTAAAGTGTTTATACATTTCTTCAAAACACCCCAAGGCCTTATCCAAATTGCCCAAGCTACTTTGCGTATAGCCTAAGTGTTGGTAAGAGGCTGCCAAACCGTATTTGAAATTCACATTAAGCGGATAGGCGGCGTAGAGTTCTTTCATTAACTTAGTGAAATCTTCAAAAAATTCCAGGGCCTTGTCCAAATTACCTAAGCTACTATGCGTATAGCCTAGGAATTGGTATGAAATCGCCAAACCGTTTTTGAAGGCCACATTTTGCGGATAGGTGCCGTAGAGTTCTTTTTCCAGACGGTTGTATTCTTCAAAAAAAACTAGCGCCTTGTCCAAATTACCCAAGTTATGATGCAAATACCCAAGACGTTGGTAAGAATCCGCCAAACCGTTTTTGAAATCCACCTTATTGGGATAAGCGGTGTAGAGTTCTTTCATTAATTTTTTGCGTTCTTCAAAAAAGCCCAAGGCCTCGTCCAAATTGCCCAGCTTGCTATGCATATATCCAAGATGTTGGTAAGAAGACGCCATGAAGTATTTGAAATCCACATTCAGCGGATAGGCGGCGTAGAGTTCTTTTATCAATCGGTTGTATTCTTGAATAAATACCAAGGCCTTGTCCAAATTGCCCAAGCTGCCGTGCGTTAAGCCAAGATCTGAGTAAGAAATCGCCAAATAGTTTTTGAAATCCACATTCAGCGGATAGGCGGTGTAGAGTTCTTTTACCAAGCGATTGCATTCTTGAAAAAATCCCAAGGCCTTCTCCAAATTACCCAAGTTGATGTGTGTTTTCCCGAGATGTTGGTAAGAAGCCGCCAAACCGTTTTTGAAATCCATATTGTTGAGATAGGCCGTATAGAGTTCTTTAAAGTGCTTGTTCATTTCTTCAAAAAATTCCAGCGCCTTGTCCAAATTACCCAAGCTGCTGTACGCTGATCCAATATATTGGTAAGAAATTGCCAAACCGTTTTTGAAATCCACTTTGTTGGGATAGGCGGTGTAAAGCTCTTTTTCCTTGCAGTTGAATTCTTCATAAAATCCCAAGGCCTTGTCCAAATTACCCAAGTTGATGTGTGCGTTTCCGAGTTGTTGGTGAGAAATCGCCAACCCATTTTTGAATTGACTTGAAGTCGTATCACCTTGCCATAAAGCCATGTAAATTTTTTCACTTTCCTCAAAGGCCGCAAGCGCATCAGGCAGGCTACCTGTTCTTGTGTGCATATCCCCGAAATTCACCAACGCATCCCCCACTTCCCACTGCTCCGCATCTGGATGCCCAATAATTGCCGAATACCACTTTTTCGCCTTGTCATACCTGTGATAATCCCTGTAAAAACCCGCCGCTTCTGTTAGCATAGTCAAATCGGTGCTATCCAATCGAAGTATCTGGTCGTACATGGTCTCCGCCTTCTGTATTTGAAAATTCAGCACATACAACTGCGCCTGCAACTGCATACCTTGCAAATCGTCTTTTATTTCCCGCTCATTTTTTTCTTTTTGGCCGGCAATCTCCTGGCCTGCTTTTTCAATACGCTTTTTTTCTTTCAGGCGTTTTTTTATGCGGTTGGGCAGGTCTATTTTTTCGAGTATTTCGATTGCGTCGTCAATATTTCCGGATTTAAACAGTTCCATCGATCGTTGGTACTCGCTACTCACATCGTCAAAATTGATGCGGGCAAAAAGGTCGGAGAGATCGTCTAATTTCTTTTGTTGCTCGCGATATTGGTCAAAAAGAGCAGCGTATTGTTTGTCATATTCCGTTGCACTTATTAGCGACTTTTCCAATTTTTCCTGTAAAGCCTTTTCTTCTTTTTTGAAACCGGCAGTCAGCGCTTTGTCAGATATATCGTAGTATTCTTTCCGGGCAGCGTCGAGCTTACCTGCTTTTGCCAGAATGATGTCGTTGCCCAAGGAATCGTTGCTGCTGATTTGCATGATCTGCAACTCCTTTTCATTCACTACTTCATAACCTTGCTTTCTGACTTCCTGAAAAAAAATAACGTCCCCCGCTTTTTTGCCCCGAAAAGCGAGGCGAAACCAGCCTCTGTCGTCGGAATTTGTTGGCACGGCATCCTGAAAATTGACCTGCACCCCGGAAATGGGCTTGCCACCGGAATTCTGTTCGCGCACCATACCGATTTGGATGACCTGGGCAGAGAGGTTGCTTATGGCGCTCCAAAAAATGAGGGAGTAGAAGATACTTTTCATAATTCAATCCTTTTTTTGTGTAAGGGTGCTGATATTTTGGGAGGCTTTGCTTTTTTGTTCGGCATCCGCTTCCGGATGGGCAATGATCTTTTCAAAAAGGGGCAGGGCTTTTTCCGGCCTATTTTGGCCGGCATAAAAATCGGCACAAGTTTGGAGGACAACCAGGTTATCTTCGGCGACCTGCATAACTATTTCATAAATTTCTAGCGCATTAGCAGGCTCCCCATTTGCAATATACAATTGTGCCTGTCGCAGCATGGCTTCTAAATCTTTTTTGAAGCCTTCCTCGTTTTCTTCCTTTTGTTTTTTTAATTCATCAAGGGCAATTTCGATTCGCTCTCTATTCATGAGATGACGCTCTGAACGATTTAGAAAATCGGCCTCCTCCAGTTTTGCGATAGCCTCGTCAATTTTCCCCTCCTTAAATAACTCCAATGCCTGGCGGTACACTTCGCTCGCATCGTCGAAATTGACCCTGGCGAATTTTTCGGCGAGTTCGTCGAGCGATTGTTTTTGGCGATCGTACTGATATTGCAATTCTTTAAACCTGTCCCAAACCTCTCCTTGCGATATTTCTGCATTGTTGAGTTGCTCTTGTAATTCCTGTTTTTTTCGGTTGAATCCCGCCAGCAGGGCCTTGTCCGATACGTCGTAATAGGCTTTTTTGGCGGCATCTACCGCCCCGGCTGTTGCCAGAATGATATCTACTACTAGTTTTTCTTTTTCACTGATTTTCAGTGCTTTGAGTTCTTTTTCATTGACGAGCTCGTAACCGGATTTGCGGATTTCATTAATAAAAATGATATCGCCGGGCTTTTTTCCCTGAAATACCAGTCTGAAATGGCCATTATCATCTGATATCGTAGGAACCGCCCCTGAAAAATTGACCTGCACACCGGGTATGGGTTTTCGTTTGGAATTCTGCTCCCTCACCAACCCAACTTGAATTTGCCCAAATAGAGGGGCGCAAAAAACGCAAAGCAGGACGGTGAGAAAAACGTTTTTCATGATGTGGGTAGGGTTGGTTGATTAATGCCGCGCCAAGCCCTGCCGGAGCGTCTCCCCCGGAATGACGGGCGTCGTAACGGATTTTGCCTCATAACCGTTTTTGAAAATGTCGAGCCGCTGGCTCAATCGCTGATGTTCGGGGGGAACTTGCAAGGTGAATTGTCCGGCAGCGCCGGTGAGCGTTTGGCAGCAGGAGATGGAAACGCTGACGCCTTCAAGCGGCTGCCCGGAAGCGGCGTCGGTGATGATGCCGGAGAGCGTCGCTAGGTCATCGTTCCTCCATACAGCCAACACCATCAATTCATCATCAAAAGAAAATGTCGTGTCGATCGGCCTAAAACCTTCGGCTGAAAATTGCAAACGCAATCGTTCTTCCTGAAAATTCGCCGGGATGCCCTCAAATAGCGCCTCGCCGTTGACGGCTGTTTTTGTCTCTGTTTTTTGACCGTAGGTGAGCATGAGTTGCGCTTCGGGTTCGGGCAGTTCGGGGTTGGGTGTACTATTTTCTACCCGGACTTTCAGCACAAGCGGGGTTTGCAGTTCTTTCCACTGAAACCAGGAAAATGCTCCAATACCCGCCAACACCGGCACAAATACAAGAGAAAATAGTCGCAGTCGGCGGCTGATCCGGCTTTCAGTATGGATGGTTCGGTCGCCGATGTGCACGTCGCCACCTGCCGATATGTTGGAGCCTACTACGACGTTTTTGCTGTTGACGATAGAAACGGCGCGTTCGAATTCGGCCCGGAGTTCCGGGCGGGCGCTTTCCTGCTCCACGGCGGCGAGCAGATCGCCTATAGCAGCTGGGGGAGCTCCTTGTTGTTCAATTTCGGAGAGCAATTCGAGCACGCTCTGTCGGATGCGGTTTTGCTCCAGCGTCGCATCGGCAGGTGAGACGATTCCGATACGCATTTGCCTTCGGATATTTTCCAATCGCCCCGATTGTTGAAGTATTTCGTTGAATTGTGGCGTATTTTCGAGTAGTCCGCGCAAGATTTTCAACGCGGCCGGCATTTCATCCCTGGCTATGAGACGGTGAATTTCGGCGATGAGGGTTTGGTGTTTCATATCGCTCCAATTGAAGGGTACGGCTTTCTGTTTATCTATACTTCGCCGGCGAAGTACATTGACAATCTTATACTTCCTTTTAAAGGCGATGTTTCAAACAATTGTTAATTTTTTCGCAATTCAGACAAATTCATCTTAATTTTTTGCACTACGATATTGCTGCAAGCCCATACGCCCAACACGTCAATTCAATCCAATCGCACTTATCGCGCATCCTTTAGTATGTCCGCCACCTCTGCCGCGCTCAATTCAAAGATTTCAGCCAAATCTTCAATCGATGTGCCCGCGGCATAGGATTTCAATACGGCGCGCTCTATCCGTTTCTGCTTGGCTTCAATGGCTTGATCCTTTTCTTCGATGGCTTTATCTTTGGCTTCAATGGCTTGATCCTTCGCTTCAATGATTTGTTCCTTAGATGTAATCAGCCGTTGATAATCCTTGATCTCCTCGATGATATCGTCTTCGCCTTCCATGGTTTCCCGGACGACCGGGTCGGCCACGGCTTTTTGCAGGCGGCGCAACAAGGGGCGGTAGCGCTCGGGGAGCTCGTCCTCGTCAACGGTTAGGAAATGGGGGTTGGCAGTGACGGACGACTGGTCGAACAGCGCCAGCAGTTGTTCCAACTCGGTGCGACGGCGGCCTTGGAGGTAGGGTATCTGGATGATGATGCTGTCGTGGGTCAGGCTTTCGATGAATTCCTCTTTTTCGTGGATTTGCTCGCCGGTGGCAGCGTCGATGTACGCCCGGTTGACCCGCACGACGGGCGCTTTGACGTGTGCCAGCGTATGCCCCAAAAAATAAATGCTCAGAATGGGCAGCGCCTTGCGCCGGGGATATTCGGCAGTTTCCTCGCGCACCACGTTTTCTTTGTTGGAATATTGCTCGCCTAAGTAACGCCGGAAGCGCATGATGTCGCCGGCTAACTTGGCTTTTTGCAGCTCCAGGATGACTAATTCCTGGTTGCCGTCGGCATCCACAATGAGTGCGTTGAAATCCATGCGCAGCACCGTCAGCACCTCACGGAACGGAAAATGGTGCTCCGTGGGCCTGAATTCGAGCGAAACGACTTCTTTGCCGATGATGGCCGAAAGCAGCAATTTGGCTACTTTTTCGTCCCGCATCAGGTACTTGAAAACGACATCATAAATGGGGTTAGCTATTTCTACCATACCATCACGTATTTTATCCGCAATATACGGAAAATTATTGTTTTTAAACAAAAAGTATTGAATTTTATTGCCGTTTTATGCCCTGATTAAACCTCGCCCATTTTAACATGTCGAATCAACATTAATTATACAACAACCAATTGGACATGAGATTACCATTACTCGCCGTTTTCTTGTGGCTTGGCGCGAAGGCCGTATGCCAACCCCCGATATTATACGTTCATATCGTATCGCATAACGAACCGGGGGATAATTTGCAGACAGCATTAAATTACGAGAGGGCAAAAAACAGGATTCTGCAATTAGCCGAAATTATAAATGCAAAAAATGCGAGATGGAATATTCAGACATCCGATGGTTTTGTGTTAGGCGCATTAAACGACCAGGCAAATACTGCAAATAATGTATTTAATATATTGGCCAACCCGCCCTATAGCGATAATATCGAAATAGACCCGCGCTCAAAAAATTCAAACGGAAGAAATATTGCCGATCAGTGGTATTTGTTGGATTCATTGGGTGCAAATCCGACAACACACCTGGGCGGATGTATTTATTCCACAACCAATCCTTCTGTACAACCCATAGATTGGGAGCAATACAGAAATCCCATTATTGGCAATATTTTCGGCAATAGCTGGCAATGCTCGATTATTACCGGCGCAGGCAGTTATCCGCCACATACCAATGACTTAAATGATTTCGGCATTTTTAAACCGGATACGGCAACGAATTTTTATCAACACAATCCTTCGAAAAATCTCTGGTGCTTGGGCACGGGCTGTGCCCCGCTGCTGGATTCAATGGATAATGAACAGGCTATTATTGATTTAATCCAGGGACAAATTGACAGTATTCAAACCGGACTTTGGCCTGCTGATAAATTTTATGTTACCAGGATTATGACGAACCAGCGCGAATACGGTCCGCTTTTTTTTCAAAAAATAGCGCGGGTAATTGATTCCTTAAACACGATTCCCTCATCCCAAATGCGATGGGCTACGATAAGCGAGACTTTTTCGGCTTTTCAGGAATGGCAGGTTAATTCCGGCTTAGATTATAGCCAATGGCAGTGCGGACAATTTGTTACAAGTGTTGCCGAAATAGCAAATGATGATTTTTTTTCTATTTATCCGAATCCTTCTGCGGGAAATTATTCCATTGATTTCATTGACGATCTCGATCATCAAATTCAGGTGTTCGATTTGATGGGGAAATCTATTTTTTTTACGACAAGTAATAAAAATACAGAGATAAATTTATCTTCTTTTTCAAATGGCTTTTATGTAGTGAAAATTGACGGTGTGTTTTTGCGTAAAATAATTAAGCAATAAGATTATCCGTTAATTTTCCCACATACCGCACTACATCAGCTTTGCCAATGTGGTAAAGCCCTTCGTTTAATTCGGTTTCATTTTCCGAATTTATTATTTCAGTTAAATTTGGAAAATCGCTGCGCAGCATTTCAGCGGTATATAGCAAAGATATTTCTCTTGGACCGCCCGAGGAATTGTTGATTTGTCTGGGATCAAAAGCTTCTATTATAATGACACCTCCAGGATTTAACATATCAGGTAATTTTTTGTGAAAACCTTGTCTAAGCCCAGGCGGCAAATGAAAAAAAATCATGGCAACCAAATCAAATTTTTTATCGAAAAATGGAAAATCGGCCGCATCCCGTATTTCATAATGGATATCGACATTTTCTTTTTCGGCCAATTGCAAGGCTTTTTTACGGCCTTCGGTACTTAAATCAAAGGCATAGACCTCCCAGCCCAGTTTCGCAGCATACACGGCATCTCTGCCTTCGCCGGCGCCAGGCACCAGTATTTTTCCCGGCGTTAATGGGTCGATTATTTCTTTAAAAAAAGCATTCGGCGCCGTGCCGTAGGCGTATTCTTCTTCGGAATACCTGTCGTTCCAGAAGTTTGTCATATCTGTTAGCTATTAGCAGTTAGCTATTAGCAGTTAGGTCTTAGCAGTTAGGGCAGAGTGGCTAACCGCTAAGCCCTGACTGCTATCTGCTAACCGCTATTTCACCACCTGCACATCTCCTTTAAACAATTTTTGCTTGCCGTCTTTATACAACACGATAGCAAAATAAGCATACACATCGAGTACTGCGGGTTTGCCCCGGTGCGTGCCATTCCAGCCGTATTGCGGGTCGTTGGGCAGGAAATTGGCAACGTAAAATACGGATTCTCCCCAGCGGGAATAAATTTCGAGTTCCAGTATTTTGTCTATCCGGTCTCCTGCATAGATCATGAAAATATCGTTGATATTATCGCCGTTGGGTGAAAAGGCATTCGGAATGTAGACATCCGGTTTGAATTTGACAAAAACAGTCACCTGGTCGGCTGCTGTACAGCCGTTTTCATCGGTGACCAGCACCTGGTAGGTTAATGTCGAATCGGGGCTGGTGATCGGCTGTATACATTGGATACACGACAAGCTATCGGAAGGCGTCCAGCTAATGGTGTAATTGCCGGTTGCCGGCGTGATTGCCGCCTGCAGCTGGGTACTATCGCCGTAATAAATCGTGACATTCGGCCCGGCATTTACAGCGATTGCCGGTGGATCCGTAAGCGTCAGGCTGGTCTGCCAGCGGCATCCGTTGGCGTCTTCAACGATGAGGGGATACACACCCGCGCCTAATCCTGAGAAGTTAGGACTTGCCACAAAAGGCTGGTCATTAAACGAATACAAATATGGCGGATTGCCTCCCGTAACCGAAGAAACAGAAATAAAGCCATTACTTTCACCGTGGCATCGAGGGTCTTGCAGGGTTACAACCGCATTTTGAGGTGGAATATTATCGGCCGCAATGGTCACGTCATCGGTAGCTGTACAGCCGTAGGTAATGTTGGTGACGGTAAGCTGATAAACCCCTGCCGCGTTGACGTCAGGGGTGGACGTATTGATCCCCGAGGTGATGTTGCCGTCGTCGGTTGACCAAAGGTAGCTGATATGCGGCCCTGAACTTGAATTGGCGCCATTGAGCGTTACCGAAGTGACAATGCAATCGAGAGTCATATCGGGGCCGGCGTTGGCAATGGGCGCCGGCTCTATGACAACAGTGACTGCCGCCTCGCTGCCCGGGCAAGCTCCATTGGGGGCGATCAGGTAGCGGAAGCGATATGTTGCCGCTTGCTGGGCTGTTATGGCAAAAGTGCCGGCGCCAGGCTGGAAAGCTCCGCCCGAAGAAGGCACGGCAGAGATTTCGGTCCATTGCCCGCCGTTGTCCTCGCCTTGTAGTAAATCAGACAGCAGCACGGTTTCGTTAGCACCGATACAAATATGCTCGTCGGGTTCGGGTAAACCGGCGAAAACTGCAGCATCCACCTGAATAAATTGGCTGGAAAATGCAGGGCAGCCCATAGGCGGCGTAGTCTCGAGTGTAAATCGGATCTCGTAAACGCCCGCATCGGCGTTGGTAGCGTCGAAGATGCCATTGACAATTCCCGCGGGGTTATTGCCGGCCGGGGTAGCAACTAAACTCCAGGCGCCTGGTTCGGAGGTGACCTGCAGCGCGCTTAGGTCAAGTACCCCGCCGGTATTGCACAAGGGACCGGCAGCGCTGGTCAATACGGATGGGCAATCGCAGAAAACGACCTGTACATTTACGTCGTAGATGGCTTCCTGGCATGGAGCAATGGCGCTTTGCGTCGTATAGCGGAAGATATAATTGCCCTGTGCAACGCCCGTAAAATCAAGAGTGGGGAAAGCTCCTGTTGCGCCGGAATTCTGCAAGTCGACCCAGGCGCCTCCCTGGTCGCCGCCGATGACTAATGCAGCAAAATCAAGCAACGCCGGGCCGCCGGGGCCGTTGCATATATCGACATTGGGAATCACAACGGCTGTTGGGGGCGCATTGACGGTCACGGCAATTTGTGTAGTGCCTACGCAGCCGTTTTCTGTGGCTGTAATACCATAAGTCGCCGATGTGCCGGGGGATACGGTAATGGCCGTGCCGCTTTGTCCGGTGCTCCATACAAAAGCAGCGCCTCCGCTTACAGTCAATGTAGTAGATTGGCCGAGGCAGATAACCGGCGGAGAAGCCACGGCGACGGGCATAGGCAAGGGGTTTACAGTAACCGTTACGGGTATCGCCGAATTGCAGCCCTCATCGATGACCGTTACACTGTAGGTCGTAGTCACCACCGGAGAAACGGTGATAGAAGCCCCGCTTTGTCCGGTGCTCCATTGGTATATGTCGCCGCCGGAGGCACTTAGCACAGCGGATTGACCCACGCATATGGTATCGGGTTGCGCTAATGCGACGGGTATAGGATTGACGGTTAAAGTGGTTGAAGCGGTAGCGCTGCACCCATTTTCGGTAACGGTAACTGAATAAAGGGTGGTCTGCGAAGGGGATACGCTAATAACGGCATCCGTATCGCCCGTACTCCATAAATAGGCGCTACCGCCGCTTGCAGTAAGTGTGGCTGAGTCGCCGTCGCAGATCACCGGGGCGGAGGATTGGATTTCAGGTACGGGTAAAGGATTTACCACTATCCTCGTGAGGCCGGCGCCTACACAGCCGCTGTTGGTCACCGTAACTACATAGGTCGTGTTTGTAGTTGGCGATACCGTTATCGCAGCGGTTGACTGACCGCTGCTCCACTGATATGTGCCACCGCCTTCGGCTATGATTATTACGGATTCGCCGATACAAATCGTATCTGCACTGGTTGTGATGGTGGGGTTGAGCGTATCGCTCATCATTATCGAAAGGGAGTTTATCTCTGTACACCCCTGGTTGGTTACGGTTACGGAATAGGTAGTATTTACCACTGGATTTACAGTGATCACAGCGCCACTTTGTCCGGTACTCCAGGAATAGGTGTTGCCGCCTTCTGCGGTCAGCACAACCGGAAGGCCGGGACAGATCAAGGTTGCTGATGCCGAAACCGAGGCATTGACTTCGTTGACAGTCACGGTGGCATCGGCAGTTGCGCTGCAGCCATTTTCGGTGACCGTCACCGTGTAGGTCGTAGTAGCCGTCGGTGAAACGCTGATGGTTGGGCCGCTGTCGCCGCTGCTCCAGGAATAGCTGGATCCTCCGCTTGCCGTCAATTGAGCGGATTGTCCAAGACAGATGGTGGCAGAGGTTGCACCGGGAACAGGTAATGGATTTACGATTACTGTTGTGGTGGTCGAATCCTGGCAGCCTTCCGCATTGGTAACTGTTACCGAGTAGGTAGTAGTGGCGGAAGGAGAAACCAGTATTGTTTCGCCCGATTGGCCGTCGCTCCACAGGTAAGTATCGCCGCCGCCGGCGGTCAGGGTGGTCGATTCACCGAAACATAAAGTATTAGAAGCTGCTGTTGCTTCGGGGGTCGGTAAAGCATTGACAGTTAACGTGATGCTGGCCAGGTTGCTACATCCGTTGTTATCGGTGACCGTCACGGTATAGTCTGTTGTAACTGCCGGCATCACATTAATCGATGCCCCCGACTGGCCGTCGCTCCAGGAATAAGAGAGGCCGCCGGTGGCCATTAATACACTTGATTGGCCTACACAAATTGAAGTTGGATTTGCCGTAGCCGCAGGCATGGGCAGCGGGTTCACCACCACGGTCACATCGGCAGTAGCAGAACAGCCGTTGTCGGTTGCGGTTACCGTATATGTAACCGTGCTAGTCGGAGTAATAGAAATAGTAGCGCCGTTTTGTCCGGTGCTCCAGCTATAAGTATCACCGCCCGTGGCGGTCAGTGTAGTTGATTGTCCTTCACATAATGCTGGGGAAGCGGCGCCGGCCGTTGGCGTTGGTAATGGATAAACTACCACGGTAATACTGGCGGAACCGCTACAGCCGTTTGAATTTGCCTCAACGGAATAAGTGGTTGTGGCTTGTGGCGAAACGCTGATGGTTGGGCCGGGTTCGCCGGTATTCCAAAGAAAAGTATCGCCGCCCAAAGCAGTGAGTACAGTACTTTGGCCGATGCAAATCGTATCTGGCGTAGCTTCTATAGTAGGCGTCAGCGCACTGCTGACGGCAACCGTTACAGTAGCTACATCGGTACAGCCATTATTGGTAACTGTAACCGAATAGGTTGTAGTAGCAGCCGGCGTTACCGTGATTTGAGCGCCTGATTGCCCTGTACTCCAGGCATAAGTACCGCCGCCCGTGGCTGTAAGCGTGGTAGAAAGCCCCGGGCAAACAGAAGAAAGGGCAGCTGTAGCGGTGGCTATCGTCGTATTTACCGTGACGATGGTTTGCGCTTCGCCGGTACACCCATTTTGAGTAGCTGTTACTGAAAAAGTAGTTGTTGAAGCAGGTGTAACGACAATACTCGACCCGCTTTGCCCGGTACTCCACTGGTAGATACTACCGCCGGTGGCGGTCAGGGTAGTAGATTGTCCGGCACATAAGGTCGCAGGATTCGCAGTAATTGAAGGCGTTGGCAGGGGGGTAACGACTACGCTGACGGATGTAGCAGCCGTACAGCCGTTGTTGGTTACTGTAACCGTATAGGTAGTAGTAACGGCAGGTGAAACGGCAATGGTGGCGCCCGACTGGCCCGTGCTCCAGGCGTAAGTTCCGCCACCCGTGGCCGTGAGGGTGCCGGCTTGCCCGGCACATAAAGACCCCGGACTGGCAGCGGCGGTAGGTGTGGGTAGCGGATTTACGGTTACCGTCACATCGGCGGTAGCGGAGCAGCCATTGGTGGTCACCGTGACCTGATACGCCGTGGTAAATTGAGGGTTTACCGTTATGGTAGCGCCGGATTGGCCGGTATTCCATTGATAGGTACCGCCCCCGGTGGCCGTTAGCGTACCGGCTTGTCCGGCACAAATAGATGCAGGGCTGGCCGTGGCAGTCGGGTTGGGCAAGGGGTTTACCGTTATAGTAACGCTGCCTGTGCCCGTACAGCCGTTATTGGTGGCAGTCACCTGATAAGTTGTCGTAGAAAGCGGTGTAACAAGAATAGCCGACCCGGATTGCCCCGTGCTCCACTGATAAGTACCGCCACCCGTGACAGTTAGTGTGCCGGCTTGTCCGGCACAAATGATCGCCGGGCTGGCAACGGCCATAGGCGTGGGGAGCGGATTTACCGTAACGACAACGCTAGCCGTACCCGTACATCCGTTATTGGTCACCGTGACTGAATAAGTTGTAGTAGAGACAGGGGATACCGTAATTGAAGACCCCGATTGCCCCGAGCTCCAGGCGTAAGTGCCGCCCCCCGTGGCTGTTAGCGTGCTGGATTGCCCGGCACAGATAGCTGCTGGGCTGGCTGTAGCCGTAGCGCTGAGATTATTTTCGACGTTTACGGTAACAGCCGCCACATCGGTACAGCCGTTATTGGTCACGGTCACGGTATACGTAGTAGTTGTAGTAGGGTTTACCGAAATAGAAGCGCCCGACTGGCCGGTGCTCCAGGCATAAGTACCGCCACCGGTGGCAGTCAAAGTAGAAGTGAGTCCCGGACAAATTGTTGCCGGTATGGCAGTGGCGGTGGCAGTAGCTGAATTAACCGTTACTGTCACATCGGCGGTACCCGTACAGCCATTATTGGTGACGGTTACTGTATAGGTGGTAGTTGAAGCGGGAGAAACCTGTATGGGAGATCCGAATTGTCCGCCGTTCCACTGGTAGGTACCGCCGCCGGTAGCCGTTAGCGTGCTGGATTGCCCCACACAAATATTGGGGGGATCTGCCGTGGCTGTCGGCATCGGTAACGGGTTTACGGTCACTGTTACATCGGTAGTGGCCGTACAACCATTATTTGTCACAGTTACGATATAAGTAGTTGTAGCGGTGGGAGATACATTAATGGTAGCGCCCGTTTGGCCGGTATTCCATGCATAGGTACCGCCACCGGTGGCCGTAAGCGTGCCGGCTTGCCCGGCACAGATAACCGCCGGGCTGGCCGTGGCTGTCGGTGTGGGCAAAGGGTTTACGGTCATTGTTACATCGGCAGTGGCCGTACAGCCATTATTTGTCACGGTTACGGTATAAGTAGTTGTAGCGGTGGGGGATACATTAATGGTAGCTCCTGTTTGGCCGGTATTCCATTGGTATGTTCCTCCACCGGTGGCCGTTAGCGTGCCGGCTTGCCCGGCACAAATACTGGGGGGATCGGCTGTAGCCGTCGGTGTCGGCAATGGATTTACATTAACCGTCACGGTGGTGGTAGCGGTACAGCCGTTGGTGGTCACCGTCACGGTATAATTGGTATTCGAAGAAGGCATCACGGTCACAGAAGCGCCGATTTGTCCGTCGCTCCACTGGTAAGTGCCACCGCCGGTGGCGGTTAGCGTGCTGGCTTGCCCGGCACAAATGGTCGAGGGACTGGCAGTCGCTGTGGCCGAGGGGAGAGGAGTCACGTTGACGGTTACCTCGGCGGTACCCGTACAGCCGCTATTGGTCACCGTAACGGTATAAGTAGTAGTTCCAGTTGGAGATACCATAATGGGAGAGCCGGATTGTCCCGTGCTCCATGTATAGGTTCCGCCGCCCGTGGCAGATAGTGTGCTGGATTGCCCGGCACATATAGTCGTTGGGGTTGCCGTAGCCGTAGCCGTTAGGCTAGGATCCACCGTGACCGCCACCGTGGCGGTGCCGGTACAGCCGTTATTGGTAGCCGTTACCGAAAAGGTAGTTGTGGTGGTAGGCGACACGGTGATGGAAGCTCCTGACTGGCCGGTACTCCAGCTATAAGTATCTCCACCCGAGGCAGTTAACACGGAACCCTGACCCGGACAAACCGTAGTTGGACTGGCAGTGACTGTAGGCGTCAATATAGCGCCGACGGTGACGGTAACTTGTTCTACATCTACACATCCATTGTTTGTTACCGTTACCGAATAAGTAGTCGTAGCACCAGGGGTTACCGTGATAGAAGCGCCGGTTTCCCCTGTGCTCCATTGATAGGTGCCGCCGCCGGTAGCCATCAACACAGAAGACAGTCCGGGGCAGACCGTGGAGGGGCTTGCGGACACACTTGCCACGGTTGAAATGACATTTACCGTGACGGAAGCTTCGTCTGTACAGCCGTTACTATCGGTGACGGTGACGGAGAAAGTGGTGGTGGTACCGATTGCCACACTGAAAGTAGCGGTTGTTTGTCCTGAACTCCATTGGTATGTACTGCCGCCGGTGGCTGTCAGCTGTACGGGGTTTCCTGCGCAGATAGTAGCGGGGTTGGCGGTGGCCGTGGCGGTAACTGTGTTCACCGTTACGGTTACGTCGGCTTCGTCGGTACAGCCGTTATTGGTAACGGTGACGGTGTAGGTAGTAGTTGCCGAAGGCGCCACGGTTATCGATGCGCCTATTTGCCCGGTGCTCCAGGCATAGGTTCCGCCGCCGGCAGCGGTCAGGGTGCTAGTCTCTCCTTCGCAGATCGCTGTGGGGCTTGCCGAGGCCTGGGCGGTGACGGTATTTACGTTAACGGTCACGTTGGCTACGGCCGGACAACCGCCGTTGGTTACTGTAACGGTATAAGTTGTTGTGGCCGTTGGGTTTACGGTGACAGGCGAACCGGATTGCCCGGTGCTCCAGGCATAGGTTCCGCCGCCCGTGGCAGATAGTGTGCTGGCTTGCCCAGCACATATAGTCGTGGGGCTAGCGCTTGCCGTAGCCGTCACCGAATTAACGTTTACCGTGACAGTAGCCACGTCCGTACAGCCGTTGTTGGTCACCGTGACGGAAAAAGTAGTAGTTGTGCCGACCACAACAGGTATGGTGGCGCCTGTTTGCCCGGTACTCCACAAGTATATACCCCCGCCGGTGGCGGTTAGCATACTCACCTGCCCGGCACAAACCGTACTTGGGTTGGCCGTTGCTGTTGCCGTCACCGAATTCACGGTTACGGTCACATTGGCCACATCCGTACAGCCATTATTGGTGACGGTGACGGAATAGGTAGTTGTGGCCGTAGGCGCTACCGTTATCGAGGCGCCGCTTTGTCCGGTGCTCCAGGCATAGGTGCCTCCGCCGGTAGCCGTCAGGGTGCTTGTTGCTCCTTCGCAAATCGCTGTGGGGCTTGCTGTTGCCTGTGCGTTGACAACAGTCACATTTACGGTCACGTTGGCTACATCGGTACAGCCGTTATTGGTCACCGTAACAGAATAAGTCGAAGATGTCGAAGGACTCACGGCAATGCCCGCGCCGGTTTGCCCCGTACTCCAGACATAGGTTCCGCCACCCGTAGCGGTCAATACTGAAGCGCCACCTTCACAAATCACTGATGGGGCTGCAGAGGCGGTAGCAGTTACGGAATTCACCGTCACTGTGAGGCTTGCCACATCGGTACAGCCGTTATTGGTCACCGTCACCGTGTAGGTAGTGGTTGATGCAGGAGAAATGCTGATTGTTGATCCGGTTTGTCCCGTGCTCCAGGCATATGTACCTCCGCCGCTGGCCGTTAGTGTGCCGGCTTGCCCGGCACAAATAGTCATTGGGCTAGCCATGATCGAGGCGTTTACGGTATTAACCACCACGTTAATGATCGCGTCGTCGGAGCAGCCGTTGTTTGTCACCGTTACGGTGTAAGCCGTAGTTACTGCTGGTGACACGATAATAGAAGCGCCGGTTTCTCCCGTGCTCCAACTGTAGGTACCACCTCCGCTGGCTGTGACGGTAGCGAACTGGCCTTCGCAGATCGGATTGGGGTTGGCGACAGCCGAAGCGGTGACGGTATTTACTGTGACGGTAACGGTGGCTACGTCGGTACAGCCGTTATTGGTGACGGTCACGGTATAAGTTGTAGTGGCTGTGGGGGTTACAGTGATGGCAGCCCCGGATTGTCCGGTGTTCCAGGCATAGGTGCCTCCTCCCGTGGCCGTTAGTGTGCTGGCTTGCCCAGCACAAATAGTCGTTGGATCAGCCGATACCGAGGCGGTCACGGTATTGATAGTTACCGTCACGGTAGCCACGTCGGTACAGCCGTTATTGGTGACGGTCACGGTGTAAGTTGTGGTGGCCGTAGGATTCACTGTAATAGTAGCGCCGGATTGGCCGGTACTCCAGGCATAGGTACCACCGCCGGTTGCGGTTAGCTGTACGGGGTCGCCGGAACAAGAGACGCTGGGGTTTGCGGTAGCTGAAGCGGTGACCGTATTGATATTTACTGTTACGTCGGCTTCGTCGGTGCAGCCGTTATTTGTTACGGTGACAGTGTAAGTTGTTGTAGCCGTTGGGTTTACGGTGATAGGCGAGCCGGTCTGCCCGGTGCTCCAGGCATAGGTTCCTCCGCCGGTTGCGGTTAGCGTGCTGGCATCCCCTGCGCATACCGATGTGGGGCTGGCGGTTGCCGTTGCCGTCACGGTATTGACCGTCACCGTAACATTGGCCGTCGCGGCGCAGCCGCCGTTGCTCACCGTTACCGAATAGCCCGTAGTTGAGGCGGGTGACACTGTAATCGAAGCGCCCGTTTGCCCGGTGCTCCAGGTATAGGTGCCGCCGCCAGTCGCCGTTAACGTACTGGATTGCCCTGCACAAATAGTACCTGGGCTGGCCGTAATATTGGCCAATGGTGGCGAACTCGGGTTTATGGTTGCCGATGCATCGTCCGTACATCCCCCGTCTAGTTGGGTGACCGTCACCGAATACGTACCCGGCGCCAGATTCAAGGCGGATGGGCCGGAAAGAGAGGGGGGAGTCCAGGCATAAGTATATCCCGCTCCTGCCGGAGATACAATTATCCCGCCATTATTTTGACCACAGGAGGTCTGCGCTACATTCAGGGAAACTACCAGGGGCGAACTTGGGTTAAGGGTAACGCTGACATCATCCATACAACCCGTAGCAGTTTCCGTTACGGTCACAGTATACGAACCGGGCGCGAGGTTAATGGGGGTAGCCCCGCCAACTATAGGCGGGTTCCAGACATAGGTGTAGCCCGGGCCTGCGGGTGTCACGCTGATCGAGCCGTTATTAAAGGCGCAGGTGGGTTGCGTAGGGGTGGCGGTAGCGACAAGTGGCGCGCTTGGGTTAAGAGAGACGGTAGCATTGGCCATACATCCGCTTGCCGTTTCTGTAACCGTCACGGAATATGATCCGGGCGCGAGATTGACGGCGCTTGAACCGCTAAGTGTCCCCGGATTCCAGGCATAAGTATAACCGGCCCCGGCGGGCGATACGCTAATGACGCCGTTATTCAACCCGCAACTGGGTTGCGTGGGGGTCATGGTTACGTTGAGCGTGGGGCTTGGATTCAGGGTTGCCGAGGCGGTGGCAGTGCAACCGGAAACCGTTTGAGTGACCGTCACGGAATAAGCGCCAGGTGGTAAATTGGTGGGGTTTGAACCGCTCACTGACGGCGGATTCCAGGTGTAGGTATAACCCGCACCGGAAGGGTTTACACTGATTGAGCCGTTATTTTGGCCGCAAGTAGGTTGGGTAGGGGTGGCGCTTGCCAATATAGGAAGGCTGGGGCTGAGAGTCACTGATGCCGTGCCGGTGCAGCCGCCGGCAGTTTGGGTGACTGTGACGGAATACGTGCCGGGCGCCAGATTGGTAGGGTTAGCGCCGCTCACCGAGCCCGGATTCCAGGCATAAGTATAACCCGCGCCGGAAGGCGTTACGCTGATCGAGCCGTTGTTTTGTCCGCAGGTGGGTTGCGTAGCGCTGGCGCTTACCGTCAGGGTTGTGCTGGAATTTAGTGTCACCGAGGCGGTACCGGTACAACCTGTGGAGGTTTGGGTAACCGTGACCGAATACGAGCCGGGGGCCAGGTTGGTGGGGTTGGCACCGCTCACCGAGCCGGGGCTCCAGGCATAAGTATAACCCGCGCCGGAGGGTGACAGACTAATGGAGCCGTTGTTCATGGCGCAGGAGGGCTGGGTGGGCGTAGCTGTTACGGTAAAAACACAAGGCAAGCAGCTTCCGTCATCTACATTTGCGCTGGGGTTGTAATTGGGAGCAAGGGGATTTGTACAGCCGCAGATGATGGGTGATGGAAAATTGAGTGTAATATTTTGGGCTACGCCGGAATCGAGGAGAGCGTGGTCGCCGATACAGATTTGTGCCGAGATATTGCCAGGAGGGCAGGCCGCCCACAAAGAGGCGAATGAGTTGATACCGGGTGTTCCCACGCCACATGCGTCGTCGGAAGTAATACCATAAGTGCCGCCGCCCAAGGCGATGCCGTTTTCGGGATCGGGGCCGCCGCCGTCGGCGAAGGTAACCAGCGAAGGATTTCCAGGAGAACCTATGTCATTGGCATTGCCAAAAGGCGAGCCTCCCGCACAGTTGCCTATGGCGCCAGGGCGTTGCATGATGTTCAGTGTATTGCCGCAGGCGTTGATAAACACATCCAGGTCACCCTGAAAAGTATGTTGGAGCAGCATAGAAACTCCCGTAGGGTAACCCGTTTGGGCAGGATTAAAGGTGAGCGTTACGCAATAAGCAGTAGCCGGGTTTCCATTGACAGGCGTAGAAGCATCGGGCAAGGGTATACTCGGATTGGTACACTGTCCGCCGGCCTGGTTAGTATAGGCAAGCGAAATAACAAATAGACAGCAGATTTGTAGTAGTCTGTTCATAGTTCGGATTCGGCTCAATTAAGTACATAATTCTGCTATTTGGTGAGAGATTATACTTTCCTGCCAAAACTACTGAAAAGAAAGTTTTTTTTTGTTTTTTTTTATAATTTGACGATATAAAATATTCTTTTAGCCAAGAATTTCCAACCTACTCGTTTTTAGTGGTTTACGATGGTTGCCGTATGCAGCAATGTTCCCGAAATTACCACCACCCTGTATACTCCGGAAGCTAGTAGCGACAAGTCGAATGGAAATACATTTTCGCCCTGGGGAAAGATAGGGAATTATAGGCGACTTTTGGACTCGCGACGTTTCCAGGCAGCCGACTGTTGACTGCCAATACCCGACTCTGCGATTCCTTAGGCATCTTCGTACTGCCGCTGCTAGTGCCGCAGCACTTAGCCGCCGTAATAAACATCCACGGACGGCGGTGGAATGCGGTGCAGAAAACCTGGGGAGTACCCTGTTTTTGCAACCCATCAGCAAGAGAAGGATGTAGATTTGAGGTAAATACAGGAACTGCATGGTCATGAAAGCCGCAAGACGATAGAGATTACATCCATATCAAACAAAAGGGGATAGACAGGATTAAAAAACCATTAGATGATTTGGGATTTTGGCAATATGACGTATTTTGTGATGAACGATCAAAGCACATTACCGATTTACATGCCATTTGGTAGCGGGAATACAACTGGATTGGGTGCACTCTCGCCGGGGGGAGGGAGTGCAGGCGTTGGTGGGAACAATAAATTTTAAACCAAATAAAATGAAGAACGAATTAAAACAATTTATTGTTGAAAATCTTGAATTTGAGTACCAAATTGCAGGGGAAGCCCATACAGAGGATTTGCTGGACTTGATATTAGTCGAAGGCAGAAGCCAGAACGATATTTTTGAAGAAAAAAAGGGTGGAAGAGATTTTGATTATGACTTTACATTAAAGTTCCTGGCAGAGGTTGTATCCCTTTCAAAATTATTATTTGAAATGTATAAATTTTACCATGCTGAGTACAAGTCAAAAGGAGTCCCTCCTGAAATAAAGAAAATAAAGAAAAAGGTGAAAGAAAAAGCCTCAAATAAGAGAGGCAGTATTCCAGAAGATTTATTTATCAAGTTAATAGACTTTATTGAAAGCCTATTCGCTAACTGACGACTGGGATTTTACTCATGTTAGAAAAAATAAACCGTGTTTTTTTGGTTCTACTTCAAGATCCGATCTCGGTTATTTGCACAGTTTGCATATTTAGGACTAATAATATTAACTGGATAATATTATTAGTTTTATGGTACTTTTATAGATTTTTGATTACAATAGATGCTCTCTGTATTAAGGCGAATGAAAACCTTTATCATTTTATTGCAGGATACTTGAATAGAGACGATGTTACATTTAAGGAGTTAACTTTTGACGGAATAGATACGATGGCACAAAAAACGAATATTTTTCATGGAGACTTTTTTTTTAATTTAGCCTCAAAGAATAGAAATATTAGAATATTTCGTGTTAAAAAGAATAACCTTGGTAGAATATCAACAACTTTTAAATCTTATTCCATATTTAATGGTGATTCATATATTCTTATAAATAAGGACATAAATTATACGTCATTTAGTATTGATAAATTTTTGCTTCTACATGAAATAGGGCACTGTTCTTTGGGAGGGGTGAGAGAATGGACGGGAAAATCCCATGGCTATTTTGTGGTTTGTACCATAATTCTAATTAATACTGCGTTAATAGGCTCTATTTCTTTATATCATATGTTAAATATATTCCTGCTTGAAATAATTTTTGTGTTTCGTTTTTATTTTAGGCAGCATTTTTCATTAAAAATTCATTCAGAGAACATTGCCAATAATTTTGCACTGAATAGAATGATTGGTAGTGAAAAAGATTTAGCGGATGTTTTCAAGTTTTTAATGGCAATGTTTGCAAATCATGTTGTTGACCCTAAACGCTCTTTTATCGAAAGGCATAGAATTAATTTCACAGGAAAGCGAACAATAGAATCATTTAGAAAAATAATTAAGGAAAAAGCTACCCTTTCGGAAGAATATCAAAAACCAGCATTTGTGACTGCATTACTGTCTTCAACTATACTATTTGTTGTATTGAATAATATTATTGAGTATAATTACACTTGTTACAAGTGGATATTCGTATATTTAAGCTTTTTTTCACTTAAAGCCTGTGCAAGCTCAAAGCAGTTACATGAATATCGGGAATTGGTTGAAAAAATACTTTTACAAAAATTGAAAGAACCATAAATGAAAATCATCGAACTCTGCACACCTATAATAGCCGTGACTAAGCGTGGCTATGTTGGCAGGGCTCACGTTGCCTGCTATCCAGAAGAGAGTAATAATCATTTGCCGGTTATATCTTCAGTAGATATATTATTCAGTTGGGATAGCTTTAAAATAATGTGCCAATTTAGTGAAATAATAAAAGATATGGAAGTGACAATCAAAGGGCAAACGAGAAGTGACCATCGAGTTGGAAGGCGGCATGTTGAATTAAGGACGATTATCACCCTTCAGTTGAATATAAAGATTTCGACAGGTAGCAATAAAAGCAAAGTTATGAACAACGCCAACAAAATATTACATTTCTTCTTTGTGGTTTTTTCAGTTGGAATAATAAATGCGCAAACGATTGAACTGACTCCGTTGTACAATTCTATTGGGATAAAAGTCACCGATATCGGCGCCGCCGATAGTTGTAAAGTTGAATATAAACCATCACAACAAAGTATTTGGCGATCGGCATACCCTCCAGACAGGATTTCGATAAACAGCATGAATCAATTCCGCGGCAGTATTTTTATGCTTGATGAAAATACGCCGTATGAAGTTCAAGTCACAATTTATACAGGTTCAAGTGAGACGGCGCTTTTATCTGCACAAACTACAACGTTAAACTCACCCTCTTTTGCCCCAACATCTGACGTTAAGTGGGTGTCTCCCTCAGGCACAGGGAATTATACCCCAAACAACCCTGGCAACCTGGCTACACTTTTTTCTTCGGGGCAGGTTTCTTGCGGCGCGACCATTATTTTCAAAGACGGCATCTATTCAACTAATGGATTGCAACTCACGCTAAACAGTAACTGTACGGAAAATACACCTATCGTTCTAATCGCTGAATCAGGCGCTGTGCCGATCATAGATGCCGGTACAATCATTACCGCTACATGGACGCCGCATCCAAGTATCCCTGATTTGTATTCAATACCGACACCGCCCGGTACCTCACACTCCAATATCTGCGTGCTTGGGAATACAACGCTTTACCCATATCCATCGTTAACGGCTAATGCCTTGTTGGGCAACTATAATTTAAGCTCCTTAAACTTTGGTTATGATGGATTTGTGCGCGATGAAAACAGTATCTGGATAAAAACACAAACGGGAATAAATCCAAACGATTCTATAGTAAGGGTTTCAAATGCGTTTAGATTTTTAACTGTTTATGGAAACGGTAATAACGCTTATTTAAAAGTAAAAGGTATAACGTTCAGATATTTTGGAAAGCCGGTTTTGAATAATTTGGGCAGTAGCAGCGACTCATACCCGGCCACTGTTTTCGACCTGAGAAATGTGTATCATGTCTACTTTGACAGTTGCCGCTTTTTTTTCAATACCAATCATATTTTCTTTACTGGCCTGTGCAATAATATCACTATTCAAAACTCTTATTTTAAACACGATGCCGGTAAATGGTCGCATGCTATGATCAAGAAATCAAATGCATTTGTACATACAATTTTCGGCACGGTATCTTCCTCGCGTGCAAGAGGCGTAGAAACTCCGGCTATATTTTTGCAAGAAGGAAAATCGGCAGTGTTTAGAAATAATCTTTTTGACGGGCTGAACTCAGGTATTGAAAGCTATATTGACATCGGTTTGAAAGAGGATGTAGACATTTACAACAACTCTTTTATTGATAATTTTGATGCGATAGAATGTGACGGGCTATGGACAAATCTTCGAGTTTGGAACAATGAAATCATCAAACCCATGGCGGGCGTCTCTGCGGCTCCGCCTTTAATAGGCCCAAGGTATTTTTACAGAAATGTTTTTCATGGAATGCAAGGCAGAAGAAACGAACAAGATGACCTCTATTTTATTGGGTGCTCTCCTATTGACAATAATTATGTGGGACAAGGAACTGGCATTAAAACCAATTCGGATTATACGGGGAATATTACGCCAGGCAATATTTATTTCTTTAACAATACTTTTCACGCCTTTGATACCTTAGGGTTTGTTTTCACTTCCTGGCAGGCTGAATGGCGAAAAGCGATATTTATTAACAATACCTATTCTCACACTATAAGCCATCCGTTTTTCTATTTTGATTTGGCTGACAACGCAACAAATGGAGATTTTCAAATCACTTCAATAAATGAAAACTATTTTTCGCATAACAATAGCGCGCCAATTGTTAAAGTAAAACATATATATGGGCAGTTTACTTGCACTGATATTACTACAGCCGCCAGTCTTCAAAATTTGCTTGGCAATCTTTCAGGAAGCCCCTACATCTCTATTCAAAATCCCATACAGGCAAATCCGCTTTTTCTCAGTACGAATGCAGGCGGTTTTGAACTGGCCGGTACAAGTCCCTTGATAGATGCAGGCGCCGTAATTCAAGGTTTTTATGATTATCATGGCACGAAACCTGACATCGGCGCTAAGGAAAGTAGTGTTACAGTCGGAATAAATGACGGTTCCTCCCATTCATTTGATGTTATGGCCTACCCAAATCCTTCAAGCAATGTTATTAATATTCAATTGCCGGATTCGGCTGATGATGTTATTATCACTGTGTTTAATTTCGCAGGACAAAAAATATATCATTCTCCAACCGTATCCGGGCAACTGTTTGAAATTGAAATCGGAGACCAGCCAAATGGTATCTACTTTATTGAGGTATATACCGAATATGCCAAAGTGCTGAAAAAAGTCATGAAAATCAGCTTTTAGGAACGTGTTTAGATAACCGTTCCTCCTGGACGCTTGCGCTCAGTAAGGTACTGCGTCAAATCGGCAGGATGCAAAGTTATGGGGGCCAATAAGCATTGGACTTTCATGATATTGATGTTTCTCAGATGCGACAAAATGGCTTGCGCACAGCCAAGATCTGCAAAAGCTGTTTTAAGAAATAAATAGACGCAGTTCCTTCACCCCCTCAGCCCCGCATATGCCTCCGCCACCTGCGCGGCCAGTGCCGCATTGTTAACCGCCAACTGAATATTCGCCGCCAGGCTGTCGCCGCCGGTGAGTTGTTCTATGCGGGCAAGGAGGAAGGGCGTGATCTTTTTGCCTTTGATCCCCTGGGCTGAGGCGTCGGCTAGTGCTTGTCGGATGGCGGTTTCAATGATATCCGCGGGCATATCGTAAGCTTCCGGGATGGGGTTGGCGATGACTACGCCGCCGTGCAGCCCCATATCCCACTTTGCTTTTAGGGCGCGGGCCAGGGGTTCGGGAGTGTCGTAGCGGTAATCGACTGGCAGTCCGCTGTGGCGCGAGTAGAAAGCCGGGAATTCATCGGTTTGATAGCCGATGACGGGCACGCCGTGTGTTTCGAGGTATTCGAGGGTGAGGCCGAGGTCGAGGATGGCTTTGGCGCCGGCGCAGACGACGGCCACGTCGGTGCGGGCGAGCTCCTGGAGGTCGGCGGAGATATCGAGGGTAGTCGGGGCGTCGCGGTGTACGCCGCCGATGCCGCCGGTAGCGAAAAAGCGGATGCCTGCCATGGCGGCGATGATCATGGTGGCGGCCACGGTGGTGGCGCCGTCGGCGCCCTGGGTGAGCACGAAGGGCAGATCGCGGCGGCTCAGTTTGGCCACTGCTTGTCCACCGCGGGCCAGTCGGTCGGTCTCGGCAGTACTAAGGCCTACTTTGAGGCGACCGTCCATCACGGCAATGGTGGCCGGCACGGCGCCGTGGTCGCGCACGGCCTGTTCGAGCGCCTGCGCAGTGGCGAAATTTTGCGGATAGGGCATGCCGTGCGAGATGATGGTAGATTCGAGGGCGACTACCGGCATCCCCGACTGCAAAGCCGCGGCTACTTCAGGTGATATGTGGAGGAGAGGTGACAAGTTTAATGTTTAATGTTGGATGTTTAATGTTGGATGTTTAATGTTGGATGTTTAATGTTGGATGTTTAATGTTGGATGTTTAATATATTTATAATGAATTAATAATTAGGGGTGTACGAAGGATTAATATAGTGAAAAAAGTTGGAAAGCTGCGAATTCAAGGATCCCTTTTTTTTAGGTATGCCCTTAAGACTTTTTTGAG
>JABWBR010000054.1 GCA_013360405.1 Saprospiraceae bacterium
GTGTGGCTAATAAGCACAGGGATGTAATTTTTTTGCACACAACCATTATTTTTTATGTTAACTAATATGATGTAACAGTATCTATCGCGTAATAAAAAATAAGTCTGAAGCAGATGTTATCTATGTAAAGATTCTATAAAGGTCTAAATTTACAAAATATACCGCACGCCGTCAAGTTATGGTCATAACTTTTCCGGATTAGCGCCCCGCTTTTGGCGGGGTTCGCACCCGAGCTTTGGTCCTGCACAACTTGTCCCATACCATCAGGTCGGGAAAACTTGGCGGCGCGAAGTATAAAATGCTAATCGTCAAATATTTTGCTTGATTTTCAAGGGTTTAAAGTACTAGCGTTATTAGCAACCGGGATCAGCTTAATATCCGGACTAACCACCTGGAACCGCCTCCCGCCGTGACAACTCCTCCAATACTTTCTCGTACAGGGGTTGCAATTCGCCCACATCATCTCGCAATTGCTTCATCAGCCGGTCGTAATCGGCTTGGGTGATATCGTATTGTGCAAAAATCTGGTCGTAATACACGCGGATCATACTGTCTTTGACCGCCGGCGGCAGGTGTTGCGCGGCTGCTTCTGCCATGTGTAAATCTGCGAGCAATTGTACGCGCCGGTCCTCGCTTAATGCTACCTGCTCCTCTTTTTTGTTGCAAGAGGCCAGTACGACGCATATCGACAAGAGGACGAATAAGTGCTTCATTCCTGCAAATGTTGTTTGGGAAAATAAAAGCCGATGAGCCGGCCGGTCGACTGGTTAAATTCTTTCCAGTGTGCTACCTCGGCCTGAGCCCCCACAATACCGCAAGTGGGCACATTAGGGATATAAGATTCTGCAAACATATTGGCTACGCTAGTCAGGGTAGGGTTGTGCCCAAAAAGCAGCACTGTGTCATACCTGTCGTCAATTTGGTGGACTATACGCACAATATCTTGTGGCATAGCCTCATAGATGTTGTCATCTACCGCGATATCGGAAGCCGGAATGCCAAAAGCGGCTGCAAAAAAAGAAGCGGTTGTAAAGGCCCTGTTGGCCGGGCTTGACACCAGCCGATCGGGGTGAATACCCATTCCTTTTAACAAAACGGCCATTTGTGGGGCATCGCGCAAACCCCGGCTGCTCAACGGCCTGTCTATATCCTGGAACTCGGGATCATCCCAGCTCGATTTGGCATGGCGAATAAGGAATAACTTTTTCATAATGATGCAAGATAATACGCCTACACGACAGCAGCTTAAAAAAACAATCACAGCCGTAAATCATGTGGCGCAAATAACGAACTTTGCGAATGAATGAAAAAAGTTGCTATGTATTACAAAGATAAAGTTGTTTGGATTACGGGGGCTTCTTCGGGTATTGGAGAACATCTTGCTTACGCGTTGGTTGAGGAGGGCGCCAAACTTGCCATCTCGAGTCGCAATGAAAAAGAGCTGCAACGCGTCAGGCAAAATTGCCATGGCAAGACGGACATCCTGGTTGTGCCGCTCGATGTATCTGATTTCGACAGCGTACCCGGTGTGGCGCAACAAATTCTCGACCACTTCGGCCGCATAGACATCCTGATCAACAATGCGGGTGTATCTCAGCGTGCACCCATCAAAGATACCGCATTGGAAGTAGATCGAAAAATCATGGACATTAATTATTTCGGCGCCCTGGCAGTCACCAAAGCGGTGTTGCCTTTTATGTGGCAACAAGGCGCCGGACATATCGTGGTAATGAGTAGTGTGATGGGCAAAATCGGCGTGCCGCGCCGCTCTGCTTACGCTGCCTCCAAACACGCACTGCATGGTTATTTTGATACCCTGCGGGCGGAAGTGGCTGCCGATAATATTAAAGTAACGGTTATATGCCCCGGATATGTGCGTACAAACGTTACTATTAATGCGCTTAAGGGTGATGGCTCCGCCAACCAGGTGATGGCCGATGCTACCCGCAAAGGACTCGACCCCGCCGTTTTTGCCCAAAAAGCGCTCGACGCTATCGCAGGCCAAAAAAGAGAGGTTTTTATCGGTGGCAAAGAAATTTTTGCACCCACACTGAAACGCCTGTTCCCCAATATGTTTTATTATTTAATTGAAAAAATAAAAACCACCTAAATGCTTTCCAGAAAATTTGTGCTTGTCGGATGTTTATTTTTGTGCGGATTCCTGTCGAATAGCGAACTTTATGCGCAAGAACGCAGAGACTCCATGGTGGCCATTCAAACTACCGACGGTAACGAATACATAGGCCTGCTGATCGACTCCGACAGTTCCCGCGTGGTCTTATCTACTCAAAACCTCGGCCCCATTACCATCAAGCAAAGTGATGTGTTGAGTATTACGTATATTGAAAGAGGGGGGAGTGCGAATCGCTACACTAGCGCCCAGGCCGCAAATCCGTATGCCTGGCGCTATTTTGCAGGGGTGTCGGGCTACAACATACCCCAGGGCCAATTTGTTTATTATAATACAATGGCTTTTATTAATCAAATCGGCTATGGGGTGAGCGACAACTTGTCTATTACCCTGGGCGGAATACCTACCTTTATCTTTGGCGTCGATGTGGTGCCGCTATGGGTTCACGCCAAACTGTCTATCCCCATCAGTGAAAATAAATGGAACGCCGGCGCCGGCGTGTTGTATATTCTGCCGGTAGGAGAGGAAGAGGAATCCTCCGGGTTTATTTACGGAGTGAGCACCCACGGTACAAAAGATAAACATATTTCTTTTATATTGGGCAATGGTTTTGATCGCGGCGGGTTGTGGGACAACCTCACCGTCGGCATCAGCGGCACCTACCGCACCGGTCGGCGCCATTACCTGCTCACCGAAAGCTATTGGCTGGGAGCACCCAACGAACGCGTGTTTATTTTTGGCTTCGGCGGCCGTTTTGTCGCCCGCCGGCTAGCCCTGGAATACGGCATCGCACACCCCGTTTTCAACGATTTTAACGACAGCATCAATACAACCCCCATCGGTATACCTCACGTAGGCTTAATTGTGCCGCTGGGACGAAGGAATGACTAACAAAATTTTCCCCCTATGAAAAAGCAACTTACACTTATCCTGATCGTGACTGCCGGATTAGCGGCTGCATGTATAGCTCAACCGCAAACCACTTGGGAGGGTAATATTTCTTCTAATTGGGGGCACAGTCCTAATTGGAGTATGGGCGTGCCCAACCAGACGCGTACTGCTCGCTTTGTAGGAGGCAGGCCGAATTATCCCATTCTTGATCATAATGTAGAAATAGCAGCCTTGATTGTAGACGGGGGGGATATTGACCTTGGCGGCTACGTTATGCAAGTTAATGGAACTGTCACTATTAACGGCGCAAACCCTGGCGCCGCAGGTATTAGTAACGGTATATTACAAGCAAGTAATTTTTTGCAAGTAGAAGATGTCACCTTTACTAATGTAGAACTACAAAAAACAGGCGCGAACAATACTGCTTTTGCCGATGATGTTATCTTCAACGGCACTACCGTCATTCAACTCAACTCCACTGCCGGCTTTGGCGCCATTTTCATCCTCGGCAGTACGCCCAGCTACAACATTACATTCAACGGCGACGTATACTTTCGCAACCAGGGCGCTAACACCATCATCCAGATAGGCGCCGAGACCGGTACGATAGCCTTAAACGGCGACGTCTACCTGCAAAATACGCAATCGGGCTCTTATATCCGGTTTGGCGACGACGGGACGATCTCGGTCGCAGCCGACAAGGCATTTAAGATCGACAACAATAACTACAATACCGGCACGCTCTATTTTCGCAACGTAACCCAAAACGGCAGCGCACCCAACGATACGTTGCCTATGGGTTCGCTGGATATTCGCAAGAGTACTTTTGGCGGCGCCTTCGCTGCCGACCTGGTTACCAGTTTGACCATAGTGGACTCGTCGACATTTCTCAGCGAATGCACCCTGATAGCCCCCAACCTGACGAATATCAGAAACAGCGTCTTCCAGGATACGACAGTGTTTAACAAAACCGGATCGGGCGCCAATACCTGGGGAGGAGGCAATACCTTTAACAGCCTTTGCGAAATCAATAAATCGGGTAGCGGTTCAATATCCACCGCTTCGTTGGAAGGCGATACGTTTAATTTGGATGTCAAACTCAAATCGGCCGGTACAGGTGATCTTCGCATTGGTTCGGATTATGGGGAAACCAATTTTTTTAAAAAGAATATCGACTTCACCAATTCGGCCAAACCGGTCATATTCGGCCCAGGCTCTATGTTGCTCAACGGCACTACGGAGCAAACATTAATCGGCGCCGATTCATTGACTCATCATTTTGACTACCTGGAAGTGGACAATCCCGCCGGCATTGTACTTCAGATGCCTATAAACATCGGCGCACTGCTTACCTTCACAGATGGCATTGTGCAATCCAGTGATACTACCGCGGTTACTTTTCTGCCGTCAGGGTCGTCTTTAGGCGCTTCCGACACCAGGCATATCGACGGCTTAGTGCGCAAACTCGATTTGGGTTTTGCGATGTCTTTTACTTTTCCTGTCGGCGATTCGAGTTATTATGCGCCCATTACGGTCAGAGGGGCTTCCGGAACGCCCGATTTTGAGGCGCTGTACAATTATTTCGATCCCGACATCGCCACTTATGACGCCTCCCAATTAGAGGCGCCCATCGATCATGTTAGTCGCAGGGAGCACTGGTTGCTCAATCTGCTTAGCAGCGGCAGCGCTTATGTTACGCTTAGCTGGGATACGCGCAGTCGGGGCGTAGACGAACCCGCCGATCTGGTGGTGACCCGCTGGGACGGCTCGAAGTGGGTTAGCGAAGGAGCAGGAACCCTGCTTGTTAACGGATCTGCGGGTACGATTGAAACTGCCGCGCCGGTAACCAATTTCAGCCCATTTACGCTGGCTTCTATCAGCATACTCAATCCGTTGCCCATCGAGCTGCTTTATTTTAAAGCTAGTCCGGCTGGGCAAATAACCGAATTGGAATGGGCAACGGCCACAGAGCATAACAACGCCTTTTTCACGGTAGAGCGGAGTGCCGACGGAAGGACATTTGAAGACTTAACGACGTTGCCGGGCGCCGGTAATAGCCAACAAATGCTCGTCTACCGCAGCATTGATGAACAGCCGCTCCAGGGGCTCAGCTATTATCGCCTGCGCCAAACCGATTATGACGGAGCATCTACTTTTTCTGACATAGTGAGCATACTACGCACCGCAGATCAGGGCGATATCAGCGTATTTCCAGTGCCTTCACCCGATCGACGTTTTACGCTGCGCTGGCCCGTCGATTATGATGTACGCCGGGTAACACTAGTCGATGCCACCGGCAGTACCTGGCTCTTGCAGCCCGTCATTGACGCCTCGCAAACCACGCTAGATCTGTCCCACTTGCCGGCAGGGGTTTATTTTGCTTCGTTGCAATCGCCCCGGCAGCAGAGGTGGGTGAAAATCATACTTAATTAATGTGCTGATGTGCTGATGTGCTGATGTGCTGAATAGTTAATGTGCTGATGTGCTGATTTTTATTTATATAAATGTTATTAACTAGTTGTATTAGATAATATCAGCACATCAGCACATTAGCACATTAGCAAATTAGCAAATTAGCAAATTAGCACATCAGCACATCAACCATGTTTCGTTTCGTAAAAAAAATGTACTTTTGCGGCATATAATAGAGTTGTTATCCATATAGAGACCCTTTCAAATACATCTTCCCAGTTAAATTATTTCTATTACACAACCTATCGAGAAAACTACAAAAGAATCGCCTGTCTATCAGATAGTGCGAATTAAACACGTGTAAATCAATATATTAAACAATAGTGGTTTAGTGCAATTCCATGCATTAATACCAAAAATCCATTTACCGATGAATAAGATTCTCACCTTTTGTCTGCTTCTGTTTTCATTTGCAGCCATAAGTCAAAACAGAACATGGGTTGGCGGATCAGGAGCCTGGGATGTCGCTGCCAACTGGTCGCCTGCCAGTGTGCCGACTCCTGTCAACCACGTCATTATCTCCGGCCCTACCTCTATTCCCCAATTGATGGGCAGCGTGACCGTGAACAACCTAACTATGTCGGGGGGGGCAAAACTGGATTTAAACTCAGATACGCTAACGGTAACAAGCTCGGCAAGCATTACAACTATAGCCGGGTTGATGACCAAAACGGGCGCTTTCAACGGTGTGATGCTGGCGGGCCGCTTTACCATCAACAACGCGGAGTTTACGGATATCGAACTTGAAAAAATAGGCGGCCTCGCGGTCAGTTCTACGGTCAACGGCGCTACTATTTTTAATGGTAATGCAATCATAACAAATAACAGCACGCCAACAGCCCCTTTCAATATCGGGAACTCGGGGGTGAGTGCCATTGTTTTCAACGGCCCTGCTACCTTCAACCGCAATAATGCCACTATTAATATTGCCGGACTTGGATCGGTTACTTTTCACGACAAAACGACTTTGAATGTAATAGGAGCCGGAAATGTATATAATTTGGCCAACCAGGGCACGGTGGTATTTAATGACACCGTATTTATCAACAGCGCGGTAGGGGGCAACATCAACATTGGCAATACCGGCGGTATCACCACCATCAATGCGCCGGGCGCTATCCAGACGAATACCGGCTACTCCGGAGGCGTGATCAATATTACCAATCTCACCCAAAACGGCACGGCATCAAATGGCCCGATCAGTCCGGCGACTTTGCGGGTGACTACCAGCACTTTCGGCGGGAATTTTTCTTCCCTCACAAACAGCATCGATTTCAGCATGTCGACATTTAGCCGGGTCAATAGCTTTGAAGCGGGCGTGATGGTGGTAGATTCCTGTGATTTTAGCGCGGCAGGGGGTAGTACTACCTTTACAAAAAGCGCAACGGGGCAAGTCAATTGGCCGGGATCTAATATCTTTCACGGCAATTTTGTATTTAATCGCAACATTACAGGCATTGTCAACTTGGCTAATGCCGGAGGCAATACCTTCTTGGGCGACGTATTGATCAACAACAATGTGGGTAATTCAAACTTTTTCCTGCTTTCCGGCGCCGGCTTTACGAGTTTTTTCCATGGAGATATCGAAATCCAGGGTTTAACCGGCATCAATTTCGGACCGGGAAAAATGGAAATCGCAGGTACCGGCACCCGAATGTTTAGTGCCTTGCCGCTTTTTACCCACAATATCGATACGATCATTATGAATGCGGATAGCAGCGTTTTTGAATTGCTTTCCGACGTACAAATCAGGGGGCAACTCACGCTGTCAGACGGTATCATCAGCAGCGCGAGTTCGCAATTGCGACTGCTGGATAATGCTACCGTAGTGGGTGGCGCCGATAGCAGCCACGTGGACGGCGCCATGATCAAAATCGGCGACGACGCCTTTGTTTTTCCTATTGGCGACAATGGCTATTACGCGCCGCTCAGCATTTCAGCGCCACTAAATGTAACGGACACTTATTTCGCACAATATTACAAGCAAAACCCGCTTCTGGGAGGTTATCCGCCTGCAAACACGGGCCTCAATATCGACCACGTAAGCGTGAAAGAATACTGGGCTATCGCTGGCGGCTTATCGCCGCTGGTCATTACACTGAGCTGGGACTACCGCAGCGGCGGCGTGACCAACCCCATTGATTTGAGGGTGGTACAGTGGAACGGCATACAATGGGCTGACATGGGCAACGGCGCCTGGACCGGAACGCCAGCGAGCGGCACTATTTCCACCTCAGGTGTGCTGATAATGGGGCCACCCATTTACCTTACGCTTGCTTCCAGCACGGCTTTGCCTGAAAACCCTCTGCCTATCGAACTGCTTACCTTCACTGCGCGCCCCGATGAAGATAAAGTGCTATTGGAATGGACCACGGCCACCGAAACCGACAATGATTATTTTACAATAGAACGCAGCAAAGATGGACGACAATTTGAAGCAATAGCACAAGTGCCGGGCGCCGGCAACAGCACAACCTCTCTCGATTACGCGCTGACCGACGAAAACCCGCTGATCGGGCAGTCCTATTATCGCCTGCGTCAGACCGACTATAATGGCGAGTTCAGCTTCAGCAACATGGAAAGTGTGTTTATGAACCAAACTGCAGGCGGTGATATCCAATATTTTCCCAACCCGGTTTCCGGTGTGCTTCAGATTTATACCGCTAAAGGCGCTCAATTACGCCTGCTTAATGCATTCGGACAACAAGTCGCTACGGCTATCGAGGCAGGCGAAGGCCACTGGCAGTTGGATACGACACATTTGCCACATGGAATGTATGTATTGCAAGCGGGGCATGGCAATCAGCTTGAAAGCTATAAGGTGGTGGTTAAGGACTAGATAATGTGCTGATGTGCTAATGTGTTAATGTGCTAATTTGTTAATGTGCTAATTTGCTAATATTTAGAATATTATTAATTATTCATTTTTAATTTTTAATTATCAGCACATCAGCAAATTAGCACATCAGCACATCAAATTACGTTTTCACCGAAAGCGGATGCGACTTGCCTTCCACCAGCAGTAATTGGCAATAATTGTTGAGATTTTGCCAGGTTTGCCGGTAATATTTTTTCGTCTTATTTTTTTTAAATAAAATAAAATACAGCCTTTTGAAGAAATTATCTTTCATGAAATAATCGGCTTCCAGCTCGGTAGTATCGGATGACAATTTTCTGAGAGTGTATACCGTACATGCCGTTTTTTTGCTATTGGTTTCGGTAAAAGCGATCACATCTTCGGCGTGTTTATAATCGTGGGTAATTAATATAGGCCCGCCGGAAATACAGCGATGCTCGGAGCCTTCCTGAATAATTTTGTGGTTGATATGTTCTACGCCGGCTTCCAGTCCCACTACCCATTTAGCGCGCCAGGGCAGGTCGGCCAACACGCCGAATACCATATCCATCGGCGCTTCGATAACGGCAGTAGAGTGCACGGCGTGTGTAGTAGCGCCGTCGATGCTATAATCCTGCACTACCGGGTCGGGTACTTCATTCAGGAGAGGCGCCAGGGCCAGATATTCATAAGCCACTTTGCCCGAATCGTATTCTTCGCTGCCTCTTTGCAGGGGCGCCCAGGGCTTGATAAGGCCGTTGGTTTCGGTCATCGCATCGGTCAGGGGTTTGGTCAGCATGGCGTATTCGTGGTGTTCTATGCTGTTTTTGAGCAGGCGATGTACCACGATGACTTCCTTGCCAAATAACTTGGTAAACGATTTGACTTTATTTTGGGTAATCTCGCCGTAATGGGCTACCATTTTCAGGGTAAGCTGGTGTGCAGTTTTGCAGGCGCCGCACTGGCAGATGCGGTAGCGCTCGTATTTGCGCAAATGCTGATGGAAATTCACAAACATGCGGCGCACCTGTTCCATCATCTCTGTAGCGCCGGGCGGCTCGCCGAAACGGTAAAACAAAATAGCGTCGCCTTCGATTTCCGAAATCTGCAAGTCGAGGGTATTGGCCTCAATCATCACTTCCAGCAGTTCTTCGATGATGTGTTTGCTATGCGAAATTTCAGTATCAGTAATAAACCGGGTAAAGCCGCTGATATCGGGGATGAATAACAGCGCAGGGGTAGGGGAATCGGTAGTTGTCGACATAGTATGAATTTTGGTTTTTGTAAAATAATGGTACAAAACTAAACATGTAAACTACCCATTTTTTTGCTCAATTACTGTTCAATTATTAGCTGAAAACGCCAGTACCGGTTTGTCTGAGCGCTTATTTTGAAGCGCTCGTCCATTCTAAGTCCGAGTATCCACGCAATTTCACCTTCGGCATTTTCCAGTATCCAGGTCCGGTCTTTGTCAAAACGGGATAACTTGGCGTCGGTGAAAAAATCCTGTAGTTTCTTGCGCTGCCCGTTCATGCCGATAGGGCAAAACCAATCGCCGGCTTGCCATTTGCGCAAGCGCAAAGGAAAATGCAAGGCATCAGCGTCGAAGAAGGCTATACGTTGATCGTCTGGAAAAGAAGCAGGTCTGCCTTGGTGCAGCGATAAAGTCAACACCCCGGCAGGCGTGTGGAATTCACCTGGTGATGCTGCAATCTCCATGATATCTTGTCCTGTGGCTTCTGCCAAAGGGCGCACCAGCAGGGCATCGCGGTCGAGTAACATGCGGTGGGTGGTGGAATCAAAATAAGCGCCCGTTTGCTGGGTATTGTCGAGGGCTTGCAAGAGTTGATCGGAGTGAAAACCCAGCGGCATCAGCCATTCTACCAGCAGCGTGTGCGCCGCCGGATGGGCCCGAAGCGCGGGCAGATTTATGCGCAGCTCGCTGTCCTGGGTATGCACCCACTGCGCTTTGTACGACGCCACAGATTCGTTAAAGAGGTATTCGGCCGCTTTAAACCGGTGAAGGTTTTCCTGCATTGTGCGCTCAAAAGCCGGGTTGATCGATTTGAGCACAGGTATGGCATGGCGGCGAATCCGGTTTCTGTCGTATTTATCAGAAGCATTGGAGATGTCTTCGCGAAAAGCCAGGCGGCGTGTATCGGCATAAGCTTCCACTTCCTCGCGTGTGGCGAAGAGCAGGGGTCGCACCACTTTTCCGTTTTTGGCCGGAATGCCCTGAATGCCGTGAATTCCGCAGCCCTTGGTCAGGTGGTACAACAACGTTTCGATAGCATCGTTGAGGTGATGCGCTGTGACAATGCGATCATATCCTTCATTGCTGCGTATCTCCTCCAGCCACTCGTAGCGCAGTTCGCGGGCGGCAACTTGAATGCTAAGTCCGCTTTTTTGCGCCAGGGCTTCCGTCGGCCACGATTGAGTATAATAAGGCAAGTCCAGCTGCTGTGATAATTGGCGAACAAAAACCTCGTCGCCATCAGAATCTTCGCCGCGTAACTTGAAATTGCAGTGCGCGATGCCGATCGGATATCCGCCTTCGTAGAGCAGATGGGTCAACACCACCGAATCGAGCCCGCCACTGACGGCCACCAGCAGGCGGTCGGATGGCGAAAAAAGCGATTCGCGGCGTATGAAATCGTGCAGGCGCTGGAGCATATCAACTCGAATAGTGTTGACGGATAATGCTTTGTGTTTCTTCCAGGTTGCGAAAAACGTCGAAAGTTGTGCCCTGTGTACGCAAAGCGCCGAGCGTATTGGCAAAGCGGGCGGCATTAATATACGCGGTGCGGTTTTCAAGCAACCCGAATGCCAGTCCGCCGGCAAACGAATCGCCACAACCTGTCGTATCGATCACCTCTTCTACTTTGACAGCCGCGACAAACTCAGCAGACAATCCGCCGCCTTCCCGTGTATACACCATACAGCCGCGCGAATCGAGTGTGATGTAAAGCGCTTTGCTTCCCTGATCCAGCACATGGCGGGCAAAATCGCTCATTTCCTGGTCGGTGAGTTCCTGGTAGGTGTGCTGCAGTTCGGATGCCTCGTATTCTTTTTTAAACCACGAACAACCTGCCTCTTCGATGTTCATTTTCAACACATCGATGTAGGGTAGCCAGCGGTCGCGCTCTACCCAAAAACGGCGCAAGCGGTCGCCCGTCGTCGTTACGGTGGTAGTGGGCCCGTGCGCGTCAAAAATGGTGATTGCACCTGGCTTGCGATGCGTTTTGATGTACTGTAGCGTTTCGAGCGGCACCTCGTAATCGGATATCGGCACGCAGACGAATACATCGCTATCCATCACGGGCGCCATATCTTCGGGGCTTATCGGCGGCATAAAGGCCGTTTGTTTTTCGAGCCTGTTGTTTTGATCTACAAAACGCAACTGGATGACGTCTCCCTGGTCGAAATGACTGTAGACGGCGTTTGTTTCTATGTTGCTATACGCGCCCAACAGCGCTTTAATCGGGGCCTCATCCTGTCTTCTTACATGCGTCACCGGCGCTACTGTGCCTTTCCCTTCCAGCAACCTGGCCAGGGCAATGGCAGGGTGGGTGGCGCAGCCGTATTTGATGATTTCCTGCCCCCTGCTGGTGGTGATATGATCGTAGGGAATAGGGCCTAATACTGCAATTTTAAAATTCATGGTAATGTAATATTATACGTGTAGAGACGCAAAATTTTGTGTCTCCGAACAAAATTTCGCGTCTCTACAATTAAATAATTTCCTCAAAATCTTCAGGTTCATTGGGGATAACCCGTGCCAAAGCCTGTGCGCCTTCCTGCTCCAACCGGGCCACCATTGTTTCTACGGCGGCCAAAAAGGGGGCGTCAACCAGGCGTTGCACATCCTCGATAGATTGCAGATAATCGTCGGCGCGAAATTTAAAGGCCGCCTCGCAGTTTGCCGTTTCAAATTTTACAGTCAGCCGCGTATCCATTTTAAAAACGGTAATTTTTAACAGCGGATGCGGTATATATCCCAGAATGCGCATGAACCAATCAAAAGTTTAGTGGTTTAACCCGCTAAAGATAGGCGAAAAAGCGAAAATGAAAGGAGTTTCCCAAAGCCAACTCACAGTCGGGTTGCGCCATCATCCAATAGAAATCGGCTTTTATCTAAAAAAAACGGCCGTTTCGTCGAAATGGCGGTTATTTTGTAAATAAAAATAACTGTTTAGTAGGGTTTAGTGCTTTCGCAGTTTAGCTAAACCCAATCGCTAAACCCTCCTAAACAGTTACAAAAACTCAAGCAAATGGTACAGTTTTTAAAGATGTTGTTAGCTTCTTGTTTGGGCCTGTTTTTAGCCCTGGTGCTGATCAGCCTCATCGGCATGGGCGTAATAGCCGGACTGGTGCAGTCCCAACAACCCAAACACCATGTAGAAGCCAACTCCGTGCTCCATCTCACCTTTGACGATGCCATACCCGAGCAGACCAACAATATCGAAATGCAGACTTTCGACCTCAAAAATGAAAAGGTACTGGGTCTCACCGATATCGTGAAAGCCCTGGAAACAGCCGCAAAAGACGATAATATCAAGGGCGTTTTTATGGAGGTTGACCAGCTCACGGCCGGATTTGCCACTTCCAGCATTCTTCGCGATGCCCTTGCCGATTTTCGTAGTCAGGGCAAGTTTGTACTCACTTACTCCAAATACTATACCCAGGGCGCGTATTACGTGTCGTCGGTGGCCGACCAGATCTATATCAATCCGTTGGGTTTGCTCGACTTCAGGGGCTTTGCGGCGCAGGTGCCATTTATGAAAGACATGCTCGACAAAGTGGGCGTCAAAATGCAGGTATACTACGCCGGCAAATTTAAAAGCGCCACCGAGCCCTACCGCCGCAACGATATGTCGCCCGAAAACCGCTTGCAATTGCGCGAATTTCTGGATGAAGCCTACACGCTTTATCTCGAAGACGTAGCCGCTTCGCGCCAATTGCCCTTAGCTGAATTGCGCCGCCTGGCAGACGGCTATCTCGGCGCTGATCCCGAAGACGCACTCCGCCATAAGCTGGTAGACAAAATAGGCTACCGCGACGAAGCCCTTGCCGACCTGCGCGGACGCCTGGGCCTGAAAGAAGACGACAAAATCAAAATGGTGTCGCTCGGGCAATATTTCACAGCCAAGCCGCCAAAAGTAAATTTGAAAATAAAAGACAAAATTGCCGTGATCTACGCCGAAGGTTCGATCGTGGACGGCAAGGGCGATATAGGTATGATCGGAGATGAAAAATACATCAAGGTCATCGAAAAAATAGCCAAAGACGACAAAGTAAAGGCTGTCGTATTGCGGGTCAATTCTCCCGGCGGCAGCGCCATGTCGAGCGAAAATATCTGGCGCGCGCTCACCCGCCTCAAAGAAGAAGGCAAACCGCTGGTAGTCTCTATGGGCGATTATGCCGCCTCGGGTGGATATTATATTGCCTGCGTGGCCGACTCCATACTGGCGGAACCAAATACGCTCACCGGTTCTATCGGGGTGTTTAGCGTATTGCCCAGCCTGGACAAGTTGTTCAACGACAAACTCGGCGTCCACTTTGATACGGTGAAGACTGGACGTTTTGCCACCGGTTTTTCACCGTTTTACGACCACAGCCCCGAAGAAGCCCGCTACCTGCAAAAGCGCACCGACCAGATGTACGAGACCTTCCTGAAACGCGTAAGCGAAGGCCGCGGCAAATCGCGCGACGAAGTCAACGAAATCGCCCAGGGCCGCGTATGGACGGGTCGCAAAGCCATGGAGCTGGGCCTCGTGGACAAATTGGGCAGCCTCGATGACGCTATTGCTACCGCAGCCCACATGGCCAAGATAAGCGAATATCGCCCCGTAGAATATCCGGCTGTGAAAGAACCCATCCAGCAACTCCTCGAAGACCTCCTGGGCGAAGAAGAGGAATCAACCATACGCAAATCGGCTATCCGCAAGGAAATGGGCGAATGGTACCCCTATTACGCCTATCTACAGGAACTGAGCGCCTCTAAGGGCATGCAGGCGAGGGTGCCGTTTATCTGGAGGTTTTAGCAGTCGGCACTCAGCACTTAGCAGTCAGCACTCAGCAACTAAGACCTGACTGCTGAGTGCTGACTGCCGGTTAACAATTATTTAATACCGCCTTTACCCGGGATTTGGCTACCTTTGTTTCAACTTGAAGTAACCAGTTGACAAATAATGGATTCTGCCAAAATACTCGTCGTTGACGACGAACCGGATATTCTAGAAATCCTTCGCTACAACCTGCAAAAAGAGGGGTACGAAGTATTCTCAGCCTCAGATGGCGAAGAAGGCCTAAAAGTGGCAGAACGCGAGCACCCCGACCTGATCATCCTGGATATCATGATGCCCAAAATGGACGGCGTAGAACTCTGCCGTCAATTGCGCAGCAGGCCGTCATTTAGCAAAACCCTGATCGCCTTCCTTACCGCCCGCGAAGAAGACTATTCCCAAATTGCCGCTTTGGAGGGTGGGGGCGACGATTACATCACCAAGCCCATTCGCCCGCGGGTGTTGCTCAGCCGGATAAAAGCCCTGTTGCGGCGCTCCGACCGCCAGGATAATTACGACGACGAAGGCGCATTAGTAATCGGCGACCTCGTCATCAATCGCGAAAAAGTCAACGTACAAAGAGGAGAAGAAATCATAGAACTCGCCAAAAAAGAATTCGAATTGCTCAACCTGCTGGTGTCCAAACCCGGCAAAGTATTTACCCGCGAGGAGATATTCAACAAGGTGTGGGGTACCGATGTTATAGTAGGTAATCGCACAATTGATGTACATATTCGCAAATTGAGAGAAAAAATCGGCGATGAGTATATCAAAACGATAAAAGGTATAGGTTATAAATTCGAATTTTAATGCTCAAAAATCCCACGCCGCGGCAAATTGCGGGGTTTTCTTCTTTGCTCATCGCGCTACTTTCACTAGCTGGCGGGCTGCTGGTTTATGTCCTTTTTTATCGTTTGAGCAGCCTGTTATTTTGGATCGCTTTTCCACTTATTGTTTTTCTGGTAACTTATGTCGTTTCCATTTATTTTTTGAAACAATATATCTATCGAAAAATTAAACTCATCTACAAAACCATTCACCAACGCAAATTACAACCGGAAGAAAAATCTACCTCTATAGATATCAGAGCGAATATCATTGACGAAGTAGAGCGGGATGTAGCTGAATGGGCCACGAAACAACAGGAGGAAATTGAAAAATACAAATCCTGGGCCGAATACCGCCGTCGCTTTGTAGGAGATATTTCACACGAATTAAAAACCCCCATCTTTAATATCCAGGGTTACCTGCATTCCCTGCTTGAAGGCGGTTTGCAAGACGAAGCGGTAAATATGACTTTTTTACAAAAAGCCGCTAAAAACGTCGATCGCCTGCAGACGATCGTGGAAGACCTCAGCGCCATCTCCCGCCTCGAATCGGGCGACCTCGTGCTCGATATTCGCGTATTTGATATCCGGCAACTTACGGAAGAAGTGTTTGAAGACCTCGATTTTAAAGCCAAAAACCGGCATATCAAACTGGAGTTTAAAGAAGGCGCCGCTACCAATTACCGGGTGCGCGCCGATCGCGAAAATATCCGCCAGGTGCTCATCAACCTGCTCAGCAATTCAATCAAATACGGCAATCCCGACGGCCGCACCAAGGTGGGATTTTATGATATGGATAAACATATCCTGGTAGAAGTAGCCGACAACGGTATCGGCATTCCCGCCAAACACCTGCCCCACGTTTTCGACCGTTTTTATCGCATCGACAAAAGCCGGTCGCGCGACCAGGGCGGCTCGGGGCTCGGACTGGCTATCGTAAAACACATCATCGAAGCGCACCACCAGACCATCAATGTGCGCAGCGCGCCTAATGTGGGGTCAACTTTCGGATTCACTTTAGAAAAAGCATAATTGGTCAACTCCACTCTTTTGTGTTTCTTTGCACCCTGTTTGGAAATTTGATGTAAAGAATATGCTCAATGTTACCGATGTTTATCTGAAATACGGCGATCGCGTGCTCATGGATCACCTCGATGTCGTGATAGGCGACCGCGATAGGGTGGGGCTTGTAGGGCGCAACGGCGCCGGCAAGTCTACTTTGCTCAAAATCATTGCCGGCGATATCACCCCCGATGACGGCCGCGTGAGCCGAGCTTCTTATAGTACGATGGGTTTTCTTCACCAGGAGATGAACCTGCCCAAGGGCCGTACCGTAATCGAAGAAGCGCTCACTGCTTTCGATGAAGTTAAAAAAATGGAACAACGCATCACCGAGTTACACGATGCAATCGGACACCGCACCGACTACGAAAGCGCCGAATATACTAAGTTGCTGGAGGAATTCGCCGACCTCACCCACCGCTTCGACCTGCTGGGCGGCCAATCGGCCCAGGCCGATGCCGAACGCGTACTCAAAGGCCTGGGCTTTAAGCCTACCGACATGCAGCGCCTGACCGACGAATTTAGCGGCGGCTGGCAAATGCGCGTGGAACTGGCCAAGATGCTGCTCAAAAAACCCGACTACCTGCTGCTCGACGAACCTACCAACCACCTCGATATCGAGTCCATTTTGTGGCTGGAAAGCTTTTTGCAGGATTATCCCGGCGCTATTATCGTAATCTCTCACGATAAACAATTTCTCGATAACGTCACTACCCGCACCGTTGAGATCGAACTGGGCCGCGTGTACGATTATAAAGCCCCCTACAGCCAATACGTGGTGTTGCGCGAAGAACGCCGCGAAAAAATGATGGCTTCATACGAAAACCAGCAACGCGTCATTGCCCAGAAAGAAAGGACGATCACCCGCTTCATGGCCAAGGCTTCCAAAACCAAAATGGCCCAGTCGATGCAAAAGCAACTCGACAAAATAGAGCGCGTCACGATTGACCAGGAGGATACGGCAGTGATGAACCTGCGATTTCCGCCGGCGCCCCGTTCCGGGCAGATCGTGGTAGAAGGCAAAGGGGTAACCAAACAATACGGGAAATTGCTCGTGCTCGACCACGTTGATATTAAATTGGATCGCGGCGATCGGGTAGCTTTTGTTGGCCAAAACGGACAGGGCAAAACCACCCTGGCCAAAATATTGGTCAACCAACTTACCAGCACCTCGGGGTCGATCACATTGGGCCACAACGTGCAAATCGGCTATTACGCCCAGAACCAATCGGATGCGCTGGGCAATAGCCTCACGGTGCTCGAAACCATGGAGCACGCCTCCCCTCCCGAAATGCGCACGAGGCTGCGAAGTATTCTCGGCGCTTTTATGTTTAGCGGAGAAGATGCCGATAAAAAAGTGACCGTGCTCTCCGGCGGCGAACGCGCCCGACTGGCGCTGGCCTGCCTGCTGCTGCGCCCGTTCAACCTGCTCGTACTCGACGAACCTACCAACCACCTCGATATGTTGTCGAAAGACGTGCTCAAGCAAGCCTTGCTCGATTTCGACGGTACGCTCATCGTGGTTTCGCACGACCGGGAATTCCTCCGCGGGCTTACCAACCGCACGGTCGAATTCCGCGACCGCCATCTGCACGAGTATATCGGCGATGTAGATGCCTTCCTCGAAAAACGCTCGCTCGACAATATGCGGCAGGTGGAGTTGTCATCCAAAATACCGGCAGCCGCAGCGCCGCCCCCGAAACGAGAGATTTCCTACGAAGAACGCAAACGATTGCAACGCAACGTATCACAAGCCGAAAAACGCATCGAAAAACTCGAAGAAGAACTCGCCAAACTGGAACAGGTGATGGGAGATTTGTCTTTTTACGAAAGACCCGACGCACAGCAAGTTACGAAAGACTACCAGCAGAAAAAATCCGCACTCGAAGAGGCCATGTCAGAGTGGGAAGAAGCCCAGTCGACCCTCGATGAAGCCGGTATCTGACCGCCATACTACAGCCTTGATGCTTGATACCCAACTGATTGATCATTATTTATAAAAAAAACTAACAGAATTTGAAGCGCAGCATTGTACTTATTTGTAGCTTTGCGCTTGTAAGTTCTTCAATTTAACACACAATGAAGTTCTTCATAGATACCGCCAACCTCGATCACATTCGCGAAGCGAAAGATTTGGGAATTCTCGACGGTGTTACTACCAATCCCTCCCTGATGGCCAAAGAAGGGATATCCGGCGAGGGAAATATCGTGAAACACTATAAAACGATCTGTGACTTAGTGCACGGAGATGTAAGCGCAGAAGTCATTGCTACCGATTTTTCCGGTATCGTGGAAGAAGGGGAGCGATTGGCCGCCATTGCGCCCAACATCGTGGTAAAGGTACCCATGATAAAAGAAGGGATCAAAGCGATCTCTTATTTTACAGAAAAAGGTATCCGTACCAATTGCACGCTGGTTTTTTCCGCAGCCCAGGCTATCCTGGCTGCCAAAGCCGGAGCCACTTATCTGTCTCCCTTCGTAGGAAGGGTAGACGACATCAACTGGGACGGTATGGCGCTTATCCGCCAAATCGCGGAAATCTACGCCATCCAGGGGTATGAAACTGAAATTTTGGCAGCGTCTATTCGCAGTTCTAAGCATATCGTTGAGGCCGCCCAATCCGGCGCCGATGTGGTGACCTGCCCGCTGTCAGCCATCATGGGTATGTTTAAACATCCCCTGACGGATATCGGCCTGGAGCAATTCCTGGCTGATTACAAGAAAGTAAATGAGCTTGTTTTTAAATAGAGGCTATCTTTTTTACCAATGTCAAAAGGAGCAGTTACCCAACTGCTCCTTTTTTTTAATGAAGAATGAAGAATGAAGAATGAAGAATGAAGAATGAAGAATGGTTTCATTATTAATTAAATCTAAATCCTCCCTGCAGAAATCTCTTCCAGTACTTTTTTTACCAGGATATCCACTTCCTTGGCGGGATCTTCGCTAAAGGTTCCTTTCGTTCTGTTGGCTAGTAACACATTGCATGACAGTGCTTTGTGGCCGAGAAGTGAACTTAATCCGAACAAAGCGGAAGTTTCCATTTCAAAATTAGAAATAAACAAGTCCTTGTGTGTAAAGTGCTGCATATTCAGTATAGCTGCTTCACCCATCACCAGCGGACCTCTCAATTGGCGGCCCTGGGGGCCGTAAAAACCGGGGCAGGTGAGCGTAATACCGCGGGGTAGGGAAGGGGCAAACGACGCGAGCAGGGAGTGGTCGGCGCTAAATACGTAGGGATTAACGGGCAAGGGGCCCGTTTCGCTGAAAAAAGCCATCAGGCTGTCGTATAATTCCAACTCCTCCAGGTTATTTTGATAATCGTAAAACTGCATCAGGTTATCGAGTCCGACGCCGTAGGCGGAGACCAGCACCGTGCCAGGCTCAAGATGAGGCTGAAGTCCGCCGGAAGTGCCTACCCGAAGGAAGGTGAGTTGCTTTTTCTCGGCTCGCGGCAATCGCGTTTCGGGATCAATGTTGCACAGGGCGTCGAGTTCATTCACCACAATATCGATATTGTCGGTGCCGATACCCGTAGAGATCACCGTAATGCGGCGATTGCCCAGCCGGCCGGTATGCGTCACAAATTCGCGTTTAGAGGTTTGGGTATCAATTTCATCAAAATAGCGGGAGATGAGCGCCACGCGCTGGGGGTCGCCCACCGTGAGCACCAGATCGGCGAGGCCTTCGGGGCGCAAATGCAGGTGATAAATACTGCCGTCTTCGTTGAGGATGAATTCTGCGGAGGATATGGGTTTCATAACGTTTTTGACGTTGAGATGAACATTGGGCGTATCACACGCCTTACCTTTGCAGGTGTAAAATAACGCATTTCAAACGCTACTGCCAATAAGTAATGTCCATGTTGTCAAAAGAAGATATAGCCGGATGGATGGAATCTCTCCAGGACGATATTTGCCGCCGGCTGAGTGCTGCCGACGGCCAGGGGAGTTTCCGCGAAGACCGCTGGCAACGCCCGGCGGGCGGCGGTGGGCGCACCCGCATCATTGAAGGCTGCCACATTGAAAAAGGCGGAGTCAATTTCTCGGCGGTATGGGGGCCTTTACCCGAAAAAATTGGCATGGCTTTAAAAGTGGATGCCGGTCAGTTTTTTGCCACAGGCGTATCTATCGTACTGCATCCTTCAAACCCATATACGCCTATCATTCACATGAATGTGCGTTATTTTGAAATGGACGACGGCCGCTGGTGGTTCGGCGGGGGTATCGACCTCACACCTCATTACGTGAATATGGAGGAGGCCCGCTTTTTTCACGAAACGCTCAAATCGGCCTGTGACAAACATGATGTATCTTATTATCCCCGTTTCAAACAATGGGCCGACGATTATTTTTATCTGCCCCATCGCAAAGAAACCCGCGGCATAGGTGGTATTTTTTTTGACAGACTCGGCCCGGAAGCCCCGTTTACCAAAGCATCGCGATGGGCTTTCGTACAAGAAATCGGGCAAACTTTCTGCCCCTTATACCTGCCTTTGCTTGTTGCCAATAAAGACAAGCCGTTTTCTGAAAGGGAACGCCACTGGCAATCCCTGCGCCGCGGCCGCTACGTAGAATTCAATTTGTTGTGGGATAAAGGCACCAAATTCGGCCTCGACACCGACGGCCGCACTGCCTCGATCCTGATGAGCCTGCCCCCTATGGCCCAGTGGCCCTACGAATTCATCCCGGAACCCGGCAGCCCGGAGGAGTTTACGCAATCCATATTAGCGGTTAGGGCCTAGCGGTTAGGGCTTAGCGCTAACTGCTAAGCCCTAACTGCTAACTGCTGAATAGAGCCAGGCAGCGAATTCGCGCCAAAAGGGATTTTGTAATACAGCGACCATTTGGATGCCTTTTATTGTAATGGTATGAATACAAGAATCTATTTTTGCCCTTGCGTTAGGTTTCCAAACAAATGCTATATTTGACCATATTCGTTCACCCGCTATATTACGCTGTATATGAGACGACTGCCTATAGCCCGGATTTTATTATTTCTGTTTTGCTGTGTTTGCGCGCTTCAAAAGCTTGACGCGCAGCCGCTGGAGGTTACTAATGCTCCGCCTATTACCCCACAAAACCTGATTACCAATGTGTTTTTGGGAGAAGGGGTGGAAGTGATCAGCGTAGATTATTTCGGGGCCAACAAATCGGTAGGTTTTTTCAAATATGGTATCGATGAGGTCGGCATAGAACGCGGATTAGTCATGACTACCGGCGCCGCGGTTACGCAAGGCGCCTTTGAAACGGGCGTTAACTCTACCGGCAATGCTTTTGCCAGCGTAGACAATATGAGCGCTTTTTCCGACCCCGATCTGCAAGCCATTGCGGGCGGGCTTAATATTTATAACGTAACGAAATACGTCATTACGTTCAAACCCATTGCCGATACGCTGCGCTTTCGCTATGTATTTGGTTCGGAAGAATACCCCGAATTTGCCTGTAGTGCGTATAACGATATATTCGGTTTTTTTATCTCAGGTCCTGGCATTACGGGGCCTTATGCCAATAATGCCGCCAACATTGCCCTGATACCGGGCACTAACCTGCCCGTGCGAATTAATAACGTAAACTCGGGAATGGTAGGCGCCGCAGGCAATATTAACAATTGTACCCCGCCCAATGGCAGCCTCAACTATTCGCAGTACTACAACGACAATAACGGCTCGAATGTGCTGCCTTCTTACGACGGCTATACGGATGTATTTACCGCAGAAGCTATTGTGGTGCCCTGCCAGGAGTATACGATTAAACTCGTGATTTGCGACGTATCGGATTCTGCATTCGACTCAGGCGTGTTTTTGGAAGCAAAAAGTTTCGGTACAGGATCTCTTAACGTAGAAGCCACCACGGTGAGCCTCGACGGCTCTATTGCAGAGGGCTGTTCGCCCGGCACGCTTACTTTTTCGCTGCCTACGCCTACCGAATCGGATTTGTTTATTGATTATCAAATTATCGGTACGGCTCAAAACGGCATCGACTACGAATTTATCCCGGCAGACTTGTTTATTCCCGCCGGCGATTCCATACTAACCATACCCATTATCGCCATTGAAGACGGCATCGCCGAAGCGCCGGAAACGCTGGTGCTGGATGTACAGCGCGATGTGTGCAACCGGGATACGATTACTATTTTTATAAAAGACAACCAACTCGTCGCTCCCGACTTGGGTTTGGACCAAAGTGTCTGTGCAGGTACGGAGATTCAACTCGACGGTACGCTGAACGTGCCGGTGCCCGAGCCTCCGTGTTTTACCAACGACAATGACCTGCTCATTACGCCTACTAACGTGCCTCGGTTCTCGGATATCACGGTAGGAGGCGTATTGCCGCCCATATTGGGGCCTGGCGTCATTCGCTCGGTTTGTATCGATAGTTTATCTCACCGTTGGATCGACGACCTGGATATCTATCTCATTAGTCCGGATGACCAGTTTATCGAGTTGACTTCCGATAACGGCGGCAACGGCGGCAACGGCCTGGCCATGGATTATTACCTCCATACCTGTTTTACCACAGATGCCCCCTTGCCTATCAACTTCCCGGGGCCGTTCGCTCCACCTTCCGCAGTGCCGTTTACCGGGAACTTCCTACCCGAAGGCGTGTGGTCGGACCTATGGGACGGCAACAACAAAAGCACCAACGGCACCTGGCGCCTGCAATTAATAGACGATACGAATAGTCTGGAAGGCACCTTGCACAGTTGGACGATTTGCTTCAATCCGGCCTACGAAATCAACTACGAATGGACGCCGTCGGCAGGGCTCAGTTGCACCGATTGCCCTAATCCGCTCGTCACCCCCCAATTGACAGCTACCGATTACGTACTTCGGGCTTATGACTCGTATGGTTGTGAAGTAACTGACTCCATCGCAATTTCTGCTATACCCGTACTCACCCCTCCCGATGTAAGCTGCGGTACCGCAACGGAAAGCACCGTAGCCGTATTCTGGGATGATATCCCCGGCGCATTGGGTTATGAGATCAATATCGACAATAGCGGCTGGGTAAGTCCCAACAACGGGTTGTCGCACGACGTAAGCGGACTGGTGACCTCACAATCCGTTACCTTCCAGGTGAGAGCCCTGGGCGATTGCCCCGGCGATATCACCACAATTACTTGTGATGCATTGCCTTGTACGCCGGCCAGCCTGAGTGCTTCTACCACCGATGCGAGCTGTAACGGTGGCGCCGACGGAGCAGTGACGATTACCCCTACGGGCGGTTTAGCTCCGTTCAACTATACACTTGGCGGACAATCCAACACGACCGGCAGCTTTGCCAACCTCCCCGCAGGCAATTACGTGGCTACCGTGGGGGATGCTTCGGGCTGTAATGCACCGGTGCAGTTCACGATTGGCGAACCGGCAGCGTTGGCGCTTACTGCCGTTGCTACACCTGCATTGTGCAATGGAAGCGCTGATGGAAGCGCCACCTTCATTGTTAACGGAGGGGCCGGGCCCTACGCATTCAGTTGGAGCAGTATGTCGGTTGATTCCGTGGCCACGGGCTTGTCCGCCGGCACCTACGACGTAACGATTACCGATGCCAATGGATGTCCTTCCGTGTCGTCGGTTGCGATAGACGAACCTACTGCACTGCAAGCCTCCACTTCGCCGGTAGACGTATCTTGTTTCGGATTGGCTGATGGCGAAGCCACGGCGATTGCAACAGGCGGCACTGGAGCTTATAATTACTTGTGGGATGCTGCGGCAGGTACGCAAAATACGGCAACCGCTACCGGACTGGTGGCGGGAACTTTTGTGGTTACAGTGACCGATGACAACGGCTGCCAGGCTACCTCCAGCGCAACCATAAACCAAAACCCCGCCGTACAAATTTCGGCCTCGGCAGTAGACGCTACCTGCAATGGCGCCCCCGACGGGCAAGCTTCTGTGTCTGCCTCCGGCGGCGATGGCAACTTTGCCTACACCTGGACACGAATCAGCGACGGTACGGTAGTTGGCAATTCTGCTAACGTGCTGCAACTTACCGCCGGCGACTATTCTGTAGACGTAGTTGATGGCAACGGCTGTAGCCAGGCTACCGCTGTCACCATCGGACAGCCCCAGGCCATTAATGTATCTATTGCAGCTACCTCGCCATTGTGCAATGGTAGCGCCGATGGTTCGGCTACGCTCACCATATCTGGCGGCTCGTCGCCCTATAATTATCAATGGAGTGATAGCGGCGCCCCTACGGATACCCGCAACGATTTGAGCGCGGGCAACTATTTGGTTACAGTCACCGATGATAATTCGTGTTTAGCAATTATCAACATCGTGTTAAGCGATCCTATTGCTTTGCAAGCGGCATTAAATACTTTGCCCACGAGTTGCAACGGCGGCAATAACGGCCAGGCTGCGGTGCAAGTAACGGGAGGAACAGGCTCGTATTCCTATTCCTGGGCCAACGGACTAATGACCCCGGCTGTTAGCGGCTTGAGTGCAGGCCCCGTAAGCATAACGGTAACTGATGCCAACGGCTGCCAAACAACTGCGCAAGGCACTGTCAGTCAACCCACAGCTATCAGCCTTACCACCAGCAAGCAAGACCCCTCTTGTTTCGGCTTTGGCGACGGCCAGGCAACAGTGACTGCCGGCGGCGGAGTGGGTGGTTATCAATACTTGTGGAATTCGGGCCAGACGACGGCCACCGTCGTCAATTTGTTTGCAGGCTTGACCGTCGTAACGGTCACCGATGCCAACGGCTGCCAGACGTCTACCAGCGTGACGCTGGGACAACCCACGGCGCTTACCGCTACGGCCGCCGATGGCCTCGTAAGCTGCAACGGCGCCTCTGACGGAAGCGTCACAGTAAGCCCCGCAGGCGGTACTACACCCTATAGTTATTTGTGGAATGATCCTAACGCGCAAAATACCGCTACGGCCAGTGGTTTAACCCTTGGTACATATAGCGTGACCGTCACAGACGCCAACGGCTGTCAGGTTACGTCAAGCGCTATTGTAGACGGCACCCCCGCCATTGTTTTGGCGCTAACCGCTACCGATGTCAATTGCAACGGCGGCAACGACGGTTCTATAGTAGTAACAGCCACCGGTGGCGCCGGCAGCTATACCTACTTGTGGAGCGCCCCCGGAATCGGCAGCACTTCTACCCCCATCAACCTGACAGCGGGCAATTATTCGGTAACCGTAAGCGATATCAACGGCTGCGTGGCAGATGCCAGTGCTTTCATCAATCAACCTTCGGCCTTAGTACTCTCCGCAGGACTTACTCCCGCCTTGTGTGCCGGAGAACCCAGCGGCGCGATCAACCTGGTGGTACAGGGAGGTACGGCGCCATACACTTATTTGTGGACAAACGGCGCTGATACGGAAGACGTTACCGGACTGACAAGCGGCAATTATCGAGTGACCGTCACCGATGCCAACAATTGCGAGACTACCCTGGCCGACTTTATCGCAGAACCTCCAAACCTTCAAACTTCGTTTGATATTACCGATATCACTTGCTTTGGAGAAATTACCGGCGCTGTCGAAGCCACGGTAGTGGGCGGCGTTCCGCCGTACCAATTGACCTGGTCAAATAACCAGACGGGATTGGAATTAAACCCTGTGCCGGCAGGAGATTACACCTTGCAAATCACCGACGCCAACGGCTGTAAACTCGAACAAACCGCAACAGTGGCCCAGCCTGCCGAACCCGTCAACGCCATCGTCAAACCCGAAGACGTAGTCTGCTTTGGGCAGAACAACGGCACTATTCAGATCACCGCAGCAGGAGGCACGCCGTTTTATACCTACAGTCTCGATGGCAACCAGTTCAGTGGATCCAATATCTTCATCGGCCTGGAGCCGGGTACTTACAACGTGTACGTTCGCGACGCCAGGGGCTGTCAATTCCTGTCGGATGCCGTCGTTATTGCCGAACCGGAAGAATTGACCATTAGTCTAGGCGATAATTTTAATATAAAATACGGGGAAACATTTAACTTCAATCCGACCATAACAGGCTCCGTAGGCAACATTCAGTACGAATGGTCACCTGCCGATACCTCCATATTGAGTTGTTTGGATTGTGGGTCGCCGCTGGTAGACATCACTGATCAGACGAGCTTTGAAGTGCACATTACCGATGAGAAAGGCTGCGAGGCGGAAGATCTCATCACCGTTTATGTAATAAAAGACAACACCGCATACGTGCCCACGGGCTTCACGCCCAACGGCGACGGCCTCAACGACCGGCTGTTGGTGCACGGCAAGCAGGATATCACAGTAGTGCGTTTCCGCGTATACGACCGCTGGGGTGAAATGGTATACGAAGCCAAAGACTTCCCTGTCAACGACCAAGCCTCCGGCTGGGACGGCAACTTCCGCGACAAACCGCTCAACGGCGGCGTCTTCCTCTGGCATCTTGAGGTGGAATACGTGGATGGCGCCAGGGAGGTGTTCAGGGGGGAGACGACGTTGATCAGGTGATAATGTTGTCGGTTGTCGGTTGTCGGTTCTCTGTTATCCGTTTATTATCTTTGTCAAATGAATTTTAACAGAGAACTGATAACCGACAACAGATAACAAAACAATGAGCACATCCAAACTCGCCATATTCACGGCGCTATTTGCCTTCGCCTGCTCGCGCCCCGGGGCCGAGCAACAAAAAAAACACGAATACGCCATCGTCATTCACGGTGGGGCGGGCACCATTCTGCGCGAAGAAATGAGCCCTGAAAAGGAAGCGGCCTACAAAGCCGCCCTGAATGCCGCCCTCGACATTGGAGAAAAAATACTTAGAGACGGCGGCAGCGCTATGGATGCTGTGGAGCAAACCATCCGCTCGCTCGAAGACAACCCGCTCTTCAATGCCGGTAAAGGCGCCGTGTTTAACCACGAGGGCAAAAACGAACTCGACGCCTCGTTTATGGACGGCGTTACGCGTAACGCAGGCGCCGTGGGCGGCGTGACTATCGTTAAAAACCCAATTACCCTGGCGCGAGCAGTCATGGAGCAATCGCCGCACGTGATGCTCACCGGCCGGGGCGCCGAGGCCTTTGCTATCGAAAACGGCATCGATACTGTCGCTCCCTCCTACTTCTTCACCCAGGAGCGCTGGGATGCCCTGCAGCGCGCAATAGCGGTTGAAAAACAAAAAGAAAGCGGCAAACCCGCCAAAAGCAACCACAAAATGGGCACCGTGGGCTGTGTGGTCCGCGATAAACAGGGCAACCTCGCCGCCGGCACCTCCACCGGCGGCATGACCAACAAGCGATGGAACCGTCTGGGCGACTCGCCTGTCATCGGCGCCGGCACCTTTGCCGACAACAATACCTGCGCCATCTCCTGCACCGGTCACGGCGAATTTTTCATCCGCTATGTCGTCGCCTACGACGTAGCGGCCCTCATGGAATACAAAAACCTCTCCTTAGAAGACGCCGCCAACACCGTTGTCATGGACAAACTCGTCAAAGCCGGCGGCGAAGGCGGCCTCATCGCCGTGGATAAAAACGGCAACGTGGCTATGCCGTTTAACAGTGAGGGGATGTATCGCGGTTATTCGCGGCCAGGGGAGCGGGTGGTGGAGATTTATAAGTGACGGCCTGGGAAAAATCCCGGTTGGTGACGTCCTTGGAGCATCTTTGGAGGTGACGGCAGGGAAATGACTTGGTTGGTGACGTCCTTGGAGTATCTTTGGAGGTGACGGCAGGGAAATGGCTTGGTTGGTGACGTCCCGGGACAATCCCAGGTGGTGACGGCTTAGTATGTTTTCCTTCCAAGCCGTCACCATCTGAGATCCTCCCCAGCCGTTACCTTGTCACCCACAGGTTCAGTTCCCCGTCGTCACCCCCCAAGGCGCTCCGTTGCCGTCACCTTGTCACCAACAGGTTCAGTTCTCTTTCGTCACCTACTATGATAGTCCAAGTTCTTTCGCTATTTTCGCTACTTCCTCTACCGGCATGCCGAGGAAATCGGCTACCTGTGGGGCCTTTATTCCGGCGAGCAGCATTTTTCGGGCGGATTCGCGTTTTTCTGCTTCAGCGTGAAGGCGCTCTTGTGTTTTTCCAACTTCAACACCTTTTTCAACCCCTTTCTCAATGCCCTGTTGCATGCCTTGCTGGTACAGATAATCCGTTTCTATGTTGTAAGTAATGGGCATATCGTTAATTATTTTTGCGGTTAACTTTTCCAATTTACGCAATCTCGCCAAAATAAACAACTGGCTGAGGTATCTCGAAAGTTCGCTCGGGTTATTACATACCAGCCTGAGCCGTTGTACAATATAACGCAACACTACTTCTGTTTGTTTCTTGGGAAAACGGGCCAGAATCGCCAGCAGAATTACTTCGGGGATTTGTGAAGCCAGCAATTGGTTGACATCGAGTTTGTAGATGTTTATGAGGTGAAAGCCGGTGAAGACCTGAGCTGTGGGTAATTGCGTCTGCATCCCAGGAGTGCCTTAGGGGGTGACGGCTTTGGAACATCTTTGGAGGTAACGGCAGGGAACCGGCTTGGTTGGTGACATCCCGGGAAAATCCCAGGTGGTGACGGCTTAGGATGTTCTCATTCCAGGCCGTCACCATCTGAGATGCTTCCCAGCCGTTACCTTGTCACCACCTGGGTTATTTCCCTGCCGTCACCAACTAAGATATTCCGGGGAGGTCACTCCTAAAACCTCAGCACCGCCCTGATATCCTCCTCGTTTCGCAGCGGCTCGGCGGCCACCTTCATCACAACGGTTTGAGTCTTTCGGCCTTTGTGTTCCGTATTCGATTGGCGGACAAGCGCTATGCGGTTGTCGTCGGTGACGAGCCAGATCAGGTGGGCATCATCGCTGGGCAGGGCCAGGGCCGTTTTCTCGGTAGCGAGGAAGCGGTGTACCGTATTGTGTGTTTTGCCGGCGAAATAGGCAGTACGAGGGGTAAACGTCTCGCCATTTTCATCAACAAACTTCAAATTGAGTTTTTCTTCGCCTACGGGAAGGGGCCGGTCGCAGTTCCACACGCCGAGTTGGTGCGCCTTAAAGCGGCTGATCACCTTGGCAAGCAGAGCTGGTTTGCCTTGCGGGGCGCCGGCTTCTGCCAGTCGTTCGGTGAAAGCCTCATCGAGGAAGCGGGTTTCATCAGCTTCTTGCTGGAGCAGGGTTTCCCGGCGCGCTTTGAGCTGCGATTCGCGGTAATCCATTTGCGATTCGTACTCTGCCAGGTTAGCCTCGTATTGCGACATGGCCTGCTCATAGGCTTCGCCCACCAACACGGGATTGACGATAAGCTGTAGCTGGCGATTATCATTAATTAGCGTCAGGGTATAATCCCACTCGTTGATCGGCTTGAGGCGCATGCGCTCCCAGGTGACCTTGAACGCGTTTTCGTCGTAGGGTGGGCTTTGTGGCGAAATTTGCCAGATGGCGTCTTTCAGTTTGCGGGTCAGGGCAATTTCTTCGTCGTTATCGCCTTCAAAGTCAAAATTTTCATCCTGGAAATTCAGCTCAATGGTGGGCTGCCCGCTCATCTGACGCTGCGGCTTAACCGGCGCTATCGGTTTGGGCGCCATGGCTTCCAATGCGGCAAGTTGTGCGTCGTAGCTTTTCTCCAGCGCCTGACGCGATTCGAGCCATTCTTTTTGGATGTCGGAATATGCGGACTGTCCGGCGTCGAGTTTTTCTTCCAGCACTTCCAGGCGGGCCTCTTCGCGGTAGGCCCAGTTGCGGTTCATGGTATCGAGGGTATATATGGAATAATGGGGTAGGGGGGCATCCAGGGTAGTGCGGATGTGGGTAACCAGCTCCACCTGGATTTCCTTGCCCGGCGCCATTTGCAGGCGTTCGCCGTTTTGCTCGGCATAAATTTCTACCATGCCGATGGATTCGAGGTAGAATTGCCGGCCCGCAGAGTCGTAATTCATCGGAATACCTGAGAGGAAGAAATCGACAAAGTCGTGCAATTCGCGGTAGTGGATGGCTACGTCGCCTTCTACAAGCTGGCCGCGGTCGTTCATAAACGCGGCGGCGGGGACAACCAGCCGGGAGCCGCTTTCGTATTCGTAGACGCCACCCTGGTTGACGTTCATTTTATAAGAAATAAACTCGGGTTCCCATTCGCTAAGCGGCGGATTTACAAAGGGTAGTTTGGCAAAATAAGCGGATTCGGACTGCGGCGAAGAGGCGCCGTTCCAGATATTGAATATCATAAGCAGTGCCAAAGCGGCAGCTGCTGCAAGCGCAACATAGGCCAGTTTGATCACACGGGGTCGCTTAACCTGCTGTTTGTCAGCTTCCTGATACTGCCTAAGAAGCGCGTCAAAGTCCATATGGCTTTCGATGCGTTCCCGGGAGAGGGGATCAGGATTAAGTTTAATGTGGTAGTTTTTTCCCATCGTTGACAAAATTATCGCGTACATTACGATACTGTCTCTGTCCTTTTTGCTTCAATCATTCGTTACGTAGAAAGCCGTTTTTTCAGTCGCTCCAGGATCCGGTATGTTTTTACCTTGGCATTGCTTTCAGTCATACCGGTAATATCTGCGATTTCTTTGAAGGAGCGTTGTTCAAAAAAACGCATTTCAATCAATTCCATGTCGCCTTCCTTGAGGTCGTCGAGGGCGAGGAGCAGGGCGGCGCGCAGCGCTTCGTTGTCTTCCTCGTCAATTTCGTCGGCCATGTCGCCAATCTGAGTCTCTTCGATGCTGAGTACCCGGTTTTTTTGCTGCTGGCGAAAGTGCTGAGCTACCTCGTTGCTGGCGATGCGGAAGAGCCAGGCGGAAAATGGCACGCCTTTGAAGCTGTAGTCGCTAAGCCTTTGCATAGCTTTGAGGAACACCTGCGAACATATGTCGGCACTTAGTTCTTCACTGGCGGTACGACGATAGATAAACCTGAAAACCATTTCGTAGTACCGCACATACAGCGGTCGAAACATAGCAGGATCACCCTGAGCAGCTTGTATTTCAAGCCACTCTTCCTGCATACGTTCGGCGGAAACAGTCTTTTTTTGGGCATCCATCCCTATGGTATTTGCCAAAATGCGACTACTTGTCAGTAGAATGGAAAACATCAAAGATAGTGGTTTGCCGTTGATTTAAGAACTACTTCCGCTCATTTACGTACCTAATTGTTACACTGTCATAATGCAGCAGGTCGAAAAAGTAACAGGATGGGGCTATGAAAATCTTTGTCCGGCGTCTTTTGCCGTTAGACCGGTATTTTGAGGCGTTTGTCGTAGATCGGGTTTTGGTTTGTAACCCGGGCAAAAAAAAAGTCGTCTCCACCTAAAATTCATTTGTGCCATGAAAACCTTTTTATTGCCTTTTACCCTGTTGTTATTATCTTCTTTCCAGGTTTTTGGACAAGGAAGCTTTACCCAACTCACCGGTCGCGTAGTCGACGACAAGCAAATCCCGGTAGAATTTGTCAACGTGTTGCTGCTTAACGCCGCTGATTCTTCGCTGGCAAAAGGAACGCTTACAGACTCTACCGGCCGGTTTGAGTTTGAATCGGTAGCCCCCGGCAAATACCTCGTCTCTGCCGAATTGATCGGCTATGCGCCTTCGCGCTCTGACTTATTTGAAACGCGCGGCGGACAAGTAGAGATCCCCGTATTGACTTTGCTCAACGGCGCCGTATCGCTCAGCGAAGTGGTGGTAGCCGCAAAAAGGCCTTTTATCGAGTTGCAAGCAGACAAAATTATACTCAATGTGGAAAGCAGCCCGGTAGCCGCCGGCAGCAACGGCCTCGAACTATTGTCAAAAGCGCCCGGCGTTAACGTTGACCAGGACAACCGCATCAGCCTCAAAGGCAAGCAAGGCGTGCAAGTGATGATCGACGGCAAAAACACGTATATGTCGATGGATGACGTGGTGAAGCTGCTGCAATCCACACCCGCCAATGCCATCGAGAAGATCGAGATTATGCTCAACCCTTCGGCTAAATACGACGCAGCCGGCAATGCAGGTATCATTAATATTAAAATGAAACGCGACAAAAACCTGGGCTTTAACGGAAGCGCAACCATCGGCGGCGGCTACGGCCGTTACTACAAGGCCAACGGCGGACTGCGACTCAACTACCGAAGCAAACAGGTGCAATTGTTTGGAGATTATAACTATTACAACAACCAACGCTGGCAGAATATTGAAATTGACCGCAAGGTGCCCTTTGAAGGCGATTTTACAGTATACGACCAGATAGGCAGAGAAATCAACTGGCTCAATAGTCATAACTACAAAGCCGGCGCCGACTGGTTCGTATCACCCAAAACAACTGTCGGCGTACTGTATTCGGGCCGCCAGGGCGATTGGGACGGCGCCTCTACCAATATCAGCGACATATCGGGGCCCAACCCCTGGACTCACAGCCAGGTGCGCGCCAACGGCGATATTTCGGAGCATTGGAACAACAACTCGTACAACGCCAACTTCCGCCATCAATTTAACGAAAAAGGCCGTGAATTGACCATCGACGCCGATTATTCTACTTTCGCAAACGATAACAATCAATTTAATTTTAATTATTTTTTAAATACAAACGGCGAGGAAACTTCTGCGCCCAACCTGATCCGCAACCTGTCGAATTCCGATATTACGATTAAAGCCGCTAAAGCCGACTACGTGCACCCCATCGGCGAATCGAGCCGCCTCGAAGCCGGCCTGAAAAGCAGCATGGTGCGCACCGACAACGGCCTCGATTTTGGTCAACAACAGGACGGCGAATGGGTACAAGACAGCCTTCGCAGCGACCATTTTATTTACGAAGAAGACATCCACGCCGGTTATGTCAATTTTAATACCCAATACAAAAACATTCAAATACAAGCGGGCTTGCGCGCCGAATACACCGTTTCCGACGGTATGTCGGTAACTCTCGACCAGCGCGTCAAGCGCGACTACCTGAGTTGGTTCCCCAGCCTGAGCCTGTCGCGCCAATTGGCTGAAAAACACAACCTGAGCCTCTCCTACAGCCGCCGCATCGACCGACCCAACTACGAAAACCTGAACCCCTTTGTGTTTTTCCTCGACCAGTACACCTTTGGTAAGGGCAACCCCTTCCTAACCCCGCAGTACACCAACTCGGTGAGCGCCAATTATGGGTTTAAGGAAGTGTTTTTTGTAAGCCTCAGCTATAGCCGCACCGATGACGTCATTACGGAAGTGCTGGAACAAGAAGACGAAACCCAGCGCACTTACCAAACCGTGCAAAACCTGGCTCAATTTGATAATATCAGCCTCAGCTTTTCGGCGCCGATTGAGGCGGCCAAGTGGTGGACCCTGCGGGCCAACCTCACGGGTTTTTACAACAGCTTCCAGTCGCCTTACCTTGGAGGCGTCATCGAGCAGTCGCAATTATCGGCCAATGTACACCTGAGCCAGCAATTCAGCCTGCCCATGGGTATCAAAGGCGAACTCACGGCCTTCTACCAGTCGCCCAGCGCCTACGGCATGTTCGAGATGCGCCACCAGTTTTTTATAGATGCCGGCTTGTCGGCAAAAGTGCTCAAAGGCAAAGGCACGCTGCGCCTGAATGTGAACGACCTGTTGAATACGATGCGCTTTGCCGTCAAAGTGCGCCAGGACAATATCTTTGTGGACGTCGAGAACTACCGCGAGTCGCGCAAGGCCAACCTGACGTTTACCTACAATTTCGGCAACAGCAATGTGAAAGCCGCCCGCCGCCGCAGTACCGCCAACGAAGACGAATTGAACAGGATTAATCAGAATTGATCATCGTAGGGGGTGGAGCTCGCCTCCACCCCTGCCTGGTTATCGGAGAATGAGGGAGAGAGGGTGAGAGAGAGAGAGGGAGAGATCAAATGTGAAAATTCTTTATAACCATCGCCTTACATTTTTTTGATATTCGCCATAAGCTGCTCCAAAATCCCGAAGCAGGCGCGGTTCCTCTCTGAAAATGATAAAGCAATGGAATAACAAAAAAACAATTCCGGCATAAAGCCAAAGCCATTTATTATTCCAAAATAGGGCTTCCCCGGCGAGTATACCCATTACGCCGAGGTACATCGGATTCCGGGTTCTGCGATATAGCCCGGTTACGACAAGTTGCTTAGTAGGGTCAGCCGGTGAAAGGGTGCCTTTGCCTTCGGTAGCAAACCTGCGAATACAATCCAACATCAGAATTAATCCCGCCAATCCAAGGGCTATCGCTACTGCATTTTGTAATAAAGAATTATCAAGGTTAGCGATTTTAATTTTTTTAATCAAAAAACAGGGTACAAGTCCGGCTACAATGCCCGGCTGAAGTAATGTAAAAAACAGGTTTCTTAGAAAAAGCGAAAAATTCATTGGATAAAAATAATCTATCCCTTCCACACTTCCTAATTATCATACTTTCACACTCACACACTTCCCGACCTTCTTCGGTACTTAGAATTTTGAACGGATAAGTTGAACAAACTGTGCCAACGAAGATTTTAATATTTTCCAGAAATTTTCCCAAGGTGTGGGATTATACCAGGTTTCGTCGGGAATACACCAGATAGTTGGAATATCATCTCCCGACGGAACTGTGCGAATAACGGCTAATAATTTTCCATTTGGTGAGAACTTTACCTGATTGCAGGAATAAGGCTTAGCTAAGAGCAAAGTATTTGTAGTGGCATCCCAAAACTCAAGCAGGGCGCTCGCATACTGAGCAGAACTCTGACTGGAGGCAATTAGCTGCTCGGTTTGTGCAAAAGAACAATAAAACATTTGTTCATTTGTAGCAAAGGGAGCCTGGTTTAGTTTAATCGGAAGCCGCCCGTCGTGCAGATGGAGGAGATGAAGATCGCCTCCCCAACTTGAAACAGCCAGCTTGGATGAGGCGCCATGGAATGAAAGACTTATTACATCTTGCAGTCCTGACATCTGTTGAATCCAGTTAAGTCATACTAACCCTAAATCCAGAAAAGTCGTACAAACTATATCCTGCCAGTCGAAAGGGATTGGCAGTTGTAAATCAGGTACG
>JABWBR010000124.1 GCA_013360405.1 Saprospiraceae bacterium
ACGGCGTACCGGTTGCTCCTACGTCCGTGTCAAGCAGTGTTTTCGTAATTTTTATTTCTATAAGCACATTGTCAGGATTCTGGATCAGGTTGGACAAATCGTAGAAAACCTGACAGATCGTGTTCTGCTCGTCAGCGGTAAAACTACCGATATTCGTGTAATCCAGTACAAAAAAGCCGGCATTTGGGCAAAGGCCCTGTTGCGTCAATGCCAATTCAGAAGCTAAATAGGGGGTGCCGAAGCGGTCATAAGCCACGATAACCGAATCGGGATGTACGGGCGTCAGGCGTTTGATCTCGCCGCAGCGCAATTGAGCGTAAAGCGAATAGTCGTAAGGCATCATAACTAACACGAATAACATTAGTAGATTCCGCAAAGGAGGGTGCCGCCGAGCAGCGATTGACAAAATAATATTACCCCCCCCCTCAAAAATTTGAAATAATCTTTCAATCGGTTTCATACATTTTCTTTTTAAATGTTATATAATAAGCTGAAAAAAAGGCTGATATAAACAACTACAGCCGCTAACAATTATACCCGTTAGCGTAAAATAATACCCCCGATAAATAACGATCAAGACAAACACATACCCGTTTCGGTGGAGAGAAACGGGGCACTCCTTTAATTAATAATTAGTGCAAGGTAGGCTAAAAAGTGGTATAAGTCAATAAAAAGGCGGAGCTGGTTTTCTTCCCCTTTTTTTGCCGTTTCATTCTTTAAAAACAGGTTTTGAGTTGTGGCAATGTGGCGAAGCAGCCTATGCGCGCCTACTTTTGCAGCAACAAAATACCTGGCGATGACCTTCTCTCCACCGCTTGCAAGCGCAGCCGTGGTGGGTGACGAGGTGAGGCGTCACCTTGTCACCACCCAGGATGTTCCATTGCCGTCACCCCCTTAGGTGATTCGTAGACATATTGAAAAAGTTTGGAGTAATCGAACCAAATACTTACCTTTAGCGTTAGTAACACGAAGCGTTAGTATGATAAAGAGCTTTGGCGATAAAGAGACTGAAAAGATCTGGTATGGGTCTTACGCCAAGAAGTTTCCAACTGACATTCAGCCAATTGGTAGAAGGAAATTGAGAATGATTAATAACGCGCAGGACATTAGTGATCTTCGAGTACCTCCAGGAAATAAGTTGGAAAAATTAAAAGGGAACCTAAACGATTTCTGGAGTATTCGAATAAACAACCAGTGGCGAATCATTTTCAAATGGATAGGAAATGACGCCTTCGAGGTTCAAGTAACAGCCTATCATTAAATAGAAAAGCAGGATGAAAAAATTACCAAACATACATCCGGGAGAGGTCTTGTTGGAAGAGTTCCTGATCCCAATGGGAATCAGCCAATACAAGCTGGCAAAAGATCTTAAAATTCCCCAGACAAGGGTTAGCGAAATCGTGAAACAAAAAAGGAGAATTACAGCTGACACCGCATTAAGGTTAAGCAAGTACTTCGGTACTTCGGCAAAGTTTTGGCTTGGACTTCAGGACGATTTCGATATAGAGGAATCCGTAAATATCTTGGCAAAAGATTTGTCGGAGATTCCGGAAATATAGCTCGCACCGCCAAGTTTTGGGCATGACCTAAGCTCGGGGGCGACCCCGCCCAAAGCGGGGCGCAAAGCCGGAAAAGTTATGACTAACTTGTCCCGTACCGACAGGTCGGGATAACTTGACGGTGTGCGGTATAAAGCCAGGTATTAGTAGCTTTTAGACATTATTACAATAAAGCAAATGAAAAACCTTATTTCAATCTTGAGCTTAACCCTATTGGTTTTCGGCTGTGGCACTAAAAAAGCTTTGCCAATATCCTCAGAGTTTCAGGGTGTTAAATCGGAGGGACAAAACCCATTTTCAATAATTTGCGAATGCAAAAACAGTAACGGAATCTCTATTGAAGAATATGGAAGGTTATTGAGTGAAAAAAGTAGGATGTCACCTGAGGAGTATGCCCAAACAATACCGGAGATAATGGCGGATTCAGAGAATCCGTTTTTTAAGGAATTTGTCTATGACGAAGAATTCTTAATAAATCTAGAATTGCAAACAAAAGCATATGAGTCTCAAGAAGAAAAATCTCAGGACTTCGAAGAGATGATGATGGAATCCAGGAAAAAATTTCCAATTTGTTGGGCATTGATACCCTATATGACAATGGTAGTGAAAAATGGAAAATGAATGTAGTACCTAAATCCGTGCAATCCCAACATCCTGCTTAATCTGCGATTCTGAATTCTCACCTTGTCACCACCCGGGTAGTACCACTGCCGTCACCTCCTAAGGCGGTATATACGATAAACTCTTATTACTATCTGCAACTTGAATTGTTTATTTTTGCAGTTGTACCACACGCTGTCAAGTTATGGGCATAACCTATGCGGCTCTGCGCTCCGCATTTGGAGGGGTTCAAGCCCTGGCTTCAGTTATGCTCAAAATCGAGGGGCGCGAAGGATATATACCGGAAGCGGTTCAAAGTATATAACACCCGAAATTCATGTTCAACACAAACAATACAAACGACTGGGATGAATTGGCACAAAGCGTCGCCGATGGAGAAGCCGTTTTAGTGCTTGGGCCGGATGCCATTCCGATTTACCGCATCGGTACTGCATCGGAAAACGCTCATGACGAACCCGCTGAAGCCACCTTCAGCCAACTCGCCCAACGCCGCATTTGCGCTGCGCTGGGCACGGGCGTCACCTATTTTTACGAGCGCGACAACCTTTTCCTTTTTCTCGATCCCGATGTGAAAAACCAGGCGCAAAAAGTGGTGAAACGCTGCGCTAACGACGACCAGTGGCTGCCCGACGCTGAGCTTTTGCGCCAAATCGCGGCCATGAAATTCCCGGTGATACTCTCGCTCTCTCCCGATGGCTATGTTCGCGATACTTTTTCGCGCTATGGACTGAACTACCAATTCGACTATTTTACAGCCAAAGACAAAACGACCGAAATTACGCTCGCCACGCCCAAGCCCAGCCAACCTCTCCTCTACAACCTCTGCGGCTACGCGCTTGAGGACGACTACGATTCGGTCATTCTCGATTACCACGATCTATACGGCCTGCTAACCGCCCTGCTCGGCGATCTCAATGTGCCGGACGTGCTCCGGGGAAAACTCAAAAAAGCCAACCGTTTTATACTGCTAGGCTTCCATCTGGAGCGCTGGTACGCCCAATTGCTCCTGCATTATATCAACAAAGTGGACGGCGAATTTGACAACAGCAATCACAACTTCGCGATGTTGACCGAAATCAGCGATGATGCCCGGGAGTTTGTCATCGAACAGTTTCAAATGAAATGCATCGCCCCAAGCCGCGAGGAATTTAACCAGTTGTTCGAATCTTGCCGCCGCTTGGGCGCCCTGCGGCAATTGTCCGACCCGCTCGCAGGGCCCGCTGCCGAAATTCGTCTTTTGGTGGAAAAAAACGACCTGGCAGGAGCGCTGGAAATACTCGATAAAAATGCAGGAGCACTGGAAGACTCTACTATTCCGCCTATGTTGAAAAGCCAGTACAACGAATGGTTGAAACATTTTACGGAAAAAACGGAGGATTCGCGCGAGTTGGAATTGATGAAAAATAAGTTGCGAAGCCGGATTTTGACGTTTGCAGGTTCTTTGCCAAGTTGAAAACATATTGCCCGATATATCAAACCAATTGAAACTTGATCATGGAAAACGATATTCTTCCCTACACAACCTGGCTCGCCGATTGGAAAAAGCGCATCCAATCCGCTCAAATCAAAGCCGCGCTCAGCGTCAACCGCGAGTTGTTGTTTCTTTATTGGGAACTCGGCCGCGATATTGCGCTCAAACAGGAGTCTACGGCCTGGGGTGAAGGGCTGATCCCTCGTTTCGCCAAGGATTTGAAGGCGGCTTTCCCGACTTTAGCGGGCTTTTCCAGAACAAATTTGTTCTATATAAAAAAATGGTTTCTTTTCTATAAAGATAGTCTTCCAATTGTCCCACAAGTTGCGGGACAATTGGAAGGAGAAATCGTGCCACAACTTGCAATACAATTTCAAGATGTTAACAATGAGCAGTTTATGTTTTTCACCCTTGTTCCATGGGGGCATCATCGAATCATCTTAGACAAATGTAAAACCACTCAAGAAGCCATTTTTTACCTCAAAAAAACCGTACAAAACAATTGGAGCCGCGATACGTTGCGCAGCCAGATGGCGCAAAACCTTTACGAGCGGCAAGGCAGAGCCATCACTAATTTTGAATGGACCCTACCCAAACCGCAGAGCGACCTCGCCCATGAAACCTTGAAAAATCCATACAATTTTGACTTTCTAAACGTCGGTAACGAGGCCCTTGAGCGTGATATTGAGCAGGCTATGATGCTGCATGTGGAAAAAGTCCTGCTCGAATTAGGCCAGGGTTTTGCGCTTGTCGGACGGCAATACAAAATCACCGTGGAAGGAGAGGATTATTACATTGATCTGCTTTTTTACCATACCCGGTTGCATTGTTATGTGGTCGTGGACTTAAAAGGCGGCAAATTCAAACCGGAGTATGCCGGAAAAATGAATTTTTACTGCTCTGCTGCCGACGACCTGTTGCGCACAGGGATGGATCAGGCTACGATAGGACTAATTTTGTGCCGTGAAACCGGCAAGCCTACTACAGTGGAATACGCCTTGCGCGATATTCATAAACCGCTTGGAGTAGCCGAGTATATTTTGACCCAGACCCTGCCCGACAACCTGAAAGGCATCTTGCCAACTACGGAAGAACTCGAGCGCGAGCTGGACGAAAACTTTCAACCCGAATAAAATATGAGCCCGAAACGCCCCAACCGCTACCCCGGCGTCCAGCCCTTTCAAAAAGAGCAGGCGCACCTGTTTTTCGGGCGCGATGAGGACATCGAACGTCTTTACGACCTCATTTTACTTGAAAAACTTATCGTCTTGTTCGGGAAGTCGGGTTATGGCAAGTCTTCACTGTTGAATGCGGGGATTTTGCCAAAATTAGAGGAAGAAACAGCCAAAGGCAGGCGTAGTTATCTGCCCGTGCAGGTGAGATTTCATATGTGGTCAGAAACCGACAGCCCGCTTTCAGTAAAGTTTTTATTTCGGTTTCTTGGTGCCTTGCCGGAAGACAATAAAGGTATCATAGGATCAAGCGCCGTGCCCGAAACTATCTGGTCTTTACTCAAATTTTCGCGCCCTTCCCCGAATACCGTCTTTGTGCTCATTTTCGATCAGTTTGAAGAGTTTTTTACCTACCCAGAATCCCAACAACAAGAATTCAAGCGCCAACTCGCCAAAGTCCTCTACGCCGACCTGCCCGCCTACGTCAAACAGAACGAGGACAAGCTCACGCCTGGTGAATTGGCCTTTTTTAGCGAAAAAATGGACGTGCGCGCCGTTTTTGCCATCCGCTCCGACCGCATGAGCGATCTTGACCGGCTTAAGGACAAACTGCCTGCCATTCTGCACAAACGCTTCGAACTTCGGGCGCTTAACCGCGAACAAGCCAAGGAAGCGCTCGTAGAGCCCGCCCGCAAAGAAGGCGATTTTGAGAGTCCGAAATTTGAATGGACAGACGAGGCCCTGAAACGCGTACTCGACGAGTTTTCCCGCGATAACCAGGGGCGCGAAGTGGGCGTGGAGGCCTTTTTGTTGCAGGTGCTGGCGCAAAACGTTGAAAACCAGGTCATCAGGGGCGACATAACCGACCGCGACGGCAACGGCTTGCCCGATGTGAGCCCCGAGGACCTGCCCGCCGACCTGAGCAATATCTTTTCGGAATACTATCGCAACAAAATCAGCTCGCTAGCGCCCGAACAGCAATTGCCCGCCCGAAAACTCATTGAAGACGGCCTCATTTTCACTGCCGGCGAAGGCGAGGCCCGCCGCCTGAGCATGGATGCCGACGTGCTGATGCGGCAGTCCGGCGCAGATAGCAGCCTGCTGAAAGCCCTCGAAGATACCTTCCTGCTGCGTCGCGAAGTGAATACCACCGGCGGTTGGAACTACGAACTCAGCCACGATACGCTTCTAAAACCTGTACTCGACTGGCGGGAAGAACGCCTGGCGCAAGAAGAACGCGAAACTCAGCGCATTGAAGCGGAAAAAGCCCGCGAACGCGCCGAGGTTTTGGAGCGGCAGGCAGCAGAGGAACGGCGGCGTGCAGAAGAGGCCCAACGCTTGCAACGACAGGCAGAAGAGGGGAAACGCAAGGCACAGCGCATGTCTTTCATCGCCATCGTCATGGCCGTATTGGCTTGTTTGGGTTTGCTGGGAGCCTGGTATTTGTACGGACGGGCAGAAAAGGAGAAAGATAAAGCGGAAATCGAACGCAACAATGCCCTTCGAAGCGATAGTCTGGCGCAATTGAAAGCAAGAGAGGCGCAGCACAGCGACAGTCTGGCGCAAATTGACAAAAGAAACGCCGAACAAGCCTTGGAAAAAGCCCGTCAGGAACAACTCAAAAAATTGCGCTCCGACGCCAGTTTGTTCCGAAAGGAAAAACGCTATGCCGATGCCATACGCGCCTATGAAGAAGCGCTCCAGCTCATCACCGACCCGGCAGAGCGGCGTGAAACCCTAACCGAAATTACCCGAACCCGGGCAGAGCAAATACAGGCGGATTTTGAAAGAAACCGCGACACGGGTATCGCTCTCAAAGAAGCTAACCAATGTAAGGCGGCTATACCGTACCTGGAGGTAGCCTTAAAAGCAAAACCTGGTGATCCTGTTACCCAAAAAGCCTTATCCGATTGTTTATCAAAAACCGGCAAGCAATGAGAATCCTACTCGTTTGGTTTTTCGTTCTGTGCGCCGCCCTTATCCGGGCGCAACCCGTTCCCTGCGACACAACTGCCAATTGCTGCGCCGACCGCTGTGGGGCCGCGGTAATATGCCTCTGCGACTGCCTTTTTGAAAGCGGCCAGTACCTGCGCAATGCCGAGCAGTACGCCGAAGCCGTAAAACGCTTTGAAGCCGTAGCCCGCCTCTGCCCGGAGCGCAATGCCCGCGCGGTGATTGACACCATTTACCGAGAACACCGGATTTGGGTTTACCAAAATGGCAAGTTTGCCGTAGCCACCCCGCTGGGCGAGCCGATAACGCCTTTTCAATTTTCGAATCCGGAACCGTTTCGGAAAGGGGTGGCGATTTTTTCGGAAAACGACAAGTGTTTTTTTGTGGATAAGGATGGGAAAGTGCTGACCCCGCTGCCCGGCTATGATGGGATTATTCCGGCTGAAGGTGGGTTGTATTATTTGAAAAAATCAGGAAAATATGGGAGTATTGAAAATAGTTTCACTGATGAAACGGGATTAATTCCTGTATATTGGATAAAAAACGACAATAACCGGCCTCTTTTTTTATCTGAACTTGGCCCCTGGAATTCAAGCGATTCTTTGCGAATTTTCTTAAACTTATCTCAACAATACGAAGCTGCTGGGCCTTTTCAGGAAGGGCTGGCAAAGATGAAAAGAGATGGTGCTTGGGGTTTTATTGATGGAAGCGGTCGGGAAATTATTTCACCACAATATGAGGATGCTAATAGTTTTCGCGAAGGGCTGGCATTAGTTTATGATTATCCTGGAGAAAAAGTAATAAATAAAGATAATATTAAAATATTTAGACCTAAACATGCTATTATTGGCGATTTTCATGAAGGTGTGGCAATAGTTGGATACAAAAAAAAGTATGGCTTCATAGATAAATATGGAAAAGAAATTGTTTCACCTCAATATGAATATGTAAGTGATTTTCATGGCGGGCTGGCAATGGTTGAAAATAATGATAAACAGGGATTCATAGATAAAACTGGCCAAGTAGTAATTCCATTACAATTCGAGCATGCTACTGATTTTATAGATGGTATTTCGAGGGTGAGAGTAGAGGGAAGATGGGGATTTATTGATATAATCGGCAAGGAAATTATTCCAACAGTTTTTGAATTTGTCCACGATTTTCATGATGGCAGGGCTGCATATAAAGTTGGTGACAAATGGGGATTTATTGATAAAACTGGTAAAACCGTTATTTCACCCAAATATAATGATATTGAACATTTTCAAGAAGGGCTTGCCGCTGTCATGAAAGATGGGAAATGGAGGTTTATTGATACGAGCGACCAAGAAATTATCGTGTTTATTTCTTCTCTTTCCTGGTTTGAGGAGGGTATGACAAGGTTTACAAGAGATAAAAAATATGGCTATGGAATGTGGCGTAAATAAGTTATCTGAATTCGGCGAGGCTATTTTTTCATCTGGCAAGGCGCGAGAAGGGAGCTTAGCCCCCCAAGCTAATACAAC
>JABWBR010000055.1 GCA_013360405.1 Saprospiraceae bacterium
GCAGTCATTGCATACTACTTTTACGATGCTAAACCAGCCGTCTTTAACCCCTGTTTTCTCAATGCCTTATGTAAGCTATCCAAAACTCACGTTAATTTAAAAAAAAATGAGAGCACTCTTATTCCTGACATTAATTTCAACGTGGACTTATGGACAGTCACGGTTGACGATTAATAACCCTGCACCAAGAGAAGGGGACGAAATTGACATTAGTATCACCCTTGAGGACAAAGAAGAAAAAATTGGAGAAGGAAGGTTAACACTGACACAAATTTTAACAGAAACAGGTCCCGTGACTATTGGTCCTTTCAAGTTTGTAATAGCAGACAAGGCTTACGAGACAGACGTTATAACAGTCACGGTTTTACCAAAAATATCTAACGATATTAAAGATGGACTTTGGGTTCGACTTGTAGACTTCAAGGGAGAAAGATATTTAATTATTGAGCAAAGAATTTCGAACCAATGGAAAATAGAAAAGAAATCAGATAATGAAACAACTGTGACTCACGGGGAAGGTGTTAAGTATGCTGAATTCAAGAAAGAGATTTTAGAAGATAACGGACTTGACATACCAGAAAGCTATTCATGGACCAAAAGTCAAGTATTGGACGAGAATGACCCTTTTGGCAGTGGGACAGTGAGCTATAAAATTGAAACATTGAAGCTTGAGAAGACTGACAAATTCAAGAAAATTAAAGTCGACAAGAAGTCATTTAACAATTTTCCCGACAATATTAAAATCGATGAGGTTTGGATTGAGTAAAAATTAACTGCCGCCAACAATGTGCATATGCTAACCGTTCAATGCTTTTCCAACCACTTATCTAATATTGTTTTGGCTGTGAGTTTCGGCTTTTCAAAGCTCACCGGCTCGTCGAGCGCTTTGCGAAGTTCTTGTACCGCCGGGCGGTAGTCCGTGCCCATTCCTTGAAATTTGTCTACTGTGCGCAATACCCGATCTACCTCCCAGGTGAACTTGCCTTCGTACAGGTCGTATTTGTCCCTGCACTGCCTGATGTTTTCCCGCACGAGCCGTGCCTGTATGAGCACGCCCTGCCGGATGGGCTCGACGAACATGGCCTTGTCATCCACTTCATTGGAGGCGAGAAAAGTAAAAGCCTCGGGGGCCCAGTCGTTTTGGAGGCGGCGCACCAGTTCCTCCTGCCAGTCGGGGCGCGACTTGATTTTGGCCAGGGCTTTTTCCCGGAGGGTCTTCTTCTGGTTGGCATCGGTATAAACGAGCAGGAATACCATGTCTTTCATCACGTCGGTGGTGTCTACATGATTTAGTTGCCCTTGGAGGAAATTGTCCCGGGATTCAATGGCAGCCTTTGATATGGCTGCATTATTGCGTGCTTTTGCAGACAAAATCAAACCCAATGCCACGACACCGAAGCCAACAGCTATGAACGTGGGCAGTCGCCACACAAAAGTAGGCAGGTTGGCGCGCAAGGGCTCGTTCAGCAATAGTAATGCGCTTAGCAGTACGGACAAAATGGCCAAAAGTGGGGCCGCTTTCACGATTTGGTACAAAAACCTTGGCAATCCGCCCATGCCCTCTCCCGTATAAAGAATAAACACCCCCAGCATAGACAAAGTGAATCCTCCCAGCACCCATACTGTTCGCATAGCGCCGTTGGTCCCTATCCAGGCATACCCACCCTTCACTCCAATTGATATGGCTACAATGCCCATACACACTACAAATGCTAAAAGCCCTATCAACATCGACCAGGCATAACCCACGCCGGCGTCGCCACTACGGTTGTGGTGGCCGTAAATAAGGTTGAATAGCAGGATGGATACGAGCGCAGCTATGCCGAGGAAAAGATTGCCAAGAATGGTCATGTGTAACTGTTTAGTATGTTTTTATACGCTTAAAATTTAATTACCACAAAAATACTCCCAACTACGAGCCATAGAAATATAAATATCATACCCACCAGATATCCCGTCCCGATGCCAGGCCCCTGTGTGCTGTTAGCCTCCATGATTTTTTCAAGCACAAAATGCCCGCCGATGATGCAGGCTACCCAAACCCGAAGTAACAGCCAGTTTTTTTCCACCGCCGGCGCCCACCAAAGGGCGAAGGTGAGCAGTACCAGTAAGGGTAAATAAAACCAGGATCTTTCGATGAAATCATCTACAGCATACCTGGGTGGTACATTGGCCTTGGCGACGAGGATGGCGCCACCGTAAAAAAGCAACCACAGGAGTTCCGGCCCGATCAGGTATCGCATAATTGGCTATTTTCAAATTATCTGCTTAATCAACCACAAAATACCCCTTTGTGGACATAACGGCGTCGTAATTTTTACGCAACAATCATTCGAGAAATATACTATATTGAGAATTGTTTTACATAAGATTTGCAAGTCACATGCCTTATTCTTTTATCAAAAATAAGTGGGGATTCTTTGCACTTTTATTGAGCCTATCGGCGCTAGCCACCGCCCAACCCACGCCCATCCTGCTTCGCAACGCCTCTTTCGAGGATGACCCCGCTATCTCGCAGCCCCCCCGCGAATGGTATTACTGCGGCCCCCCTGAAGAAACCCCGCCCGACGTGCAACCCAACGAGGTTTTTGGAAAAAACCAGGATGCCCATCACGGTTATTCCTACCTGGCTATGGTGGTGAGGGATAACAACACCTGGGAAGCCGTGGGTCAGCGCCTGCTCCAACCCTTGATAGCGGGCAGGTGTTATGAATTTTCTGTTTTTCTGGCCCGGCCGGTCATTTACCAAAGCCCGAGCAGGCTCACCGGCTTTTTGGATAACTATATTAGGCCGATTTGTCTCCGCATCTGGGGCGGCGGCCCCCGCTGCGACCGCAGGGAAATCCTGGCCGCCTCGCCACCCGTCAAATCGACGGATTGGACAAAATATACGTTTCAAATTCAACCCTTCGAAGACGTTCACAACCTGGTACTGGAAGCCTATTATTTGCCGGAGAAGGTGCCTTACAACGGCGGCCTTTTCCTCGATGCCGCGTCGCCTGTATTTGAACTGGATTGTGAATCCCGCCAAAAGTTATTAGCGGTCAGAAAGGTGGTTTTTTCGCAGCCGTCTAACATTAACGAGTTGGAGGCGTTGATCCAGGCCCAATTGCAGGCTTTGACAGTAGACTCCACCAGCGGGCAATTGTCTATCCAATATTTTACCGACCCCCACGGCATCGACCGCCAGGCGAATATTCCGCTATGGGTGATCGCACAGGCGCTCCAATCGTTTACGGCCTGGAAACTGGAAATCGTGGTTCCCGATCACCCTTCCCACAGCGCCCGCGAACTCGCCAATGAAATCACCCGCGAATTGCTCGCTGCCGGATTGCCAGGCAAACAACTGAAGGTCAGAACAGCGGTAAAACGCGATAAAAAACGGACCTGGCCCCTGCAAGGCCGGGATGGATTGGTGTGGGCCAGGGTGTGGTAGAGACGCAAAATTTTGCGTCTCCCAATGGGCACCAAACCAGAGACGCAAAATTTTGCGTCTCTACGACAAACGTTTCACCTGTGCCTCCGGGGCAATCCGCAGGCCTCCCGTGTGCGTAATCAGGTTCAACCCCGGTGTTTTGCCGGGCGTAATGCTGCCCAGCTCGGCCTCGAAGCCCAGCGCCTCGGCGCCGTTGAGCGTGGCCCAGCGCAGCAGCGTATCGAATGGCACATAAGATTGGTATTTGGCGATAGCCTTCATTTCATCCAGTACCGATAGCTGCCAATTGCTCGTGAGGCTATCCGTGCCAATGGTCATTCGGGCATTTTCGTCGAGGAAATGCTGGTAGTGGGGCAGGCGGTTTTCGATATACAAATTGGCGTTGGCGCAGGTAGCCCAATATACGCGGTCGCTCCAGCTATGGGCTGCGCGGATATCGGCAGGGCCGGTCATCGTATTGTGCACAAAAAGCGTGCGAAGGGCCGGGTTGAGGTGGGCCATGGCGTAATAAATCGAATTCTGACCGGTGGCCTCAAAAGCTTCAAAAGGAATGCCGAAGGAATTGTAAAAGTCTATAAAACCGCCGCTGCGGAGCAGAAAAAGTTCGTCTTCGTGGGTTGTCTCCTGGTTGTGGATGCTTATCGTCTGGTCGGTGTCGCCGTTGGCTTCGCGGATGAGGCGGAACAGCTTCTCTGATACAGTGTACGGCGCGTGGGGCACGCGGCTTTTGCGGTTGCCGTGGTGTTCGCTTTGCCCTTGAAAAACGGCCTCGTATTGGTCAAAAGTGCTCGCTGCCCGGTCGTTTTGCATAAAATCAAACATCTCCACAAACGTATAATAGCGCAGCTTGCTTTTGGCTTTTACCGCTGCGGTATCGAGTTTGTTGGAAATATCGCCCACCGCCACAATGCCGGCGTCGTACATATATTGGTCGGCTTTTTCGATGGCGTCGAGGATCTCCTCCATCGGAATTTCGCGGAATTTGACCACGTTCTGCAAAAAAGGCAGCAGTCCCGTGCCGGTAAACACGCGGCCTTTCATGTGCGACAGTTCGAGGTGGCAATGGGTATTCACAAAGCCGGGCACGATGATGCCGTGGTGGTATTCGAGGCTTGCGGGGTCGTGGGCCTCGCTGGTGTCCAGGCTCAGAATAAGGCCGTTTTCATTGATCACCACCACGCCGTTGGGGATGGGCGCCTGGTCGACGGGACAAATATAATCTGCCGTAATTTTTCTCATGCCGGTGTGGATTTGCCGGCAAAGATAGGATTTCTGGCAAGCATACGTCTGGCGTCGTTGTCAAAAAAGAGCTAATATTGTCATTCAAATCAACCAATCGCACACATATGATTTACTGGCGAATTTCTGCGCTTTTTCTCTTTTTGCCCCTGTGGGCTGCCGCCCAGCAATACGAGCTACCTGCAAAAGTCATCTGGGGCGACGAGCTCAAAGAACCCTCCGGCTCCTATATCCACAAAGTGGTCTCCGCAGGCACAAGCGGCTTCTACGCCATTCGCCGCAAAGGCAACGACGCAAACCCCGGCGGTGAGGTTTTTTTTGAATACTACGATATTGACGGCAAGCTCAAACGCACCGAATCTTACGAACTCAAATACAGCGGTAAAAAACTCGACTACGAGGATTTTATCCTGCTCAACGGCCAGCTCTATCTGCTGGTGAGTTTCAACAACCAGGCCAAGCAAAAAAACTATCTTTTTTACCAAAAAATAAACAGCCGCCTGCAATCCTCCGGCGACCTCGTCAAAATCGGGGAAGTCGACGCCATCAACCGCTACCGCGAAGGCGCCTTCGACGTATCGATCTCGCGCGACAGCAGCCATATGCTCGTGTATACCCAGCTGCCCAGCAAAAAAGACGAACCCGAGCGTTTTTCACTGCAAGTCTTTGACAACCAATTCAAAGAATTATGGCAAAAAAGCGTGGCCCTGCCCTACGGCGACGACAACTTCGCGGTAGAAGAATACCGCATCGACGACAACGGCAATGTGTACCTGCTCGGTGTGATCTACCAGGACCGCTCGCGGGTGCGCCGCCAGGGCAGACCCACGTATCAGTATACGATTATCGCTTATAGTCAGCAAGGCCAGGATGTACAGGAGGTGAGAGTGGACCTCAAAGACAAATTCATTACAGACCTAACCTTCCGCCCTCAGCGCGACGGCAACCTGGTGTGCGCGGGTTTCTTTTCCGAAAAAAACAACTACAGTATCAAGGGCACTTATTATTTGCGCCTGAACGCCCTCACCAAAGAAGTGCTGCAATCGACCACCAAAACCTTCGACCTCGATTTTCTCACCGAATACATGACTCAAGGCGCCAGCGAGCGCGCCCGCGAAGCGGAAGAGCGCGGCGACAAAGACCGCGCCCCGGAACTCTACCGCTACAACCTCGACGAGCTCATACTGCGCAGCGACGGCGGCGCCGTGCTGGTGGCCGAGCAATACTTCGTGCGCGAACGCATCTACCGGTACTGGGACGGCACCCTGCGCTACGATTATTTTTATTTTTATAACGACATCATAGTAGTCAACGTGAGACCCGACGGCGAAATCGAGTGGACGACCCGCATCCCCAAACGCCAGGAAACGATGAACGACCAGGGTATCTTTTCCTCTTATGCTATGGCCACGGTGCGCGACCGCTTTTATTTTATTTATAACGACAATATGCGCAATATCACTTCGGAAGGCGACCGCGACCGGCGCTATAACCTCAACAGTCGCAACGCCGTGGTGGCCATCACCGAGGTGCGCAAAGACGGCGCCCAGACCACCTTCCCGCTGTTCGCCAATAACGACGCCGATATCATAACACGCCCCAAAGTTTGCCGCCAGACCGGCAGTCGCCGCATGCTGGTATACGGCGAGCGGGGGCGGAATTTCCGGTTTGCGAGGTTGGAATTCCCGTAGGGTGAACGTTTACCGTTCACCGCCCTCTTTCGCACAGTCCCAAAGTCCCAAAGTCAATGCGCCAGCCTCACCCCCACATACCACACCCGGCCTTGCAAAGGGGCGTAGGCATATGCAGTATCAAAATGGGGACTAAACCCTGCCGGATAACGCGGATCGTCGAAGCCGGCCAGGGGACTGCCGGGCTGCCGGTAATCGAAGATGTTGCGCACGCCGGCGTAGCAATCGAGGTGGATGGATTCGATTTCTTTTTGGATTTGAAATTGGTGCAGGGCAAAAGGCTTCGACTGCAAAGGGCGCGGTTCGGGCAGCGGCTCTCCTGCGGCATCGAGGTCGAATACGGCGGGCAGGGCCATCGGGCCGGTGGCATTGACGTTATAGGCCAGCGTGATGGCAGGTTTTTTCCAGGTGTAGTTGAGCGAGGCCAAACCCGTCCAGCGGGGGGCGAATTCTACGTCTTTTTGTTGCAAAGCGCCGCCGTCGGCAGGTTCGGTGCGGGTCACGGCCTGCAGGGTGGCGCCGAGGTTGAGCGATAGGGGGAAGGTCCAGCGGTGGCTCACATTGGCGCTGACGCCCTTCGACTCGGCGTGGCCACCGGTGTTGGCGTAGACGATCAACCCGGGGTTGTCGTAATTGGGTATGATCTTATTGGCAAAGTGGGTGTAAAACAAGTCGATGTCGATAATGCCCGAGCTTTTCCCCCACTCGTACACGTGGCCCAGGTTGGCGGTGAGGGTCCAGGAGCGTTCGGGGCGCAGGTCGCCGTCGATCACCAGTTCGCGCTGTCCGCTCACAAAGGCGTGGTCTTCGGTGAAGAGGTGCACCACGCGGAAGCCCGTGCCGTAGTTGAGCCGCAGGGTAGTCCACTCGCCGGGTTTGAATTTGAGATGCAGGCGTGGCGATACGATGAGGCCGTGTTTGGCGTGGTAGTCCAGTCGCCCGGCGCCCAGGGCGGTCCAGCGGGGCGCGAAATTCCATTCGTTTTGCACGAATAGGCCGGGTTGCCATTGTTGCTCGGCCTTCGTTTTGGTGGCTTCGGTATTGTCGTCGTAGTATTGAAAGCGAGCGCTAAGTCCGCCCGTCCAGTATTGTTTACCGGTGCGGTACATCCAGGTGTTTTGCAAAAAAGCAATGCCCTGTGTAGCGCGGTAGGCATCGGCGCCGTAATAGCTGTCCTGGCCGTGCCAGCTCATCGACAAATCAAAGCGGTAGGGTAGGGCGCAGGTATTTTCCCAATTGCCCAGCAACTCGGCGCGGCGGGTGTAGATACTTTCGCCGTAGACGGCCCCGTTGCCGCGAAGCCGGCGGTAGGCGCGCTGCTCTACGTAGTCTTTTGCGCCGTTGCGGCGGTCTTCGTAGTAGTATTTGCCGAAAAGGTTCCAACGGTTGCGAGGGCCCGATGTGCCGCTCCATTTGCTGAAAAGCGAGATGCGGTCAAAGAGGGGCATATCGCCGAAGCCGTCGCCGTTGGCGTCGGCAAAGCGGTTGAGATGGCCCATATCGACGCCCAACAGGGCAGCATTGCGTTTTCCATTGTGGCTGAAAATGGCTCCGCCGAATAACTCGCCATAAGAAGAGGCACTCAGGTCAAATGCCAGCGGCGGCAATTGGTCGGGTTTTTTAGTGCGCACGTTAATTACTCCGGCCATGGCTTCCGAGCCGTAGGCGGCCTGTCCGGGGCCGCGCGTTACTTCCAACTGGTCAATAAGCAGCCGCGAGATGCCGTTGAGGCCGTATACTGCCGCCAGGTTGCCGTACATGGGCATGCCGTCGATCATAACTGCGGTATAAGCTCCCGGCAAACCGTTGACGCTGATACTATTGGTGCCGCAAATGCCGCAGGCCACCACTTCCTGCAGGCCGTTGACCAGCTTGATGCTTTCTATCAAGTTGACCGGCGAGCCGCGTTTTTCGAGGTAGGCCGAGTTGAAAACGAGGGTTTTTATCGGCGAGGGGTCGGTGTAGGAGGCCCTCTTTTCGGCTTTGACCACTATTTCTGATAAGTCCAGGGTCATCTCGGGCAGCAACAACGTATCCTGGTTGATTTCGGAATTCGGAATTCGGATTTCGGATTTCCGGGGATGTTCGTTTTGACTCCGCTCAACAAACGGCCCCGGTTTGCCCTGCGGGTCATTGATCGGAGTCGATATGACCGCTTGTGCGGGTAGTAAGCATTGAAAACTCAGCAGTAGAGGCAATATGCACCATTTTTTCATATTTGGCCAATTGAATATTTTAATTTTATTTACAAAAATAATAATTTAGATTAATCTAAAAATAAATTATTCATAATTTTTCTAAATAATCATTGATCGATCAAATCACTGTCAAGAAAAAGGAAGGATGTAAACCAGCGGGAAAGAAATTTGTAAATTTGTGCCTACTATTTCCACACAACTAACCAATAAAGCATACCATGTTCAAAGAAAAGACGGTTATCAAGGACTTCACGGGCCCTACCGCCAGTTACGAAGTATTAAAATGGGTAAAGCGCATTGCCGATTTTTGCAAACCGGATAACATCCACTGGTGCGACGGATCGGACGAAGAGTACAACCAAATGACCGGCATACTGGTCGAAAAGGGCACGTTCATCCGCCTCAACCCCGAAAAGCGCCCCAACAGTTTTGCCTGTTTCAGCGATCCCAGCGACGTGGCGCGGGTAGAGGATCGCACCTATATTTGCAGCATCCGCAAAGACGACGCGGGGCCTACCAACAACTGGGTAGAGCCCAAGGAGATGAAAAAAACACTGGAAGGCCTTATGGAGGGCTGCATGACCGGGCGCACGATGTACGTCATCCCCTTCTGCATGGGGCCGCTCGGCTCGCCGTTGTCGCGCATCGGCATTCAGCTCACCGACTCCGAATACGTGGTCTGCAACATGAAAATCATGACCCGCATGGGCAGCAAAGTGTTGGAACAGCTCGGCGACGGCCCGTTTGTAAGATGCCTGCACTCCGTGGGCGCGCCCCTCAAGCCGGGCGACATAGACGCCAAGTGGCCATGCAATCCCGACACCAAATACATCGTACATTTCCCCGAAGAGCGCTACATCGTATCCTACGGCAGCGGGTACGGCGGCAACGCCCTTTTGGGTAAAAAATGTTTTGCCCTGCGTATCGCTTCTGTAATAGCCCGCGACGAAAACTGGCTGGCCGAGCACATGCTCATCCTGGGCGTAGAATCGCCGCAGGGAGAAAAAACCTACGTAGCGGCGGCTTTCCCCAGTGCCTGCGGCAAGACCAACTTCGCCATGCTCATCCCGCCCAAAGAAATGGACGGCTGGAAGGTGACCACCGTAGGCGACGACATCGCCTGGATCAGGCACCATGAAGACGGCCGCCTCTACGCCATCAACCCCGAAGCGGGGTATTTCGGGGTAGCGCCGGGCACCAACTACAAGACCAACCCCAACGCCATGGAGTCGATCAGCAAAAACGCCATCTTTACGAATGTGGCGGTAACGTCTGACGGCGACGTATGGTGGGAAGGCATGACCAAAGAAATCCCCGAAGGCCTCATCGACTGGCACGGCAAAGCTTACGACCCCAGCAGCGGCAAACCCGCCGCGCACCCCAACGCCCGATTTACGGCGCCGGCCAGTCAGTGCCCCAGCATCGACAGCGAATGGGAAAATCCGAAGGGTGTGCCCATCAGCGCCTTCATCTTCGGCGGTCGCAGGAGCACCACCGTGCCGCTGGTATACCAGTCGTTCAACTGGAGTTTCGGGGTATACCTGGCTTCCACCATGGGGTCGGAGACCACCGCCGCCGCTTTTGGCGAGCAGGGCAAAGTGCGCCGCGACCCCTTTGCCATGTTGCCCTTCACCGGCTACCACATGGCCGACTACTTCAACCACTGGCTCCAGTTTGGCCGCGACCTGCCCAACGCGCCTCGCATCTTCAACGTCAACTGGTTCCGCAAAGACGAAAACGGCAACTTTATCTGGCCGGGTTTCGGCGACAACATGCGCGTACTGAAATGGATCATCGACCGTGTAAAAGGCCGCAGTTCAGCCGTAGAAAGTCCCATCGGCTGGATGCCCCGCTACCGCGATATGGACTGGACCGGCATCGATTTTTCGAAAGAAGAATTCGTCAAAATCATGTCTATCGACCGCGAAGCCTGGAAAAAAGAGCTGCTCGCCCACGAAGAGCTGTTCTCGCAATTATACGACCACCTACCGAAAGAATATTTCTTCATGCGCGAACTCCTCCTATCGAGCCTCTGGCGTTCGCCGGAGCATTGGGGGTTGGCGCCGGAGCGGGTGTAGGGGGACTGTACGACTGTACAACTGTAGAATTTATGATGATTAATTTTCTAATAGTCCTATAGTCGTACAGTCCATTTTTTCTGGCACGGTATTTGGATTACTCCAAACGAGTTTTGAAAAAAGATGCAAGATGTTTTTTGGCCCGCATAACGTTGCGGGCTTTTTTTTTGCCTTTACCAGACTCAGGCGCCTTCTATCTCCAAGCGCACCTCGTCAAAATGGAGGTCTTTCAGGTGGGTGTCCTTGATAAAAAAGTACAACACGCCTTCGCCCAAAAAGGGCATCATATCGAGTACAGGATCGGTACAATCAAATTGAAAAAGGAGAACTTCGCCGGGCTTGGCCAATGGTGGCTTGTCTCCGGCCAACTCCGGAAGCTGATCGGGATAACCCAGCAACTTATTGCGGTAGTCGGCAGCGGTGAGATACTCGCGGCAAATTTGGTAGCAATACCCATAGTCGCGCAAGTCGGAGGGCGACCACCCCGCATTATCCCTTGTTGCCGTTTCTGACGAGGGCAATTCCAGCACATCAAAAGGCAGGCAGAAGGCAGGATCGGGCCACACGGCCTCTTCGAGTTCTTCGGGCTCCGGTTGCTTTTTCATGGCCGAGCTATCGGGAAAATACATCACTTTGTAATTGCCTGGTTTTTGCAATAAACCGCTATCGCCTTCGGCGAAAGGGTACACAAAAAAAGACAAGAGTCCTTCTCCCTGAAAGTCTTTCAATGCGGTGATGTGCGGCAATTGCCGGAGTTCGCCGATGTTGAACTGCGCGAGTAATCCCAAGGGGAGCCCGCCGGGAGTATGCGGCCAGCGGCTGCCTGCGGGCAAATCGGGCGAGCCGCCCAGGCGGCTGCCTCCCGTGCGGTTGCCGCGGCCTTCTTCGGCAGTGACCAGGCCTACGCCCTGGCGCAGGGCAGCGGCGATATACTCCCCGACAGCTTTACTGCAATACGATTTGGCTACTTCCACGAGCCATTGGCGGCGCTGTTCGAGGTTGAGCTGGTAGAAATCGTCTTTGGAAGGACCGCCCAGCAGGCGTTTGCCCGGCATGATCTCCATCAGGTCGATTTCAATATAATCGGTGAGGATAGCCAGTTCCAGGGTGTATTTATTGTCGCCGGTTTTTTTGACGCTTTCTATGGCTGTTACTGCCGTATCGCCGCCGTTGCCTTTGAAAAAGACGAGTTGGTCCTGGTGCGGTATGGCGCCGAGTGCTTCCACGTCGAGTGAGATCAGGTGGTCGGCGGGCGAAGGTTTGATTTGTGTGATTTGGTAAAGGTGCATGGCTGTATTTTAGGTGACGTCCTTGGAATAACTCAGGAGGTAACATCCCCGGATAAACTCTGATGGTGACGACCGCGGATCGCCTTTGTTGGTGACGGCTTGGGATTTCAATCTAAGCCGTCACCTCCAGGGACACTTCGGGGAGGTTACCACCCATGTCCCTCCTAAGTCGTTACCATCTAAATTATTTCGTGGTCGTTACTTTCTTGCAAAGTTAACCAGGTTTCCGCCATATCCGCCAGGTTGTCGAAGCGATAATGCGGCGTCCAGGGAGCGGTATCTTCATTGCCGATGCGGGCGGTGGTCATGCCGAGGTTCAAGCCGAACTGGATATCGGAAGCCGTGTCGCCGGCCATTACTGACCTAGTAAAGTCGATCTCCGGAAAATCGGCTTGCGCCTGTAAAGCCATACCCGGGTTGGGTTTTCGGCAAGTACAGTTGTCGGCCGCGAGGTGTGGACAGAAGTAGATGGCGTCTATACGCCCGCCGGCAGCGGCTACTGTTTTTATGAGGCGCCCATGGATATCGGCCAATTGGGCTTCGTCCATAAGCCCTTTGCCGATGCCCTGTTGGTTGGTGACCACTATTATGTGCTTGAAAAGCCGGGAAAAGCCGGCAATCGCCGGCAAGACGCCAGGAAGAAATTCAAATTGAGGCCATGTCTTCACATAATCGCCTGGCAGGCGCCGGTTGATCACCCCGTCGCGGTCGAGGAATAAGGTCCAGCCTTTGAATTGAGACATGCCGATGATTATATTGATTGACGAGATAGAGACGCAAAATTTTGCATCTGTACGGTTGTGGTTACTCCTTTAATCCCGCCGGGTGCGCCAGTAGCCAATCGATATCGTTCATAAACTTGGTGACTGCTTCGGGGTTGGTGCCGTCGCAATAGGCGCGGATGTGGCGGTTTTCGTCGATAAGCAGCAGCCATCCGCTGTGGTCGAAGCCGCCGGGGGCATTGGGATCTTCTTTGGCAATGCTCATATAATCGTCGCCGATGCCGTAGATCGCATCGCGATCGCCGGTCACAAAATGCCATTTATCGGATTTAACCTGAAGTTTTTCGGCGTATTCCTTGAGACGGGGAATCGTATCGTGTTTAATATCAATCGTATGGGAGAGTAGCAACAGGCGGTCGTTTGGCAGATAGCGATCGTGTAGGCGCAACATCTGCTGGGCTACTTTGGGGCAAATTGTAGGGCAGGAGGTAAAAAAGAAATCGGCCACATAAATTTTTCCTTCAAAAGTAGCATTGGTAACAAGCTGGCTGTCCTGGTTGATAAATGCAAAATCGGGGATTTTGTGGTAAATGGTATCGCCGGTATTGGGATTCACCTCATGAAAACCGTAATGGGGGAGCATCTTTTCTGCTGGTTCCTGATTGCAGGCTGCCAGTACGGATGCCAATAAAACGGCGACAGGGATTGTAAAGCGGAGCGTATTCATATCAGAGATTAAGCGTGTTTTTCCCAGTTGCGGTATTGTGCCGTATCTTCAAAAATGCGGAGCATAATCAGCCGGTCCTGGATGGTAAACGGAAGTTGGCGGCGTTCCATCACACGTTCGATCATATCGAAAGCTTTATCTGTGCGGTATGTTTGAAAGCCGTGCACACCGCCCCAGGAGAAAGAGGGGATATAATTGCGGGGGAAGCCGTCGCCGAAAATATTAGCGCAAACGCCTACTACTGTGCCTGTATTAAACATCGTATTAATACCGCATTTGGAGTGGTCGCCCATAATAAGTCCGCAGAATTGCAGTCCGGTGGGCACAAAGCGTTGCGCCGGGTAGTTCCACAATTTGATTTCTTCGTAAGTGTTTTTGAGGTTAGAGTTGTTGGTATCGGCGCCGAGGTTGCACCACTCGCCCAGCACGGAATTGCCGAGGTAGCCGTCGTGCGATTTGTTGCTGTTGGCCAGTAACACCGAGTTATTGACTTCGCCGCCGACTTTGCAATAGGGGCCGATAGTAGTGGCGCCGTATATTTTGGCGCCCATTTTTACAACGGCGCCTTCGCCGAGCGAAAAGCCGCCTCTGATCATACAGCCTTCCATGATCTCGGCATTTTTGCCGATATAGATAGGGCCGTTTTGGGTATTGAGGATTGCGCATTCCACTTTGGCGCCTTCTTCGAGGAAGACGGGGCCATTGCCGATTACGCGGTTGGTATCGCTGAGGGGCTGGGAGGTTCTGTCGCGGGTAACCAGTTCAAAGTCGTCGCGCAGGGCCTGCTCGTTCAGTCGGAACAAATCCCAGGAGCCGTTGATTTTGAGGTATTCCGTATCGTCGAGGTCGGTCGACTGGAGGTGTTCGATGTCTTTGTCCTGCACCAGACGTTCCAGTTGCCGTTCGTCGAGTTTGGCGGCTATGAGTTGATCGCCCTGGACGAGGGCTTCGTTAAAATCCATCTGGCGGATGAGGCGGCAAAGCTGGGAAGATGGCAGCACGGAGGCATTGACCAGGTAATTCTCCTTGCCGTAATCGATGGGATATTTTTCGGCCAGGTAGTCTTCGGTGATATAAGAAACCGGCCAGCCGAGCCATCGTTCCCATTTTTCTTTGATTGTGAGGATGCCGATGCGAAGTTCTGCGACCGGCCGGGTAAAGGTGAGCGGCAGGAGGTTGTCGCGCGTCTCGTCTTCAAACAAAATTAAGTGCGCCATAGCGTATAGGATAATAACAGATAACATAAAACACCGCAGATTTGTTATTAGCGGCAGCTATTATGCGGTGGGTATCAGGTAAAAAAAAATGAGCCACCTCGAATTTTGGCAATTGCCAAAATTAGGGGTGACTCATTTTTCTGCCACACAACGTCTAAAAGTATTATTCGTTGGTTTTATTGGCAAACTTAGTCTGCGAGAATTTCTTGTTGAATTTATCGATACGGCCTGCCGTGTCGACAAATTTCATTTTACCCGTAAAGAAAGGGTGTGAATAAGCGGAGATTTCCAGCTTAACCAGTGGGTATTCCTTGCCGTCTTCCCATACGATGGTGTCGCGCGTTTGCACGCAAGAACGGGTCATGAAGGCTTCGTCAGCTGAGAAATCTTTGAATACTACCAGTCTATAGCTCTCCGGATGGATATTTTTTTTCATGATCGCACTATTTTCTTTCCAATTGGACGGCAAAGATACATGTTATCCTGCAAAATCCAAGAGAGGGGCCTGGTTATTTTTGTTGTAGGTTGTCCGTTCTCTGTTGTCGGTTATCCGTTATTGGTTTCTATATTTGTAAATCACACTAATAAAGGAACAGACAACCGATAACAGAGAACCGACAACATGACCATCCTGGCAGAAACCCCGCAGTGGATTGCCATCAACAAACCGGCGGGTTTGGTGGTGGAGCGCGACAAGTATGGTTATCCTTCGGCAGAAGAGGAGGTACGTGCTTATTTGCGAAAGCAAAACAAACGCGAGCCTTTTGTGGGCATTGTACACCGTCTCGACAGGCCGGTGAGCGGGGTATTGCTGTTGGCCAAAAAGAAAAGCGCGCTGAAGCAACTCAACGAGCAGTTCCGCCTGCGGCAGGTGCAAAAAGTGTATTGGGCAGTAGTAGAAAACCGCCCCCCCGGCGATCAGGGATTACTGGAGGGCTGGATACAAAAGGATGTAATGGGCAAAAAGGCGGTTTATTCAAAGGAGGCCGTCAAGGGCGCACTTCCCTGTAGTCTGAGTTATAAACTGCTGGCCGAAGCCGAAGGCCGTTATTTATTGGAGATCATACCCCACACCGGCAAATTCCACCAGATCAGGGTGCAGTTGGCTGCAATTGGATGCCCTATTATCGGGGATCAGGCTTACGGTTCCACTGTGGAATACGCGTCTAATGCGATTGCCTTGCACGCCCGGGTGTTATCGTTTTCAGAGATAGAGATGTCACCTGCTCTCGTACCTCGCGCAGATGACACCTCTTTGCCCAATCCGAAATCCCAAATCCGATATCCGAAATCAATCAGCGCGCCTCTCCCCGATTTGCCCATTTGGCATTTTGAAAATATAGAAAAGATATGAGCTCCATCCCCCTCGGATTAAAAAGGACTGCCGCTATGGTGGTGTTGCGCCACGAGCGCCAGTTTTTGCTGATGAAGCGCAACAGGCCGCCGCACGTGGGCAAATACGTGCCGGTAGGCGGCAAGCTCGATCCGTTTGAGGATCCTTATAGCGCCGCTATCCGCGAGACCTTTGAAGAGACGGGCTGGAAGGTGGATAAGCTCACGTATGCCGGGGTATTGGTCGAGACCTCCCCTGTCGACTACAATTGGCAGTGCCATATCTACCTGGCCGACGTGCCGCTCCTGCCACCGCCCCCCTGCGACGAAGGCGACCTGAGTTGGATCGCTTTTGACTATATCCCCACGATTCCTACGCCGCCTACGGATTGGATTCTGTACCAATACCTGATGCGCCGCCAGCCTTTTGCATTTAATGCGATTTACGATGCTGAGCTCAATTTGACGGGGATGTGGGAGGAGATAGAGGGAGTGCGGGTTTGGGGAGGGAGAGAGGGAGTGAGAGACAGGTCACTTTAGCGGCTGAAAGTCTATAAGTCTGATAGTCTGACAGTCTCAAATCCAATCCTCTCCAAATCCTGCCAAAAACCTGGGTATGACTTCTCCACCACGCCGGGATCGGCAATCCGGATGGGGGCGAGCAGGGCTAGCGGGGCGAAAGCCATGGCCATGCGGTGGTCTTCATAGGTGTGAAACAAGGGAGTGGTCGACAGATCCAGCAAACTGCCGTCAACCAGGTAATAATCGCGATTGGGGTTGGGGGCAAGTGCGGGAGGTAATTTTGTGAAAATCACGCCAATCCTGGATAATTCTGCCTGCAAGGCCGCAACGCGGTCGGTTTCTTTAATATGCAAGGTTTCCAGACCGGTAAAATAACCTGGCCTATCGGTAGCGCCGCAGACGACGGCCAGGGTCTGGGCGATATCGGGGCAATCGAGGAAATCCCAGTCGAGCACATCGATGGTTGGGATTTCGAGTTTTTGTAGCCGAATGCCCGTCTCGGTAAAAGTGGTACCTACCCCGAGGTCGAGCATGATGTCTTTAATTACCGAGTCGCCCTGTACGCTGTTGGCAAAGAGGCCTTCGAGGTGGAGGTCGCAGCTATCCGACAAAGCGGCGATGGCGTAATAATACGACGCCGCCGACCAATCGGCCTCAACGGTAAACGGCCTGGGCACGTATGACTGCGGCGCCACGCGGATCACCCGGTCTTTCCAGGTGTGCTGTACGCCGAAATATTCCATCAAACGCAAAGTCATCAGGATATAGGGTCGCGACACCAGATTTCCTTCGAGGGTCAGTTCGAGGCCTTGGGGTAGCGTGGGCGCTATCATCAGCAGGGCGGAGATAAACTGGCTGCTGGTGTCGGCGGCGATAGACAAGCGGGCGGGGGCGTCGTCATATCGGGCTTCGCCGATGCGCAGGGGCGGGTAGCCTTCCTTGCCGAGGTAGTCGATCTGGGCGCCGAGTTGGCGCAGGGCGTCTACGAGTAATCCGATGGGCCGCTGCTGCATACGCTCGCTGCCGGTGAGGGTCTGCACGCCTGGCTGGAAGGCCAGGTAGGCGGTGAGGAAGCGAAAGGTAGTGCCGGCGTGGCCGGCGTCGCGGATGTCGCCGGTGCTTTGCAGCAGCGCATCGAGTAGTTGCGTATCGCGGGCATCGGCCAGTCGGTGAATGGGGAAGGGCTTGTCGCACAATGCCCTGATGATCAAGGCTCTGTTGCTGATGCTTTTGGAGCCGGCCAGGGCGATGTCGCCGGTGATGTGGCGCGTTGAAGCAGTCAGGGTGATGGTCATAGCATCCTGGATTGGGAGTGTGGTAGTGTGGGAGTGTGGTAGTGTGGGAGTGGGTGAGATCACGGTTCCCACTCTCTCTCACTCCCACTCTCTCCCACTCCTAACAAGGGCGTTCCCGGTTAATCGACCAGGTCGCGGTAATGCTTGGCCTGTTCGGCAGAAGATTGTCGGGATGGCAGCGCAAAATCCTGTTTATTGGCCTGCGACGCGTCGTCGTCGTCGTCGTCGAAACGTTCGAAACGCGTGACGACACCCAGGGCCTGCCACGATTGCAGTAATTGCAAAAAGGCTTCTTCTTTGCCTGGTTTTATTTCGATGCGGTATTGCATGATTATATTTTTAACTATGATGGAGACGCAACATTTTGCGTCTCTATTCTTCTTCGTCTTCGAGGGGCCCGTTTTTCTCGCGCAATTTGCGGTCGGCTGCTTCGTAGGCTTTGATAATCTCTTTTACCAATCGGTGGCGAACTACGTCTTCTGCAGTGAGGTACACCGTGGCGATACCTTCGAGCCTTTTCAGCAGGTTAATAGCACGCTGGAGGCCTGATTTCTGGTGATAGGGCAGGTCTATTTGCGACAAGTCGCCCGTGATAATACATTTTGCCGAGGGGCCCAGGCGGGTCAGAAACATCTTAATCTGCATCGTCGAGCAGTTCTGTGCCTCGTCGAGGATAATAAAAGCGTTGTCGAGCGTACGTCCGCGCATATAAGCGAGCGGGGCGATTTCGATCACGCGGGTGGCCATAAACTGGGCCAGCTTTTCGGCGGGTATCATATCGTCGAGGGCGTCGTAGAGGGGGCGCAGGTAGGGGTCGATTTTTTCCTTCAGGTCGCCGGGCAAAAAGCCGAGGCTTTCGCCTGCTTCCACGGCGGGGCGGGTCAGGATAATCTTTTTCACCGTGCGGTTGCGCAGGGCCCTGATAGCGAGGGCTACTGCGGTATACGTTTTGCCGGTACCGGCGGGGCCGACGGCAAAGACGATATCGTTTTGCTCTGAAGCCGTGATCAGCTTTTTCTGGTTTTGCGTTTTAGCGCGGATAACCTTGCCATCTGCGCCGTGAACGAGCACCTTGCTATCGTCGCTGCTGACGTGTGTTTCGAAGGGATTATCGCCGTTGAGCAGGTCTTCCACCATCTGCACGGGCAATTCGGAATGCTCTTTGAGCAGTCTCACCATCGATTCAAACTTCGACTTGGCCTTTTGGGTATACTTTTTTTCACCGGCGAGTTTGATGCTATTGCCACGCGAGGTGATCGTGATTTCCGGGAAAGCTTTGCGCAACAGGTTGAGCTTGACGTTATTCTCACCGTACAGTTGCACGGGGTCGATGCCTTCCACATTCAAAATAATTTCGCTCAAGCGTAAATTGGATTTTAATCAATAAAAAACGAACTATAAATACCAAAACCGGGGAAGATAGTTCAATTTGCCCCCCTGTTTTAGACGGGGATTATTGAAAAGCAAAGTTAGCGAATATATCGCTACGCTGTCGTTTTTCGCAAAGGTTGATTTTTTGTAGTAAATTGCACACCGCTTTCACCAAACTACACGCGTTTTATGGCAGTGGTTACGTTGACAACCGATTTTGGCAGGCAGGATCACTATCTGGCCCTGATCAAGGGCGCCATTTTGTGCAAAAACGAACGCCTCAATCTGGTAGATATTACCCACGAAATCAACAACTACGATATCGTACACGCCGCATTGCTTTTTCGCAACGCCTGGCGGAGTTTCCCCAAAGGTACCATTCACGTGGTGAGCGTGAATGATTTCAGTGAGGGAAAGGCCCGGTTTGTGGCCATCCGGCACGACGGGCATTATTTTATTGGTCCCGACAACGGCCTTTTTTCGCTGGTTTTCGAAGGCAACCCCCAGGATATTTACCAACTCGACTATACGGACCACCCCGCTTTTCCGCTCAAAGACGTCTACGCCACTGCCGTAGGGCATATCGCCAACGAGTATCCTTTTAACGAGATCGGCACGCCGGTAGAGGAGATGGTCAAGCGCATTACATTTCAGCCTGTCACCGGGCATTCGCACATCAGGGGCGGCGTAATACATATTGATAAATACGACAATGTGATTATCAATATCACGCGTGATCTATTCGAAAGGGTAGGGCAGGAGCGCGCTTTTTCGCTGCATTTCAAACGTCACGAGCCCATACGCCGGCTGTCGCGCCATTACTTTGATGTGCCTGTAGGCGAAGTGTTGTGTTTTTTTAATTCGGCAGGATACCTGGAGATTGCCGTCAATATGGGCAAAGCCGCCACGCTGATGGGCCTGCGCCCGGAGGATGCGGTGCAGATCGATTTTTCATCGGGGGGTTGAGGTGGTTATCCGTTCTCGGTTCTCTGTTATCCGTTCCTTAAATTTGCCGGCAAAACTTTAACAGAGAACTGACAACAGACAACAGAGAACTGACAACAGAGAACTGACAACTATGATCAAACGCATTGTCAAATTAACATTTCGGGCGGAGGAATGCGAGCGGTTTTTGGAGATATTCGAGGAGAGCAGCCCGTTCATTCGCAATTTTGAGGGGTGTACGCATCTCGAATTGTGGCGTGGGAAATTGGAGCGGCACGTATTTTTCACCTATAGTATATGGCGCGACGAAGAAGCTTTGGATGCGTATCGTCATTCTGACCTATTCAAGACTACCTGGGCCAAAACCAAGGTATTATTTGCCGATACGCCGCATGCGTGGAGTGTGGAGGAAGTTAGCTATTAGCGGTCAGCAATCAGCAGTCGGCAGTCAGCTGCCAGCAACTGACTGCTGACTGCCGACTGCTGATTGCTGGATTAGAACTTAACCCCGACACTCACCGAAAGCATATTATTCTTGCCGGCGGCGTCTTTGAAAAATTCGTTAAGACCTATCTCATAATTTGCATCAACTGTAAAGAAGAGGATATCCACGCCGAGGCCTACATTGGCGCCCATCGTAAATCGGTTGAGCGTTTCCACGTCGAAATTGTAGTTGGGGCGTTCTTTCACGCCGATCACATAAGCGGGCGTTACGCCGCCTTTCAGGTGTAGTCCGATCAGGCCGCCCTGGCCGGTGATATTAATGCCGAGATTGACGGGAACGCGCACACTTTGGATCATCGTTTCCTCGCTGGGCTTGAGTTGTTGACCTTCGTCGACCACGTCGGATACCAGTCGGGCGGTAAAGCTATAATAATGTACGCCGGGATTAAAGAAAACGAGCCCCTTGCCGGCCCTTATGTCAACGCCTACATTCCAGCCCGCGCGGGCTTCTGCAGAAATATCCTGTATTTTGGTATCGAGCGCCGAAATATTGACGCCTACTTTCGGGTTGATGCGCACTTGCGCCTGAAGAGGAGCAGAAAAGGTAACGGCCGCAGCCAGCATAATCAGCAAGAAGGATGTTTTCATAAAATTGGATTTGTTTGATGACCCCCCTATAACGACATGCCGAATGCGTTTTGGTGTAAATGAAAAACTAAAACTCCGTTAATACAGCGTTAAAAATAAAAAGGGCCAACTCTTCGCCGGGCTTGCCGGGAAAGATTTGGCCACTTGATTCACACTAAAACCTTATTTTTTCTTCCTGCGCGTTATGCGCGGAGCAGTCGTTTGAGCTCTGCGATGCTGGGCACTTTGCCGTACACAAGGATTTGATCGTCGATGGCCAGGGCGGGAATGGCCTGGACACCCTCTTTGATGATGGCGCCGATATCGGTGACATCTTCTATATCTATATCGATGCCTAATTCTTCCGCCGCCTTCTCCACGCCCTTACGCAACGCTCTGTCGGAAGAACTTCCCACACCAAATATTTTTACGTGTAAATTCATCATGAACATATTGTAGCTGGCATATCATTGCCATTGCTACAAATATGACAGGCTTTTTAAGAGATTCAAGTGACGGCAATCAGCCGGGAAAGTGATTTTTATCAGGCGTACCCTGGTGACTAAAATCACTGTTTTGTGTGACATTCCTCACTCCACAGGTCTGCCTGCCGGTATACCTTTGTACATGAAAGGGAATTATAAAGAACAGGTAATATATCATGGTCAATTGGGTGTTCAATCTTTTGTGCCGGTGAGATGAAAGAGAATTTTGAAGTTAAGATTTTAAAAACCGGCATGAGCTGTCGCTCCGAACTTCTCGGGGCGACAGTTTTTTTTTGATGTTTGATGTTTAATGCTTAATGTTTAATTTCTGAAAATTAGTTAATTACATATTTTAATATTTTTATTATTAAAAAATAAATACTCCGAAATAAAAATTCAACATCCAACATTCAACATCCAACATTAAATTATATCCTACTTTTGCGATCGAAAAATTATTATCACCAAATGTACTCCCCTTATGAAGCAACTATGGTTGTGTGGGCTACTTGTAAGTGCCCTCGCGTTATCTCCCACTGTCATGTTTTCCCAAAACGGCGCTTGTAGCGCATTAGTATTTAGCGACATTCACGGCTTGCCGGGCGATACGGTTTGTGTAGACGTTACGGTAGAAAATATCCCTTCTTTACTTTCCATGCAATTGTCGATAGCGTATCCCGAAGGGCCGCTTGATTTTTTGGCAGTCAATAATTTTCAGCTGCCGGGCATGAGCGCCGCTAACTTCGGCGTGCAGGGCATGCCGGGCATTCCGCCCGGTCGCCTAACGATATCCTGGTTTGATCCCACGCTCAACGGGGCCGTGCTCGTCGATGGCGATGTCTTGTTTTCTATTTGTTTTAAAATAACAGCCCCGGCAGGCGGGAACAATTTTATCGAAGTTGTAGAGACGCCTACGTCGATTGAAATGGTGGATGCCGGCGGCAATGTGTTCTCTTTTGACGAGGTAACCGGCAGCGTAATGACCCAGGATGCCTCCTCCAATCTTCGCGCGGTGACGATATGCTCCGATTCGAGCGCTTGCATCCTGCCGGTGAACGGCTCGATAGAACTCTGCGTGAGCGGAGGCACGCCGCCGTACTCCTTCCAGTGGAGCGGCCCGGGCGGTTTTACTTCTACCAGTGAAGACCTCAGCGGACTCAGTGCGGGCAACTACGAAGTGATCGTCACCGACGCCACCGGGCACAGCGTCAGCGGCTCGCCGCTGCTGCAAAGCGGCCTTTTGGTGGGTATTGCCGGAGATACCACCATATGCGTGGGCAGTGCGGCCACCCTGTGGCTGGATGCGATCAACAGTGTGGTGACCTGGAGCCCCGCGGCAGGATTGAGTTGCGTAGACTGCCCCAATCCCAGCGCTTCGCCGGCGGTGACCACCACCTATACCGGCACAGCCGAAAACGGAGAAGGCTGTGTGCAAAGCGCCAATGTGACGGTTTATGTGCGCACTTACGACAATTTAAGTTCGAATACTTTTTCCAATAGCCCCGTTTGCCAGGGCAATACCCTCGTACTAGAGGCGCCCGCAGGTTTTAATTTCGAATCTTATCAGTGGAGCGGCCCGGGCGGGTTTTCAGCTACCGAGCCACAGGTTGAGATAGCTGCTGCTACGCAGGCCCAGGCCGGCACATATAGCTTCCAGGCCATTGACGAACTGGGCTGTGGGGTTACGGCAGATTTCGAGGTTATCGTCGGCGCACCGCCGGTGTTGGTGTCTGCCGACATCAATGATGCTACCTGTGCCGATAGCAACGACGGCGCCATCGATATCAGTGTGGCCGGCAACGGGCCCTTTATCTTTGAATGGAGCAATGGTATTATCGGAGAAGACCCCAATGGATTATCGCCCGGAACCTATTTCGTATCGGTTACAGACGCCTACCAGTGTGAAGCTCAATTCAACTTTGAGGTGGGGCCGTCGTCGTTCACAGCGGTGGTTCACGCTATCCCTGCGCAGTGTTTTAATACGGCGCCTGCCTTTGTGATCAGCGAGGTGAGCGGCGGTGCGGGCGAGCCCTATACTTACTCTGTCGATGGCGGTATTACGCAACTACCTGTGACCGGCGATACCGTCTATATTGAATTGTCGACCTGGCAGGGCCTTTATATATACGACGCCAACAATTGCAGCATATCGCCCAACATGGCGATCATTTTCCCGCCGGCTATTGTGGCCGTGTTGGATGAAACCACAGCGCCTACTTGTCCTGAAACCGCCGATGGATCATTGGCGTGGACGGTCACCAGCGCTTTTCCGCCCTACGAAGTAGCCTGGTCTACGGGAGCGCTTACTACCAATACTGCCGTGCTCGACGGATTATTGCCGGGGGTGTATTCCGGTACGCTCACCGATGCCAACGGCTGCCAGATTACGCTTTCTGCAGAATTGGAGCCCGCATTTATTCAATGTAGTCAGGAATACATAGCAGAGTTTGGCGTGGGCGAAACTATATTATTCTGCGATCCCACTTTTGATTTTCTGGAATACGAGTTCACAGAAGTCATCTGCGAACCTGATCCATCGGTATTGGGTTACGAGATCACCAACAACGGGACCTGCATCAACTTCACCGGCTTGTCGGCGGGCGCCGATACCTTGTGTGTGCGCATTTGCGATGTCAACGACAATTCGGTGTGCATCGAAGGACAATTCTACCTCACCGTTACAGCACTCGACATCTGGCCGGGCGACGCCAACAACGACGGGCGGGTGAGCATTTACGATTTTTTGCCGATTGGCCTGGCTTTTGGTACCAACGGCCCCGAACGCGTGGATCCCACTATAAACTGGGAGGCGCAGGGCGCAGCCAACTGGGCGCAAGAAACTCCGCTGAGCGGCGTCAATTATAAATACATCGACTGCAATGGCAACGGGCAGGTTTATCGTACCGATACCGTCGCCATAGTACAAAACTGGGGGCTTACCCATGGCGGCGGCAACCTCACGGCACTCGAATTTTCGGAAGAGACGCCGGAAGGTAAGCCCTTGTATGTGGACGCCGCGAATCTGGAAGAAGGCGGCGAATACGCCCTGCCCATTAATTTAGGCAATGACGACAACCCGGTACAAGGCGTTTACGGCATAGCATTCCGGCTGAGCTACGACCCGGCCGTCATTGACCCATCGAGTTTGTCGGTGAGTTGGGCCGACAGTTGGATCGGGCCTCCTGCCATTGTGATGTCTATGTGGAAACCCGGCGAACAACCCGGCGTGATGTACCTGGCACAAACCCGCTGGACGGGGCAAGGCAGCAACGGCAACGGGCCGATAGGTACGCTGCATTTGCGGGTGCGTGACGATATTTTTACTATGCCGGGCAGCCTAAATACCGTCTTTGCCATCGACAGTGTAAGGCTTACCAATAAAGCAGAAGTGCTGTTGCCTGTAAATACAACGTCGCTGGATGTGACTGTAATCTCAGGCAGCAATGAACCTGCCTGGGCATCGGAAGTGGAGATTTTCCCCAATCCGGTTAAGAATTTGCTGTATATTCGCACAGGCCCTATTGCGCTTGACCGCATAGAAATTTACGACGCCTTTGGCCGCCAGGTATTAAGCCGCGACGGTGCTGATGCCGGTCCGATTGATGTATCTGCGCTGCCGGCGGGGGCTTACGCCCTTCACTTGATGGCGAATGGGGGATATTTGTCTAGATTGATTGTGGTAACGGAGTAATTTTTTTTACCGCAGAGTTAAAGGAGTTTACCGCAGAGTCTCGCAGAGTCAACATCACGCTCTGCGTAACTCCTTTCAACTTCGTTTAACTCTGCGGTAAAATATTCTCATTCACAAAAAATAATAATAAAAATATGAAAAGGAAAGCTAAAGCACAATGGCGCGGGCCCGGAGCAGATGGAGCCGGCGTATTGCATTCCACCAGTGGCGTATTAGATGGCACGCCGTATTCTGCCTATACTCGTTTTAAAAGCGAAGACGGCCTGGCGGGCACCAACCCGGAAGAACTCATAGCGGCTGCGCATGCCGGGTGTTTTGCCATGGCGCTCAGTTTTCGGTTGAGTGCTGCGGGTTTCACTGCCGACACCCTCGACGTGGATGCCACGCTCACCATGGAAAACGACGGAGGTTGGTCCATCAAATCCATCCACCTCGACCTCAAGGGCAGCGTACCTGGTGTTGACGCCGAGCAGTTTGCTGAGTTGGCCCAGGCTGCCAAGGCGAATTGTCCGGTGTCCAAGGCGTTGAATTGCGAGATAACGCTATCGGCTGAGTTGGTGTAGGTTTTAGTCAGGAGGTAATTAAAACGTTACCTCCTGGCTTATCTCAGTTGTCTGAATCGCGGATTACGCGGATTTTGGGATTCCACTGATTATTTCTCCGATCTTTCCTGGCTTTGTGACTTATGTCATTGATTTTCAGGCGTAAATAGGTTAAATTCCCTGTTGCCTTAAGCTTGAAAATTGTTGTAATGATTTGAGTCATAAAGCATCTTATCATGAAAAATACTCCTATTCACCACCTGCTGAGGTGGGCACTACCTATGGCGCTTGCTATAGGAGTAGGGTGTTTATTTTTCTCTTTTATAAATACCCCGCCTGTCGATTCAAAAGAGATTACCATTTCTATGGGTACTAAAGTGATAGTGGTTGGAACGGATACCTGGAGCATCAAGAAAGAACTGGAATCGAAAGAAATAGTAGACCTGGCTTACAGCAATAATGGGCGGTACCTCGCAATAGGGGACTGCTTCAACAACAGTGTCGTCAAACTGGACGCGAACGGCTACACGCAGGTAGAGATACCGCTCGAATCGGACAGATGCCCGGTCAAGGTGGATTACAGTCCTGGTAACCAGCAAATTGCGGCAAGCGTAATCGGTCGCGGGTTATACCTTCTTGGATCGAACCCTGCACACGAAGCCACCCTGGAGGATGCTGTGGATTTGCAGTACCGCCCCGATGGCAAAGAAATAGCCATCGCCACCAAAAAAGAACTGCAGATTTGGACTGTTTCGCCTTTTGCGCTTAGAGCCAAAGACGACTACGAGTTGAACTGTCTGGCCTACACCCCCGATGGCGAACGCCTTTTTATGGGCACGCGGTGGGGGTGGTTGGTACAGGACTTGAAAGCGGGTGAAAGGAAAGAATTGCGCAAAACAAAGGATGAAGCCGTAAAAGACATTGCCATTGACTCCAAAGGAAAGTGGGTTGCCATGTTGAGCAGCCACAAGGTTGAGATTTTCGATGCTTCCTTATTGCGATTGGTAAAACAAATAACCTTCCCGCAGGAGATCACGATAAAAGGCGTTGCATTTTCTGACAAAGGCGCCTGGCTGGCTGTTGCAGAGCAGCGCGACGCCATTCACTTTTACGCCACCTCGAATTGGAGCGAAGTAAAAACGCTGCCCATTACCGGCAACTTCTGGGCCATGGAATTCAAGCCCGTTGTGATCGCACCTGTGAAACCGGATTATTCTGCCGTGATTGTCTCCATGATAAAGCCGCCGATGAGTTTGTATCCAGGCAGCGAAATCAAAAAAGGCCTGGTCGTATCACTGAAACAAGCAATACCAGACTTTCCGAAGCAAACGGTGACAGTCGATTTGGTATTGAGATCCAAAAAAGCGTATACCGTTCCAGCGCCCTTGGCCAAACCTTCGAATAGCTACAAAGACGGCATGTTGCTGAACAACGGCCGCTATGAAGTAGATATTAAGGATGGCATGGTCAACCTTAAGCTTAATTCGGGCATGGTTATTCCCAGGGATACACCTGAGGGCACTTATTACCTGCTGGCCGTAGCCGATGCCGGCAACAAACACCCTGAATCCAATGAGCGCAATAATGTGGCGTATTTGGAGATTAAGGTGAAAAAGCGGGTGGATGACCGGCCGGTGAATTGAAATTAGAAGTCAGGAGGTAACTAAAACGGAGTTACTTGGGTTGAAGTTACCTCCTGGCTAGTCTAATCTGGTACAAAGAAAGGGCTCTTCCGCTTGGAATAATTGCCCGGCTACACCTAAAATGCGGGTTTCAGTTCAAACGGATTGGTGATCGTATGCCGGCCAAATTTTTTTAGTAAAGCCGCTTTTGTTTCAGCCTCATTGATTTGTTTTTCTTCTTTCAGCAGCAGTGTCAAATACGCTTCAACTTGTGGTTGAGAATTTCCGGGAATCCGGCTTTCGAAAAATGGCGGCAAGTCTTCCGAAATGTATTTGTGGTTCATATCCGGAAAGTTGGAAAACGGCTTCATATCAGATTGGGTTTTAAACCATTCTGAATAAGCAAAAATCCACTTGTTGCCGTTGAATTCAAGCGTTCCGATTTCGTCATGCTTGTACATCAAGCGAAAAGCGATCTGTGGAGCAGTTGTTTTTTCGGCGTCTTGCGCACTGGATTTGTCAGAACGCGTCAAGCGGCGTAGCCATGCTATAACTTTCATGTGCGTTCCTCCTTTTTGGTTTGGTCAATGATGTTTCTCAGGTTTTGGAATCGTAAGTTAAGACAATCCTTAATCAAAAAGTAACGGGTAGCGGAAAATAAATTTTTGAATTCCTTTTCAAGTAGTTCATTTACAGCGATTTCGCGTTCCGGTAGGATTGTTTCATCGTATATGTAACGATAATTCGGGTAGTTTTTGTATATCAATTCTGCAAGATCGAAGTGATTGGGGTCTTGTACGCCTTCCCATCCAATTCGCGGCATTGATTCTTGGATATACTTGTTGAGGTTAGTCGATCCGTCTTTTTGCTTCTCTTTAAAACGCCCCAATCGTTGTTCGTGTTCATTCCAAAAAAGACCACGGGCAGAGTCGTAAACCGGAGAAAAGCAAGGTGCGCGTTTGCCACTGAGATCGCACACAATCCCCCAATTGTAAGTATGTCGGTCATTGTTGCCTGTAATGGCGTCAAAGCAAAGCATTCGGACAAAATCCCTAATTAAATTTTTGCCCTCATCGCCGTGACCAAAACGGTGTTGTATGGCTTTTTCCGCAAACTGAAAGGTGAAAAAATTGCGGACTCCCCGCCTATCTTTTTCGAGCTCTTCTACAAGCTTGTCATCGGAAAGATACCCCGCAAAAATTTCTGCACCGTGTTCGAGCCGTTCAGAAGAGCGTAAAAAATATTCGCTCAAAAATCGTAAACGTCCAAATTCTTCATCCCGCACCAGGCGGGAATTGGCCACCCTAACGCCAAGTATATAACCCAAGCGGTTGAGTAAATGTTCCGTAATACTTTCATTGGGGTACCACTTTTTTGCAAATTTGGCAATGTACTTCGGCCATGTTTTAGGGTTGCTTTTCCGGGCTGTACGCCCAAATTCATATACCTTGATGAAATCTTTAGGGGCTTCTCCTGCGATCGCTTCATCCAGGATTTGCATGTGTCGTTTGGGAAGAATCGGCACATGCGAAGGCCAATTGTCCGGTTCAAACCCGGAATGATTTTCATAAGGGACAAATTTGAGCGATTTTTTCATGTTGGTTTCTATCGGTTGTAAATACTATTCAGGCAGGAAAAACTCACCACTCCCCCTTAAATGCCTTCTCCAATACCGCCGGAAACAAACCTTCCAACGCTGATAACTGGGCGCTTTGGGCGGCTTGGAGAGTGTTTATTTTGGATCGAATATTTAAAAAATCATTTTGTAACGCCGGTTCAGGAACAGGAACAAGTGCTTCCGAAATTTTCTTTGTATTCAATGTCCTATTCCGGTCGGCACTTCCGGGAGAGGCTTCATCTAGGTTCAAACTGCCTTCATCAGTCATATAATAATACCAAAGAAAATCTGCGCTTACAACTCCCTTTAAAGGTGAAAATGTTAGGTACCGATGTGAACCAACTTTGCCTTCGTGTTCTTTACCAACCGCTGCAACAGCGCCTTCCCAGGCTTTAATATTACTCATTAACAAGTCGCCTTCTTTGATCCAATAAGGTTTTTGCCAGGTTAGATTGTCGGCATTGATATTTGGCTTTTCAAAAATGCCTTTTCCAAAACTACGCACCCCGATTTCCGAATAATGGGTTCCGGGTTGTAAATCAACCACTCGTCTTTTTAACGGCGCAACCTCCTTCATCGGCAGCCATTTTGCCCCCTCAATGATTTTCAAATATTGGGAATAAAGCAGATTTTTCATTTCCCGTTCCTGCTCCGCCCGCAACCGCCTCACCGCCTTAATTTTCTCCATCAACGCCTGCAAGCGGGCAGCAATACGCTGCTGCTCGGGAAGGGGGGGGAGGGGGATTTCGATTTGAAGAAACTCATTAGGTTTTACTCGGTTCTTGCCGCTTGTCCCATAGGCTTTTTGGTTGCAACTATCCCAGAAGAATTTGCATTTGGTTAGGAAACCCAACCAATCAGATGAAACAATGCTATTCTCTGGATGATATACCGGAAATTCTGGCGACACATAATAATCATTCAATTCGTCAGAAATAACCGCAACTGCTCCATTTCTTACCCAAATTTTGTTAAATGTCAAATCACCCGCTTTGGCTTGATAAAAATACTTGTATTGGGTTTCACTGCCTAAGATCGCTTCCCTCGCATATACGCCTTCACCCCAAAGTCTGATTCCAATTTGCGGATATTTTTCAAAGGGCATCACTGAAATCTGGTTAGCAGATGGCTTCAGTACTTCCCCCAATTTCACCGTTGTCCACCCTCGTTTCATAGTTCCCCCTCCTTTTCTTCTGTGGTGGGCAGGGTTAGTTTTTCGGGTTTTTGCAGGGCCTTTTTCTGTTCGGCCTTTAGGCGGCGTTCCAGTTTTTTTACGTCTCCAGCCAGGTGGCGGGCGTAGCGGGTGAGGGCGAAGTCATACCCCCGCCGTTGAGTACCGTTGCTGATGTCGACCATTTTCCCGACGTCGGCAAAATGGTGCTCAATTTCAAATTTTTGGAAAAGTTCGAGGATTAGTTCTTTTCTCATGGCCGGACAAGTTGTTTTATTTCGTCCAGTAAATGTACAATTTGTTTTTCTTTTTCCAAAATGCCGGCAATTGCTTCTGCGGGTTCTACAAACTCGTTTTCATTGCGACGGTTGGGGTTTTTCCGGTCCAGGTTGGCGGAAATGAGTTTGCCGCCGTTGTACTGCAGGATGTCGGCAACGGGTAGGCGCCAGGCGTTTTCGTTTTCGGTTCGGTTGTCCCACCATTCGATGCAGCCGGCAAATTCGTCGTACTGCATGGAGTTGGTTTTGCTATATTTTTTGCGTCCGATCGGGGGCAGGATTTCATAAAACCAAACTTCCTGGGTTGACGCTCCGTGTTCAAAAAACAGCAGGTTGGAAGGTATCGAAGTGTAGGGTTCAAACACGCCGTCGGGCAGGCGCACGATAGTGTGCAAGTTGAATTCCTTCAACATTTGTTCTTTGATGCGGGCGGCTATGCCGTCTGCAAATAAAGTGCCGTTGGGTACGACAACGGCAGCCCGTCCGCCGCGTGAGCCTGGTTTGGCGCGTTTCAGCCGTCTCATAATCAGTTGCAGAAATAATAGCGTTGTTTCAGCGGTGCGCATATCGTCGGGGAAGTTGTTCAGGATACCGCGTTCTTCTTCACCGCCGAAGGGTGGGTTGGTCAGTATGATGTCCACCCTTTCAATGTCGCCGATATCGCGCAGGGGTGTTCGCAGGCTGTTTCCGCTATCGATACTGGGATATTCCAGGCCGTGGAGCAGCAGGTTCATCTGGCAGAGCAGATAGGGTAGAGGTTTGGCTTCTCCGCCGTAAATGCTGCTTTGTTGCAGCGTTTCGTATTGTTCAACGGTTTGGGCTTGCTTGCGCAGATGTTCAAAAGTTTCCACCAAAAAGCCGCCTGTGCCGGCGGCGGGGTCGAGTACGCTTTCGCCCAATTGCGGGTTGAGCATTTGCACCATAAACTTTACCACCGGGCGTGGCGTGTAAAACTCACCGGCGTCGCCCGAAGCGTCGCGCATTTCTTTCAGGATGCTTTCGTACAGGTGCGAGAGCGTGTAAATTTCTTCCGTGCTGTTGAAGTGGATGCCGTCTATTTTGTCCACCACGTCGCGAAGCAGGTAGCCGTTTATCATCCGGTTGGAGATGCCCCGGAACACGGTTGCAATCACGTCTTTACGGGTACTGCCCGTTTCGCTTTGCAGGCTTCTGAGATAGTAGAACAAACCAGCGCCTTCTTTTCCATCGGGCAGGGTGCATTTTTCGTTGTTGATAAAACTCAGCAGGTCATCGCCGGTGAGGTTCTGGTTTTTGGCCCAATCGCGCCAACGGTATGGTTGCCCGATGGCAGGCTTGTATTTTTGGCGTTTCAGCAGGGCTTTGGTTTCCAGTTCCTGCTCCACATCATCGAGGAATTTCAAAAACATGATCCAGGTCAGCATAGGCAGCCGGTCGGCATCGCCATTCAGCCCTTTGTCTTTGCGCATGATGTCCCGGCAGGATTTTACCAGCCCGGACAGGCGTTGTGCCGTCGTTTCAGGATTTGCTTCTTTTTGTCGTTTTGCCATTGGGTATTGTTATGCCGCTTCTGCGTAGAGTAGTCTTTGAATATCGTCTAAAGCCTTCAACAGGTTCGGCGCTCCGCCAAACAAAGCGGCAATCTCCGTAATATTTCCCTTTTCGGAAATAGGTTTAACTTCCAAAATGTCGGCGTTTAACTCGTTTACGCCAAACTGGATGTATTTATCCAAAATCAAGTTGATGATTTCCTTGGCCTTCTCCGAATAACCTTCCAATATAGCGGCTTGTTTGACTTGTTCGGCGCGTTCGCGGCGGGACATCGGTTTGAGGTCGAAGGCCACAAAGCAAAGCATATCGAAGGGGTCGGCGTCGGTCAACCTGGTAATGTCCGATAGTTGATACAGTGAAATACCCCTGCTTTCCAGTTCTGCAATGATGCGATGTCGCTGTTCGGGGTCGGCCCAGTCTTTTTGAAACCCACCCGCATCGGTGTATAGGGTCCTGATTTGTTCTTTGGCGTATTGGGTAAAATGAACCGTGCGCAACCTTCCGTCCGCGTCCAAAATCTGGACGTTTTCAACTACAATGGACACTTCGCCCTCCTTGACATAATATTTTTGACGCCCTTCGGCGGAAACAGCAGATGAAAACTTTCGGATTTCCTCATCTGTCCAATCGGCAGGCGGTTCTTCGGAGGAGATGACTTCGGTTTTGGTTTCTTCACCGCTTTCGTCCATTTCTCCGACTGTTATCAATGGCGGTTCGCCATCAAAATATGGGTCGGCAAAATTTCGGGTTGCGCTGCCGGTATAGTCCAGAATTGTAAAAAACAGTTTGTCTTTGTCTTCGCGCACCCGTGTGCCGCGCCCAACAATCTGCTTAAACTCTGTCATAGAGTTGACCATGCGGAATAAGACAACGTTTTTACAGGTCGGTATGTCGACGCCGGTACTTAACAGTTTGGAGGTCGTAACGATAACGGGGAAATCCTGTTCGATGTCCATAAATTTACTCAGCAGCCCTTTCCCAATATCGCCTTCTTCCGAAACAATGCGCACAACATAATTTGGATGTTCACGCGCCAAATCGGCATTGAGGTTACTCAATTCGCGCCGCATCTGGTCGGCATGATCCTGGTCCACGCAAAAGACAATAGTTTTATCCAGTCGGCCAAATTTGCGCAAATGCTCCGTCAGGTGCCGGGCAACGGCTTTTGTTCGGGGCAACAATGAGAGGGAATTTTCAAAATCAGCGGTATTGTAAACCCCATCCGGAATGAGGTTGCCGTGGGCGTCCGTTTGACCAGCCTGCGGTCGCCAGCCCATTGCATCGGCTTCGGTGACTATACGTCTTACGATATACGGCGCTAAAAAACCGTCTTCAATACCCTGCCGCAAGCTGTATACATATAGCGGGTTGCCAAAATACGCATAAGTATCTTTGTTATCCTGCCGCAAGGGGGTTGCCGTCAATCCCAATTGAACGGCAGTTGTAAAGTAATCCAGAATTGCCCGCCAATTGCTTTCATCGGAAGCGCTACCCCTGTGACATTCGTCAATGACGATCAGGTCAAAAAAGTCTTTTGGAAATTGGCGAAACAGCCCTTGCCGGTTACTATCTTCTGCTAACGACTGATAGGTGGAAAAGTAAATTTCCCGGCTTGTTTTTGCTCCGCTGTCGGAAACCAACGCCCGCGCATCGCCGAACACGGCAAAATCTTTCGAGTAAGGGTCATCCACTAATATAGTACGATCAGCCAGAAACAACACTTTAGGTCGTCGGTGTTCGCCGGTCGTATTCCAGCGGTTGTTCCAAAGTTTGTAGATAATTTGAAACGCAATCGAGGTTTTACCCGTGCCTGTTGCCAGCGTAAGTAAAAGGCGTTTCCTGCCTTCTAAAATGCCCTGTACCGCTCGGTTGACGGCTATTTCCTGGTAATATCGCGGCGGTTTGTCGGGATTTGGAAAAAGCGGTTTCAGCAATATTTCCTTTATGTATTCGTCTACGGGTTCGGCGGCCTGCAGGCGGTTCCAAAGTTCTTGTGGTGTCGGATACTTGTCTATAACGGTTTCCAGTCCGGTCAGAAAATCGAACTCAACGATTTCAGCGCCATTGGTAGCGTAGGCGAATTTCAGTCCCAGTATTTCGGCGTAATTTTTAGCCTGTTGCAGGCCGGCGGCAGCGGTTTTGTACCGCTTTTTTGCTTCGACAACGGCAATCGCGAAGTTCTGGGCAATCCGCAAAATGTAATCTGCTTTCTTGGGGGCTTTCCGTTTAGCAACCTTGCCCAATACAATGATTTGCCCGGCAGTGAACACCCGCTGCTCCAAAATCTGATCATCTGTCCATTCACTTACATACAGTTTAGGTGTCACCTCTTTGCGGCAGGTATCGGCTTCGCTATCTTGTTCCAGTATGATAATTTTTTTTTCTTCGGTTGACATATCTAGATTTAGATGTGAAAGTTAAATATAAATCATTTTCAGTATAATATCTGATACTCTTAATATTCAGCTTGAACTAGAATATTGAAAGCACTCTGCAAATATCGTTCTTGCTGCCTCCTTTGCCAAATTCCTTTATACAAAAAGTAAATTTATCTGATCTATCACATTGTCATTGATACCTTTGGCGGGCCCCGTGGGCTTACCCTAAAGGCTTCTTGGTATTTTGATTAGTTCTTACCATTGTTGAATCCAGTTAAGTCATACTAACCCTAAATCCAGAAAAGTCGTACAAACTATATCCTGCCAGTCGAAAGGGATTGGCAGTTGTAAATCAGGTACG
>JABWBR010000056.1 GCA_013360405.1 Saprospiraceae bacterium
CAGAGAACAGAGAACAGAGAACAGAGAACAGAGAACAGAGAACAGAGAACAGAGAACAGAGAACAGAGAACAGAGAACAGAGAACAGAGAACAGAGAATTTTTGGCACGGTTTTGGTTTAGTAGTTAAATGAAGTGTTTTTTGAACTATATCAGTAATTTAAACATTAAATTTCATTTAACTATGAACACTATTAACCGCTTTTTCCTGTTGATGACGATGATAGTACTTGCCTCAAGCCCGATAATGGCGCAATACGTGGAGTCGTCATATTACAATGATTTTCGGATGTCGGCACTGACGATTCCGGTGTACGAGGTGATTCCTGCGGGCCCCCCGCGCGATGGCATTCCGGCGATTAGCCACCCGAAATTTGCTGCGGCTACCGAAGCCGATTTTCTGACGAGTGTCGACGAGGTAATCGGCGTGGTGGTAAACGGGGTTGCCAGGGCTTACCCGGCGCGTATTCTGGGGTATCACGAGATAGTCAACGACCGCATCGGCGATACGCCGGTAGCCGTTACTTTCAACCCCTTGTGTGCCAGCGCTATGGCGTACAAGTCTCAGGTCAACAAGCAACAACTGGCATTTGGCACCTCGGGATTGGTGTACAACAGCAACTCGTTGTATTACGACAAGCAGACCGAGTCGCTCTGGTCGCAAATCACGGGCGAAGCCGTGTCGGGCCCGGCCGCCGGCGCCAAAATGGAGTTATTGCCCACGGCTCTTGTGAGCTGGGGCGAGTGGAAAGCGAAACATCCCGATACCCAGGTGTTGACTACCGAAACGGGTTACAAACGCAACTACGATTGTATTCCCTATGAGGCTTCGTCTACTCGCCTGTTGTTTCCGGTGAGCCAGACCGACAAGCGCCTGCCCTTGAAAGAGAAGATCGTGGGAGTTGCCGTGGACGGCCGCTTCAAAGCATACCCATTTGCCATGTTGCCCAATGGCAAAAGCGGCATCACTACCGATGAATTTAACGGCCAATCTGTGCGCATTGAATTTAATGCCGCCCTACAAACGGCTTTTGTAACAGATGCAGAAGGCAAACCCATTCCCTCGGCTACGATGTACTGGTTTGCCTGGTATGCCTTCCACCCCGAAACGGAGATACACGGCATGCCCTCGAAAGAGAATACGGCCATGTCTATGAGCTTTCACTCTACAGGTATGAAATAACAGGAAAATTAACCATTGTTGAGAAAACGCAAGGACGCCGCGTCTGCTTCATCTTGGGGCAGGCGCGGCATTTTTTTTCCGGTACGGTAATAACATGCGTTGAACGGTATTAACCATTGACAGGTATTTTTTTTATTACCAAATTATCCGAAATGGAAAAGAAGAAAGATGTCCGCTTTTCTGAGGCTCAGATCAAAGCCTTTACAGAGGGCAGGCAAAGATTGTTGCTGAACAAGCTGCTCAATGTTGAGTTTGCTTTTTCAGGCATTACTTACTGGGAAGAACTCAGTTGTGTGGGGTATAATCCCCAGCGTGCATTACTTACAGCGGTGATAAGCGTGAAACAGGCCATGGGTTACAGCGGCGGATTGTGTACCAACGGTTCGGGCGAATATGTGCGATTTTTTGTTGATTGGCACGACGGTGCAGGGTTTCAGGATATAGGTATGGCCAGTTTCAGGGCCCACGATATTTCAGATGCGCCTCCGGGCATGCAACACCCTTTGAAGTATATAGTGACCTTGCCTTTGAGAGACGAAGAGAAGAGTAAGATATGTTTTTCACCGGTATTGCCGACGGTCAGGGCTATATTGTCGTGGAATGCTATTCCGCCGGCCAATCCGCTTCACGTACCTTTTTATGGCAATGTTGTGGATGCCGACATCCAGATTGAGCCGCGTCCGTTCTACCTGGGCGATTTGTTTGAGCAATTGAAAGTAAACCCCAAGCCCGATTTGCTACAACTGATCGACCTCAAATCGCCGGTTGCCTACGCTGATAAAACGGCGCCCATCATCAATGCGGAAATGGTTAAGCAATATCGCGAGCTTCAAATACCCGACCATCGCACATTGACGCCGTTGTTGGCTTCTATGTCCGGTGCTGAGTCGTATGTCGGCCCTGTTATTGAAATAGCCAAATTTGATTTGGATGCGTTACAAATTGACTGGGACCAGTTATTGAATGCATTTAATAATGATGAGGCGAATACGACCTATGAGGAGCTGGTTTGCGCCGGTTTGCAAACCGAGACCGATACGCTGGGGGCTGTAATCCATATCAAACGCCCAGGCGGCTATAGCGGCAATTTGTGTCGAAGAGGCTCCACCGAATATGTCGCCTTTTGGGTAGATTGGGACAATGCGGGGCCGGGCGGTTATCAATACGTCGGCACTGCCCAGGTGCAGGTACACGATATTGCCGCCATACCGGCCGGTGGCCTTTATTATAGCGTTTCGCTGCCGCTGGACGTAACTACGCGCCTGCGCTCGTGCAAAAACCCGAATATCGTTAAAATACGGGCGGTATTGTCGTGGAATGTGCCACCGTCTATGGTTAATCCCAATGCCCTCAATGTGTGGGGTAATCGCCTTGATCGTGTTGTGCAGATCAGGCCGGGAAAAGAAACTGCGGGTTTGACGCACCGCTTTGACTATATCGGCAACGTACTGGTTTCAGCAATTGACCCCGTATCGCATCTGGCGTATGGGTCGCCGATCAGCGATTTGTCGGCCAACAGGCCTTGGGGCGGAGCGGTCAATTTCCGCGCGAAGTTGTTTAATACCGGCGCGCCATATAGCACGCATTTCCAGGTACAGTATTTCGAGCCGGTAATCGGCGATTGGCTGCCTGTGAACAACGAGTTTACTTTTACTACGGCCCGCCCTGTGCTTTGGGGCACGCTTTTTAACTCGGTGTTCATCAACAGTGCGGCATACGGCGGCTGGTTTCCCTATGTGGCCAATCCTGCAATCAATGAGGAGATCCTCGACAATCTGATTGCCGTGTGGAATACGGGCAATCGCCAGGGCGTATATCGCGTCAGGTTGGCCTATACCACCGATCCTGCACATGCGCCTGCCAATATCGAATATTCGGAAGAGTATCGGATCATGCTGGATAATGTGCATCTGACGATGAACCCGGGATACGGAGTGGCTGTAAATCCTGCATTTGCCGTAGATCTTGTTATAGATGGAGGCGATTGCCACAGCTACAGAAAAGGCGACAAAATCAACGGCCATTTGCGGGCTGTTGACAACTACTTCGGTCAATGGCAGCTTGAAGCGCAGCCTTCATCGCACATTACCGGCGCGGCTATGTTTTCGCCTCCCTCGCGTGAGGTTAGCGGCGCTGCCGACAACGGCGACGCCAATCTGGCCTGGGACCTGGACACGTCCAATTTTGATCCCTGCGGCTATACGGCGCGTCTGCGCGTTCATAAGCGCACGATCTTTGATAGCGCTACCTGGCACTATGAATATGTGGACAAGTATGTCGGCTTTTCGATTGTGTAAATCAGGGCGCAGCTTTCGCGCATAGAAGGGCGCCTTGCAGTTTTTTTGCGCTGCAAGGCGCTTCTTTTTTTACAATAATTCGAGTTGGACGTGATGTAGGGCAGGTGGATCGAGCCGGCAATCAACTTCGGTGAGGCTGCAGGCCAACACGAAGTGTACCAGGGTGTGAGCTACAGGCCTTTGAAAATGAGCTTCGAGGGCGGCCTTGCTCAGACTGAACCATGGGCCCAGCTCTATTGCCTTCTTTTCGCGGCCTTTGGCATCGCCGGCAAAGCTGCTGTGCTGAATGAGTACGAGCCCTTCGGCAGTGTCGAGCACCAGGTCGGCAATGGTATCGAATAGTTGGGCGCCGTGGAAATACCGCAGCGGGTATTTGCGCCATACCCCGCTTGCCGCAAAACGGGATTGCAGCCATTGCCGCCACTCCTCGCCGGTTTTCAATAATGTCTCTACATTTAGCGGGGTATCGGGGGCCATATTTTTGATCAAGCCTTCGGCCAGGGCTGTTCGCTCTTCTGCCGGGTAATCGCCGTGGTCGGCATGCAAAAAAGCTTTCACGAGTTTGGCATCCTGGTAGGCCTCCGCTACTTGTCCACAGGGCAGGGGCGCAGCGTAGGCAAACGTGGCGGCTCGCAGCGAAGCCTGCCAACTTACGCCGTGATCGCGGCGGTGCAGGTCGATTTGGAAAGGAGCATGGGGTAGTCTGCCGTGGCGCGGTTCGAGGTAGTAAATTTGTGGGGTCTCCGGAGTTGCGTAGGGGAAAGTGCGCGGATAGCGATAGGTCTCGGTTTCGTTGTCGATAAAATAGCCGTCCCAATGCCAGGGACTTTCGCTGGAATGGGAATCGAGGGTGGGCAGGTCTTCATTGCCGTCGTGCCACACGCGGTTGAGCCACCGGGTGGGTTTATAGGCGCTGGGCAAAATGAGGTAGTCGCGGGCGCGGGTAATCCCCACGTAAAGTAGCCGGGCTTCTTCCTGCAGCGACTGCCTGGTTTTGAGGGCTTGTTCGAGGCTTTGATCGAGGCGCTCCGAAAGGGGGGAGATCAGGTTCGCATCGCCGTAGGGGTTTACCCAGTATCGGAGCCAGCGGCCTTCCAGCACATTATCGAGGTCGATAGTAGCGGTGTCGGCCACAATTTCGGCGCCCCAGAGATCGGCGCGGAGCTGGTCGCCCAGGTCGCTGCAGATCACCGCGGGCCATTCCAGGCCTTTGCTTTTGTGATAAGTGAGCACATTTACCGCATCGGGGTTTTCGCCCCAGCCCTGGTAGTCGCGTTTGGCATTTTCGAGATCGTTGAGCCACAACAACATTCCGCCGAGCGTAGAGGCCGAGTGGAGGCGATTGCAGGCTTCTTCGTATTGATGGGCCAGGTGGCGCAGCATCTCTACATTATCGAGGCGCTGTTCGGCATTGCCCCAGGCGGCGATGATGCGGCGCAGGTCGAGGGTTTCGAGCAGCAGGTTGAGGATTTCGGTGGCCGACAGCTCGACGACCTGCGCGCGCAGGTGGTTCAGCCGGCTGATAAAGGCATTGCTTTCGGCCCAGCGCCCTTTGGCCGTTTTGTTTTCTACCTGTGCCAGGTATTCCATGCGGTCTTCTACGATGTCTTCGATGGGAGTTCCCTGGGCCAGCAAGATGATCTCCGCCACGGCCAGTGAGTCGTAATAGTTGAGCAAATACTTGAGGCAGGCCAGCGTGAGTTTGGCTTCTGCCGTGAGTAGCAGTCCGGTACGCGACAGCGCTGCTTTGAGGCCTGCGCGGTGGAGTGCGTTGGCCATAGCCTGGCAGCCGGCGTTGCTGCGGCACAAGATGGCCACATCGCCGGGGCGCGGGCGGCGCCATTCCTTTTCGCCTTTGGGCAACACCCAGGCTGTACCATTGTCGAGCCATTGCCGCAGGGACGTGGCGATGCAATCGATGATCCAGGATTGAGCAGGAGGTTTTCCGTCGTCGTCGACCTCAAAATGCCAGTGCACCAGGGCCTTCCCGGCTTGCAGGGGTTCGCCCTCGCCGGTTCGCTTGGGCGTCAGCGCAATTTGCTCGACGGGGGTAGGGGCGAAAGCCTTCGAGAAAATGGCATTAGTGGTGTAGACGATATCCTGCCGGGAGCGCCAGGAAAATTGCTGGATATCTTCGGGTTTGATGCCGCCGGCGTGGTCGATGATGGCCTGCATAAGCCGGGGTTCGGCCCCCCTGAATCCGTAGATCGACTGCTTGGGGTCGCCTACCCACACGGCGTGGCGGGCAAAACGCGAGAGCCGTAAAAAGAGGGCCAGTTGGAGTGGACTCGTATCCTGAAACTCGTCAACCATTAGCAGGTCGAGTTCTTCGGATAATACCGCATGCACATCGGGATGATCGAGCAGGCGGTATACGAGCGTCTCCATATCGGTATAGTCGATAAGTCCGCGTCTTTTTTTGTATTGTTCGTATTCGCGCAAAGCGTCTATAGCCACGTCGAAGAGGTGGTAAATAAAAGCCTGTATATCGCTGTGGAAGGCCGGGTGTTTTTCGTGTTGCAGCGCCCATTCCTTCAGCAGGGCTACGTCGTCTCTGCTTTTTGCGCCGGGTTCGATTTTGGCGATTTTCATCCACTGGTGCCAGTGCAGCTCATCGCGCAGGCGCAATTCGCGCAGGAGTTGCCGCAGGGTATCGACGACCGTTTTTGTTTTAAGGGTATGGTCTTCGCCATTTTGCAGGCTATCTATCGTCTCAGCGAGCAATGCCGCCAGGCGTTCGTGCATCGTGCTGAGCGGCGTATCGGCGCCTTTTTCGAGAAAGGCGGAAAAAGACTGGTACGAGCGGTTGCGACTATCGAGCAGCACCGCTTCAGAAAAGTCATTGGCGCGGGCTATATCCGTAATTGTTTTAACCTCTTTTCGCCAGTCGGTATAACCTTTTTTGCTAAACCCCAGCTTGTCTGCGAGATGTTCAATCTCCGTCACCCTTTCTTCGGGCAGCACCATCGCCAGTGCCTGGTTGAACATCACCTGCTGGTCTTCGTCGGCAATAATATCTACCTGGGGCGACACGCCGGCTTCGTAGGCAAAGCGGCGCAGCAGCTTCACGCCGAGTCCGTGCACCGTACCGATAAGGGCGTTGTTAATCTCGTCGGCTTGCTGGGTGAGGCCGTCTTGTAGCAGTCGCACGCGCACGCGCTCCTGCAATTCGGCGGCGGCTTTTTGGGTAAAAGTAGTGGCGATAATGCCATTGGCGCGCACGCCCGATTTGAGCAACTGCACCAGTTCGCTGGTGAGTCGGTAAGTTTTGCCGCTACCGGCGCCGGCGGATATGATTTTGATAGGCATAGCCAGGGTCTAAAAACGGTTTTTCCACATCATACTTTCTACGGGTTTGATCGTGCGTTCGTTGTATTTGGCGCCGGCTTTTTTGTTATAATAATTTTCAATTTCGCCGTCTATTTTAAAATAAATCAACTGTCCGATGGGCATGCCGGGGTAGATACGGACCGGCTGCGTGCAGGAAATTTCGAGCGTCCAGGTGTTGCAAAAGCCCACGTCGCCTTTGCCGGCGGTAGCGTGGATATCGATGCCGAGGCGGCCCACGCTCGACTTGCCCTCGAGGAAAGGCACGGAATTGTGCGTTTCGGTGTATTCCTGCGTGACGCCGAGGTAGAGCGTGCCGGGTTGCAGCACAAAACCCTCCTCGGGGATTTCAAAATGGGTAATTTCGTTGTGCTTGCGGGCGTCGAGTACGGGGTCTTTGTAAACTGCCAGCCAGCGGCCCAGGTGCACGTCGTAGGAATTGGTGCCCAGGCAGTTGCGGTCGAACGGCTCGATGAGAATTTCGCCGTTTTCGATGCTATCCAGAATCTTTTTATCGCTCAGGATCATAATAAAGTCGTAAAATTTTAAAGCTTGGGAGGGCAAAGTTACACCACTTCCCAAATAATCATACTCCTATCGTCGCCGGCGGAAACCAGTTGTTTGCCGTCGGGGCGCCACCATACTTTGTTGACGGAATTGACGTGCCCACGGTCGCGAATAGTTTCGAGCACCTTGATGAGTTCAAAGCTTTGCGCGTCCCATATTTTCACGGTTTTATCCCTGCTGCCGGTAGCCAGCCAGCGGCCGGAAGGGTGCAGTGCGATGTGGTTAATGGTATACCAATGCGCGGGCTGGGAAGAAATCAGCTTATAATTGTCGGCCATATCTCAGACGCGCAGCAGGGCGTCGCGGCCGCCGCTGAACAGGTAGCGTCCGTCGGCGCTGTAGCAGACCGCGAAAACGGAGCTTTCGTGGGCCGGACTAATCATGTGGCGGAGTTCCAGGCTATTTGCGTCAAGCAGATAAATATTATTATCGCTGGCGCCCACCGCAATCTCTTTACGTTGGGGTTGGAACGCCAGGCAACGCAGTCCGTTGGCGCTGAGCGCGAGGCTTTCAGAGCTTCTTCGCGAGGTAGCCGACCAGCGGCTGATTTTGCCGTCGCCGCCGGCGGTAAAAATGTCGTCGCCGATACGCAAGATATCGAACACCCCTTTGCGGTGGTGGGCGATACCCGAAGTGCGGGTGGGGTCGGCCAGGTCGATCCAGTGCACGCCTCCGTCCATATCGCCGGCCACTAGCAGTTGCAGGTCGGCGCAGGGCAGCAGCGAAAACAGGCGGGTTTCGGCGCGGGCCAGCAGCTTGCCGTTTTCGGGGGCGAGCAGGTCCCATTCTACGATCATACCATCGCCGCCGGCGGATAGCACCGTATCGGGCCGCAGTCCGCTGCTGAGACAATAGATAGCCGTATTGTGCCCGGTAAGGCGGGTGAGGTTAACCAGCGAGATAGACTTATCGGTCATTGTGCAGAAACGTTTTACGGCGATTGGGTACGCTTGGCAAAATAGGGTTATTATTGTAAAAAAAAGCCATTATGCCCTTGGCAAAAAGCGAACAACTTGTGGGTGGCGCGCAGTGGGCCGCCTGGCAGATCGACGAGTCGGAGGAATGGTTCCTCGCCGCCCTGCCCGGCATTGCCGCCGACGAGCCGCCCTTCGAGGCGCTAAAAGGCCGCCGCCGGCTTGAGCGTTTGGCATCGCGGCATTTGCTGTGGCAATTGCTGGGCGACGAGCCCTATGCCGGCGTGTATAAAAACGACAAAGGCAGTTTGTATTGCAGCGGCGGCAGGCCCTGTGTGTCGGTGAGCCATTCGGCGGGGTATGCCGCGGCCATCAGGGGAGATGTCCCGGTTGGCATTGATATACAAGTCTGGGCCCCGAAAATAGAGCGGCTCGCCGTAAAATTTATGCGGGAGGAAGAGATGGCCTCGCTATCGGCGTCACAGCACCTGGCGCACCTGCATGTGTATTGGGGCGCAAAAGAGGCCTTGTACAAAGCCTATGGCCTGGGCGGCATCGACTTCCGGGCCAACCTGATCGTCGAGCCGTTTATGTATGACGAAAAAGGCGGGGAATTTAAGGCTAGAATTGAGAAGGGGGGGGAGTTGCTTAGGTTTAGTATGGGGTATTGTTTGCTGGGCGCGCATATGGTGGTGTATGCGGAAAAAATTTAGCAAAATTGACAATAAATTTGCATATTTGCATTTTGTTGTGTATTTTTGTATTAAATATAACAATCAAAATGAGCTTTGCAGAACGATTAAAAGCACTGCGCAAAAGGAAAGGGTATTCGCAAACAGAATTGGCGGAACTCATTGATGTGCATTACACACAAATTTCCCGTTATGAGCGAAGCGAAACCATGCCCAACGCGCAAGTAGTGGTCAACATCGCTAAAGCGCTTGAATCAACAGTAGACTACCTGGTAAGCGGTCCTTCCCTTGTTTCCGGCACGGCGGAAACCGTCGTCATTCAACTCAACCATCCCAAAGCCATGCAATTGCTATCAGCCTTGGAAGAGCTCGACCTGATCCACATTTTGAAAAAAAACATGCGCTCGAGCCAAAAGTTATCCGACAAATACGCGGGTAAGCTCTCTGTTGAAGCAGGAGAGCAAATATTGCAGTATATCAACCAAAGCAGGGAGGAATGGGAACGGCCTATGTGATTGACAGCAATGCGGTCATTGACTATCTGATGGGGAAGCTACCGGCTGACGGCATGGTATTCCTAAGCAAGGTGATTGACCAAATTCCATTTGTATCAGTAATCACCAAAATTGAAGTATTAGGATTTTCCGCTCCTCTCGAATCCTACGGGGTTCTCCTTAATTTTTTTGACGATGCCATCGTTTTTGGCTTAACGGAAGAAGTAGCCGAAAAAACCATTGAGCTACGCAAACAGTACAAAATAAAACTACCGGACGCTATCATTGCGGCGACCGCTTTAGTAAACGGTTGTACGCTGATCAGCCGAAATGTCACTGACTTTAAGGCAATTGTCGAGCTGTCGGTGGTGGATCCCCATGATATAAGTTTAACCGCATAAGTATTGGCAGCATCATTCAACCCGTGAAAATTTGTCACGGGTTGAAACAAAAAAACAACAATCAAATGAAAAAAGACACCGAAATTAAAATCTTTGAAGACAAAAAAGTGAGAACACTGTGGGATGAGGAAGAGGGAAAATGGTATGTGTCCATTGTAGATGTTGTGGCTGTCTTGACCGATAGTCCTAATCCTCAGGTGTATTGGCGGGTATTAAAAAAGAGATTAAAAGATGAGGGGAATGAAACCGTTACAAATTGTAACGCTTTGAAAATGCCTGCCCCCGACGGCAAAATGAGGCTGAAGGATGTAGCGTATATTCCGGAGGTCTGACCCCACTGTGGATAAGTACGGCAAGCAGATTTTGTCGCAGCCTGCTACAAAATTGCAGCATACCTTTGGAAAGCGAGGCTTTGAAGAAAGAAACATCCGCAGGATGATGGGATTTGCCGCCCATAATATGGCCCGACTTTGACTTTGTGCAACGCTGCGTTGCACTAATTGCGGCAATGTATGCAGTTGGCACAGGTTTTTTCCGATGAGCAAATTGTATACACACTGTGTAGAGAATTGAGTTGGTTGCATCTTCTCCTTATCATGTACATGGACGACCCGCTCAAACGGGATTTTTACATCGAAATGTGCAAACTCGTCGTTTTGACTCCGCTCAACGAGCGGCTTGGATCGCAAAGTCGCACGGTCGCACGGTCGCACAGTCGCAAAGTCGTCGGTTCTGCTCCGCTCAACGACCGGCTGGATTGCGCAGTCGCGCCACTTGCTGGGTTCATAAAAAAACATTATTTTTGCGTATGGCTGTATGAAATCATTTTTGTCTATCTGGAAAGCAAGTTTCTGCCCACGCATCGATAGCGCATTCGGACAACAAAACCGAAAATTTGCGTATTTTGACCATCTATAAATTTAGATTATATAAAGTGAAAAACGAAAAGCTGACAAGGAAAGAAATCATTGACAACCGATTAACACAAGCGGGCTGGAATGTGACTGACCGAACTCAGGTGATTGAGGAATTTGATATTCACTTGACAGTTATCGAAGAACCGGCAACACCATATGCTGGACACCAATACAGCGATTATGTTTTATTGGGCAAAGATGGCAAACCGCTTGCCGTTGTGGAAGCCAAAAAGACTTCTGTGGACGCAGCACTCGGGCGAGAACAAGCCAAACAATATTGCTACAACATCAAACAAACACAAGGCGTTGACTTACCTTTTTGCTTTTATACCAACGGACACGACATTTACTTCTGGGATTTAGATAATTATCCGCCCAAAAAAGTATTTGGTTTTCCGACCCGCGACGACATTGAACGTTACGCATACATACGTAAAGCGAGAAAGCAATTAGCGGGTGAACTCATCAATACCAAAATTGCAGGAAGGAATTATCAGATTGCTTCTATCCGTGCAGTAATGGAAGCCGTTGAAAAACGAAAGCGCAAATTTTTGCTGGTCATGGCGACGGGCACGGGAAAGACAAGAACCTGCATTGCATTGGTGGACGCACTAATGAGAGCCGGTTGGGCAGAAAGAGTTTTGTTCCTTGTTGACAGAATTGCACTTCGCGACCAAACACTGGAGGCATTCAAAGAGCATTTGCCCAATGAACCACGCTGGCCAAAACAAGGAGAGAAGGAAATTGCCACCGACAGACGGATTTATGTCTCGACTTATCCGACCATGCTGAATGTTATCCGAAATGAAGAAAAATCGTTGAGTCCGCATTTCTTTGATTTGGTTGTGGTGGACGAAAGCCACCGAAGCATTTACAATACTTATCAGGAAATTCTGGACTACTTCAATACGATTACACTGGGCTTGACCGCCACGCCAACGGATGTAATCGACCACAACACTTTTCAATTATTTGAATGCGAAGATGGTATTCCCACTTTTGCTTATTCGTATGATGAAGCAGTAAATCACATTCCTCCATTCCTGAGCAATTTTCAGGTAATGAAAATCAAAACCAGGTTTCAGGATGAAGGAATAAACAAACGAACAATTTCACTGGAGGACCAACAAAAACTGATGTTGGAAGGAAAGGAAATCGAAGAAATCAACTACGAAGGAACGGAGATTGAAAAAAAGGTAATCAACAGAGGAACAAATGCTTTGATTGTCCGTGAATTCATGGAAGAAAGCATCAAAGATGCCAACGGCATATTGCCGGGGAAGACCATTTTCTTTTGCATCAGCAAAGCCCATGCAAGGCGAGTAGAAGAAATCTTCGATTCTCTTTACCCCGAATACAGAGGCGAATTAGCCAAAGTATTGGTAAGCGAAGACCCACGGGTATATGGCAAAGGTGGGTTGCTCGACCAGTTTGTAAGCAACGACATGCCACGCATTGCCATAAGCGTGGACATGCTCGACACGGGAATTGATGTTCGGGAATTGGTGAATTTGGTTTTTGCAAAACCCGTTTACAGCTACACCAAGTTTTGGCAGATGATAGGCAGAGGAACCCGACTACTGGAACCCGAAAAAATAAAACCCTGGTGCACCCAAAAGGACAATTTTCTGGTTCTCGATTGCTGGGACAACTTTGAATATTTCAAACTCAACCCAAGAGGCAAAGAATTAAAAGCTCAAATTCCTTTGCCTGTTCGCTTGTTTGGCCTTAGATTGGAAAAAATTGAAGAAGCCCAAACGCAAGACAAAACGGACATTGTAAGCAAAGAAGTTCAGAAAATCAGAAAGCAGGTTGAAGCATTGCCGAAAAATTCGGTGGTTATCATGGAAGCCAAACATGAATTGCAACGGCTGGAAGATGAAAACTTCTGGAACAACCTGACAGCCGACAAAATGGAATTTTTGAGAGCAGTTGTAAAACCATTGCTTCGCGCCGTTTCGGATGTGGATTTCAAAGCCATGCGATTTGAAAAAGACATTGTAGAAGTTTCGTTGGCTCATTTGGCAGGAGAAACCGAAAAGTTTGAAACGCTGAAAGAAAGCATCATTGAAGAAATTGGCGAACTGCCTTTGAGCATCAACATTATTGCAAGAGAACAAGAATTGATAAGACAGGCTCAAAGCAATCACTATTGGGCAGTCATCAATGAAGACAAGTTTGAAGAACTGATTCAGCGACTTTCTCCGTTGATGAAATTCCGTGAAGCAGTTATTCCATTAGCTCCGGCCAAATTCAATTTGAAAGACATTGTTGCCGAAAAAGAGTTTATAGAGTTTGGCCCGCAACATGAAACGTTGAGTATTGCCAAATACCGTGAATTGGTTGAAAAGAAAATCAATGAACTGGTTTCAAGCAGTCCGGTTTTGCAGAAGCTGAAACAAGGTAAAGACATCACACCCGAAGAAGCGGAGCAATTAGCGTCAGCACTGCACAACGAGCATCCGCATATTACCATTGATTTGCTTCGCAAGGTTTACAACCACCGCAAAGCCGCATTGGTACAATTCATCAAACATATTTTGGGTATTGAGCAATTGGAAACCTTTGCTGAAACCGTTACCAAAGCATTTGATGATTTTATTGCCAACCATAGTTACCTCACCAGCCGGCAACTTCAATTTCTTGACTTGCTCAAGAATTTTGTTTTAGAAAAAGGTGATGTGAGTAAACGCAACCTGATTGAATCTCCCTTTACTATGCTTCACCCCGAAGGAATCAGAGGAATTTTCAATCACAAAGAGATTGACGAAATTTTAAGTTTAACCGAACAAGTATTAGCGGCATAATATGGCAAAAAATAAAACCATAAATGTTAAAGGCACAGATATAGTCGTGATCAGTTCAAATGAGAACGACTACATCTCAATTACAGATATTGCCCGATATAAAGATGCCGAACACACGGACAGCATCATTCAAAACTGGATGAGAAACCGTAACACCATTGAGCTTCTGGGCTTCTGGGAAATTATTTATAACCCCGATTTTAAACCCCTCGAATTCGAGGGGTTTAGAAAGCAGGCAGGTTTAAACAGCTTTGTAATGACTCCTAAAAGGTGGATTGAATCTACCAACGCCATTGGAATTGTCTCAAAATCCGGTCGTTATGGCGGCACTTTTGCCCATAAAGACATAGCCCTTGAATTTGCTTCCTGGATTTCAATCGAATTCAAACTTTACGTAATCAAGGAATTTCAACGCCTGAAAGAGGATGAAACCAGCCGGAATAAACTCGAATGGAATCTTCAAAGAACACTGGCCAAAGTGAATTACCACATACACACGGATGCCATAAAAGAAAATCTGATTCCTGCTTCTCTCACCAAAGAGCAAATTAACTTTGTGTATGCCAATGAAGCCGATATGCTCAATATGGCCTTGTTTGGAATGACAGCCAAACAGTGGAGAGATGCCAACCCGAAAGCAGAAGGTAATATACGTGATGCAGCCACCATTGAGCAGTTGGTCGTGCTTTCCAATTTAGAAAGCATCAATGCAGTTTTAATTCATCAGGGTTTGCCACAAAGTGAAAGGTTAACCCAATTGAATAAAATTGCTATTACACAAATGAAATCGTTGTTGTCAAATAAGAATATCAAGAAACTGAAATAAATGCTTCAAAACAACGCGCGATTAAAATCGCTCATAGACAAGCTTTGGCAAAACTTCTGGGAAGGCGGCATTGCCAACCCTTTAACCGCTATTGAGCAAATTACCTACCTCATTTTTATGAAGCGTTTGGACGATTTGGAAGCCAAACGTGAACGGGATGCTGAGTTTACCGGCGAAAAATATGTTTCCCGTTTTGCAGGAAAGTTCAACATTCCGGGCAGCAACGAAAGCATCGATAAAACCGAATTGCGTTGGAGTGTATTCAAGCACAAACCAGCAGACGAAATGCTGATGCATGTGCAGATGAAAGTGTTTCCATTTCTGAAAGATCTAAACGGAGAAACATCGCCTTTCACCAAACACATGGCCAATGCCGTGTTCATCATGCCCAAAGCCAGTTTGCTGGTTTCGGCCATCCATATTGTAGAAGACATTTTCAAGGAAATAGAAAAAGATGCCACCGAGGGCGGTCATGCTTTTCAGGATATACAGGGCGATGTGTATGAAATGCTGCTGAGTGAAATAGCCACTGCAGGTAAAAACGGACAGTTCCGCACCCCGCGCCACATTATTAAACTCATGGCTGAACTGGTAGCTCCGCAATTAGGTCAACGGATTGCCGACCCCGCCTGCGGAACAGGCGGTTTCCTCTTGGGGGCGTATCAATACATCCTCACCGATTTGGTAAGAAAGAGAGACCCTGCCAAACTGAGCAAAGACGAAGACGGTTTTGAACGGGCTGCTATCAGTGCCGTGCTTACGCAAAAAGTAAAAACCATTCTCGACCAGAGTTTTGTGGGTTATGACATTGACACCACCATGGTGCGCTTGGGTTTGATGAATATGATGATGCACGGTATTGACGAACCCAAAATTGACTACAAAGACACCCTGAGCAAAAGCTACAACGAAGACAGCCAGTTCGATATCATTATGGCCAACCCGCCATTTACGGGCAATATTGACAAAAGCGATATTAACGAAGGACTGAAACTGCCCACCACCAAAACCGAACTGCTGTTTGTAGAGCGCATTTTTAATATGCTAAAAATGGGCGGAACGGCTGCAGTGATTGTGCCGAGCGGTTTGATACAAAACAGCGGTAAAGCCTTTGAAGCCCTGCGGAAACTGATTATTGAAAAAGCCGAACTGAAAGCCGTAATAGCCGTGCCAAGCGGAGCATTTAAACCATACGCTGGGGTAAGCACCGCTATTTTGATTTTTACCAAAGGCGGAGAAACCAACCAGGTGTGGTTTTACGATATGCAGGCGGACGGCTACAGCCTGGACGACAAGCGAAACAAAATTACCGAAAGCGACCTGCCGGATATCATAGAAAAATATCATCAGCGAACATCTGCGGAATCTGCGGGAGATAGAAAATTGAAATATTTTTCCGTACCGAAAAAGGAAATTGTAGAAAACAACTACGACCTGAACCTGAGCACCTACAAAGAAGAAGTGTATGAAGAAGTGGTGTATGAAAAACCGGAGGTGATTTTCGGAAAGTTGGAAACCATTGAAGCTGATATTCAAAAAGGGTTGGCTGAGTTAAAAGAGTTTGTATGATGATTATTGATAAACTTGGCAAATACATTTCCGAGGTTTCAGTCAGAAACAAAAAGGGTATTGTAACTAATGTTTTCTCCGTTACAAACTCTCAAGGCTTTATAAAATCAACTGACTATTTTAGCAAAGAAGTATTTAGCAAGGATATTACAAACTATAAAATTGTTGGTGAAAATGAATTTGCTTATAATCCATCAAGAATAAATGTTGGTTCAATTGATTATTTAAAACAAAAAAGCAAAGTTGCAATCAGTCCACTATATGTAGTATTCAGATGCGTTAAAGAACTGAATGAGGAATACTTGAAGGTGTTTTTAAAAAGCCCAATAGGTAATACAAGAATTAGAGCAAAAACCAAAGGTGCGGTTAGAGACACTTTATCATTTGGAAGCTTGTGTGAAATCAAAGTTCCAATTCTTCCAATTGACCAGCAACTCCACATCGCCAACCTATTAAGCAAAGCCGAAAACCTGATAGCCCAGCGCAAAGAAAGCATCCGCCTGCTGGATGAATTTTTGAAGAGTACGTTTTTGGAGATGTTCTATTCAAATCCCGATACAGAGAATTGGGAAGAAGTAAAATTTGAAGAATTAGCTGATAAGAAAAAAGGAAGTATGAGGACTGGACCTTTTGGCAGCAGCTTGCTTCATGGTGAATTTACAGAAACAGGTGATGTAAAAGTATTGGGAATTGATAATGTTGTTAAAAACAGATTTGATTGGAAAAGAAGTAGGTGTATTACATCTGAAAAATATCAAGAACTGAAACGCTATACGGTTTTCCCAAATGATGTATTGATTTCTATTATGGCAACATTGGGCAGAACGGCAGTCGTTCCAAAGGATATACCGCTTTGCATTAACTCAAAACATTTGGCAGCAATAACTTTGGATAAAAAAATTGCCAATCCATATTTCGTTGCATATGCCTTTCATAGTCACCCGCTTATTGTGAGGCAAATGAGCAACAATGTAAAAGGTGCGATAATGGACGGGCTGAACTTGACAATAATTCGTAGAATTAAAATGAAACTTCCGCCTGTTGAACTTCAAAATAAGTTTGGCGAAACCTTTGAAAAAACAGAAGTCCTCAAAACCCAATACCAGGAGAGCTTGCAGGAGTTGGAGAACTTATATGGCAGTTTGAGCCAAAAGGCGTTTAGGGGGGAGTTGAGTGTAAAACAGGAAGCCAAACAATAATGACTCTTCTCCAACTAAAAAAGCGAACAAACTCAAATACAACGTAAGTCTCCGGCGACCGGCGGAGATACACCACCAGATGTTTTTCCCGCGCCAAGCCCATATATATCGCACAGTTCGTTAAATTTGCGTATGTACGGAGGAAGATGGTAGAAAACCTGAAAACAGGCGATGAAAGTTGGAAAGGGGTACTGATTGAGGGAGAGTATGGTGAGGAAATGTTTGAAACGACTTAAAACACAAGCGATATGCCGGATATAAAACTGAAATCCTTTACCATCAAGGGATACAAAACCATAAAGGCCATCGAGAACTTTGAGCCGCAGCCCATTAATATTTTGATAGGGCCGAATGGCGCGGGCAAAAGTAACTTCATATCCTTCTTTAAGTTTTTGAGCTGGATGCTAAACTCCGATGGCAAACTGCAGGAGCATGTGGCCTATCTGGGTGGCGCCAACGATATTTTGCACGATGGTGTAGATATTACTAAAAGTATTGACGCCGAAATATCAATTGAGACAAAAACCGGGCTCAATGAGTATAAATTTAGTCTCATGTTTGCGAAACCTGATAATCTGGTTTTCAAAGAAGAAAAGTACAGGTTTATAAAAAACGAATTTATAGGAGAGGCAAAATGGAGTAGCTGCGGAGTTGGACATCAAGAAGCTAAACTCCCTCAAATCGAAACGGCAACCCCCACTACAATACTTAACCTGCTAAGGAAGCTGATTGTGTATCAATTCCATAATACCAGCGACACCGCAGCAATGAGGCTAAAATGGTCGCAGGCAGATGGCAGATGGCTGAAACAAAATGGAGATAATCTGGGTAGCTTCTTATATCGACTGCAAAACGAGGAAAAAGCCTACTATACCCGAATCGTAAAATACATCCGCCTGGTATTGCCGTTTTTCGATGATTTTGACCTGTATCCTGAGTTTGGACAGATACTGCTTAGATGGAAAGAAAAAGGCACCAGCAAAGTTTTCAATGCCGGGCAAGCATCCGATGGCATGCTGCGCACTATTGCTCTAATTAGCTTGTTAGCACAAAACCCAAAAGATTTGCCGGCGGTATTGTTCTTAGATGAACCCGAATTGGGCTTGCACCCTAGCGCTATTGATGCAGTGGCAGGTTTGATAAAAGCGGCTTCATCGCACTGCCAGGTTTTTGTGGCCACGCAATCCATCAGCCTGGTCAACAATTTTGAACTGGAAGATTTGGTGGTGATAGACCGCAAAGGCCGGAGTTCTGAATACCAGCGCCCGGATTCAGAAAGTTTGCAGGCTTATTTAGAAGAATTTTCTACCGGCCAAATCTGGGAGAAAAACATCATCGGAGGCAGGCCATGAAGTATATAAATATTATAGCAGAGGGCAGTACCGAAGAAGCATTTGTGAACGATGTTTTGGTAACGCATTTTTTCCAAATGGATAAATATGTTTCTGTCCGAAAAATAGAAACAGGGTGGGACAAAATCAATAGAAAGCCTGCAAAGGGCGGATTTGGTAGAATTCCAAAATATAAAAATTTCAGAAAGGACATCTTGAATTGGATAGAATCAGACAGAGGCAGAGCAAATACGTGGTATACATCATTTGTTGATTTGTATGCCTTTCCAAAAGATGCAAACAGCCCTTATAACCCGCAAATACAACAAATTCCGGATCACTATCAGCGAATAGCAGTTTTAGAAGCGGCTATTGCACAAGATATAAATCATCCCAACTTCATCCCCTACGTGCAGTTGCATGAATTTGAAGCCTTTTTAATGGTTGACCCTAATAGGTTGCTTGTTATGTATCCGGATGGCCAAACCGGTATTAACCGATTGAAGCGTGACATTGCCAACATGAATCCGGAGGAAATAAATGAGTCGCCACAAACGGCGCCTTCCAAACGCATCATTCAGCATTTACCTGATTATGAAGGTCAGAAGGCTCAGGTGGGGCCGTTAGTAGCGGAAGATATCGGTTTGAACTTGTTAAGGGAAAAATGTCCTCATTTTAATGAGTGGATTACCAAATTGGAAAATATTTGATGATTGACTAAGCGCTGTGCAAAGTCGTCGTTTCGACTCCGCTCAACGAGCGGCTTGGGTCGAAACCGTTACAAACAAACCTGAGCAGCTAAAAAACCAGATAACATGGAACTCATAGGAAAAACAACGATAAACCCAATCATCTTTTATACAGGAAAGGTTGCAGGGTATATTACATGGATCGTTCTGTTTTTAATGTTGCTTGGATTTAAAATAGTTGATGATAAGTCAATAATGTTTAACCGGCATATTTCTGTTTTTATACTTTTAATTGGCCTGGTTTTTACGACAATCAGTCTTATTAACCTGGGCAAATCAATACGATTGGGATTGCCTACCGATGATACGGAATTAAAAACAAATGGGCTTTATAAATATAGCAGAAATCCAATGTATGTCGGTTTTGATCTTATTACTATAGCGGCTATAATTTACACGCTTCACTGGGTGATATTTATACTGGGAGTGTACAGCTTGATCACTTATCATTTGATTATTAAGGGGGAGGAGACTTTTTTGATTGAAAGATTTGGTGATGCTTATAAACAATACCAACTGAAGGTGAGAAGATATTTATAGTACACGCCATAAATATGCACAAACACACAAGTATGAACTTATTAACACTTGAGACAAATAGACTAATACTAAGAGGCCTTTCTCCTGAGGACATGAAATATATTTTCAACAATCTCTCAAAATCCCGGATAAAAGAAGTGTTAGGACATCGTTCCGAAGCAGATTACTTAAAAGAAGAACAGAAACACATCAATGGTTATTCCAGTTATAATAGAAGGTTTATACTGTTTCTGCTGACTGACAAGGAATCTGGCGCCATAATAGGACGTTGCGGACTTCATAATTGGAACACAGGACATAAACGAGCAGAAATTGGATATGTGATGGAAGATGAAAATTTTAAAAGAAAGGGATTAATGAGCGAGGCTGTGAAAACAATTATTGATTATGGCTTCAAAGAATTAAAACTTAACAGAATTGAGGCAATTGTTGGAATTGGGAATGTACCATCTTTAAAAATTTTGGAAAAGAATAATTTTATAAAAGAAGGGATATTAAGGCAACATTTATGTGTTGCCGATAAATATGAAGATTCCGCGCTTTTTTCTATCTTATCGGATGAATACAATTCCAAAGATGATTAAGGAATGTGGCGTAAGAAGAACGAACTGTTATACTGCGCGCCGTCAAGTATATTTGTGATCACACAGGAAGTTTCGAAATTCTGCCTGCGTTTGCATGCAAAAACTATTTGGGGCAAACCCCGCAACATGACAATTATAGAAAATTTTGACAAATCAAACAAACATTAAGCATATTTGGATTTTGATGCCAATAATTGGGATAGTAATTTTTGCGGCACTCTATATTGTTGCAACTTTTTATTATCCGGGCGGTTCACAGTTTGACAAAAACGCTGTCGGTTTTAGTTGGACGAAAAATTATTGGTGCAATTTGTTAAACGACATAGCGATTAACGAACAGAAAAACAAAGCACAACCAATCGCTTTGACAGCAATGTTTATTCTTTGTTTGACACTAAGTTATTTTTGGTGGTGTTTTCCTAAACATGCTAGCCTTAATAAAATCTATACCTTGACAATACAGATTTGTGGGCCAATGTCTATGGCAATCGGATTCTTTTTGTTTACTAAATTTGACCACGATATTATAACGAATTTGGCTTCACTATTCGGACTTATCGCTATGACAGGAACCTTTATAGGACTTTATAAAAACGGCTGGAAAACGCTTTTCTACTTTGGGCTGCTAAATATTATTCTTGTACTTGTAAATAATTTTTTATATTACAACAAAGAACTTATTTTGTATTTGCCTTTGGTTCAGAAAATTACATTTTTGACATTCCTGATTTGGATTTGTTGCATTAACCTAAAAATATATATGGTTCGCACCGGCAAGTTTTGGACATGGCCTGATCCCGGGTGCGTAGGGTAATAAACTGCCGGCATTGACGAAGTTAAAGCAATAGCCCTTGGCGTTTCTTATGCGACAGGTACGTGGGTGTATGATGAAAAAAATACAGGCAAACAGAATGAAAAAAGCAATAATAATCGGTGCAACATCGGGAATTGGGAGAGGACTGGCACAACTCCTGGTTGACAATAATTATAAAGTCGGTTTAACAGGAAGGCGAACCGAATTGCTCAATGAATTGAAAAATGAAAATCCGGATTCTTTTTTTATCAATTCATTTGACGTTACAGACACAAAAACCGCAAGAGAGAAATTAGAAGAATTGACAACTGAACTTGGCGGACTTGATTTGCTGATTATTAGCTCAGGAACGGGGGATCTCAATGATGATTTAGACTTTGAAATTGAAAAACGAACTATCAATACAAATGTCTTAGGCTTCACTTGTGTCGCAGATTGGGTCTTCAATTATTTTGAAAAGCAAAAATTCGGGCACCTGGTCGCAATAAGTTCTGTCGGCGGACTTCGAGGAAGCAGGCAAGCCCCGTCATATAGTGCAACCAAAGCTTATCAAATAAATTATTTGGAAGGTTTAAGACAGAAAGCAACAAATCTCAAATACCCCATTTTTGTAACTGACGTCAGGCCGGGATTTGTAGCCACAGCTATGGCAAAAAGCAAACTTCTATTTTGGGTAGCAACTGTTGACAACGCAACTCGGCAAATATTTGAAGCCATAAACAAAAAAAAGAAAGTTGTCTATGTTACAAAACGTTGGGCATTTGTTGCTTTCATTTTGAAACGAATACCAAGACAAATTTATGACAGACTGTAACCATGTTGAGCAATGAAGATGTCACCTCGTTCGCAAAGTCGCAAAGTCGTAAAGTCGCACAGTCGTACAGTCGTACAGTCGCACAGTCGCAAAGTCGCAAAGTCGCAAAGTCGTACAGTCGTACAGTCGTACAGTCGCACAGTCGCACAGTCGCACAGTCCCCTCCTCACTCCACATCCTCCGCCGGGTACTGCTCCGGATAAATCAGGATAAAATTCGTTTGGTTGATATGTTTGGCGATATAATCGGGGATGCGATCCAACTCCCGGGAGTGGGAGATACTTCCTTTGCGGCCGTTGATCACCATAAACAGGTCGTTGTCTCTGACGATCTGGGAAATAACGGGCAGGTCTTGCCATTCCACGAATTCCTGGTGTTCGAGGTTGACGAAAATTTTGTGTTTCCGGAGGTGGGATTGTATCGCTTCGAAAGTAGCGGTATCGCAATAAAAAATGAGTTTGCTGCTGGTTTGGCGGGCCAGCCGGGCGCTGAGTTCCACCCAGCGGCCGAAGCCGGTTTCGTATTCGGCGTTTTCGGGTACGGCCACTACGATTCTTTTGATCGTGTTGACGGGCTGCACCAGCCGGTTGACGAGCACCATGAGCTGGGTTTTGCCGATCAGGGTGTCGAGGATATCGCCGAAGATCAGGTCGGTCGTCTTTTTCTCGCCGTGCCAGCCGATGATGATCTCGGTGGCATCGAGTTCTCTGGCGGCGTAGAGTAGTCCGTTGGAGATGTTGATATCCACAAAAGTGTGTCCCTCCACTTGCCTGTTGGCGGCGGTGGCGACGTGGATCGCCTGTTCCAGGAGTTTTTTGCTATTGGCCAGGCTGGCCGTGTTTTCGTCTTCCTGCATGATGACGGAAATGGGGTATATCGGCCAGCGGCATTTTTCCTGTTGGATGACCAGGGCCAGGTCCATCAGTTGCTGTATGGTTTTAGGGTTGGAGAGCGACACCATGACGCGTTGCTCCACAGCGGGTTGTTGGGCGGCTTGTTGTTGCTTATGAGAAAGCACCATTTTCCTGGCGGCAGATTCGGTGGCGAATGACGACACCAGGCACGTGATCAGGATAAGCACGATGGTGCCGTTGAGCACGTTTTCGTCGAGGATGCCCAGTCGGAAGCCTACCAGGATAACGGCGAGGGTGGCTGCGGCGTGCGAACTGCTGAGTCCGAAAATCAGGTTGCGGTCAATCGGCGACAACTTCAGCATCCGCTGGGTGACCCAGGCGGCCAGCCATTTGCTGACCAGGGCCGTTGCGCTGAGTACTCCGGCCACGATAAGCGCCTCGGGGCCTTTGGTGAGCACCTTGAGGTCGATGATCATGCCCACGCTGATCAAAAAAATGGGAATAAAGAGGGCATTGCCCACAAACTCGATGCGGTTCATGAGCACCGAGGCGTGGGGGATCAGCCTGTTGAGCGCCAAACCGGCCAAAAAAGCCCCGATGATGGGCTCCACGCCCGCCCATTCGGACATGAGGGCGGCTAGAAAAACCATGGCCAGCGTGAAGATATAGTGCGAGGTTTGGTCGTTGATCCATTTAAAAAAGTACCGCGCTACAAATGGAAAACCCCAAAGTACGATCACCGAAAAAGCCAGTAGCGACAGCGAAAAGCGCACCCAATACATCATATCAATGCCGGCGCCTTCCATGCGGGTAAATACGGCCAGCAGGATGAGCACCAGGGTATCGGTAAAAATCGTGCCGCCCACCGCTATGGTGACTGCCTCGTTTTTGGAGAGGCCCAGTCGGCTCACGATAGGGTAAGAGATCAGCGTATGGGTAGAAAACATACTGGCAGTGAGCAGGGAAGCCACTTGTTCGTAGCCCAGCAAATAGCGGCACACCAGGTAACCCAGCACAAAAGGCACGGTAAAAGTGAGCAGTCCAAACCAGCCGCTGCGGTGGCGGTTGCGCAGGAAATCGTTTAATTCCAGATCGAGGCCGGCCAGGAACATAATATAAAGGAGTCCGACCGTGCCGAATAAATTGATCGCCGCATTTTTTTCGAGCACACCAAAGCCATGCGGACCCAGCGCCACCCCGGCGAGGATAAGCCCTACGATACCGGGAATGCGAAACCGGTGCAATACCAGGGGCGCCGCCAGGATAACGAGTAATAGCAGTGCGAAAACGGCTACCGGTTGTTCCAGCGGCAATTGAAAACTATTGAGTATGACGTGCATGATTGCAAGGTAATAGACTTAGCTTTGTAAAAAAAGTCGATGGATATGGAAAAGCCTCCTTTTTTTCGTGCCTGGCCCCAAATGTATCTTTTTGTGCTGGCTATGCATGCGTTTGTAATCGTATTATTTTACCTGTTTATGCGGTATTATTCCTGATCAGATCAGGTCTCTCAGGTGAAAATTCGTTTTCACGCGTTCGCCGTTGCGGCGAAGGATGAGCGTCATTTTTTTTCCTATTCGGCCCTGCATCTTATTCGTGATTTCTTCCAATGAATACACCTTGGTGGGGACTCCGTTGATTTTTCTGATCTCATCGCCGGCTTTGATGCCGGCATGGTCGGCGGGGCTGCCGGCAACCACGTCGAGTACTGTAAACGTATTGAGGTTGATTCCCGAGCACACGATCGTTAGTCCGCTGCGATCGTAGGCAAACCGTCGTTTGCTGAGCTTATTTGGCTGGAGGTAGACTTTGTTTTGGTAATAATTAATAATCAGATTAAAACGGGAGAGGATGCGGTTGCCGATGATGCCGTGGCGGCCGTTGAGGTATGACGTATCGGTTACGTGTTTGATATCCTGGTAGTTGGTCACCACTCCGTTCAACTTCATTCCCTCGTAAAGTTCAAAAGCGGGCAACCTGCCCACCACGCCTTCAATAGCGCCGCCTATTCCCATGCCGAGGTTGCTTTTCACCACGTTGGCGGGCACTACAATTTGCGGATGGGTGTCGCTATGCAGCATCAGGGATACGCCTGCGCCTGTGTCGAGCAACAATTTGACGGGGAGCACGGTGTTATTTTGTAATTGTATATTTGAAAAAACATAGGGTTTGTTCCGTTTAAGCTGGACGGGGATCTCCACGAACTTGCTGCCGGGTTCTTTGAAAACTGAGGGGTCGGTAAACGTGATCACCTTCTTTTCGTAGTTGATCTTCACCACAAACCTGCGCAGCATGTCGGCGCCGATAATGCCGTGAATGTCCACGCCGGAAAATTCGTCAAACCGGAAATAATCATCTTCCAGTACCAGCATGGAGTAATTGTTGAAGTATAGGTTATTGATCTTCAATCTGATACCTGTGGCGAGATAGGCATACAGCTCGGTTTTCATATCGGCGCCCATAATGGGGAAACGTCTGGAGAAATTGATCTGGAGCAGGTCGGCTATTTCTCTTTTAGTGAGAATGCTGTGCTCGGCGCCTGTATCGATGATAAAATTGAGGGGAAAAATATCGTTGAAGATGACTTTGACCACGATAAAATTATTGCGAAACTCAAAGGGGATGTCCACGCGCTTTAAGTTCCTGAAAATGAGCAGGTCCTGTGTCTGAGTCCACGCTGCAAACGGAGACAGCAACAGCCATAACATCATGCAGGTGGTGACTGCGTTTTTCATGTCGGGTAAATATGTTAAGAATATTAACAAATGCAGGCAGCTAAAGGCCTTCACCTAACGTTTAACAGAAAATTAATACAATAAGTTATCCTTTTCAGAATCCTAATTAAATTTTGCCAGAATTTTAATAAACTAAAATGTTTATAAGGATTCTTGGTTATTTGGAACATATTTATGACTTTTGACCCACAGTTAGTGTTAAAAAAACACATATTCCTAGCCATCTCAGCCAAACGATCTTACCCGGCCAAAAGGTTTTTTCGGGTCTTAACCTCATTGTCCCAAAAATGTGAAACACTCAAGTTTAACATAAACACGCAAAAAGATCTTTTTTTCCGGACGTACTTATTTTTTCATTAATTAACCAAACTTAAGTAGTGTATGAAGCTTAAAGTCAACTACTTATCGAAATGGTTGCTTGTCGTACTAGCTGTCGGCTTGTGCCAGTTTGCCATAGCGCAACGCACAATTACCGGCAAAGTCACGGACGAGTCAACCAAAGAACCGTTGATCGGTGCGAACATTCTCGTTGTTGGAACTTCGACGGGAACGATCACCGATTTTGACGGCAGTTATTCACTCACACTTCCCTCTGGCGCCGCCGAGTTGGAATTCTCTTACACGGGATACACCAGCAAGCGCGTAGCCATTGGAACTGCCAGCGTAATGGACGTTACGCTGTCTGCCGGCGAAGTGCTGGAAGAAGTTGTCGTGGTGGGCTACGGCACGCAGAAGGCTAAAGAAGTCACCAGTGCCGTCACCAGCGTGAAGGCGGAGGATTTCAACGCCGGCAACGTGAACAGTCCCGCGCAACTCATCCAGGGTAAAGTGGCCGGCTTATCGATCTCGAAAGTGGGTAGCGACCCCAACGGCGGTTCGCAAATTCGCTTGCGCGGTCTTTCTACGCTTGGCGCCAACACCTCGCCGCTCGTAGTAATCGATGGCGTCATCGGCGCTACGATTGAATCCGTAGACCCCAACGACATCGCGTCGATCGACGTGTTGAAGGACGGTTCTGCAGCAGCTATCTATGGTTCGCGGGCTTCTTCTGGCGTGATCCTGATCACGACCAAGAAGGGCGCCAAAGGCGCAACCAAGGTAGAGTACAACGGCTATGGCTCCACAGAGTCTATTTCCAGGCAGGTGCAAACCATGTCGCCTTCTGAATTCGCAGCCACTCGCCCACAGAGCGATCGCGGCTTTGAAACTGACTGGGTGGATGAAGTAACCCGTAACGCTATGTCGCACGTGCACAACCTTTCGTTGTCGGGCGGCATCGGCGCTACGTCTTACCGTGCGTCGCTCAACTACCGCAACATCCAGGGTATTGCTTTGAACAGCGACTTTTCGCAACTCAACGGCCGTTTGAACCTGGTACAGAAAGCGTTTGACGATCGTCTTACTTTCGACATCAGCCTCGCTGCTACCGACCGCGACGCCAGCTACGGCTTCTACGAATCGCTTCGTTATGCCGTACTGTACAACCCGACGGCGCCGGTAAACGCTTTGGATCCGACCTCCGCTTTAGGCGTCCGTTACGGCGGCTACTACCAGGAGGAGAACTTCGACTACTTCAACCCGGTAGCTATCGCTAATCAGGGCGTGAACGAAGGTTCTACCAAAGACCTCCTGTTGAGCGGTCGTGCCACCTACGAATTGCTCGACGGCCTCACGGCATCAGCTTTCTATTCGCAATTGCGCGAAAGCGAGTTGTACGGCCAGTACTACGAAAAAACCGCCTACTTCCGCGGTATCGGTCGCAACGGCCGCGCCAACAGAAGCACGGTTGACCGTTTGACTTCGCTGTTCGAACTCACGGGTAACTTTACCCGCCAGTTTGGCAACCTCGGCCTTAACATTCTGGCAGGTTATTCTTATCAGGACATCGACGAGTCGAGCTTTAATACGGATGCCGGTAACTTCATCTCTGACGACCTCGGCTACAACCGTATCAACTATGCACTCGAATACCAGCGCGGCTTGGCAAGCGTCAACACCTTCCGCTCGGCTTACAAGGTGATCGGCTTTTTCGGCCGTGTAAACCTCAACATCGACGACACCTACTACCTGATGGCATCATTGCGCCGGGAAGGTTCCACGCGTTTTGGCGAAAACAACAAATGGGGCTTGTTCCCTGCTGTGAGCGCCGGCGTAACGCTGAGCAACCTCTTCGACATCAGCTCGCTAGACAACCTGAAGTTGCGCGTAGGCTACGGCGAAACGGGTGCTTTGCCTCCGTTTAACGGTATCTCGAAACTCCGCTTCGAGCGCTCGGGCAACTTCTTCTACAACGGCAACTTTATCCCCGCTTTCGGCCCCACGCAGAACGCCAACCCCGATCTGAAATGGGAAACCAAAGGCGAATTTAACGCAGGCCTCGACTTTGCATTCCTCGATTATAAGCTGACGGGTAGCCTCGACTACTACGTGCGCAACACCCGCGACCTGATCTACCCGATCAACGTGCCTGTTCCGCCAAACCTCGCTTCTACTACCTGGGCCAACCTCGAAGACGTTGTGCTCCGCAATAGCGGTTTTGAAGCCAGCCTCGGCTATAATGTGACGGGCAGCGGCTTTACATGGGAACCGCGCCTGGTGTTTGCCACCTACAAGACGGTACTCGACACGGTTGACGCTACAGACGCCAAGTTCAAGTTCTTCACCAACTCCGGTGTGAATTTTGAACCTTCGACTTCTCCCGGCGCTCCCGGTTTGAACAACAACCCGACCGTAGCTATCATCGCAGGTGAAGAGCTGGGTCAGCTCTGGGGTTATAAGTACCTCGGCGTAGGCGACGACGGCAAGTTCATCTTCGAAGACCTGGACGGCGACGGCCAGATTACTTCTGAAGACCAGGCTGTTATCGGCAGCGCGCTGCCCAAGTTCTCGCTTGGTTTGAACAACACCTTCCGCTTCGGCAAACTCGACGTCAACCTCTTCATTCGCGGCGACTTCGGCCACGAACTGATGAACATGTACCGCGTATTCTACGAACCGCTGGGTACGGGTTCTCGCGAAATCGAAAATATCGTGAAAACCAAGTACTTCGACGAAAACCTGAAGGCCAACCCGCAGGTGTCGAGCCACTACGTAGAAAAAGCAGACTATGTGGCATTGGATAACGCTACGGTAGGTTATACCTTCGACCTGGGCAGCGGCAGCAAGATCAACAGACTGCGCGTTTACTTGTCGGGTCAGAACCTGTTCTACATCACCGGCTATTCGGGCGTTGACCCCTCACCGCGTTATGCAGACCCGGGCGAAACCGACAACGGCGGCGATACGCCTTCCGGCAACAACGTATTGGCTCCCGGTTTGGACCGTCGTAACATCTATTTCCTGACCCGCACCTTCACGCTCGGCGTGAACCTCGGGTTCTAATTTTTGTTTGGATGATTAATTCCAAACCTTATTTTTAATCAATCATAAAAATTGATCAAATATGCTACGCAACTGGTTTATAAAGGGGAAAGGGCTCATCCTGGGCCTCGTACTCGTCTTCGCTTTCAACCAGTCCTGCACCGACCTGGAGGAACAGTACTTCAGCGAATTGACTGAAGACAACTTCCCCACGACGGAAGAGCAGTTTATCGCGGCACTTGGCGCAACCTACACCAGCTTGTATGGGTGGGCCAACCACAACTCGATCTTTTCTCTTCAGGAAGTATCTTCTGATGAGATCATGATCCCGCAACGCGGTAACGACTGGTTTGACGGCGGTCAATGGCTGCGCGTAAACCGCCACGAACCCAACAAAAATGAGGAGGCTGTCAATAACGGTTGGAACTACCTCTACGGCGGCGTTAACAACTGCAACCGCGTAATCGACTTGTTTACCAACCTCGTAACTGAAGGCAAAGTGCCCGCCGATCAGGCTGCCGGCTTTATCGCCGAGGTAAAAGTATTGCGCGCCTTGTTCTACTACTGGCTGCTGGATGCATACGGCAACGTGCCTATCGTGACCAGCTTCGCAACGGCTGAAGCAAATCCGCCAAACAAAACCCGCGCAGAAGTATATGCTTTCATCGACGGAGAATTGGAAGCCAACGTGCCGCTTCTTGAAAAGAAGAAAGACGGTTCAACCTATGCCCGTATGAACTACTATGCAGGCAAGGCCCTCCAGGCTAAGTTGTACCTCAACGCAGGCGTTTACAAAGGTTCTCCCGAATGGGCGAAAGCCATTGCCGCTTGCGACGAAGTTATCAACTCCGGCGCTTACAGTCTCGAAAGCGACTACTTCAATAACTTCAATACGAAGAACGACGGCTCTAACGAAAATATCTTCGTTATTCCTTACGATGAAATCAACGCACAGGGCTTCAACCTGGCACAAATGACGCTACACTACCAGAGCCAGTTTACCTACAACCTGCAGCAACAGCCCTGGAACGGCTACTGTACGGAACAGGAATTTTACAATTCTTATGCCGACAATGACAAGCGCAAAGGCGTGTACGGCAATAGCTCTATTCGCGGTAACTTCCTGGCAGGCCCGCAGTTTGGATCAGATGGAGTACGCCTCACCGACTCTTCGGCTGAAGCCGCCGACCCCGACGGTCCTGAAGTCACGTTTACGCCCGAAGTGAATGCACTCGAGCCCAACGCACTTCGCCAGGCCGGCGCTCGCGTAGGTAAATTCGAATACGCCAAAGGCGCTACGCCCAACCTGAGCAACGACTTCCCGATCTTCCGCTATAGTGACGTGCTGCTGATGAAAGCAGAGGCGCAGTGGCAACAGGGAGATGCTGCCGGTTCACTGGCTTTGGTTAACCAGGTTCGCGCCCGTGCAGGCGTGGCTGCTTTGGCCGCACTGACGCCGGAAGACCTGTTGGCAGAACGCGGACGCGAATTCTTCTACGAAGGCTGGCGCCGCCAGGACCTCATCCGCTTCGGCAAATTCGACGATCCCTGGATTTTCAAACCGGCTTCGGACCCCTGCAAAGCGCTGTTCCCGATCCCGGCCAACCAGATCGCCGCTAACCCGAATCTGGCGCAGAACCCGTGCTATTAATTTTCAATAGCATGAGACTACTTAGGTCTCTGTAATTTTTAATATAGAAGCAAGTGGTCATTTATTGATCACTTGCTTCTTATCTTTGAGCGCGATTCTCTTACTCAATTGCTGATGAAAGGATTTGGCTATTTCATATCCGCTTTTGCTTTTTGGGGAATGGTTTTTTCCTGCCAATCCAAAAAGGACGCGCCCTTTGTGGATCAAACCCGCACCTTGTTTACCGCTTTGCCGGCATCTTATACAGGTATCGATTTTGTCAACCAACTCACCTACACCGAGTCATTTAATGCCTACACCTATCGCAATTTTTACAACGGCGGCGGCGTGGGCCTCGGCGATATCAATAACGACGGACTGATTGACCTTTTCTTTTGCGGAAATATGGTCAGCAACCGCCTTTACCTCAATAAGGGCAATTTTAAATTTGAAGATATTACCGAAAAAGCCGGCCTGAGCAGCAAAGACGTGTGGTCTTCCGGCGTTAGCTTTGCCGATATCAACGGCGACGGCCTGCTCGATATCTATGTGTGCAAATCGGGCGCTCCCGGCGGCAAAAAACGCTACAACGAGCTGTTTATCAATAACGGCAACCTGACCTTCACCGAAAAAGCCCAGGATTACGGCATTGCAGACGTGGGCCTCTCTACCCATGCCGCCTTTTTTGATTACGACCGCGACGGCGACCTCGACTGTTATTTGCTCAACAATTCTATCCGCAACGTTGGCGGTTACGATCTCATCAAAGACCAGCGCGAGATACGGGATACCCTCGGCGGCAATAAACTATATCGCAACGACGGCGATCGCTTTACCGACGCGAGCGAACAGGCAGGCATCTACGGCAGCGCCATCGGCTTCGGTCTCGGCGTTACCATCGGCGACGTCAACCGCGACGGGTGGCCCGATATCTATGTGTCTAACGACTTCTTCGAACGCGACTACCTTTACCTCAATAATAAAAACGGCGCCTTCACGGAATCCCTCGAGGAATGTATGCGCGAGATCAGCATGGGATCTATGGGCGCCGACATGGCCGACATCAACAACGACGGCTGGCCCGAGGTGTTCGTCACCGATATGCTGCCGGAAGATGAAGCCCGTTTGAAGACAAAAACCGTTTTTGACAACTGGAACAAATACCAGCTCAACCTGCGGCAGGGCTACTACCAGCAGTTTACCCGCAACGTACTCCAACTCAACAACGGCAACGGCAGCTTCAGCGAAATCAGCCGCCTCGCCGGCGTTTGCGCTACCGATTGGAGCTGGGGCGCCCTCATTATGGACGTCAACAACGACGGCTATAAGGATATTTTTGTAGCCAACGGCATTTACAAAGACCTCACCGACCAGGACTACATCAATTTTTACTCCGACCCCAATACCATCAGAGCAATTCTCAAAAAAGAAAATAATGTCATCACCCGGCTTATCGATTCGATACCCTCACAGGCCATCCCCAATTACCTGTTTATCAACAATGGCCTTCCCGAAGAAGCGGCTCTGGCCTCTTACGAAGGCCTTACCTTTACCAACCAGGCCTCGGCATTGGGCGTCGGCGAGCCCGGCTTTTCCAACGGATCGGCCTACGGCGACCTCGACAACGACGGCGACCTCGACCTGGTGGTGAATAATGTGAATATGGCGCCCTTTGTGTACCGGAATAATGCCGACACCCTGCTAAAAGACGCGCGTTTTCTCATCGTTACGCTGGAAGGGGAGGGTAAAAACCGGTTTGCTATCGGCGCACAGGTATCCATTTTACACAAAGGAAAAAAATACTACCAGGAACTCAACCCCATGCGCGGTTTCGAGTCCTGTGTGGATCCCCGCCTGCATTTCGGATTGGGCGGTATCAGCACCGTGGACACGCTTATCGTAGACTGGCCCGATGGCAGGCAAAGTCAGTTGACAAAAGTTCCGACCAATCAGGTAATCAAATTATCCCAGAAGGACGCTTTACCCAAACCACCTGCCAAACCGGCCGCAAAGCCGCTAATGCGCCCTGAGCAGGTACCTGGCTTGAATTTTGTCCATACCGAAAACGTCTTCAACGATTTTGACCGCGACAGGCTCGTCTACCATATGCTGTCGAAAGAAGGCCCCAAAATGGCCAAAGGCGACGTAAACGGCGACGGCCTGGAAGATCTGTACGCGGGAGGAGCCAAAGACCAGTCCGGGCAGTTATTCCTGCAAACCGCAGCGGGCGGATTCAAAACCTCCAGTCAGCCTGCCTTTGAAAAAGACAAAATATCAGAAGATATCGGCAGCCTGTTTTTTGACGCCGACGGCGACGGCGATCTGGACTTATACGTTTGCAGCGGAGGCAACGAATTTCCGACGAGTTCAACCGCCTTGCTCGACCGCCTGTATATCAACGACGGGCGGGGCCGGTTTACCCGCGACCCTCAAACCTTGCCTTCCGTGGCCCGTTTTGAAAGTAGCTCCTGTGTGGCGGCCGCCGATGTAGACAGCGATGGCGACCTGGATCTTTTTATAGGCGTGCGTTTGCTACCTTTTTACTATGGCGTGCTGCCTGATAGTTACCTTTTGCTCAACGACGGCAAAGGGAAATTCACCGACGCCGGCGCCCAACTCGCTCCCGGCTTTGCCAAGATAGGCATGGTCACCGATGCCGCCTGGCTCGACATCGACGCCGACAAAGATATGGACCTCGTCGTGGTGGGCGAATGGATGCCCGTAAAAGTCTTCCGCAACGACGGCGGCAAACTCACCGACATTACTGCGGCGGCGGGTTTGGACAAAAGCAACGGCTTCTGGAATGTGCTACGAGCCGGCGACCTCGACGGCGATGGCGACATTGATCTGGTAGCCGGCAATTACGGCCTCAATGCCCGGATCAAAGCCGCTGCCGACAAACCGCTGTCGATGTACATCAACGATTTTGACGGGAACAGTTCGGTAGACCATATCTTATGCGCTTACAACGGCGATAAATCGTACCCGCTCGTACTGCGCCACGACCTGGTCGCGCAGCTTCCCGCTTTAAAAAAGAAATACCTCAAATACGCCAGCTACAAAGAACAAACAGTTGAAGACATCTTCCCAAAGGACTTGCTGGCCAATTCCGTTAAACTGGAAGCCTTCCAGTTGCAGAGTTGCCTGCTGATCAACGACGGCAAGGGGAAGTTTGCGATAAAACCCCTCCCGGCAAAAGCCCAATTTGCACCCGTGTATGCCATTGCACTGGAAGATGTAAATCGCGATGGCAAAACGGATATACTGTTGGGTGGAAATTTTTACCATGCCAAACCCGAATTGGGCATTTACGATGCCTCCTATGGGCTTTTGCTAACGGGTGACGGCAAGGGAGCGTTTAAGGATTTGCCCGCCACTTCCAGCGGCTTTTTTGTAAAAGGTGAAATACGAAGTATGCAAACTATTTCTTCCCGAAACAAAAAACGGGTTGTCGTAGCCCGCAATAACGCGCCATTGGAGGTGTGGGGGTATTGAAAGGACTATTGGACTATTGGACTTTTGGCGCTAATAGTCTAACAGTCCTATAGTCAAATACTACTTTGTCACTTTAATATTTTGCATAAAATTTGTGTGCATATTTCGCTCCGCTGGAGCTATAATGCACTTTGTTCTTGAATCTTCTACCCATATTTGCGCCCCGCTGGGGCTTTTTAGAACTGGCAATAAAAAGATCCCATAAGCTCCAGCGGAGCGTAATATGCCGTATGCCTGATTTAAAGTGACAAAGTAGTACTAAAAGTCTGACAAAGAAAAAACAATGAGAATAACTCTGTTACTACTACTAACAATGATGGCCTGCTGGTCGTGCGACCCGATGAGCAACTACAGGCGCCAGATGGCCAAAGAACTGGCCACGGGAGAGCGTCACGACAGCTTGTTTTTGGGCATATACCTGGGCATGCCCGCCAATGATTTTTATGGGCACTGCTGGCAGCTCAACAAGCAGGGACTCGTAAAAGAAGGCCCCCAGAATGCCTCGGTACAATACGCGCTGGGCGAACTCAAATCGCCGGGGAAAATGTATTTTTATCCCGACTTTCACGAAGACAAAATCCACAAAATGCGCCTCACCTTTTCGTACGATGCCTGGGCAATTTGGAACAAAGAGATGTACTCGGACAAACTAATTCAAGACCTCATTCGGATTTTCGAGCGGTGGTATGGAGGCAAATTCATGGAGATCAAAAGTAAAAAGGGGCACTCCGTATTCGTGCATATAGACGGCAACCGGCGAATTTCCCTTTGGATAAAAGACGACATGCTGGTAAGGGGCCTCATCACGGATATGAGCATCGACCAGGGAGACAAGAAAAGCAACAGTGTACTCGACTAGCACAACAAAAAGGGAATGTGTAATAACCATACATTTTTTTTATTAGCGCTCGTGCTGGCTATTGGCTGCCGCCCGAACGACAAATCGGCCGAGTCCGTTTTTACCCAATTATCGCCCCGGCGCACGGGAATGAAGTTTGAAAACAAACTAAAATTCGACAAAGACTTCAACATTTACACCTACCGCAATTTCTACAACGGCGGTGGGGTAGCCATGGGTGATATCAACGGCGACGGGCTCATTGACGTATACCTCACCGCCAACATGGGGGATAACAAACTTTTTTTGAACAAAGGCAACTTTGAGTTTGAAGATATCACCGACAAGGCAGGCGTAGCGGGCAAACAAGGCTGGAGCACAGGGGTAAGTATGGCCGACGTAAACGGCGACGGCAGGCTCGATATCTACGTGTGCAACTCGGGGGATGTAAAGGGCGACAACAAAAAAAACGAGTTATTCATCAACAACGGCGACCTGACCTTTTCTGAAGAAGCAGGAGCATATGGCCTGGCCGACCAGGGATTTTCCACCCATGCCGTTTTTTTCGATTACGACAAAGACGGCGACCTCGACATGTACCTGCTCAACAACTCCTATCGCGCCATCGGTAGTTTTGACCTTCGCAAAAATGAAAGGGAAAAACGCGACCCCGAAGGTGGCGACAAACTATTCCGCAACGACGGCGCCAGGTTTGTCGACGTAAGTGAACAGGCCGGCATCTACGGCAGCATCATCGGCTTCGGGCTCGGCGTAACTGTCGGCGACGTCAATCGCGACGGTTGGCTCGATATTTATGTGTCAAACGACTTTTTCGAGCGCGACTACCTGTATATAAACAATGGCAACGGCACTTTTTCTGAACAACTCGAACAACAGATGGGGTCTATCAGCGCCGCCTCGATGGGCGCCGACATGGCCGATATCAACAACGACGGCTGGGCTGATATTTTCGTTACCGAAATGTTGCCCCAACCCAACGAGCGCCTGAAAACCGCTACCACCTTCGACAGTTGGAACCGCTTCCAGTTGTCGCAGCAAAGCGGCTATTTTCATCAGTTTACCCGCAACATGTTGCAGCTCAACAACGGCGACGATACCTACAGCGAAATCGGCCGACTGGCCGGCGTAGAAGCCACCGACTGGAGCTGGGGCGCCTTGATCTTCGATATGGATAACGACGGCCTCAAAGATATTTTTGTAGCCAACGGCATCTTCCAGGATCTGACCAACCAGGACTACCTCAACTTTATTGCCAACGAAGAAACCAAACGTTCGATTATTACCCAAAAAGGGGTTGATTATAAAAAACTCATCGACGCCATTCCTTCCACGCCCGTTTCCAACTACGCCTTTCACAACGAAGGAGGCCTGAAATTTGTCAACAAAGCCAAAGAATGGGGGCTCGACCTGCCCTCCTTTTCCAACGGCTCGGCTTATGGCGACCTCGACAACGACGGCGACCTCGACCTGGTGATCAACAACGTCAATATGCCCCTGTTTGTGTATCGCAACGAAACCAGCGCCCTGATGCCTCAACACCGCTACCTGAAAATAGAACTCGAAGGCGAAAAAGGCAACCGTTGGGCGGTAGGCTCCAGGCTGACGGCATATCACGGGGATAAAACCTGGTACCTCGAGCAGATGCCCATGCGCGGATTTCAGTCGTCGGTTGATCCAAGGCCCAATTTCGGTTTGGGCAATACCGCGCAACTCGATTCGCTGGTTATAGACTGGTACGACGGCAAAAAAACGGTCTTGACCCAAATAAGAACCAACCAGACCCTCCGGATAACACATGCTGACGCCAAAGAGCCTGCGGGCAAGCCTATTAAAGCCGGCAACAAAACGACATTGACCCCGCTTGCCGGCAACGGCGGCATCGATTTCCGGCACCAGGAAAACCTCTTTGTCGATTTTGACCGCGACCGGCTGATCTACCACATGCTTTCCACCGACGGCCCCAAAGTAGCCGTCGGCGACATCAACGGCGACGGCCTCGACGACTTTTATATCGGCGGCGCCAAAGACCAGGCAGGCAGGATGTATATGCAATCGTCCGCCGGCCGTTTCAAGCCGGTCAACGAAGCTGTTTTTGAAAAAGACAAACTATCAGAAGATACCGATGCCTTGTTTTTTGACGCCGATGGCGACCGCGACCTGGACCTCTATGTGTGCAGCGGCGGCAACGAATTTTCCACAGGCTCTTCGGGCTTGCTGGACAGGCTGTATTTCAACGACGGGCGCGGCAACTTTACGCGTTCGCCGCAATACCTGCCCACCGGGTTTGAGAGCTCGTCGTGCGTACAAGCTGCCGATCACGACGGCGACGGCGACCTCGATTTGTTTGTCGGCGTGAGGTTGCGGCCGTTTTTATACGGCGTACCTACCAATGGGTATCTGTTGCAAAACGACAGCAAGGGCAACTTCACCGATATCACCGCCACCGCCGCCCCCGGCATGCGCGAAGTAGGCATGGTGACCGACGTGCTGTGGAAGGACTTCGACGGCGACAAAGACCCCGACCTGCTGCTTTCGGGCGAGTGGATGCCCATCAAGCTGTTTATCAACACAAACGGCGCTTACAAAGAAACCTCCGCCGGACTGGAATCCACCGGCGGCTGGTGGAATTGCCTGAAAGCCGCCGACCTCGACAACGACGGCGATCTCGATATCGTAGCCGGCAACCACGGCCTCAACTCCCGCTTCAGAGCATCCAAAGAGAAACCAGTGACTATGTATGTCAATGACTTCGACCAAAACGGCTCCGCGGAACAAATCATTTGCATGTACAATGGCGACATATCGTATCCCATGGTGTTGCGCCACGACCTGGTGAGCCAAATGCCTGGTTTGAAGAAAAAATACCTCAAATACGAAAGTTATCAGGACCAGACCATTACAGATATATTCACCCCCGAGCAGTTGAAAGGCGCCCTTACACACGACGTATACGAATTTCGAAGTGTTTTGCTGATCAATGACGGCAAAGGCGCTTTTTCCATACAAACTCTCCCTGTGGAAGCCCAAATGGCTCCCATGTTCGGTTTGCTTATTACCGATTTGGATCGCGACGGGCTACAAGATATTTTGATGGGTGGCAATTTTTATCGCTCCAAACCCGAGGTTGGCCGCTATGACGCCAGTTTCGGCGTTTTCCTTAAAGGTGATGGTAAAAACCGGTTTGCCGCTGTTTCTCCTGCTTATAGCGGATTTAAGGTAGCCGGCGAGGTCAGAGATATCGTAGATTTAAAAACCGGGGCAAATTCGCGGTTGGTGCTGGTGGCGAGGAATGATGATGTACCGTTGGTGTTTGCCGTTGGTAGGTAACTTCTGTTGTCGGTTGTGGGTTGTCGGTTGTCGGTTATCCGTTCCTTATCTTTGCCAGTAGAGACAAATCATGATTTGTCTCTACCTAACCAAACCGAGAACAGAGAACAGAGAACAGAGAACAGAGAACAGAGAACTATGTGGTGGAAAGCAGCTATAGCGGTGATCTTCGTAGTCGTCCTTGCAACGAGCGAATTGCAAGGGCAGCCATTTCCGTGCGATCGAAATATGTACATGGCGGTGACGCCTGCGGTGGGGCAGACCACGCAGCTTCGAACCTGGACACTCAACCCTGTCACCGGCGAGCCTGTTTTTAATCCTTTCGTGGTGGAACTCAACGTGGTAGTCAATGCATTGGGGTATAGCGTAATAGACGGACATCTTTACGGGCTTGATCCGCTGAACGGCAATCTGTACCGTATCAGTAGTACAGGAAGCGTAACCGATTTGGGTGTGCCCAACGGACTAGATATGCAATACGAATATTATGCCGGAGAGTTAGCGCCTAATGGGCAAAACATCATCCTGATCGGCAGAACCAGAGATACCAAGGTTGACCGGGTAATGTATTCCATCGGGTTATTGGGTACTACTTACAATGCCGGTTACGTGTCGATCGTATGCGATTGGGCCCCCAGCATCGGAGATATAGCGTTTAATCCGGTTTTTGGGATATTAGTGGGGTTTGACAATGCTACCCGGCGACTGGTAGATGTCAGCACCGGCGGCAATATCACCGGCACCTTGCAGGGTAGCAATTCGCAGCTGAATATGGGGTCCTTGTTTTACGACGAGCAGGGGCGGCTTTTCGGATATGGCAGCACAGGCGGCCCCGAAACCCAATTATATCAGATTAATACGTCGAACGGCCAGGTGAGTACGGCAGGCTCCTGGGTGAGCGGCCGGTTTACCGACGGCTGCGGCTGCCCTTACCGGTTGGCTTTTGAAAAAACAGTTGAGCCGGCAGCTACGCTACCTTGTACAGAAGTGACGTACCGCTACGAAATACTCAGCACCGCGGGCATTCCCTACAGCCAGGCGGAATTGAAAGATACCTTTCCGGTTGGATTCGAAATCGTATCGGTGTCGGGTTTATCCAGTCTGAGTGTGATTGAAAGCGGTGCGGGAAGCCGCATCCTGCATATCAGAAAAGTACAAACCCTATTGGATCTGAATGTCATAGAAGTGGTAGTCAGAGTAGGTGCGCTAACGGGAACTTATGCATCCCAGGCCACCCTGGGGCCGTTCCCTAATGCGCTTGGCAACACCTTGCTTTCTGATGATCCCGGGCAGCCGGGCGTTCCCCAGCCCACGCCTCTGCACATCATCGGCGCCGTTGATTTGATTGCCGATACGCTGTTATTCCTTTGCCAGGGCTCGTTGAGGAATATCGAGGCCAACCCGACAGCCTCGAGTTATCAATGGAATACCGGCGAAACAACCGGCCATATTACGGTCTCCTCGCCGGGCGTATACACCCTTACGGCTATCGGGCCCTGTGGCGAATACGTAGATTCCATAGAAATTAAATCCGTTCTGGAGCCGTTATGGGTCGATTTGGGCCCCGACAGGGCCGTTTTGGCAGGCGACGAGACCGTTTTGCAGGGCAGTACTAATGCCACTACAGACTTGCTATTCGAGTGGAGTGCCCAGGGCGATACCGTCATGAGTTGCAGTGATTGCCCTCATCCGCTGGTGGCGCCCAGCTCCACCACGATCTATGCGCTGTCGGTCACCGATGAAAACGGTTGTACGGCCTCAGATACCCTGCAAATTGACCTGTTGCCCGCCTTGCGCATCTACGCGCCAAATGCATTTAGCCCCAACAGCGACGGCATCAACGATGTGTTTTACATACAGGGCAAAGGCGGGCGGTCCATTGACAGGCTTCGCATCTTTGACCGTTGGGGTAATGAGGTTTTTGATAAAACTGAGGGACAGCTCAACGACCCCAATTTTTCCTGGAATGGGTATCACCGCGGCAAACCTGCTTCTGAAGGCGTGTATCTATACGTGGCGTCACTCACCCTGTCGGATGGGCGGCAGGTGGTTGTTTCCGGCGATTTGAATTTATTTAGATAAACCAAAACCCAGTATAATGAATTCTTACGCGCTCCGTTTAATATTGATTTTTGGGTGGTGGTATATTGCGCCCGCCCTGCTTTTCTCCCAGCAAATCAACGGCTTGATCAAAGATACCGCCGACAAACCGCTCGAAGGCATCACTATACAGGTAAAAGGCACGAGTAAGGTAGCTACGAGCGATGCTGCGGGGAAGTTTGAAATAACCGCCCAACAAGGCGATACCCTGCAGGTATTTGTGGGATACAGCGATTTTGAGTTTGTAGTCGGTTCAAATCCCAATCCGGAAATCATATTATTTCAACCTAATAAAACAGAAAACCCAGCCATTCAAATCGGTTATGGCCTGGTCAGGCAATCGGACTTGGGTGGGGCCGTAACCCATTTGGGAACGGCCGATTTTACGCAAGGCCATGTGTATCACCCTTATCAACTCATCAGGGGGCGCGCGGCGGGGCTTACCTTGTCGCGGCCCGGCAGCAATCCGCTCGGTAATTTCGATGCCAATCAGCGCGGGGTGCATACCATGCTGGGCGACAACCAGCCGCTGGTGGTCATCGACGGATTCCCCGGCGCCTCGCTGCAATCCATCGATCCGCAGGATATCGCCGCCATCGACGTACTCCGGGAGTCTTCCCTGGCTGCCATCTACGGCGCCCGGGCCGCCAACGGCGTTATTATGATCCGAACAAAAAACGCCGGCCCAAGCGATACGCAGGTGAGCTACAGCGGCTACGTGGCAGCCGAGCAAATTACCCGGTATCCCAGGATATTGAGTGCGCAGGAATACAGAAACGCTTTGCAGGATTTTTCCAACCTGATCTTTGACCCCGCCCAGTTGGATTTGGGCAGCGCTACCGACTGGCCGCGCGAAATTACGCGCTCGCCTTTCAGCCATGCCCATCAACTGGCCTTTTCACAGGGCAACGGAAATTCCGGCTACCGGCTATCCCTCAATTATCGCCGCACTGAAGGCATTACACCCCACAACTATTTCGAACAATGGAACGGTTGGCTCCACCTGCGCCACAATGCCTGGAAAAACCGCTTGCAACTCCAGGCACAACTGGGATACACCCAGCGCCCCTATCAAGACGTAGTGGGAGACATCATGCGGTATGCGGCTTCTTTCAACCCCACTGCGCCTATATTTGACGCTTCCAGACCCGAATTCGGCGGGTATTACCAAACCCTCACATTCGAATCGTACAACCCCGTGGCCATGCTCGAGCAAATCAGGCGCAGGGGCAAGCAGCAGGTGGGAACTCTTAATGCACAAGCAAGTCTGTTACTTGCCAAGGGCCTTACCTGGACCGGGCGGCTCGGCTTTCAACAAACCAATGCAGGCACAAATACGATCGTTTCCGCCCAGAGCTTTTATGTGGGTTATACCACCAAAGGCCGTGCCGACCGTACATATGACGAAACGGCTAACCAACTTGCAGAAACCACCCTGCAATACGAAGGGCAGTTGAATAACCACGGTTTTACCGCTATGGCCGGCTATGCCTATCAAAAATTCGCCAATCAGGGTTTGGCTGTTCAAGGCTATGACTTCATTTGGGATATCAACCAAAATTTCTTCAACCAGGGGTACAATTGGGGCGTCGAACCCGACGACAGGAGAAGTGACCTACGAGATTTTCGCCGCGAATCTGCGCTTGTCGCCTTTTTCGGTCGGGCTGCCTATAATTGGAAAAGAGCCGTATTTGCTACGATTACCTACCGCCGGGAGGGTTCTACCCGCTTTGGCGCCAATAACAAATGGGGCAACTTTTACGGCGCCAACTTATCGGTTGAACTCAACCACTTCCTGCAATCCAAACGGCTGGAATACCTGCGTTTGCGAACCGGCTACGGCCTTAGCGGCTCGCTGCCGGCCGACGGGGTTAACTCCGCCAGACTATATGAGCCGTTTATCCCATTTTACTACAACGGTCGTTTTGTGCAAAGCTACGGCCCCGTCTCAGCCCCCAACCCCGACCTCCAATGGGAAAGCCGAAGAGAGACCAATGCCGGCATTGATTTGGCGATATCGGGGGGCAAATTGGCCTTATCGCTTGATTACTATACCAATCATGCAGAAGACCTGATTTTCCAGACCAATGATTTTACTACCTGGTATTTTAATCGAAAATTTGTAAACCAATACGCCATCAGAAACCGGGGTATTGAATTAAACCTGCAAGCGACTCTTTTAAACAAAAAGGACCTGCGTTGGGGAATATCGGGCAACCTGGCCATGAACAAGTCTATCTATACCGATTTGGGTGATATCAACGGGTTGCCCCAATTTGCCAACAACGGAATCTTATTCGGAAGTTATGGCGTTACGGAATTATACCTGGAAGAAGGCCGGCCGGTAGGAAACTTTCACACCCTTGTCTTTAAAGGAGTCAATAACGGTTTGTGGGAGTTTGAGGATGTCAACCGCGACGGTGGATCGTGTGAATGCTATGAAGATTATGCCGACGTCGGCGCCGGCCTTCCTAAAGCAACCATCGGCATAGGCACCGATATACAATGGAAACGTTGGAATCTAAGCATGTTTTTCCGGGGAGTAAGGGGCCACAGTCTGGTGAATGTACATCGACTCGAAACCGGTGTGCCTGCGCAACTCCAGTTGAATATGAATGTTCATGAAGAGGCGGTTAAACAGCCTGCATCGGGATTGGTTACCGTCAGCAATTTTTCCGATTTTTATGTAGACAACGCCTCTTTCTGGCAACTGGACAATCTTGTGCTGAGTTACGAATGGCCAAAAACTACTAAGTTGCCCCTGCGCATTTATTTTGCAGGACAGCAACTATTCACCCTGACCAAATACTCCGGCATCGACCCCGAAGTGCGCCTGAAAAATAACCTCGAAGGGCTATATAATCCTACACAAGGCGTACCTTACATTCCCGGTTTTGAAACCCGCGGCGTACATTATCCTACGCGGACATTCGTACTGGGTGTGCAGGTGGGGATGTAGGCGGTTGTCCGTTGTCGGTTCTCTGTTCTCTGTTGTCGGTTCTCCGTTCCTTATCTTTGCCAGTAGAGACAAATCATGATTTGTCTCTACCTAACCAAACAGAAAACAGAAAACAGAAAACAGAAAACAGAGAACAGAGAACAGAGAACAGAGAACAGAAAACAGAAAACAGAGAACAGAGAACAGAAAACAGAGAACAGAGAACAGAGAACAGAGAACAGAGAACAGAGAACAGAGAACAGAGAACAGAGAACAGAGAACAGAGAACATTGCCAAAATAACCTTCGTAATCCTTATTGGATGGGGGATGCCGGGTTGTGCCGACAGGGCCGGAGGGCCGCTGTTCGAGTGCCTGCCGGCTGCTTCCTCGGGGATAGATTTTTGCAATGAACTGCAGGAAACGGAGACAGAAAACATCATCGAATACCTCTATTTTTATAATGGGGCCGGGGTAGCTACTGGGGATATCAACAACGACGGGCTGGCGGATATCTATTTTACTTCAAACCAACAATCCAACCGGCTGTATCTCAACAAGGGCAACCTGCAGTTTGAAGATATCACCGAAAAAGCTGGCGTGGCCGGCGCCGGCAACTGGAAAACCGGCGTGACCATGGCTGACGTCAACGGCGACGGCCAACTAGACATCTACGTATGCCAGGTAGGGCAGTACAAAACCTTTGAAGGCCGCAACCAATTATTCATCAACAACGGCGACCTCACCTTTACAGAAAAAGCTGCCGACTACGGCCTCGACTTCAAAGGATTTTCCACCCAGGCGGCCTTTTTCGATTACGACCGCGACGGCGACCTCGATATGTACCTGCTCAATCACTCCGTGCACGGCACCGATATCTACGGCCGCGCCACCATTCGCCAACGCACCGACTCCCTCTCCGGCGACCGACTGTACCGCAACGACCTGATCGCCGGCGGCCGCTTTACCGACGTAACCGCCCAAGCCGGCATCTACTCCAGCAAAATCGGCTACGGACTGGGCATCGCCATCGGCGACCTCGACGACAACGGCTGGCCGGATATTTACGTCTCCAACGATTTCCACGAAAACGACTACCTATACTACAACAACGGCGACGGTACCTTCACGGAAAATATCACCGGTTCGGTGGGGCATACCAGCACCTTCTCCATGGGTAGCGACATCGCCGACTACAACAACGACGGCCTGCTCGACCTGATCACCCTCGACATGAAACCCGAAGACGAAGTGATCCTCAAAAGCTCGGTGGGCGCCGATCCCTACAATATCTATCGCTTCAAATACGAATACGGCTATCACTACCAGTTTCCCCGCAACATGCTGCACCTCAACCGGGGGAAAACGGGCGCCACGGGCGCTACCTTCAGCGAAATCGGCCAACTCGCCGGCGTAGCCGCCACCGATTGGAGTTGGTCGGCCCTCTTCTGCGACCTCGACAACGACGGCTGGAAAGACCTTTTCATCACCAACGGCATCTGGCGCAGGCCCAACGACCTCGACTACCTCAAATTCACCTCCAGCATTGAAATCCAACGGCAGGCCACCGACATGGAACTGGCCAACCGCATGCCGGAGGGCAAAGTGACCAACTACCTCTACCGCAATAACGGCGACCTCACCTTCAGCAACCAATCGCAGTCCTGGGGTTTGGAAAAAACCGGCTGCACTACGGGCGCCGCCTACGCCGACCTCGACCGCGACGGCGACCTCGACCTGGTGGTCAACAACCTCAACGCCAAAGCCGAAGTATGGGAAAATAAAGCCAGGCAACAGCCCGAACCCCGGCACTATTTACGCCTGCAACTGGAACAACCCGGTCCCAACAGCCGGGCTATCGGCAGCCGGGTAGTGCTCTATGCCGGCGGCAAGCAGATCACCCAGGAGCTATATGCCACCCGGGGCTTCCAATCGGCAGTAGAACCCGTATTGACATTCGGACTTGGCAAGGCCCAGCAAGTAGATTCGGGCTGGGTGCGCTGGCCCGACGGCCAATGGCAGCGATTGGGGCCGATAAAAGCCGATCAATTATTTATTTTAAAAAAACAAACCGGAACGGCTTTACCGATAAGGAATCCGGTAGAACCTTTGCTGCGGGAAATTACGACCCAGTCAGGGCTGAATTTTATACATAAAGAAAACAACTACAACGACTTCGACAGGGAAAAGCTGATCCCCCACCAATTGTCCGCACTGGGGCCCTGCCTGGCCGTGGGCGACTGCAACGGCGACGGCCTCGAAGACGTATTTATAGGCGGCGCCAAGGGGCAGTCCGGTGCGTTATTCCTGCAAAAAGCGGGGTTGGCCTTTCAGCGCCTTGCTCAGCCCGCCCTGGAGGCCGACAGCAACTATGAAGACGTCGATGCCGCCTGGCTGGATGCCGACGGCGACGGCGACCTCGATTTGTATGTCGTCAATGGGGGAGGGGAGGGCATCGCACTGCTGCACAGGTTATACTTCAACGACGGACGGGGCAACCTGGTAAAATCCCCCGATGCCCTGCCTGCTGTGATGGCCAACGGCGCCTGCGTAGTCGCCGCCGACATAGACGGCGACGGCGACACGGATATTTTTACCGGCGCGCGCTCGATCCCCGGTAGTTATGGGCTTTCCCCGGCCAGTTATTATTTTGAAAATGCAGGCAAAGGCAGGTTTACCGACAAAAGCGGCCAGGTAGCGCCCTTTTTGCAGCAATTGGGCATGGTCAGCGACGCTTGCTGGCTGCCGGCCACAAAAACGCTGGCCGTAGTAGGCGAATGGATGCCGCTAACCTTGATATCAACCGATGCTAAAAGCTGGAAAAAAACTGAAATAGCGAATAGTTTTGGCTGGTGGAACACCGTACACGCCGCCGACATCGACAACGACGGCGACGAGGATCTGTTGCTGGGCAACCTGGGCCTCAACGCTACCGTAAAAGCAAGCAAAGCAGAGCCGCTGCAACTATACGTAGCTGACTACGACCGCAACCAATCTTACGACCCCATACTGACCTATTACAAACAGCACCGGCAGTACAGCTATTACTCCAAAGACGAATTATTTTCTCAACTCACCGCCATCAAAAAGAAATACACCGATTACGCGCCTTTTGCCCGGCAGACCTTCGACCAATTATTTTCCGAAAAGCAGCTCGCCGAATCCGTCCAAAAACGCGTAGAAACCCTGCAATCTGCGCTGGCCGTCAACAAAGGCAACAACCAATTTGAGCTACGGCCATTGCCCCTGGAGGCCCAGATCGCCCCCCTTTTCGCCTTTGCCAGTGCCGACTTCAACGGCGACGGCTTTGTCGACATACTCGCCGGCGGCAACTGGTACGAGGTGCAGCCTTCCTTTGGGCGGTATGATGCCTCCAAAGGTTGTTTGTTGCTGGGGGATGGCAAGGGGGGATGGCGTATTGGCCCTACATTGAGATTGGAAGGGCAGGTGCGGCATATGGCTGTTGTGAAAACAGGAATTGTGGTCATTGCCCTCAATGATAGAAAAGCTCAGCTATTCGTGAAATAGGGTTTCCTCCGTCTGATTTGAAATCTATCCTTTGCAGTCGGTCGGTTGCTTTGTCGTCTTTCTTCCATTTTGCTTTCCATGGTTGCCTGCTATCTCATGTTTTTGTATATTACACTCCTTATCTATGTTGTGTATATAGCTTTATTTTAAATTTAATTATGAAAAAGAATATACTCTATATTTTTCTCCAAACGGCCTTCTTATCAGTTTATGGCCAGACCAGTTTCCCTACTCGAGAATATATGCCGGTATGGACAGGAACAGGAAGTGGTCTTGGCGTACAATTTACCTGGCGGGTGGAAACCCTTCCTGATACGCTGGTTTGTGGTAAATTATGGACGCCGTTCGTAAGGCACATTTTTTCTGGCAACCAAAGTCCATATTCTCCTTCCGATAACATCTACATCCGGGGATATTACCGGGTTGAAGGTCAAAAGGTATATATACTGCCTAATGCTCCAAATTGCGACAATCCTCCCGGACTACTGTACGATTTTAGTCTGGAAACCGGCGATTCCGTCTATATTGCCGTGAGCGCATCATTTGGCCAAATAGACAGCGCGTTATTCCGGGTTATGTCATCGGGCGTTTCGACATTTACAGGTCAACCCCGCAAATGGATGAACATGCGATGGGAGGTAACAAATTCTTGGGGAGGGACAATATCTTTTTTTCAATCATGGACGGAGGGAATTGGTGATTTTATTTTTCCAATACCCGCTGCTACTTGTTATTACAGTTATTCTAATTGCGAGTCTGTTACAAATATTTCATGCCTTCATACTGTAGAAGGGCTAATATATTCCTCACCCATAGGGTTGGGCTGTGGAGATATTACTCGCTATTACGTCAATCAAAACGCAGAAGGCAGCCTCGAAAACGGACTAAGCTGGTTCAACGCCTTCCGCGATTTACAAGACGCCATTGCCATAGCCCAATACGGCGACACGATATGGGTAGCAGAGGGCATTTACCACCCCACGGATGACAACGACCGCACCCGGTCGTTTGAATTGCGCAACGGCGTGACGATATTAGGCGGCTTCAACGGTACGGAGTGGTACGAGTGGCAGCGCAACCCCGAGCTATACGAAACGGTGCTAAGCGGAGAGATTGGCGACCCGGCTGACAGCACAGATAACAGCATGCACGTGGTGTACACTCTGGGCACGGACGAAAATACGGTGCTCGACGGGTTTACGATCACGCGGGGTTATGCTTTTCAAATGCCGGGTGAGCCTTATGTAGGGCCGTATAATGCAGGAGCTGGGCTTTATGTTGATATAAGTGATGATTTTCCATATGCCAGACCCAGGATACGGCAATGCAGGTTTGTGCTGAATACTGCCCGGTCGGGCGGCGGCATTTATTGCTACGGCGTGGGAGGAAACCGCTGGGCGGACCCAGTGCTTGAGGATTGTGTATTTGACAGGAATTATGCGGTGACTTATGGCGGCGCTATATACAAGGAAGGAGATAGCCCGATTGGAGGCGGATTTATCATGCGCAACTGTCGTTTTATCGAGAATATTGGATTGAACAACGGAGGCGCAATTATGCTTAAAGACCCGAGTTTCTACCTGGAACTGACAGATTGTATTTTTGAAAATAATTTCGCATATGGTAGCGGTGGCGCTATTTTTTATGAAACTTTCTCGCAGGAAGCACTTCTATTAATCGATAATTGCGATTTTTATTCAAACAGAGGTGATGGCGGTGGCGCTTTTACGTTTATCAATACACAAGAGATAGGCGAGGATTCGATCGGGTATAATTTATTTTTCAGCAATTGCATATTTGATGGCAATATCGCGCCAAATACCGCCGGAGCAGCAGCATATATTATTAATTCAGGGTCAATATGCAACACCACATTCCTGGGCTGTGATTTTTCCAATAATAGTTGCAGGATGGAAGGCTCGGCTATTTATTTCGGTTATGAATCCGGTTCCATAGGTCGCATCGTAATCGGCGATTCCAAATTTACGGCAAACGATATCACATTTCCCGAGAAATATGGATGTATCATGTTGTGGGGCAATGTGAGCCCTCCCTTAAAAGTAAGTTTCAATATATATAATACGACGTTCATCCGTAACGACGGTGCGGTTGCGTATAATGCATGGCCTGGCGTTGCAGACGGACTAATTCAGAATTGCACTTTTTACGAAAACGGCAAATACCCTATTTCTAAAAACTGGGACCCGCTGTTTGACTACGAGGATTACTACAACCGCATGGAAATTGCCAACAGCGTCATCTGGGAACCCTCGCAGCCGCTGGGCCGGATATTGTACAACGGCAATCCAACTAATTTTACGCTCCATGACTATGCCATTCGCCACTGCCTGATCAGCGCTGACGACTGTAACCTGCCTGGCGGCGCTACTGCTTGTGAAGCTGGTAATATATTTGATACTTACCCGGTTTTTGTGGATACCATTATGGATGATTTCCGCCTCGCAGCCTGTTCGCCGGCCATCAACACAGGTAGTAATGCGCACCTTGATAGCCTGGGTATCTATTACGATTTGGCGGGAGTCCCACGCATTCTGGAAGGCCAGGTAGATATCGGCGCTTACGAGCGGCCTCACTTTCAGTTGCTAAATAGTGAAGTCCACCCGGCAGACTGTGCTGACGAGCCGGGCGGCAGCTTTATCGCAGCAACCAACGGCGACGAGCCTTTATCGTACGCTTGGTCGAACGAACAAGGCCAGACTGGTTCGGGGAATGAGCAACTACTTCCTGGCATATACCAGGTCACCGTAACTGATTTTCCGGGCTGCAGCGACACCTTAGCCGTGCAAATAGATAGTCCGGAGTCGTTGAGCGCAACCTATGAAGCCATGAATGCAAGTTCCTTTGAATCTACTGACGGTAGTATTGAAATAAATCAGATCACAGGCGGAACGCCGCCCTACGGGATAGCCTGGAGTACGGGCGATATGGGGGCAATCATCGATAGCTTGGGTGTTGGCGATTACCAGGCTTTTATTACCGATTCGCTGGGCTGCGTGCTGGAATTGGACATAACGATCAGTGCGGATGTGTCCGTAGGTCAATTAAAGGAAAAGTCTCCAATTAGATTATATCCAAATCCTGTCGGAGCGCAAGCGTCCTGTAAGTTGGAGTGGGACACAACAGTTCTTGGCCCAAACCTATGGTGTACCCTAACCGATGCCTGGGGCAGGCGTTGCTGTTACTTTGGGTGGAGTGGGGGAGAGGCGGTATTTCCCACTGCCGGCCTGGCGGAGGGGGTGTATTTTATGCAATTCAGCGGAGCAGGTAAGCAAACCAGAGGATTACGTTTGGTAATCAACAAACAGTAGAATGAACAGTGAACAGTGAACTGAGTGTCTCTCACTCTAATGTCGTCAACTTAAGCTTCTATGTGTACTAAACTTTCGAAGTTTAGTACACATGTACCTCCCATTGTAGCTTAATACTACTTTGTCACTTTAAAATTTCGCATGAAACATGTGCACATATTGCGCCCCTCTGGGGCTTAATACGCTTTGTTCATGATTTTTCTACCAATAGGTACACCCCGCTGGGGCTTTTGGGGCATCTTTAAAGGCCCGGAGGGCCGAAATATTGGTAGAACCGGCAATAAGATCTCAAAAGCTCCGGAGGAGCGTAATATGCGGTATGCCTGGTTAAAGTGACAAAGTAGTATTAAGTTGACGACATTAGTCTCTCACTCCCCCTCTCTCCCTCCCTCCCTCTCCACATCACGGCGCTACCACCTCGATCTTCCACAGTCCATCCGGCGTAAGGCGGTACTGCAGCCTGTCGTGCAGGCGGTTATTGCGGCCTTGCCAGAATTCGATCAGCGAAGGTTTTACCACAAAGCCGCCCCAGTTGTCGGGGCAGGGGATGGGGGCCGCGCCGGCAAATTGCTTTTCGAATTTATCGTAGGCGTTTTCGAGGATCTCGCGGCTCTCGATGACCTGGCTTTGGGGCGAAGCCCAGGCGCCGATCTGACTGCCGCGGGGCCGGCTTTGGAAATAAGCCACCGACTCCTCGCGGGAAATTTTGGACACCGTGCCTTCCACCTTCACCTGCCGGTGCAATTCCGACCAGAAAAATATCAGCGCTACGCGGGGATTATCCGTCATCTCCCGGCTTTTTCGGCTGCCATAGTTGGTAAAAAACACAAAACCCGATTCGTTTACCTCCTTGAGCAGCACAATGCGGGCATTGGGCATGCCGTCGGGGGTGGCCGTGGCCAGCGTCATGGCGTTCGGCGTATCGGCCTCTACTTTAGTGGCTTCGGCAAACCATGCGGCAAACTGAGAAAACGGGTTTTTGTCAACGCTATCGGGCGTAAGCGGCTCGCCGCTATACTCTTCGCGCAATTGGTGAATATCGAGTAACATATGTGGTGGAGTTTGATAGATGAAGCTTCAAATATAAGGGTTTATGAGGGTTTATGAGGGTTTATGCGACTGAAAGCGAACGAAGTGAGTCCCGATTAAAAGTCGGGGGAGTCCCGTACCGACCAAAGGGAAGTCGGGAAGGGGTTATGAGGGGTTACTTTTTTTCTACTACACCTTTACAAAAAAAGCCCTGCCGGTTAGGACAGGGCTTATACATAAACAAACACTATGAACAACACTAACTCTATATGTCACACTTATAGGTTCTGAGTTAAAGAACCAGAAGGAATGATTCATGCTAATACCTCAATAATCAGGTAAAATCAGATTGATAACTGGGTGTGGGTTGAACCGGATTGGCTTCTATGGGTGATAATAAATTCAGCCAAAACAAATTTAGCATAAGAAAACGATAATATTATACCAAATGCATAAAAAAAGTGACATGGAACTATATAAGTGATATATGTTTATGTAATTGGTTATTAATTAATTATAAAAAATATTTGGATATAAAATTTGCATTTTGTGATTTAATTTAGAAAAGTGGATCTCCAGTCGGATTTACGAACCGCAAAAAAGCCTTTAGAAGATAAGACGTTTAAGACGTCAATTAGACAAAAAGGGCAAAACCTGACGGTAGAAGTACTTGTTTTATAAACAATACAATCGCAGTAAATTGATAAAGTGTGTGTTAGTACGACTTTAAAAAATAATGGCGTAGTATTTGTGAGGTCGTTTTTGCATTTGGCGTAGTTGTGATGAGGTGTTTTAGTGTCAAATATCCAGGTAAAAACGGCAATATTGTATGGATATTTTTCTGAGAGGCGGCTTTTCATTTTGCGACAGCTAAATAATACAAAATGCAGGGCTTGTATTTTAAAAACACTCCTGGTATGAAACTACATCCTGTTGTCATAACTAAAGGGATGGTGCTGGGCATAGCTCTATTATCATCCATGAGTGTGTGGGCGCAACCCCTGCCACCCACCGGATTATCGGCAACCGGGTACGATAGTCATATAGAATTGAGATGGAGCCCAAGCGGGGAGCCCGGCATCAGTGGCTACCGCATCTACTACAGTGATAACGGGGGCAGTTCTTTTTCCCACCTGGGCATCGTAAACGCCCAGCGCGACTATTATATAGATTTCATCGGAGAGCAGGGCGTAACCCGTTCTTATCAAGTTGCAGCAATCAACAACATTGGGCAGGAGAGCCCGCCTACGGCGCCCGTCGCATCGGCCACCTATGCCATGAGCGACGACGAACTGCTCACGATGGTGCAGGAATACACGTTCCGCTATTTCTGGGAATTTGCGCACCCTGTCTCGGGTATGGCCCGCGAGCGCAACACCACGAGTATCGTCACTTCGGGTGGCTCCGGTTTTGGCATCATGGCCATTGTAGTGGGTATGGAGCGTGGATTTATCACGCGCGAGCAGGGCGTGGCGCGGCTATTAAAAATCGTCAACTTTCTCGAAACCGCCGATCGCTTCAAAGGCGCCTTCCCGCACTGGATGAACGGCGCCACCGGCGATGTGGTGCCGTTTAGTCAACTGGATGACGGCGGGGACATCGTAGAAACGGCGTTTCTGATACAGGGCCTGCTAGCTGCCCGGCAGTATCTCGACGAAGCCGACCCCGATGAAAATCTAGTCCGCCAAAAAATCACCCAGATTTGGGAAACCGTAGATTGGAACTGGTACCGCAAGCTAACTGCCAACGTAATGTACTGGCACTGGTCGCCCAACCACAACTTTGCCATGAACTTCGCCTTGCGGGGCTTCAACGAAACGCACATCGTATACCTGCTGGCCATCGCTTCGCCTGTCGGAGTGTACAATATCCCACCCGGTTTATATCAGACGGGCTGGGCAAGCAGTAACTACGTCAATGGTTCCAGCTATTACGGCTATCCGCTTCAAGTGGGAGGTTATAGAGGCGGCCCCTTGTTTTTCTCCCATTATTCGTATTTGGGCTTTGACCCTCGTGGCATTCGCGACGCCTACACCAACTATTTTCACCGCAACACCTACCATACGCTTATCAACCGGGCGCATTGCGTAGCCAATCCCTTCAATCGCGTAGGCTACAGCGAATCCTGTTGGGGGCTCACAGCCAGCGACGACCCCTTTGTGGGGTACCTCGCCCACGAACCCGGCAATTCTACCCTCGACAACGGCACCATATCGCCTACGGCGGCGTTGAGTTCCATGCCATACACACCACAACAATCTATACAAGCCCTCAAACATTTTTACCGCGATTTGGGGCACCTTACCTGGGGTTATTACGGCTTTTACGACGCCTTTCACCTGGGCAACAACTGGGTATCGAATACCTACCTGGCCATCGACCAGGGGCCCATTATCGTCATGATCGAAAATTACCGCACCCAGTTACTCTGGAACAACTTCATGGCTAATCCCGAAATAGCGCCTGCCTTGACAGCTTTGGGTTTTGTCACAGATACCTCGCAGGTCGTAGCAGTAGAAGACATCCGCGAGCTCACACACGGCAAAATATATCCCAATCCGACAACGGGACAAAGCACCCTGGAGCTGGCATTCGGCCAGGCTACTACCGCTACCATTTCGCTTTGGGATGTATTCGGACGGAACGTACTTGAGATAGCGGCAAATCAAAAATTTGCCGCAGGTTTACATTACCTCCCGCTCACATTGGATCACCTTACACCTGGAACTTACCGGATACAAATACAGACAGATAGCCACTCGAAGACTCTACCGCTTGTACGATTGAATTCACAATAATAGCATCTTCATTAACCAAACTCCTTTCATTATGAAATTTAGGATACTTCTTTCGATCGCCTTTCTTTTACTATTGGTTGGGGCCAATGCCCAAACCGTGTACGAAGATTTTGAGGGCGGCACGGCCGACCTCACCTGGCAAGCTTTTGACGGCACTTATGACGGCGTAGTGGACAACCCCACGCCTAATGCTGTCAACGGCAGCGCCAAATGCGGTTCCTACACCAAGTCGAACGCGCACTCCTACAGCTTGTTTCTGGCCGAACTGCCCGCCCCGATGGACTTGTCGACCAACAACCAATTCCGGGTGCAGATCTACACCTCGGCGCCTACCCAAATATTGCTTAAAATCGAAGGCCCCGGCGGATTTATCGAAGGCACAAAGAACATCGCAAACGTGAATGTGTGGCAGGAATACGTGTTCGATTTTAGCGCTGCCGCTGCCAACACCGGCCTTACCAAGATCATTTTGTTCTTCGACCCGGGCGTTGAAACCAGCGGTGACACCTATTTGTTTGACAATATCGTAGCTTATCCTGCCGGCCCCTGTGCCGGTACGATTCCCGTAGCAACAACAATCGACGACTTTGAGTGCCAGCGCAATGCTTCTTACGGCAACGGCTGGGATGTCATTGTGCCGATAGCTAACCCTGATCCTTCAGGTATCAATACCAGCGCGACAGTAGGTCAATACACCGATCCGCTTGACGAATGGTCGGCACTGGTAGTAGATTACCAGTTCCCGATGGATCTGAGCGTAAACAACTACATCAGTGTCAAGGTTTGGTCGCCCAAATTGGGTAAAGTACTGCTCAAACTGGAAGGTGGCGCATCACCGCCGGCTGAGAAATTTATCGACATAACACAAACAAATACCTGGGTAGAGTACTCCGCCGATTTTAGTCTTCAGGCTGCCGCCAACCACAAGCGCATCGCTATCTTCTGCAATGCAGGCGTGTTAGCAGAGGCCGGCGACATATACTATATCGACGACATCGAGCGCAAGCCGAAACCCGTCCCGGGGCCCATCGAAGATTTCGAACCCGATCCCAAATTGTTCTGGGAACCGCTAAACGGCGATGCAGCGGTCCACGGTACTTTTAACGGCGCCATCAACAACCCCGAAACCAGCGGTATTAACGACAGCCCACGTGTAGGTTCTTATACCAAGGGTAGTGCAGCTTTTGGCGTATTGACGGCTTTGTTGCCCAACGGCATCGACCTGAGCGAATACCCGCAGCTTAATATGCAGGTGCGCGCACCGGCCGGCGCCGGCGCAGTTACCTTACAGTTGGTAAGTGCCACGCAGGGTATTGTTTCCCGTACCGATGACATCACCACGACAGGCGTGTGGGAAGAACTCAACTTTGATTTCACGGATTTCTCCGACATCACCGACTTCGAACAAGTCTACCTGTTGTTTGACGCAGGCACGGTTACTTCATTCATCTACCTGTTTGACAACCTGCGCCAGGCATCCAGCTCGGTAGATCCCTGCGAAGGCGTAACGCCGATAGCTAACCTGCTCGACGACTTCGAATGCCAGCGCAATGTAACCTATACGGGCGGTGCTGACCTGCTCACCGCAGTCAATAACCCTGAAATTTCGCTGGTGAATTCCAGTTTGAAAGTGGGCAAATACGCTGACCCGCAGGACGAATGGTCGGCTCTCGTGCTAGACTTCGGCCAGCCTATCGATTTGTCGATATACAACCAGTTTAGGTTTAAAGTACGCTCGTCCAAACAAGCGCCCATTATGGTGAAACTGGAAGGCGGAACAAGCCCTGTTGTAGAAATCTGGACAGATCTAACGGTAGTTGACGATTGGGTCAATTTCAATACGGACTTCAGCGCGCATGCCGGTGAAAACCATACCCGGGTAGCCATTTTCTTCAATGCCGGCGTAGCCCACAACACCGACGATGATTACTACATCGACGATATCCGTTGGAGCAGAGGCGATTACACGGCTTGCGTACTCAATTTTGAAACGCCGCTCGACCTGTTCCCCAACTGGAAATACTTTGCCAACGGCTCTATTGCTGACGATACTCCGATCACTTATGCCAACAACCCTGCCCCTAATGCTGTAAACGGCTCTTCGCAGGTAGCCGTATTTATTGAAGGTACGGGAGGCGAAATATTTGCAGGCGGTTATTCCAACCTCGAAGCGCCCATCGTATTGCCTGCCGGCAACCGCACGATGAGCATGCACGTGTTGATGGACCACGCGGCAAGGGTTGTATTCAAACTCGAAGGCGGCCCCAATAATGAAAATACGGGCGACAACTTCCAGGATTACACTACCCCTAATCAGTGGCAGGCATTGACCTGGGACTTCTCGAGCAACGCCGACGTGCCTTATTCCCGCATCGCCGTGATCTTCGATTTTGACAATATACCTACAGAAGAGAAAACCTATTACTTCGACAATATCGCGGTAGCCAACTCTTCGTGTACGGTCACCGGCGTCAACGACATCAGCATTGAACGGCTGCGCCTGATGCCCAACCCGGCCACACACGAACTCACGATTGTGAATGCCGAAGAAGTACAACTCTTCGAAATCGTCGACCTCATGGGCCGCCGCCTTACGCTGAACCAATCGCTGGGTCAGTCTACGGCGCCTATTGATATCAGCGGGCTTACCCCCGGTATGTATATCGTGAACGGATACAACCGCGATGGCCAGTTGATTGCCAATGGGAAGTTTGTGAAGAAATAAGAGGGTTGTGGGTTGTCGGTTATCGGTTGTCAGTTATCGGTTGTCAGTTTGTGTTTGTGTTGACGATCTATAACCGACAACCGACAACCGACAACTGCCTCCTCCCACAATCACCGGCTATGAACAAATGGGCATTCGCGGCGCTTCTCTTAGCGCTATTACCGGTAAATGCATGTCGCCGGCAGGTGACGACTACCGGAAATCAGACCGTGCAAGAGGCGTTGCCTTATGTGCCTTTCCATTTAGACACCTTGCAACGCCGCACCTTCAACTACTTCTGGGATCTGGCGCTTCCGGGCAATCTCCAGACCCCCGACCGTTACCCCACACTTACGTTCTCCAGTATTGCCGCTACCGGTTTTGGGCTTACGGCCTACCTGGTTGGCGTGGAGCGCGGATATATTACGCGCGAACAGGCGGCAGAGCGCGTGCTTCGCACACTGGATGTACTGGCCGCTTTGCCGCAAGGCGACGCCCGTGAAGGCATGGGCGGCCACAAAGGCTTCTTTTACCATTTTCTTACGCTCGACAAAGCAGTTCGCTTCAAAGAAGTAGAACTTTCCACTATCGATACCGGCTTATTGATGGCCGGAGTGCTTAGTGCGATGAGCTATTTCGACGGCGACAACGAAACCGAAAAAAAGATCAGAGAAAAGGCCGACTGGCTTTACCGAAGAGTAGAATGGGACTGGTTCCTGAATGAAAAAGGCAACCTCTCTATGGGTTGGCATCCCGAAAGGGGCTTTCTGAAAAGTGAATGGATAGGTTACAACGAAGCCATGGTGCTACTCATCATGGCTATGGGTTCGCCAACTCACCCTATACCGGCCACCTGTTGGGAAAACTGGTGCAGCCCCTACAAATGGAGCAATTTTGAAGGCCAGGAACACGTCAACTTCGATCCCTTGTTCGGCCACCAGTACAGCCAGATGTATATCGACTTCAAAGGCATTCAAGACGGCTATATGCGCCAAAAAGGCATCGACTATTTTGAAAACAGCCGCCGGGCCACCTTATCAAACAGAGCCTATTGCATGCGCAATCCGGGCGGATTTAAAGACTACGGTGAAAACGTGTGGGGCCTTACCGCCTGCGACGGCCCCCATAACGGCAAACAACTATACAATGGCAAGCTGACGCAATTTTTTGAATACGGCGCCAGGGGCGCCTGCAATATCCAGATAGTAGACGACGGTACTATTGCACCGACCGCGGCGGGAGGTTCCGTGCCTTTTGCCCCCGAAGTGTGCCTGCCTGCGCTTGAAACCATGTGGAATAAATATTACTCCTCACTCGTGGGGCATTATGGCTTCAAAGATGCGTTTAATCCCAGCTTTACCTTCACACCCGGCAACGAAAACGGTTGGTTTGATGTGGATTACCTGGGAATTGACCAGGGGCCTATCGTCATCCAGATTGAAAATTACAGAAACGGGTTTGTCTGGAATTTGATGAAAAAAAACCCTTACATCGTAGATGGACTGAAAAAAGCGGGATTTGAGGGGGGATGGTTGGATAAGCAGTAATCCATTTTAAAAAGACATTTTTATGAAAATAATAAAATACCTACGCCTTCCGGCACTGCTGGTCGTCGCTTTTATGATCAATGTTTTTGCGGTACAAAACGACTTGTTGGTCGACCCGCCCAAAGACAAGACCATCGAACAGAAAATCGATTCCGTGCTGGCCAGGATGACCCTCGAAGAAAAGATCGGTCAGCTTACGTTGTTTACCAGCGACTGGGACGTGACGGGGCCCACCGTGCGGGAAAATTACAAAGCCGATATCAAAGCAGGCAAAGTAGGCGCCATCTTCAATGCGCACACGGCGGCTTTTAACCGCGAATTGCAGCGCATAGCCGTAGAAGAAACCCGACTGGGCATACCGTTGTTGTTCGGCTACGACGTCATCCACGGCTACAAAACGATATTCCCCATCCCGCTTGGCGAAGCGGCCAGTTGGGACCTGGAGGCCATCGAAAAATCGTCCAGGGTAGCAGCCGTAGAGGCCAGTGCCGCCGGTTTGCACTGGACCTACGCCCCGATGGTTGACATCGCCCGCGACCCCCGCTGGGGGCGCATCTGCGAGGGCGCCGGCGAAGACACCTACCTGGGTAGTGTGATCGCCGCCGCCCGGGTAAAAGGCTTTCAGGGCAAAGACCTGGCCGCCGACAATACCCTCGCCGCCTGCGTAAAACACTACGCCGCCTACGGCGCTGCTCAGGCGGGTCGCGATTACCACACCGTCGATATGTCGGAGCGCGTATTGCGCGAAGTTTACCTGCCGCCTTTTAAAGCGGCAAAAGATGCAGGCGTCAGAACCTTTATGACCTCTTTTAACGAACTCGACGGCGTGCCCGCCACCGCCAACGGTTTATTGCTCACCGACATATTGCGCAAGGAATGGGGCTTCAACGGCTTCGTAGTTACCGACTACACCTCCATCAACGAAATGGTGGATCACGGCAGTGCGGCCAACGAAAAAGATGCCGGTGAACAAGCCATCAATGCGGGTGTAGATATGGACATGCAGGGCGCTGTATTTTACAACTACCTCGCCCAGTCTGTCAAAGAAGGCAAAGTGAACGTCAAAACCATCGACGAGGCCGTGCGCCGCATACTGCGCATCAAATTTGAGCTGGGTTTGTTTGACGACCCCTATCGCTATAGTGACGTAGAACGCGAACGCCGGCTGGTGATGTCGCCCGAACACCAGGAAATAGCCCGTGATGTGTCGCGCAAATCCATCGTATTATTGAAAAACGAACGTCAGGCGCTGCCATTAAATAAAACAATCGGTACGCTTGCCGTCGTAGGACCGCTGGCCGACAACAAAAGCGAGCTGATAGGTTCGTGGAGCGCCGCCGGCGATTATACCAAGTCGGTGAGTCTGCTCGAGGGTATTCGCGCCAAAATCGGGCCGGGTACTTCGCTGTTGCACGTAAAAGGCTGCGAAGTAGAAGGCGCCGACAAAAGCGGGTTTGAGGCGGCACTGGTTGCCGCCGCTAAAGCCGATGCGGTTGTTCTAGCTATTGGCGAAAAAGCCCAGATGAGCGGCGAAGCTGCCAGCCGGGCTTTTATCGATCTGCCGGGTGTACAACAAGACCTAGTGAAAGCGCTGGCTGCTACCGGCAAACCGCTGATCGTGGTGCTGATGAACGGTCGGCCGCTGGCTGTTCCGGAAGTACACGACAAAGCAAGCGCCATATTGGAAACCTGGTTTTTGGGTACCCAGGCCGGCCACGCTATAGCCGATGTATTGTTTGGCGATTATAACCCTTCGGGTAAATTGCCCGTCACCTTCCCACGCAACCTGGGCCAGGTCCCTATTTTTTACAATATGAAAAATACCGGCAGGCCGATGGACCCCAATGACAAATACACCAGCAAATACCTCGACTCGCCCAATACGCCCCTGTATCCGTTTGGCTATGGACTGAGCTACACGACCTTTAAATACGGTGTGCCTGTGCTGAGTAAAAATAGCTTTAAGGCAAGCGAACAAATTACCGTTACCGTGCCGGTGACCAATACCGGCACACGCGGTGGCGAAGAAGTGGTGCAATTATACGTGCGCGACCTGGTGGGAAGCGTAACCCGACCGGTAAAAGAACTTGTGGATTTCCGAAAAGTCATGTTGAAGGCAGGAGAAAAGAAAGAAGTGGTTTTCAAATTGTCAGCCGATCAACTCAAATTTTACGACCGACAGCTGAAATGGGTAGCAGAACCCGGCGAATTTGACGTAATGGTTGGCGGCAATTCCGCAGAAGTACAAAGCGTCAGGATCACATTGAAATAACCAACTAAAACAAAAAATTATGATAAAAGGTATTACCCTCCGTACAGTTGCGGCCTTGTGGCTCATACTGGCGGCCTGGACGCTGCAAGCCCAGGTTACCATAAAAGGGAAAGTAACCGATGATGCCCACGAACCCCTCATCGGTGTCAATATCCTGGTGAAAAACTCGACTGCAGGTACGGTTTCCGAGTTGGATGGCACATTCGAACTCACGGTACCCAACCCTTATGTTACGCTGGTATTTTCCTATATAGGGTACAGCACGCAGGAAGTAGCCCTAAAAGGACAAACTACTATCGACGTGACGCTGAGCGAGGGCAGCCAGTTGCTCAACGAAGTAGTCGTGGTAGGCTACGGCACACAGCGAAAAAGCGATGTAACGGGCTCGGTTGCCAGCGTAAAATCGGAAGATATTCAAAAGATCGCCACCTCCAGCGTCACGCAGGCGCTTCAGGGTAAAGTGGCAGGCGTGCAAGTCACCGCCTCGTCAGGGCGGCCCGGCGACGGCGCCGTGGTACGCGTACGCGGCGTGGGTACCTTCAACGGTGCTGCGCCCATATACGTAGTAGACGGGGTTATTTTGGATAATATGGACTTCCTCAATCCCAGCGATATTGAAAGCGTGGAAGTACTCAAAGACGCATCTGCAGCAGCTATCTACGGCACGCGTGGCGCCAACGGCGTCATCATGGTCACCACCAAAAAAGGACGGCAGAGCGATAAAACGCATTTCAGCCTCAACAGTTACGTAGGTTCGCAGCAGGTAGCCAAAAAAATCGACCTGGTCAACGCCCGCGAATATGCCCAGCTATCCAACGAAGCCGCCATGAATACCGGCACGCCCAAGCCCTTCGCCGATCCCGATGCACTAGGCGAGGGCACCGACTGGCAGGATGTCGTATTCCGCGAGGCTATGATACAGAACTACAACCTGTCGGCCAACGGCGGCAACGACAAAATCCTGTTTAACCTCAGCGCCGACGTATTCCGCCAGGAAGGCATCGTGCGCAGCTCGTATTTCAACCGCTACTCGTTCAGGGCCAACAATGAATACCGGCTTACCAAAGATATCAAAGTAGGCCACAACCTCATGTACCAATTTACCGACAACAACAACGAACCGGGCGGCATCCTCTTCACGGCGTATACGGCCGACCCCACGGTGGTAGCTCGCGACTCGGCCGGCAACTTCGGCAATACGTCCAATCGCTCGAATGTGAGCAACCCGGCGGCCCAACTCGAATACAACGACTACAACAGGGGTTATGCCCAGCAATTGATCGGCAACGTTTTTGGCGAAGTATACATCTTGCGCAACTTTACTTTCCGCAGTACCTTCAACTTCTCGATGGGCAATTCAAGGGGTAAAAGCTTTACGCCCGAATTTTTCGTAAATGACAAGCAATTCAACCCCGAAAGCATATTGAGCGTGTCGCTCAACCGCTCGCGCGACTGGCAGTGGGAAAATACCCTTACGTATACCAAAGCCTGGGACCTTCACCGCGTCACCGTGCTGGGAGGGGTAACTTCACAGGCGCGCGATTTTGAAAACTGGGGCGGCTCGCGCCGTCGACTCGTAGGCGATGCCGAAGAATTTTACTACCTCAATGCCGGCGATATCGAAACGCAGACTAACTTCAACGGCGCTTCGCAGGAAAAATACTACTCCTATCTGTTTCGCCTCAACTACGCTTTCAAAGACAGATACCTGCTTACCGGCTCATTCCGCCGCGACGGCTCCTCGAAATTCGGCAGCGAAAAGCGGTTTGGCGATTTTATGTCGGTGGCAGCAGCCTGGCGCGTTATCGAAGAAGCATTTATGCGCAACCAGGACTTCATCACCAACCTGAAACTGCGCTTCAGTTGGGGTGTGTTGGGCAATGACAAAATACCTTATACCTCTGCCATCCCAACGGTCACCGGCAACCTCAATGCCGTTTTCGGCGTCAATGAAGACCTCTTATTCGGCGCTACGCCTACCCGATTAGCCAACCGTTTCCTGCAATGGGAAGAAAGTACGACAACGGATATCGGCCTCGACGTGGGCGTTCTTAACAATCGCCTGACCCTCGAAATGGACAGATACATTCGCCGCACCTACGACATTCTGCTGCCGGTGCCCATTCCCGATTACGTGGGTTCTGACGGCGACCCTTACGTCAACGCGGCTGACATTGAAAACCGGGGATGGGAACTCACCCTCAACTGGCGCGACCGCATCGGCAAAGTGGCTTACCACATCGGCGCGGTGGGCTCCTACAATAAAAACGAGGTATTGTCGCTGGGCACCGGCAACGAGGCCCTCATCGGCGGCGGCGTGTCGGGCGGCGGTTTTGCCACCCGCTCGGAAGTCGGCGCGCCTATCGGTTCGTTTTTTGGCTACCAGGTAGCAGGCATTTATCAAAACCAGGCCGACCTCGACAACTTCCCCAAACGCGGCGATGAAAAACCCGGCGATTTGCGCTTTGCCGATACCAACGGCGACGGTGTAATCAGCACGGACGACCGTGTGTTTATCGGCAACGCACTGCCCGATTATATTTATGGTTTTAATGCGGGTTTTGAAGTTGCCGGGCTGGATGTTACCGTTGACTTCAACGGCGTAGCCGGTAATGAGTTGTACAATTCCAAAAAAATGGACCGCTTCTTTGGCGTTACCAACTTTGAGACGAGCTTCCTGGATCGCTGGAATGGTGAAAACACGAGCAATACAGAGCCCCGGGTCACCAATGGCGGTTATCCCAACTATGCCGTGTCGGAGCGTTTTATTGAAGACGGCGCTTTTCTGCGCCTGCGAAGTGTGATGCTGGGATATACCCTGCCGCAGTCGTTGCTTGGCAAAGTAAAAATCGAACGCCTGCGTATTTATTTCAGCGCCACCAACCCCATCACCTGGTCGGACTACAGCGGGTATTCGCCCGAAGTGACCAGTGAAGATGCCCTCAACAACGGCATCGACCGGGGTATTTATCCGGTGGCTAAAATTTTCACCATTGGCGTGAATGCCGGTTTTTAGTATTTTGTAAAACAAAAAAAAAAAGAGCTATGACATACAAGTCAATCATGCGCTATGCGACCCTTACGCTCTTAGTTGCCGTGGTTTCTACCTCGTGCAAAAAAGAGTGGCTGGAGGTCAAACCACAAGGCGAGCTCACGGCAGGCAACTTTTTTCAAACAGAAGATCACGCCGTTTGGGCCACCAATGCCGTCTATAACTTACTTCGCGACTGGAACGTTCATGCCTTCAACTACATTGGCATGACGGATATCATATCTGATGACGCCGATAAGGGCAGCTTAGTCAATGACGCCATCTTCCTGGGTGACCTCGACAACTTCACCCATGACGCGGGCCACCAATCGCCCGCCGGCATCTGGGGCGGGTATTACCAGGCGATCTATCGCGCCAACGTGGCTATCGAAAATATTCCGACTATTCCTGAAATGGACGAAACGCTGCGCCAGCGCCTGATTGGCGAATGCAAATTTTTGCGCGCGTATTATTATTTCAACCTCGTCAGGTGGTTTGGCGATATTCCGCTGATTACCAGGCCGCTGCAACCAAACGAATATTATACCCAAACCCGCACGCCGGCGGCAGAGGTATACCAGCAGATTATCAAAGATCTCACAGAAGCTGCTGCTGCACTGCCCCTCAAATCGCAGTATAGCCCCGACAATTTAGGCCGGGCAACCAAAGGCGCCGCTCAGGGCATATTGGCCAAAGTGTATCTCACGATGGGCGATTTTACCAATGCCGAAATCCAGGCCTTAGAGGTGATCAACTCCAGTCAATACGCTTTGTATCCCAATTTTGCGAAAATTTTCCAAAGCGAGGGCGAGCACAGTTCAGAATCCGTCTTTGAGGTGAGCTGCGTTGCCCTCGAAATCGGTGGCGGCGGTAGCCAGTACAACCAGATTCAAGGCGTGCGCGGCACACCCAACCTGGGCTGGGGGTTTAATCAACCCACTACAAGCCTCCGTTCGGCATTTGAGACCGGCGACCCGCGCCGCAATGCGACGATCCTCGAAGTAGGTGAAACGCTACCCGACGGCTCCGCTATCGTACTCGACAATCCGGATATGCTCAACGAGAGTTACAACCAAAAAGCATGGGTGCCCAGTCACGTGGGCTTCCAGGAGAATAGTCCCGGCAATATCCGCCTGCTCCGCTATGCCGATGTGCTGCTCATAGCCGCCGAAGCCCTCAACGAAAACGGCAAACCACAAGATGCATTAACATACCTGAATATGGTGCGCGCCAGGGCAAAGGGCAGCAGTACGAATCCCAACCTGCTTCCGCCGGTTACGGTGACCGACAAAGACCAGCTGCGCCAGCGCATCTGGAATGAACGCCGCGTAGAATTGGCACTGGAGCAACACCGCTGGTTCGACCTGGTGCGCCAGGGACGGGCCGCTGAGGTGATGCAAGCCCACGGCAAAACCAATTTTATGGCCGGCAAACACGAACTATTCCCGATTCCGCAAAGCGAAATAGACCTCAGTGGAGGTTTGCTTACGCAGAATCCGTTTTATGAGTAGCAGTTAGCAGTTAGGTCTTAGCAGTTAGGTCTTAGCAGTTAATGGCTGAGACCTGACTGCTGATAGCTGACCGCTAAGACCTGACCGCTAAAACCTATTCCACCTATTTCGGCATCCTCTTTTATTGCCTGCGCTATTTGCTGACCGCTAAGACCTGACCGCTAAAACCTATTCCACCATTTCGGCATCCTCTTTTATTGCCTGCGCTATTTGCTGACCGCTAAGACCTGACCGCTAAAACCTATTCCACCATTTCCCCTCCACCGGCTTATGTTCATAGGCGACAAGCCGGTCGATAAGGGCGGAGGTTTCATTTTCTACGATTAGTAAATCGCGGTGGAAAGGCTTGATAAAACCTTCTTGGGAGGCATGGGCGACATAAGCGATGAGTTGGTCAAAAAAGCCGTTTACGTTCAACAAGCCGATAGGCTGGCTGTCTTGTCCCAGTTGAACCAGCGTGACCATCTCAAACAACTCATCGAGGGTGCCGTAGCCTCCGGGCAGGGTGATGACTCCCTGTGATAATTGGGCCATCTTTACTTTTCGCTCGTACATGCTGTTTACCAGGTACACCTCCGTCAGGCCTGTGTGGCATAATTCTTTTTCCTGTAAAAAATGCGGGATTACGCCCACGACTTGTCCGCCGGCCGCCAATGCGGCATCGGCCAGCACGCCCATGAGTCCTACGTTGCCGGCGCCGTATACGATGCCTATTCCTCGGCGGGCCAACTCCCGGCCCAAAGTTCGTGCAGCTTCGGCATAGATTTCATTAAAGCCAGCGCTGGAGCCGCAGAATACGCTTAGGTGTTGAATCATGTGTTCTCTGTTCTCTGTTCTCTGTTCTCTGTTCTCTGTTGTCTGTTCTCTGTTCTCTGTTCTCTGTTCTCTGTTGTCTGTTCTCTGTTCTCTGTTGTCTGTTCTCTGTTCTCTGTTCTCTGTTCTCTGTTGTCTGTTCTCTGTTCTCTGTTCTCTGTTGTCTGTTGTCTGTTCTCTGTTCTCTGTTCTCTGTTCTCTGTTCTCTGTTCTCTGTTCTCTGTTCTCTGTT
>JABWBR010000057.1 GCA_013360405.1 Saprospiraceae bacterium
ATGAAATCATCCTGGAGGCAGAGAAAATTCATGAATTTTCTCTGCCCCGGCCATTCATCGCCGGCCCCGCCATTTTCACATTGTACGACGCCCTGGGCCTGGAGGTGCTGCGCCGGCAGATGCATAGCAATACAGACCGCATCGAAGAGCGCGTGGATATATCAGGCCTACCGGCAGGGTTGTACTTTTGGCGGGTAGAAGCCAGGGGAGCGCTAGTGGGCGGGGGGAAGGTGGTGGTTTATTGATGGTGGCTTGTTATCGGTTATGGGTTGTGGGTTATCGGTTGTCTGAGAACTCACAACCCACAACCCACAACTGACAACCCACAACCTCAATACCCCCGATGCGGCTTATCAATAATCTCAGAATCTTCCGAGCTGTTGACCACTTTAAACCCGCATTTCTGGAGCGCCACGGAAAACAGGATAAACACGCCGAGCAGCAACAGGATCAATTGCCCGGTTGAGCGGCGCCGGGGTTGCGGGGTGGGGGAGGGCGTATTATTTCTTCTCGCCATAATATTTAGAAGTCCATACGCAGCCGCAGATTGATGCGGCGCGAGGTTAAATAATTGGGAATCGCGTACTGCTGATTGAAAACCGTTTTTATCCAGGTATTGCCGGCCTGGTTTTGCACCTGCATCAGGTTGAATACTTCGAGGCTGAGCCAGGAGCTGCGTGAAAAGCGCAGGAAGTGATTGGGCTTTTTGTTTCGGCGCGACTCATCCCAGAGGGCCAGCGAAAAACCGATATCGATACGGTGATAAGGCGAAAAGCGATACGTGTTGCGGTAGATGCGGTTATTGCCCTGCAGACCGAACGGCAGACCGGTGCCTACCGTTAAATTGAGGTGCATCTTGAAGTTTTTGTTCTTCGGCAGGTAATCCTGGAAAAACATCGATAGGGTCATCAATTGATCGGTGGGGCGGGGCACGTCTTTTACCGGGGTGGCTTCGGTTTGTCCTACTTCCCGCTGCAAGTGCTGTACACCGGTAAGTTGTTCGCGGGCGCGCAGGAACGACAGGTTGATCCAGGATTCGGCGTCGGGCACAAATTCGCCGTTGAGGCGGAAGTCGATGCCGGTGACGTAACCCATGGCGTCGTTGAATCCCGAGTAGCGGATGCGCACGTTTTCGATTTCATAAGAAACCAGATCCCAGAGCCTTTTGTAATACGCTTCTGTGATAAAGCGGAATTTCTTGGGATTATTTTTACCCAAATAAAAATCGTACGAAAAGCCGCCGACGATATGGGCCGACTTCTGCGATTGCAGCGAGGTATTTACCTGCCCGGTGAAGCCGCGCATCTCGCGGTAGAAGGGCGGTTGGAAATAAAGTCCGCCCGATAATTTGTAAGCAATATCGCTTTTTCCGGCCAGGGGTTTGTAGAGCAGTTGTGCGCGGGGTGAAATGATCATTTCGCCGTTGAGATCCCAGTAGGAGGCGCGAACGCCTGCGGAAAAGCGAAATTCCGCCACGCTTTCCCGGCGCCAGGTGTAGGTATCCATGAGATACGCCGAGAAACGGTTGGAATTGAGGTTGTTGCGCGTTTTGAGTACGTTGTAAAGCAGGAGTTGGGTGGTATCGTAGGGCAGGGAATAGCCGGCGGAGTCGAGGCGTTCCCATTCGTTGAGCCAGTCTTGTACCTGTTCATTTTGGTATTTAGCGCTCCATTGTAAAAAATGGCTGCTGGTTATTTCTTTGCTGCTGTGGGGCATCTGCAATTCGATACCGCCTTTGTGTTCTACATTGGTGAGTTGGATGTTGAGAAAATTGCGCACGTATTGGTGCTGGGTGCCGGCGCCGAGCTCTGCGAGCACTTCGCCAAAATTGTCGCTGCCCTGGTCGGATTCGATCTGGCGAAGGCTGTATTGACCGATGATATCGATGCGTTCGTTTTCGTCGCTGCGGAAGGTGGAGGCAAGGAGTTTGAGGAAGTAGGGGTTTCGCTCCCTGTCGGGCAAATAGGTCAGCGTTACGCCGCCCATATTGGTTGTAAAGTCGTCGACCTCCTGTCCTTCGAAAACGCTGAACAGCTCTAGGGCGAAATTGACCAGGCCCAGTCCTGTGCTGCGTTCTACGGGTTTGAAACGGTACACGCTGCGGTTAAAATTACCCATCACGCCTAATTGCAGGTCGTGGCTCAGGTCGTAAGTCACATAACCCTGTATATCGCTGAAATTGGGCGTGTATTCGCCGGTGATATCCAGCGTACCCAGCAGGTAGCGGGTAGATTTATAGCGGGCGCCCACCAGGTAGCGCAGTCGTTTGTAGGGGTCTTTGCCGGGTTTGAGGCTGCCTTCGATGTGCGCCGAGCCGCCCAGGAAGCTGAGGCCGATTGAGGCCCGCACGCTATCGGGGCGTTTGTATTTCACGTCGAGCACCGAGGACATCTTGTCGCCGTATTTGGCTTCAAAACCGCCCGAAGAAAACGACAAGCTTTGCAGCAGGTCGATATTGGCGAAAGTGAGTCCTTCCTGTTGACCTGCGCGGATGAGCTGGGGGCGGTATATTTCAAAGTCGTTGACGTACACCAGGTTTTCGTCGTAATTGCCGCCGCGCACGTTGTACTGCGAGGTGAGTTCGCCCCCGCTGCCGCTGCTGGCGCCTAAGGCGAGGTGGGGCAATACGCTTTCGAGGTTGCCGGTAGTAGTGGGCAGCAATTTGAGTTGCGTCACGTCTTCGCGCATCATGCCGGCGTCTTCGATTTTGCTTTCGCGCACCACCACTTCCAGTTCGGATTCCATGGAGGCCAGCGACACGTCCACCTGGCGAATGCCTCGGGCAGGCATAGCCGAAAGGCTGGCGGTAGTTTCTTTGTAGCCGATGCGGGTAAACGTAATTTCAACCGGTTCGTTGGCCGGCACTTCGATGCGGTAGCGGCCGTTGGCTGCTGTCTCTACCGCGTTGGTAGTGTTTTTTACATAAACAGTTACCAGCTCAACTGGCGCGTTGCTTTCCGCATCGGTGACAATGCCGGTCACTATCGCTTTTTCCGATTGGGCGAAAGCGGTGTTTAGGGCAAATAGTAAGGCGAAAAGCACTATCGGTCGGACGCCTGGCAGGCGTCTGCCCGGACTAGCGCTTATCAGCCGAGGTAAAGATGCGATTCCAGTTGATACCATTACGGATACTTGCATTTTTGGTTGAAAACCAGATAAACAGCGGTTTGCCCACGATATGGTCTTCGGGTACGAAACCCCACACGCGAGAATCTTCTGAGTTGTGGCGGTTGTCGCCCATCATCCAGTAATAATTCATTTTGAAGGTATACTGGCCGGCTTCCTGGCCGTTGATGTATATTTTGCCGTCTTTTTCTTCCAGTTTGTTGCCTTCGTAGTTGGAGATGATACGGCGGTAGAGGGCGATATTTTCCGGACTAATTTTTACTGTCACGCCTTTTTTAGGCACATAAATCGGACCGTAATCGTCGATATTCCAATTGGGGAAATGCACCGGATCGTGGGGGAAAAGGTTACTGCGTGCATTGCCTTCTGCGCCGTAATCCACGGGCACGATCAAAATGCTGGTATCCATTTGTTGCACTTTAGCCTTCTGCTCGTCTGACAAATACATTACGCGGATATAAGGCGACCGGGTAGGGCGGTTGTCTTCTTCGCTGATGCCCCATTTTTCGAAGTTGCGTTGGTTGACGGCGCCATTGGGGAAGCTGACGGTGTAGGAGTATTGCAGGTATTTAGGGTTTTGGGCTGGTTTGCCGTTGATATATACCTGCTTATCGCGAATTTGGAGGCTATCGCCGGGTATGGCGATACAGCGCTTGATATAGTGGTCTTTTTTGTCGTTGGGGCGCACCACGAGCGGAGCTCTGCCCGATTGGATGGCCATATTGTGAAATTCGTTGCCCATCGCCACGGTGCCTCGCCGGTAGTCGTTGACACTCCAGGTGCGTTCGGGGAAAACAAATACGCTGTCGCCTTCCGGATAATTAAACACAACGGGGTCGTTGTTGTCGATTTTTTCCAGGGCGGGCAGGCGTTTGTAGGGCAGGCTGGGCTTAGAAAGGTAAGACTCCCGATTCAAAATAGGCGTGCGGTTGTGCAAAAGGGGCACCATCAACACGGTTTGCGGCATGCGGATGCCGTAGTGCGCCTTGCTTACAAACAGGAAGTCGCCCACCAGCAAAGAACCTTCCATAGAGGAGGTGGGGATCACATAGGCCTCTATGAGAAACATGCGTATAAAAGCGGCTGCAAAAACGGCAAAAACCACGGCTTCCACCCATTCGCGAACGGCGCCTTTTTTGTAAGGATTGGCGGCAATCAGCTTTTGAAGCTGGCGGCCATTACCCGACTGCTGGGCTTCGTGAATTTGCTGGGCGTAGGCGGCTTCTTTTTCAAGCGTGGGGCCGTCGTAGGTTTCTTCTTTTTTATAACCCAAATAAAAAAACGCCAGTGGAGCGTATATAACGGCTATGGCGCTATGCCAAAAGCTGTATTTTTTGAAAGAGCGCACCATATCCACGCAGAGGCCGGCATAGATAAAAATGTTGACGATAGGAAACAGCAGCCAGGCTGCATACTTGCCTTTTCTGCCCACCAGTTTGCTCCAGACAACAAAGTTGAGGCCGGGCGCCAGGCCTTTCCAGCCGGCTTCCCCGGCTTTCTCGAAAACTTTCATCAAGCTGATACTCAGCAAAATGTATGAGACAAGTACGAAAATCAGTATACTCATTCTGTGGGTGGTTTTTTTCTTGCGCTGCAAAGATAAATGAAAAAGTGAGGATGGAAACAGCCTGACCCGCTTATTGGTCGATGGGATACGGCGATAAGTCGGGTTTATTCCATTTTGAACTGCCGGATGAGGATGGCGCCGCTTTGGCTCAGGTTAGAACTGAGGATGATCACTTGTTCGCGTTTGCCGTCGTCTACCGATACGGCTACCGTATTGGGCACGATATCGCCCAGGTCTTCCGCGTGCAGAATCAATATGTTGTTGTCGGTGGCCAGCGACACAGGGATTACCACCTTGCGCTTGGACACGCGGTGGGTTTTCAGGATGCGTTTTCCGTTGAGGAAGATGGTGGCCACGTCGCCATCGACGGTGCCGTTATCCCAGACTCGAAGTTTTACGTTGGCACTACTCACCTCTACCACGTGGTCGATTTTTACTTCTCTGCCGGTTTCGGCGCTGTAGGCGTCTTGCCTGGGCTGGGTTTCCGTTTTGATGGTTTGTGTCAAAACGGGTTTTTCGAGGGTGACTTTTCCCGGGGCGCAGGCGCCGGTTTCGGGGGTAAGTCCTTCGATATGACCTTGCCAATCGCCTTCTAATATATATCGCAGCCTTTCTCTTCGCAGGTGCAGCCGCATGGTTTTGATACACCATTTCCAGTCGGGATTGGATCGGGAAGAGACCTCCAATTCCCGAATTTCGATGGTGCTGTCGGCGGCTGCAAACTGCCATTCGAGGGCATGGGTGGCATTGCCGCCGGGGCCGTCGGAACTGATGCTGGAAACACCTTTTGAGCCGGACTGCAGGTCAATTTCAAAATAAAAACCATAATCGCGGTCAGATTGGGAGAGGCGGCCTTTCCAGGGGCCGGTCAGCGTAAGGGGCGACTCCACCTGCAGGTCGGTGAGCTCGCCCGTCTTTTTTTTGCTCAGCCGCATCTTGCCGGGTTTACAGCCGTCGGCGCGCCATTCGCCCTCGAGGATGACAGAGTCGCGGGTAGTACTTACGTAAAGGGTAGCGTATTTTAAACACCATTTTGGGGAAGCGGGAGCGGTTTGCTTCAGCTCCTGAAGCGCCAGCGTGCTGCCGTCCCAATAGCCGCTTAGTTGAAAGCGGGCTTCAATAGTGCGGTTGGCGGAAACAGCCGTGCCGCTCAGCACTTGTCCGTTTTGTTGGAGCGAAACGCTGTAGCTGAAACTACTGCCGGCCTGATCTTGCCAGACCATGCCGGTCCATTGCCCTCCCAGCCATTGTGCGTGCGCAGAAATGGATAGACCGGCAAATAATAAGCTGATCAGTAACCGGTCTTTGGTGGGTATAGTTCTCTTCATATATATAAGACGCTGCTTTAAGTTGCAGGTAGACAAATTAAGTATCTTTTTTTTAAATAGCATCACAAAATCAACAACTTAGAGGTTAAATTAATACCTACCACATCAATATGGGGTTGAATGGGGGGATAAGGAACCCTAATTTTACACCGTCAAATTAGAGAACAATCGCTGCAAAGCGCAGTTGACCACGATATGTAAAATTAGGGGGACATTAACACGAATACGTTGATGCCAGAATCGAGTGGCCCGGTACCAAAACGTACCGGGCTTTTTTTTGAGATGGTGTAATAATTAAGCCTCGCTTGGCGTATTATTCTTAACGAAGTGTTGGAATGCGGCTATAAAATCATTACCTTTGTATGGTTATGTACAACCACGGCCCCTATTGGCTATAGGCTTTCCAAACTTCACGAAAGCGCGCAACCCTCTAACCTCCATTACTTAAAAAACACAAAAAAGGCAAAGACACAACACGTATGCCGTAGGCATGCGATGTCATAAAGATTGTACTTAAATCGGTTTTCGGTTGCCTGGCTATATTATTTAGCCGGGCAATCTTTTTTTAACCCGGTTTTTACCGCCGAAGCCTGTTTTTAGCAGAAAACTTGGCAATTAGTCTATAATAAGTTGCTATATAGCTATTATTTTAGCCTTAACTTTGCCGTTTTGGTGATAATTGCCCGATATATCAATTGGTTGCGATGAAGAGCAAATACGTAGCGGCAGCATTAGCCTTCTTTCTTGGCATTTTTGGCGTACACAGGTTCTACCTCGGGAAACGATTCTGGGGGGTAGTACACTTTTTATTGTTTTGGCTTTGTTTTGCCATTACGGTGGAAGAAAATACGCCGGCCATCCTGCTTCCGGCCTTGTTGGGGTTCATCGATGCCGTACTTTTGTTTGTGATGCCCGAAGTGGAATTTAACGAACGTTACAATCGCCGGTTCATGGGTTCCACACGCGAACAATGGGAAAACGAACCCCGGCGCCGGCAAATTCCGAGAGCTACTGCAAAATCCAAAGCGACTTCCGCCCCCGATGTCAGTGATTTCAAACGCTCCGGCATCGAAAAATTCCGCGATTACGACTACGAAGGCGCCATTGCCTCGTTTGAGCAGGCATTGGAGCTTCAATACGAAGACCCCGCTACGCATTTCAACCTGGCCTGCTGCTATTCTATACTGGAAGACGCCGACCTGGCATATGATCACCTTGGGAAAGCCATTTCTTACGGGTTTAAAGACACCGATAAGATCAATACGCACGATGCGTTATCATTCCTGCGCACGCAGCCCGGCTTTGATACTTTTGTAAAAGACGGCTACAAGCGCCCGGCCTCCCCACCCGTCGAAGAAGCCCCCTTGTCTTTGAAGGATATCATGTCGCCAGCCGATGATTTGCTCGACCAGATCCTCAAGCTGGGTGAATTGCGCGATAAGGGTGTATTAACCGACGAAGAATTTGCGCTACAAAAGCGAAAAATACTGGGTGAATAACCGCTAACGATTTTTCTACACCATTATATCTATTGCATGAGATACCTGCTGTCGGTACTATTGGCTTTTGCCCTTATCGCCATGGCCGCCGGCCAGGAGGCGATTTCTTATGAGGTGTATGACGCCGACCTCGCGCACCATGAAATCCGGGTTGTGGCCACTTTCCCCGCTTTGCCCGATGCGCCGCTCAAACTTCGCTTTCCTCAAGCCTCTCCGGGGCGCTATGCGCTTCACCAATTTGCCAAAAACATGTACGACCTGCGCGCTACCGACGGCCGGGGCCGCGAGTTGAAAATTTACCATACCGACGTGGCTTCGTGGGAAGTCACCGGCCACGACGGGCAGGTGCAAGTTGCCTATACCTTGTATGCCAACCGCGCCGATGGCACCTACGCCGGCGTCGACAACCGTAAACTGCACCTCAATATGCCGGCCGTGTTTATCTACGGCGTCGGACTCGAACACCGGCCTGTGCTGCTTTCGTTTAGACTCGAAAACCATCCGGACTGGCAGGTGGCTACGCAATTGGAGCGCCTGGACGGTAACAGGTTCAGGGCGCCCAACTACTACTATTTCTTTGACAGCCCGACGATGGTAGGCGAGATAGACCGAAGAAGCTGGCAAAGCAGCTCGGACGGCCGCAAATACAACATCGAAATCGCCATCATGCACGAGGGTACTGACGAGCAACTCGACAAATATGCAGAAAGCATCAAGGCCATTGTAGAAGAGGAAAAAGCCATTTTCGGCGAGTTGCCGCAGTTCGATTTTGGAAAATATACCTTCCTGCTCAGTTTCAACCCCTGGGTAGACGGCGATGGCATGGAGCACCGCAATTCCACCGTTTGTTCGGGCAACGGCGCCTTGTCGGACGACGGCAAGGCCATGACCGGCGTGATTGCCCACGAATTTTTCCACGCCTGGAACGTAGAACGCCTGCGCCCCCGCTCGCTCGAGCCTTTTAATTTCGACAAACCCAATATGTCGGATGAGCTCTGGTTTGCCGAAGGGTTTACCTCTTATTACGACGACCTGGTGTTGTGTCGCACGGGTATTTTGTCGACAGAAGACTATCTCAGCGGCCTTGCCGGTACGGTCAACCTAGTATGGAACAGCCCTGGCCGGCGCCACCGCGGCCCCATTGAAATGAGCCGCCACGCACCCTACGCAGATGCCGCCGTGTTTATCGATCCGGTTAATTACGCCAATACGTTTATCAGCTATTATCCCTACGGCGCCGCGCTCGGACTTTGCCTCGACCTCAGCCTGCGCAACCGCAAAGGCGACCTCTCGCTCGACGATTACATGCGCTACCTCTGGCAGCATTTTGGTCGCAACGAAATACCCTATACCGTGGCCGACCTCGAAGCGGCCCTGGCAGAAGTAACAGGCGACAAATCCTATGCTGCCGACTTCTTTAACCGCTACATCCACAGCAGCCAATTGCCTGATCTCAAAGAACTTTTCTCAGAAATGGGCATAGTCATGCGGCCCAAATCACCCAAACAAGCCGGGTTTTATGGCGCTTCGTTTCATCACACAGAGAAAGGCGCCAGGGTGCAAGGGACCGTTTTAGAAACCAACCCCCTTTACCAGGCCGGTCTCGACGAGGGCGACCTGCTATTGTCGGTAGACGGCCGCCCGGTCAACCAGGACAATCCCTTCGACGATATATCCTTTGAGCCGGGCCGGCGTTATACGATCCGGTTTATCCAAAACGGCATAGAGACGACAGGCACGTTCACCGCAGCCCAGGATACCACCATAGAACTTCTAACCGCCGAATCCGCCGGCGAAAAAACCAACCGGGCTTCGTTGAAACGCCGGGAGGACTGGCTGTCGTCGAAGCGCCGCTAGAGGGACGGTGCGACTGTACGACTTTGAGACCGACCGCCAACTGCCAACTGCCGACCGCCGACTGCCGATGATTTTTAGCATGTCTGGCAGCAAAAGAAGGGGGTGATCGTTTTGATATAAATATTTCCCCATGAAATATGTGCCATTATTAGTGTTACTCCTGGCCGGCCTGCTGTATGGAGGATGTTTTGAACCCAAAAGGGAAATCCCCGACGAAGTGATGGGGCTAGCGCCTATCTACAGCACCGGCGACTGGAAACAGATTGCCTTCTCCGAACCCCGTGTTATTCAGACGCTGGGCAAAATCTATTACAAAGACGGGTATATTTTTGCCGGTGAAAGCGGGCAGGGCGTGCATATCATCGACAACTCCGACCCTGCGCATCCCGAAAGGATAAAATTCCTGCAAATAACCGGCAATACCGACATTGCCATCAAGGGAAATATCATGTACGCCAACAATGGGGGTGACATGGTGGCGATCGACATCAGCCGGCTCGACAGCGCCGTGGTGTTGTCGCGCATCCCCAACGCCTTTCCTGAGGTGGAAAATGCCGGCACGGCGCCGCCCAATTATTTCGGCTTTTTTGAATGCGTAGATCCTTCCAGGGGAGTGGTTATCGGCTGGGAGGAAAAATTGTTGCACAAACCACAGTGCTGGCGATAAAATTTGTTAGCTATTAGCAGGTAGCAGTTAGTTCTGGGCAGCTAATAGCTAATAGCTAATTGCTAACTGCTAAAAAATAAACACCACATGACACATCATTCTGCTCTTCGATATATCCTTTCGCTTTTTATCCTGGCTTTGCTCACGGTGCGCTGCGCCGACCAAAGCGCCGATATCAGCGCCGACAACGGCACGGGCATAGGCGGCTCCCTGGCCCGCTTTGTCATCAAGGGCAACTACCTGTACACGATTGATTTCAGCACCCTGCGCTATTACGATATCAGTCAGCCCGCTACGCCGGTGTTCAAAAAAGAGATCAGGCTGGATGTGGGCGTGGAGACCATCTTCCCGCTCGAAGACTGGCTTTTCCTGGGTACGCAATGGGGCATGCTGATTTACCGGGTGGCCGACAACGGCGAACCGGAATACGTATCCACTTATTCTCACGTGCGGAGTTGCGACCCCGTGGTGGCCAATAGCGAATTCGCCTACGTAACCCTGCGCGCCAACGGCTGCAACGCCGTCAACGGCAATTTTACCGACGACAGGCTGGAAATCATCTCCCTTGCTAATATCCAGCAGCCGCAAATATTGGCCGAATACCAGATGGAAGAACCCTGGGGTATGGGGCTCGACGACAACTGGTTGTTTGTGTGCGACGGGCAGTTTGGGCTCAAGATGTACGATGTAACCAACTCGCAAGATATCCAGTTGGTGCAGCACATTACCACTATCAATGCGCGCGATGCCATTGCGCTAAACGGATTATTGCTCGTAATAGGCCCCGATAGCGTGTATCAATACGATTACAGCCAGCCAGGTACGCTTGTTTTTGTATCTCAACTGCCATTTGGCGTATGAAAAAAACGCTATTTCTCTTGACCTGGCTGGCGCCTTTTTGGCTTTTTGCCCAAAATCCGGCGCCCGATGCCCTTCCTCCGGGGTGGATCGTAAAAATATCGCCGCTGGTGTGGTTGCATCCCTATTTCCCGTCGTTAGATCTGGCCGTAGAACGGCGCATCAGCGCCAACTGGTATGCCGAGGTGAGCGCGGGCAAGATGGTCAACCTGGGTTTTGCCAACAACCCCGTCTTGGCGAGTCTCGACGGACACCGCATTCATATCGGCGCCAGGTATTACTTCCGCCCGCCCGCAAGTCGCCGGTATACGCAGTTTGTGCAGGGTTACGGCGATCTGCTTCGCGCCGACGCCGCCATCGAAGGCGACTTTTGCCGCTTTGATTGCACCTTCACCCAGCGGCTCAATTACCAGCGCCTCGAGCGCAAGCGGGCCTTTTATGCGGCTTACGGCGGCAGTCTCTTCTTCGGACGCCGCTGGATCTTCGAATTCGACGCCGGTCTCGGCTATGTACACCGGGATATCCAGTATGGAGAAATCCCCCCCGACGCCACTTTCCGCACCAACGGCTCGCTGATCTGGAATTACGGATCAGATGGAGTCAGTCAACAGATAGAGCCGAATGTTCGGGTGAAATTGGGGGTGGTTATCTTTTGATGTTGAATTTTTGATGTTTAATGTTTGATTAATAGAAAATTACAGATTAAAAAAATAATCCAACATTCAACATCAAACATCCAAAATCAAAAATCCTTTCCCATCCTTCCAAATCGCCCAAATCCTGGTTAAAAATTCCAGGGCGCCGATTGCCCGGGCATGAGTAATGTTTAATGCTGAATGTTTAATGTTTGATTAATATTTAATTACACATAGAAAAAATTCAACATCAAACATTCAACATCAAACATTCAACACAAACATTCGACATCAAAAATTCAACATCAAAAATTCAACATCAAACATTCAACACAAACATTCGACATCAAAAATTCAACATCAAAAATTCAACATCAAAAATTCAACATCAAAAATTCAACATCAAAAATTCAACATCAAACATTCAACATCAAAAATTCAACATCAAAAATTCAACATCAAACATTCAACATCAAACATTCAACATCAATAATTACCCCGGTACTTCACCCTTCCCCCCACCATCGTCATCACCACCTTCGTCTTCAGAATCTCTTCCTCCGGGCAGTAAAGCAAGTCGTTGGAGAGCACCGTGATATCGGCCAGTTTGCCTTTTGCAAGCGAGCCCTTGTCGTTTTCTTCGAAAGCGGAATAGGCGTTGGCCAGGGTGTAGGAATAGATCGCCTCCTGGCGGGTCATCTTTTGCTCAGGGAAAAAGATCAGCCCGGTGTCGGCGCGGCGGCGGGTGACGGAGGCGTAAAAAGAGGGTAGGGGGTCCACGTCTTCTACGGGGGCGTCGGTGCCGTTGTTGACTACCGCGCCGGCGTCGAGCAGACTGCGCCAGGGGTAGGCGCCGGCGCGGGAGCGTTCTTCGCCGAGTCGCTTCACCACAAAAGGCGCGTCGGAAGTGCAGTGGATGCCCTGCATAGCGGCAATAACGCCCAGTTGCTTGAAGCGGGGAATATCGTCGGGGTCGAGATGTTGGGCGTGTTCGATGCGCCAGCGCAGGTCTTTTTTGTCGGGGTGCTGAGCAAAAGTCTGTTCGCAGATATTAAGCGTCTCCTGGTTGGCGCGATCGCCGATGGCGTGTACGCACATTTGCATGCCGTGATCGATAGCCAGCTTGGCGATATTTTGCACCTCCTCGATGGGGGTCGTATTTTGGCCGACGAAGTCTTTTTTGTCGTTGTAGGGGGCCAGTAGCCAGGCGCCGTAGGATCCCAGGGCGCCGTCGAGTTCGGTTTTGATAGCGCGGGAGGTAAAAAAGTGGTTACCCGCGTTGATTATGGGGAAATCGGACAAGTTGTCCTTCATCTCTTCATAGCTATGGCGCACCATCACCCAGAGGCGCAGGTCGAGTTCGCCTTTTTCGGCCATAGCTTTGTAATCTTCGATTTCGCTGAATTTCGAGCCGGCATCCTGGAAGGAAGTGATGCCTTTTTTGAGGCATTCCTGCTGGGCGAGTTCGATGCCTTTCTGCCATTGTTGCTTTTTGGCTTCGGGGCTTAAGGTATTGAGATAGGCCTGGTAGGCTTCGTAGATAGGCCGCATAGCGCGTTCTTCGAAGACGCCGATGGCCTGCTTGCGCGAGTCGCGCACGATCTCGCCGCCAACCGGGTTGGGGGTTTCGGCGCTGATGCCGGCGAGCTCCATAGCTTTGGCGTTGGCAAACAGCGAATGGCCGCTGGCGTGGCTGAGCATCACGGGGTTATTAGGCGAGGCGGCGCTTAGTTCGTCGTGGTAGGGGTAGCCCAGCACCTGGCGTTGTGGCGTACGGTTCCATTTTTCCTGGTGCCATCCCCTGCCGATGATCCACTCGCCGGGTTTGGCTGTTTTGGCGCGTTCGGCGACGGCGGCCACGATATCCTCCCAGTTTTTCGATTGCAGGAAATTTAGATTGATCAGGCTGCTGCCGAGGCCTCCGAAATGGCCGTGTCCTTCGATGAACCCGGGCATAGCGAATTGCCCCTGCAGGTCTATCATTTCGGTTTTGTCGTGGGCCAGGGCCTTCACCGCTTCGTTGCTGCCCACCAGCAAAATGCGGTCGCCACTAATGGCTATGGCCTGCGCGGTAGGTTGCGCTTCGTCAACGGTATAGATATTGCCGTTGAATAATATCGTGTCGGCCTTGTCTTCCTGCGGCTTCGCGCAGCTCATTAAGCAAACACAAAATGTAAAACAGACGATGATGGCTTGGAATCTCATATCAATGATTGTATTTTACTGAACGGAATGGTTAGGAACTCTTTGCTCAAAAGTAGCAGTTTTGGATGGGGAATGGGAATTATTTGTTGTCTGTTATCCGTTATCGGTTCTCTGTTGTCGGTTCTTTATCTTTACAAATAATTTCGAACAGAGAACGGACAACTGATAACCGAAAACAGAGAACATGACCCACGACCCATACACCGTGACAATCCGCCAGGCGAACCGCGCCGACTTAAAAGCCATCCACGGGCTGGTGCGCGAATTGGCCATCTATGAACGCGCCGAGGATGCTTTTGTGGCTACCCTGGATACCTATGAGCGCGACTTTGACGAGGGCGTCTTTGAAGCGCTCGTAGCCGATCACAATGGCGACATTGCCGGCATGATGCTGTACTACATGGCCTATTCTACCTGGAAGGGGAAAATGCTTTTTCTCGAAGATTTTGTGGTAAAAGAAGCCTACCGGCGCCATCATATCGGTCAACACTTATTCGACGCTCTGTTGGAAACAGCCAGGGAAAAAGGCTGTGCGTTGGTAAAATGGCAGGTGCTGGATTGGAATGAACCCGCGCTTCGCTTTTATGAAAAGAACCGTGCGATCATTGAGAAAGAATGGTGGAATGGGAAATTTTTTTTGTAAATACGAAAATTGTTAATATCTTTAACGCCGAGTTTAGTATTCGGGCAAAAATTTTTTTGCCTCAGCAATGCCAGACATAAGCCATTCCACATTTTCCCCATTACTTTAGCAAGGCATTGTCTTTCTGTGTAGTAAAGATGACATAAAATAATATAGTGTTTCATAGTGTGAGGGGTAGCCGCTTCGGCGGTTGCTCCTTTTTTTTTGGGGCGACGGTGAACGTCGCCCTTGCGATCACGCCCTCTCCCCCTACACCTCCCTATCCATCAACTGTTCTGCCAACTGGATCAGCGCTTGTTTTTTTGCATCGGGTGCTTGTACCGCATCGAGGCTTTCATAGGCTTGTTGGCGGAAAGCGGATTTTGCGATTTCGGTATGCCGGGCAATATCAAGTTGTTCAAAGATGGCTGTGACGGCGCTTATTTTTTCGGTTTCGGGAAGTTTCGAATCGGCGAGTAGGGATCGTAGTCTGTGGCGGGTGGCCTCGTCGGCCAGTTCGAGGGCTTTGAGCACCAGGAAGGTTTTTTTGTTTTGCACAATATCGCCGCCTACTTTTTTGCCAAACTTGCCGGGGTCGCCGAATACATCGAGCAGGTCGTCGTGCAATTGGAAAGCAATGCCGATTTGTCTGCCGAAAAAGGCCAGTCGTTGGATATCGACGGGCGGGGCGCCGGCGACAATAGCGCCCAATTGGAGGCTACCGCCGAGCAGGGCTGCGGTTTTCAGCTCAATCATCCGGATATATTCTTCGATAGCCACCTCCTGGCGGCTTTCAAACTCCATATCATATTGTTGGCCCTGGCATACTTCAACGGCCATGCGGTTGAACGCGCTTATCAGGGCATGGGTATGTGCGGGGTCGCAGGCTTGGAGCAAGTAGTCGTACACATGAATCAGCATCACATCGCCACTAAGAATGCCCGTATTAGCGCCGTAAAGCTCGTGAACGGTGGGTTTACCCCGCCGCAGCGGCGCCTGGTCCATGATATCGTCGTGAACCAGCGTAAAATTGTGGAACAATTCTACCGCATAGGCAACCGGTAGCGCCTTTTCGGGGCGTTCCTCAAACATCGTATAGCCAAGCAGGGCCAGTACCGGGCGAAGCCGCTTGCCACCAAGCTCCATAATGTAATTAATCGGCTCGTAAAGAGAAGCGGGCTCGCTCTTGAAAGGATGGCTGGAGAGATATTGTTGGAATAATTGCTGATATATTTCAATTTGCTGCATGAAACAGACTTTTTATTTACAAAAAAAGAAAAGGGTACGCAAAATGGCGCAATAAACCCGTCTGCAAAGTTCGCAGGATATCTTATATTTGTTAGCATGATAAAGGAAAAGAAACCATATCAAATTCTTCTTGTGGAGGATAACCCCGGTGATATTGCGCTGACGCGGTTGGCTTTCCAGCATCAGAATGGAGGAAAAGATTTTCAGATTTCCGTTATTTCTGACGGGGAGGAGGCCCTTGCATATCTCAAAAGAAAAGGTACTTATGAGCATGCCGCTCGCCCCGATCTTATCTTATTGGATTTACATTTACCCAAAATTGACGGGCGTGAAGTTTTAAAAGAAATAAAAGAAGACCCCACAACACGGCAAATACCGGTCATTGTGCTTACGACATCCACCCATGACCAGGATGTGAATATGGCCTATTCGTTGCACGCCAATTGTTTTGTCAGGAAACCGCTGGAATTTGACGCGTTTATTCATCTGATTCAATTGATTGATGAATTCTGGTTATCAGCTGTTCAGCTTCCCTCATCTCCTGAATAGTCAGGTAAAAAAGTAATTCACTATGTCGGCGATAACCCATATTCTGGTAATAGAAGACAACCCCGCTGATGTGGTGACCATCCGCGTTTTATTAGATGAGGTGGGGTATAAATACGTTTTATACCAATCGAATACTTTATCAGAAGGGTTGCGTCTGCTGGAAGAGACTCCCTTTGATGTAGTATTGTTGGATTTATCTTTACAAGACAGTCTGGGTTTTACCACCCTCAAAAATTTTTTAAAAGAACAACCCCGCGTGCCGGTTATCGTACTTACCGGCAATAACAACGTCGTGTTGGGCGACCAGTCGGTGCGCGCCGGCGCCCAGGACTACCTGGTCAAAGGCGAGTTTACCGGCAAACGCCTGGTGGATACGATCAGGTATTCGCAGCAGCGCTTTAAATCGCAGGCCGCGCTACAACGCCGGGTCAACCAGATGGAAATCAACGAAAAGCGGTTTCAGGAGGTGCAGCAACTGGCGCAGTTGGGCAACTGGCAAATCGATATAGTGACCAATGCTATGTATTGGTCGGAAGAAATGTACCGCATCCTCGATTTGCCTCTTTCCCAACAGCAACAACGCTGGTCGGACTTTCTGGACCGCGTTCATCCGGAGGATAAGCCCAAATTGGAAGCTTTTCTTGACGAAGCCCTCAAATCGGGTGAAATGTACCGCCTCGATCATCGCATACTGATTGGTGGCAGAATGATAAAATATGTGGCGGTACAAGCCAAGCTCAATTTCGATGAAGCGACCAATAAAATAATGCTGTTCGGCAGCCTGCAGGATATTACCCAGCTAAAAAATACGACGCCCTCCCAGGAAGTTGAATCAACTGTAGTCGATATAAAAACACCGCTTCCTAAAAAAGCCGGACTCGCCGAATTGGGCTTTAATATTCGCACGCCGTTAAATGCTATTGTGAGTTTAATGTATTTATTGGAAAAAGATAAATCCCAAGCGCAGCAAAAGGAGGTTATCGCCACGCTCAAAACCGTGGTAGATGAGTTGTCTATCGGCGTAGACGCGCTGCTGGGATACATAGTTGATCAGGACGAGGCGCTGTCTCCTACTGAATCCGCCTTTCTGCTGGACGATCTCGTCAAAAATACGGTACAGTTGTTTCAGCTTAAATGTAAACATGCAGGCATCAACCTTGAACTTAAAACGAGCCAGTATTTATCGGACGAGGCCGGCGGCGATTACCAGCTAATCACGCAGCTTTTTTATTATGTCTTTACATTGCTCATTCCTTATTGTGATAAAAAAAATGGAGTAGAAGTAGCTTTTCAACGCAAAGAGCCGGCAAAAAACAAACTCAGCCTGCACTTGTTAATTACATACTTCGGCAAGCCTATACCGGTTTTGGACCTCGCGGATACCGCCAAGTCACCCGGCGGCGTATCCGCATCGATAGTCGAAAAATTGTTAGTCACCCTTGGCGGGCAATGGAAATTAGAGAAAAAGGGATTTCACTGGTACAACCTCGAAGTGCAATTGCCTTTGTCTGTTTCCGGTAAGGAAAGAAAATCCGACAAGCCGGTATCGCCTTTGCATATTTTATTGGTGGAAGACCACCTGCTCAACCAGGTCGTCACTAAAAAAGTACTTAAATCCTGGTCGGATCTGGTATCGGTCGATATCGCCGGCAACGGGGCGGAAGCCCTGGCCAAGTTTGCAAAATTTCCCTACGACCTGATATTGATGGACCTGTATATGCCCGTCATGGATGGTATTCAGGCTACCGTCGAAATAAGAAAGACAAGCAACGTGCCTATCATTGCCATGACAGCCGGCTCTACCAAACAGGAAGAAGAAAGTTGCCGCATTGCAGGTATGAATGCCTACCTGCCCAAACCCCTCAAACCCGAAGAACTGTCGGCGAAGATTATGGAGTTGCTGGGGTGAGGTGTCGGCGGTCGGCAGTCGGCAGTCGGTTCAATAATTTTTTTCATTTTTCATTCTTCATTCTTCATATGGATATTCAGCCTTTCGACCTTGTTATTATCGGCGGCGGGCCCACGGGGCTCAACTGCGCTATTGCTGCTCGCCGTGCCGGACTTAGCTATGTCGTATTGGAAAAAGGCGCGTTGGTCAACGCTATATATCATTTCCCCACCAATATGACCTTTTTTTCCACCTCCCGCCTGCTGGAAATTGGGGAGGTGCCCTTCATTTCGCATGGCGACAAACCCACGCGTTTCGAAGCGCTCGAATATTATCGCCGGATATGGCAATCCTGGCAACTCGAAGTGCGTTTGTATGAAGAAGTGGAAAAAATGGAACCCATCGGGGGAGGAACTTACCGGGTGCATACTTCCAAAGCGCAATATGATGCAACAGCGGTAATTGTCGCCACCGGTTTTTACGACACGCCCTGTCTGCTCAATGTGCCAGGCGAATCGCTGCCCAAAGTGAAGCACTACTACGACGACGCACATCCTTACGCTGGACAAGATGTGCTGGTGGTGGGCGCAGCCAATTCGGCCTGCGATGTAGCCCTCGAAACCTATTACAAAGGCGCCCGGGTCACCATGGCCATCCGCGAAGCGGAGATTTATTCCGGAGTGAAATATTGGATCAGGCCAAATATCGAAAACCGTATCAAAGAGGGGAGTATCAAAGCATTTTTTAATACGAAGGTGAAAGCCATTTATCCGGATGAGGTGCTGCTCAGCGGCCCCGACGGCGATTTTCGCATCCCCAACGATTTTGTGATGGCCATGACCGGCTACCAGCCCAATTACCCGTTTTTGGAACGACTTGGCCTGCGTATGGCAACGGATGAAGCCCAGGCCCCCCTCCACAACCCCGATACCCTGGAAACCCATCTGCCCAATGTGTTCCTGGCAGGTGTGGTTTGCGCAGGCAAAAAAACGAATAAGCTTTTTATCGAAAATACCCGCGACCATGGGGATTTGATTATCCGGGAAATCACGGCGAAGGCCCTGGAGGGGAGGGAGAGAGCGGGGGAGGGAGAGAGGGAGAGATTGTAGGGTGAACGTTTACCGTTCACCAATTATAAACAAACAGAGAACAGAGAACAGAGAACATGATACCATCATTAATCATCGCAATCAGCTTGTGGGCTGCGCCGATGGCCGGCAGCGGGGAAGACATAGTAGCCTGGGTAAGCCCGGATACCCATGATTTCGGGGATATTACCCGAAACGAACCGGTATCGCACGAATTTACCTTTAAAAATGTGAGCGGAGAGGCCGTCACCATCGACAACGTGCGCACTTCTTGTGGGTGCACTACCTCCGATTGGCCCGAGTTGGCGGTGCAGCCCGATTCGCTGGGCAGCCTCGTCATTACCTACGATGCACACGATGAGGGCTATTTTCGCAAGACGATAAAAGTGTATTTCAGCGGCCGGCGCCGCGCCGAGTGGTTGTTTATTGAGGGGAATGTGGAATGATGTGGAATGATGTTTGATGTTTGATGTTTGATGTTTAATGTTTGATGTTTGATGTTTGATGTTGAATTATATTTTAAATTAATATATAAAAATCAAACATTCAACATCAAACATTCAAAATTCTTTCAAGATTTGCCGGCGAATAATTGATCGACTTCAGCGTTTTGTGGTCATCGCTGCGGTACACCAGGTAGTGCTCGCCTTCCTGGCGGATATAGCTATCGATTCCTTTTGTTTCCTTGTAATGTTTGGCGGTAGCTTCTGCCTCTTCGAGAGATTGGCAGGTTTTGCTCATATTCGAGCGCTGCACCTCGTCGAAGAGGGCTCGGAACTTGGCGCCCAGCCCGAATTCGAGCACGGCGCCCGACAGCACGTACTGGATATCGCAGAGCGCATCGGCCACACTCACAATATCGCCTTCGGCTATCGCTTCACGCAATTCGTCAAGTTCTTCGGCGAGCAGGGCCACCCGAAGCCGGCACCGTTCTTCGGAAGGAATGGCCGGTTCGGCTAAAATAGGGTGTTTAAACGTGCGGTGGAATTCCGCCACCTGGTTGAGTGCGTCGAGTTGATCCATTGTTGAAAAAGGGTTTATGAGGGTTTATGAGGGTTTATGAGGGTTGATAAACCTATAAACCCATAAACCTGTAAACAAACTACATCGATAATTTAAAACAATGCGAAAAAACATAATTTTTTGAATACTTTTGCCAACGTTTTGACAAAGCCTTCGTGGCAAACGTCGCTCTGGGTTCTTGCTTTTTTTTAACCATTAACTCACTCGGAAGTGACCAACAAATACTTCGACCTGATTGATCAGACCTTTTATTTTCCTCAGGAAGGGTTTGATATTGATCATGAGTATTTGGTTTTCAACGGTGTACCGCTGATCCATCTCATCAGGAAATACGGCACGCCGATGAAAATTACCTACCTGCCAAAGATCGGCTCTCAGATAAAAAGAGCCAGGAATCTCTTTAACCGCGCGATGAAATCGCTGGGGTACAACGGAGAGTATTATTACTGCTATTGTACCAAAAGCTGCCATTTCAGCTATGTGCTCAATGAAGTGGTGCGCCATGATGTACAGTTGGAGACTTCCTCGGCCTTCGATATCGACCTCATTCGACGCCTGTATACACAAGGCAAAATCGAAAAAGATATCATCATTATCTGCAACGGCTTCAAACCCGATAACTATCTCGAAAAAATCGTTGCGCTGATCAATGACGGATTTACTAACGTCATCCCCGTGCTCGACAATATGGCCGAAATCGAGTACTACGACAAACACGTGAAGGATACCTGTAGCCTGGGTATCCGCGTAGCTACCGAAGAAGAACCCAATTTTGAGTTTTACACCTCCCGCCTGGGCATTCGCAACGCCGATGTGCTCAAATTTTATCAGGAAAAGGTGGCGCCCAATCCCAAGTTTTCGCTCCGGATGCTCCACTTTTTTGTGGATACGGGCATCCGCGACACACTATACTACTGGGGCGAACTCAAAAAAGTGATCAAGCTATATTGCGAGGTGAAGCGCAACAGCCCCGAATTGTCGGCCATCAATATCGGCGGCGGTATGCCGATCCGCAATTCGCTGGGCTTTGAATTTGACTACAAATACATGATCAAGGAGATCGTGAACCTGATCCTCTCCGAATGCGAGGAAGTAGGCGTGCGCGAACCCGATATTTTTACCGAATTCGGAAAGTATACGGTAGGCGAAAGCGGCGCTACGATTTTTTCGGTGCTGGCCCAAAAACAGCAAAACGACGCAGAAGTGTGGTATATGGTCGATAACTCGCTCATGACTTGTCTGCCCGACGCCTGGGGCATCAGCGAGCGCTTTATACTGTTGCCTATCAATAAATGGAACAAGGATTACCGGCGGGTGAATATCGGCGGACTGAGTTGCGATAATTCGGACTACTATAACTCAGAAGTGCACGAAAGCCAGGTGTACCTGCCGTCTATCGATCCCAGTGAGGAAGAGCCGCTGTATCTGGGGTTTTTCCACACCGGCGCCTACCAGGATGCGCTCAGCGGCTACGGGGGTATCAAGCATTGCCTCATCCCCTCGCCCAAGCACGTACTGATATACAAAGACGCCCAGGGAAACATAGTCGACGAGCTCTACCAGGAGGAACAATCCGCCGACGACATGCTCAAAATATTGGGCTATTGATACGCTTTTTCTTAACTTTGAGCGGGTCTACTACCATTTGCTCATTAAAACCTTCTCGAAGTGGCCAATAAGTCTATTCCCGGAACGGTTGAACAAACTAAACCTGTTACAAAAAAAACAGCCACTATGGTCAATACGGTTGCTTTTTCTACCGATATGCGCACCCTTTTCCTCATCGACGAGGGCAGGGCTTTTTCTTTTCCGCTCGATAGCGAAAAAGGCGTTTATATTGGCGTGTTAAAAGGCCAAATTACCGCCGTCAGCACGATCGATACCGATAGCTCTTCTTCCGAGAAACGGGGCAAGGTACTTAAGCTCACTACCACCGGCGCCCAATGGACGGCCTTCTACAACCGCCGGAGCCTGTCGCTGGCTATTATCGGCGCTACCGATATCGACAGCAGCCTCATCGGCGCCACGGATATCGACAGCAGTATGGCCCAAGGCCCCGAGGACGGCTATGTAGAACTCGAAAAGTTGAAAGCTTATCTGTTTAGTCTCAAAAACCACGTGGTCAATATCCGCCGCATCGGCAATTCTATTGAGGTTGTATCGATGGAGAAATAGCTTTTTAGCAGTCAGGGCTTAGGGCTTAGCGGCTAACTGCTAAGCCCTAAGCCCTGACCGCTAAGACCTAATCAACGCGGCAATACTCTGCCTACTAATCCGGCTATCCAGCCAAATCAACAGCAATTCATCTAGTCCGAGGGGCGCTTCCTGCTTGTTTGCTTTCAGGTCGAGCAGCGTCTGTCGCATTTCGCGGTAGAGGGCGACCAGTTCGCGGGGCGGGGCGCCGTAAAAGCGCCTGAGCCAGTGTACTACATCGGAGAAAAAACCGTCTTTTTCGGCCAACACGCGGTGGTAATACCGCTGCGTGCTGCGCAGGCAGGCTTCCACTTCTTCTACGTCGCCGCATTGGTATGTCGCAATAAGGTGAATGAGGCGTATACCCATCTGGATATCCTGGCGCTGCGTGGTGCGGGGGCGACTGATGATGCGTTCGGCCCATTGCTTGCACAACTCGTACTTTTCAGCCATAAATAACAAAAGCGCGGCATTAAATAAAATCACCAGTTCGCCGGCAGTAGAGAAATTGTACTGCTTCAGCCACTGGTCGATCGTGTCGATAATCGAATCGGTTTGCGAAAAATCGCCCGTATTAATGTGATATACGAGTTTATACACCGCGATCTTCTGGAATAACACCTGCTGGTCGTGGGGGTTGGCGGGTGTTTCCTGTTCGAGTTCGGCCAGCAGGCCCGGAATAAGGTGGCGTTTGCTGTCGTTGGAGAAGGCGGCGTGCAGCAGGTTCGACACGTCGAGTACGTAGCGGTAGAATTCTTCGTCTTTGTACTTGGGACGGGCGTTCCAGCAACTCACCACCTTATTGTAGTATTCGAAAACCTTGTCGGCGTCGCCGGTGAGCTGCGAGAACAGGGCCATACACTGAAAAAAACGCAGTTGGCCCTGTACCGAGGTGGGTTCTTCATCGAGGGCTTTCAGCAGGGTAGAAAAGCGGGCTTTGAGAAGCTCGCGTTGTTTTCCTTCTGCCAGTCGGGGATTTTTGCGGATCTCCACCAGCAGTTGGTCGTGGGTATCCAGAAAATGCAACTCTTCGTGCAATTTGCGCAGGTTGTCGTCTTTTTCACCGATCAGGATATCGATTTGTTGTTCGAAGCCTTTGCGTTTGGTATCTTTCCACAACCGGCGTTGTTCCTTGTTGAGTTCGATGATCGACAACTGGTCGCCGAGTTCGTAGGCCAGTTTTTTGGCCGACTCCAGCCGTTCTTCGGCTTGCTCGTAAAGCCCCCGCTCGTAGAGGTATTTCGAGTCGAGGATCATCTCTTTGATTTTTGCGGCATACGAGTTGGCGCTGCGATAGTCGCGCATACTTCTCAGGATGGCTTCGTACAGATAGGTTTTGTCGAAAGGCAGATTTTTGCCGAATTGCTGCTTGAGCGTCGATTCGTCGTATTCAACGGTGTCGTTTAGTGCCTGAAACAGCTCCAGGTAGCGCGATCCCTTGCGACCGCTCTTCTGAGCGTCGAGGGTAAAGTACCGCTTTTCCGATTTCGACATCGCCCGGATGAGTTGGAACAGGTCTTCCCTGCCTTTCATTTTTTTCTTTTTTTGTTAAAAAACACTTAAAAATGAGGGAAAGATAAAAAAAATTTAGTTGTTAGGAATTTAAAGTTTGGATAAAAATTAATACAAATGATAAATTATTAATAATATGATTTTCAATTGGTTGTTTATGGGTTTATGGGTTTATGGGGTTGTTGATATGAGGGTCAGAAACTCAAAGCAAATGCAAAGCTTGGTTTGAGTAGGGTGGGGAGTGGGGATATCTTTGTATCGTATTCAAAGGGATACACACACAAACAACGAAAAACGACACAAACGTATAACCCCACAAAAAAACCACCAGGGCTTCAAAAGTTATCCCAACCAAGCCGAAATCGTTGTTTTTGAAAAATTAACCTGGTTTATTTTCTCTATTCTATCTGTCCTTAATTACAAGACTCACTTAAGGTAGTTGGGCAGTAGAGTGAACGCTACTGTCCAACTTTTTTTGAAATACGGAAAATACCAGGATAAAGCTAAACCACTGAGTTCGCACTATGAATCACAAGGAGTATTGGGGAAGCGAGGGTCCCCAGTCTCCGAAACTCCCGAAGGGGAGCATGCCATGAGAAAGCGTTAATGTTCATAGGGCAATTCGGAAGCCCTGCAATCGAAAAAAGATGCAGGGCACTTTTGCTCACTATAACGCTAAAGAGTTCATTGACTGTGGGGTGGAAGCGAAGGCAAAAGGGGAGAAAGGACTACTTTCTTATATGCAAACTCCTTCGTTTCCCCCGTCAATTTTGACAACCGATCAACTCCTGTTTAAAGAACGGGAAGTTTGTGAATAAAGACCTAAGGGTGTTTTTTTTTCAGAAGGGCAATTGGAGATAAGTAGATAGTTGCTATTATTCCGGGCTGGGTAGTGGTAAAAGAACCGCTGCCCAGTTTTCTTTTTCCGGCATAATTTTTTAAACACCCGTTTCGTTTCTAGACGTGTAATCACTTTTCATATAGCATCAATTTGTTATTAGCAGTCAACCCCAAAAACCACTTGAAGACATTACGCTTCTATCACTAAAATCACGACCATGAACAAGCTATTGGCGATTGCACTGTTTTCACTGGCTTTCCTGGCCTTCCAACAACCTCTCCTGGCACAAATCGGCTTGAAAGCCGGTATCAACTACGCCAGCCTTTCCGAATCCGCATCAGAAGATAACCTGGGCGACTACCGCAAGCAGTCGGTGCTGGGCCTCCAGGCCGGTATTGTGGCGGAAATCAAACTCATCGACCGTTTCGTTATCCAACCCGAATTTTTGTTTATCCAAAAAGGCGGCAAGTCGGAATATGTAATTAACGAAAACAATATGTCGGTGACCCGCGTCATCTACAATTATGTGGAAATTCCCGTACTGGCTAAGGTCAAGTTGGGCAATACGGAAGGCGAAGGCCTCGGCCTTTATGTGCTGGGCGGCCCCTTTGCCGGCTTTGCCCTCAACGGCCGCGGCGAAACCGAACTCACGCTGCTGGGCGTTACCACCAAAGACGAGTTTGATATCGATTATAGCGACGAGGATAACGACCAAAAGCGCATCGACTGGGGCGTTTCTTTTGGCGCCGGCGTCAGTATCGGCCACTTTTTTGTGGATGCCCGCTACAACCTCGGCATCAATAATCTGCTCGACGACGATGCCGACAATTCCAACGATAATAAACCCTATACCCGCACGCGAGGCATCGGCCTTACGGCCGGATTTTTGTTTTGAGGATACATAGATTGAGTGTGGGAGAGTGAGAGGGTGGGAGGGTGGGAGGGTGAGATAAGAATTTAGGTTCTCTCCCACACTCCCACACTCCCACACTCCCACACTCCCACACTCCCATACTCCCATATGCCGCAGCGCATCATCCTCACCGTCACCAACGACCTCGTATACGACCAGCGCATGCAACGCATATGCGGCAGCCTGTCGCGCGCCGGCTATGAGGTATGGCTGGTGGGGCGACTCAGGCCCCAGTCGCCTCCCTTAGCGCCTGCCGACTGGCGCCAGGTTCGCCTGCGCTGTTATTTCGAAAGCGGCAAGCTGTTTTATCTGGAATACAACCTGCGCCTGCTCTTTTTCCTGCTTACACATACCTTCGCCGCCCTCAGTGCGGTAGACCTGGATACTTTGCTGCCTTGTTTTGTGGCGGCCAGGTTAAAACGCAAACCTTGTTTATATGATGCCCACGAATATTTTACCGAAGTACCCGAGGTAGTGCGGAGGCCTTTGGTAAAAAAAATATGGGAATGGCTGGCCCGGCTGTTGATACCGCGCGTGGACGCAGCCTATACGGTAGGAGAGGGGTTGGGCAAGCTGCTTTCACAGAGATACGGCAAGCCGTTTGCGGTGGTGCGGAATGTGCCGATGGGGGGTGAGGGAGGGAGGGAGAGAGGGAGAGAGGGAGGGAGGGAGAGATCGCAAAGTCGTATAGTCTTATATCAGGGGGCTTTGAATGAGGGGCGCGGGCTCGAGCAGGCTATCGAAGCTATGCAATATTTACCGGATGTGCGCTTGTGGTTGGCTGGAGAAGGCGATCTCAGCGATTCGCTGCGGCAATTGAGCCTACGACTGGGGCTTGACGACCGGGTGCGATTTCTGGGGTTTGTGCGGCCCGATGAGCTAAAAAAACTCACTTTACAAGCTTCTATTGGTCTCAATCTATTGGAAAACAAAGGATTGAGCTATTATTATTCGCTGGCCAACAAAGCGTTCGATTATATCCAGGCAGGCATTCCTTCTATCCATATGGATTTTCCGGAGTATCGCGTTTTAAACCTGCAGTACGATGTTTTCGTGCTTATTGATGAATTGAATCCCGAAAAGATAGCAGAAACCATCCGGTTGCTATTGACCGATACGGCACTTTATGGGCGCTTGCAATCGAATTGTATCAAAGCCGGGGATATTCTCGCCTGGGAACGCGAGGAGGCGACCTTGCCGGGCATATATGCTGATTTGCTGAAACGGTGACAAAAATCACCGTTTGCATTCTACATATTATTATTACTTTTGCCTTGAGCTTTTCTACATACACACACCTTTAGGGTTGCAGGTATATTTTGGAAAAAAATTATCAGCATTAAGTGCAACCTTTCTGTTACTTTTCCGATACAACACAATAACTGGTTTTGAGAGGCTATAACTATGTGGCGTCTTTTTGCATGTGATATATTTTCAAATTTCACACTAATTCTTTAGTCTTATGAACTTTAAATTACTCAAAACAGGAAAGTTACTGCTGGTTGCTGCGCTCGTGATCGGGATGGCGGCTTGCCAAAATGACACAGATGAGATCGCCGATGTCGAAATTAAGACTGCGGCTGATTTCAATTCAGATGTTGCCTTGAGCTGGAGTAATCTTATGCTCGAAATTGACCGTTATGCGCCTGGCTACCGTCCGCCCGCCGCCTCTCGTATGATGGGTTACACAGGATTGGCAGCTTATGAGGCTATTATCGAAGGTATGCCTGACAACAAATCGATAGCTGACAACTATCCCGGATTGCAGGTGCCACGTGTTGAAGAAGGCTTGGAATACCACTGGCCTACCGTACTCAACGCCTTGTATGCGTATTTGTACACCAACTTCTATCCGCATGTAACTGAATATTACAAGTCGCGGATTACTTCACTGGAGCAGTCATTCGAAAATGAGTTTTCCGATCAGGTGAGCGAAGAGGTTTTTGAACGCTCCCGCAACCACGGCCGTAGTGTGGCTGCGGTATTTTTTGCCTGGTCGGCAACCGATCAGGTAGGGCACCTGGGCTATACGAACCCACGTCCGGCCTCTTATATTCCGCCGTCGGGCCCTGGCAAATGGACGCCGACCCGCCCGGATTATACCCCGGCATTGTTCCCCTATTGGGGCCAGGTTCGCCCGTTTGCCATTACGCCCAGCGACAAACTGGCCAAGACGCCTTTGGCGTGGAGCGAGTCGGTGACCTCTCCGTTTTACGGACAAGCGCTGGAGGTGTATACGCTAACTCAACCTCAAGATCCGGAACGCCAGTGGATTGCAGAATTTTGGAGCGACGACTTTTTTGAACTCACGTTTGAACCGGCCGGACGCTGGGTGGCTGTTGCCAACCAGGTGATAGACCAGGAAAATACCAATCTAGCCGAGACTGTGTATGTATATGCGAAACTGGGTATGGCATTGTGCGATGTCGCTATCATCAACTGGAATTCCAAGTTCCACTATAATCTCGAGCGTCCGGTTCATTATATCAATCGCGTGATTGACCCCAGTTGGAATACTACGCTCGACAACCCCTTGAACGGACTGACGAGTATGACGCCCGAGTTTCCCGCTTATCCTTCCGGTCATGCCGGTTTTGGTGCTGCTGCTGCGGGTGTATTGAGCGATATTTTTGACGAGAGCTACGCCATGACCGACCGCTGCCACGAATATCGCGTAGAATTCAACGGCACCCCGCGCGCCTTCAATAGCTTCGACGAAATGGCCTATGAAAATGCCCTTTCGCGTGTTTACCTGGGCGTACACTTCCGCATGGATGCCGACGAAGGCCTCCGTGTGGGCTATCTCGCAGCCCGTCGCGTTAACGACCTGGACTGGACGAAGTAATTCTGTCCATTTACTAGAGATAATAAGCCTCACGCGCCATCCCGGGAAGCCAATCCTGGGGTGGCGCGTTTGTTTTTGTTGGGGTGTGGAAAAAAATGAAATTGCCTTGTTGCATAGTGAATTCAAAGGCTTGTGCTTTTTATGTGATTGATAATCAGAATATTTCACTTAAATTTTACATACCCGGCTTTGGAGTAATCGCCGTCATATATTATTTTTAACTTTTTAGCGGTCGTTATAGCGAAAAAAAATACCCTCCATGTCACATCATGAGATACACCTTTACAACGCATATTCGGGGATGAACCCGAGGGAACGAAACGAATTAGTCAAGTTCCTGGTGAAAAATGTACCCTCCGACAACCGCCAATACATCGGCGGCGCCATCGATTACGCACTCAAGATTAAACCTTCCTTTGGCGGATTTATCATTACGGCGCAGGACGGCGATAATATCGTGGCGGCAGTGGTAGCCAACAAGACGGGATTGGAGGGTTACGGCCCATCGTATGTACTGGCTTATGCGGTATTTCACCCTGATGCGGCCTCTTGCGACACGCTGGTACAGCAAATTTTCAGAAAGGTAAGTGCTTGTGCCGACGGGGATATTTCTATGCGGCTTACTCCGCGGTCTCCGGCGCTAAAGTTGTTCAAAAAAATCGGATTCAAATCGGAGTATATCGAATTACGCCTGCACAAACCGGTACCGGTAGCCGCTTCGGAAGTACAAGCAAAATAAGGTATGACGCCTCAAATTATTGCTCACCTTTCAAACGACAGCCGCCTTCAACCGCTGGTAAATAGTATTCAACTCGAACCCATAGAGGGCGGCGAAGTATACGAGCGCTTGCTGAGGGCTATTTTATACCAGCAATTGTCGGGAGCTTCTGCCAGCGCCATCCATAGGCGCTTTGTGGCCTTGTTCCCCGATGGTTATCCATACCCCGAATTATTGTTAGCATTGGATGAGTCAGCTTTGCGCGCCTGCGGATTGTCGCGGCAAAAGTCGGAGTATATGCGCAATGTGGCCGATTTTTTTCAGCGCGAAGACAAAGTCGGCTTCGACTGGTCATCGTGGGAAGACGAGCAGATTATTTCGTATCTCACGCAGATTAAAGGAGTTGGGCGCTGGACGGTCGAGATGATTCTGATGTTTACTCTGAATCGCCCCGATGTGATGCCGCTGGATGATTACGGCATTCAGCAGGCTATGCAAGGCCTTTACCAATTCGAAGCCAAAGGCAGGGCGCTTAAACAAAAGATGGAAGAGATCTCCAAACCCTGGCAACCCTGGCGAACGTATGCCTGTTGGTATTTGTGGCGCTGGAAGGACGGGAGCAGTTAGCAGTCAGCAGTCAGCACTTGGCAGTCAGCAGTCAGCTATTAGCTAAGCGCTGAGTGCTAACTGCGGTTCACAACCGTACTTTCATGCCTATCAGCACAGACATCGTATGCATGCGGTCCTTATACGGGCCCAGACCGCTTCCGAAGTAAAGCAGGGAATGTTGATAAGTAGGCTGGGCAAAAATGCTCCAGCGGGTCGACATATAACGCTCGATGCCCAGGCCGCCGTTGATACTGAAGTAGCTGTTTTGCATAAAGCTACCGCCTTCCAGCCAGCCTCTCACCAGGTTTTTTTCTTCCAGCCCTGTAGAGCGGCCCGGGTTGCTGTCGTGCGGAGCGGGCGCTTGTAGCAATAGCGCATCGGGGCGGAAATTGATATAATAGTTGGCTTGGGTGACCACATGCCAGGAGGCGCCGGTTAGGGCATACAGCCGCCATTTGTCGCGCACGAAATAATTATAGCGAAAATGGAGCGGCACATTAATCGTGTTGAGCTCAAAATTTTCGAGGCTGGCGCCGAAAAAGCCGCTTTTTACGCTTCCTTCTACATATAAAATTTGTAGGGGGGTATAGCGCTTCGCGGCATATATCAGCCCGGTTTCTACTTCCCATCGCTGCGTTTCGAAGCCCAGCGTGATACCCCCGCCATAGCCGGGCGCAAAACGGTCGAAGCTCACTTTCTCCGTTTCCTGGGTAATAGTGGTAGGCGGCGTAATGATGCGGTTAATATCGGAAGAGCCCAGCATGCCTACTCTAATGAATCGCTTTTTATCAAGGGGTTTGATATCGGGTAAATCACCGGGCGTAATCTCCGGATAGCTGTAACGACTTACGCCTAATGCCTCGATACCTGCAATGGGTTCGGCGGGCGCAAATTCATAGGCATTAATGGGCATCGGCTTGTACATCTCAGTTCTCAGCGACGGCGCCAGGGCTTGAGAACTCGGCGATGCGAGGTTCGTGGCCGGTAGCGCGTTCACATGAGTGGTGTTAGCCGGGGTAAGCTTCGCCGTTAAGGCAATAGCGTTGATGGAAGGCTCGGGGTTATCCGGCGACGCCGGGGATTGGAGGGGCGAAATGCCCGGATCGGCTGCTATCGACGATCGGATACCTGTAGTTTCTTCCGTGACGGGCTTGGCATGCGGGTTTGCCGGGTTATCCAGTGCAGCTTGTGCTTTGGGCGCCGGCGTTGTGGGTATAGTGTGAGGGCGGAGCGGTGCGACGTCGGGAATTCCGGTGGGCGATTGGCCCAATAACAGTAGCAGAAAACAGGCTACAGCCAATTCAATGGTTTTTGTGCGTTGTACAAAACGCATAATGCGATCCTGTCTGTCGAGTTGGGCGACCAGTTTGTCCCAGGTGGCCCGCTGATAGGCGGGTTTGATGCGCTTCAGCTTAGCGGCTACCAGCTCGTCAAAATGGGCGTCATCGGCGAGCTGTTGCGCGCCTGCGGCAGTGCGATCCAGTTTGCTATTTAGCAAATGCCAGGACGTTGGATCATACGCAGGGCGCATGTCCTTCATTTTATTACGAATATGATCGTCAAATGCGCTATTCTTCTTCCTCATGGTCGTACCCGTAAAGTCTCGATGTGAGAATGGCTTTTAATTTAATTCGCGCTTTCACCAGGTTAGATCGGGATGTGCTTTCGGAAATCTCCAGCATGTCGGCGATTTCTTTATGAGAATATCCTTCGATAATGTAAAGGTTAAAAACCGCCCTGTAGGCGGGTGAAAGCAATTGGATGGCATCGAGTATCTCCTGTTCGCCGCATTGACTGATGGCGTCGGCTTCATCTACGCTGAGGTCATAGGCCTGTTCGAGGTCTTCGGTTCTTCGCCTGATACTTCGCCGGTAGTAGTCGATGGCCGTATTAACCATGATGCGCCGTATCCAGGCGGAGAGAGAAGTTCCGGGCTCGTATTTTGCGATATTTTTAAAGATCTTGATAAAACCTTCGTGCAAAATATCGAGCGCATCGTCCTGATTGTTGGCATAACGCAGACAAACACCCATCATACTGCTGTAGAATTCTTCGTACAACAGTTGCTGTGCCCATCGTTCCTGCGCCATGCAGGCATTGATGAAGTCCCTCTCGTCGCCGCGCAGTTGAATTGCGATGTCCATCAGGCGTACTTTCGTCAAAAATAAGAGGATACCGCCCAATTTCCTATCATTGCCCAAACTTTAATATTCGGCTTCGGCATACGAATACAACGTTCGGCCTTGTCCATACGCTGTTTGAGGGCGAAAAACAAGCAAAAAAAACTTATTTTCCGATTACGCCCATGGTCACGTCTTCGGGATAGGCTACCTGTACGCCGTTGTCGTGTAAGGCGCGTTTGATATGGCGGTAAGCGTCGAAATAGACATCCCAGTAATCTTCGGTTTTGGCATGGGGGCGTGCGGTGACGACAAGGTAGTGGCTGTCGAATTTTTCGATGCCTACAAACGGCGCGGGCTGGTCAAGCACTTTGGGCGTTTGACGCAGGGCATCAAGCAGCAGCTCTTCTATGCGGTTGAAATCTTCGTGATAAGGGATATTGACCTTCAGATCGAGTCGCAGATATTTTCGGGTAGAGAGGTTAGTCACCACGCCGTTGGCGGTAGTCGTGTTGGGGATGATAATCGTACGGTTGTCGAGGGTGGAGATGACGGTATTGAATATCTGGATTTCAACGACGTATCCCAGATTTTCCTGCACTTCGATCAGGTCGCCGACTTTATAGGGTCGGAAGACGAGGATGATGATGCCTGCGGCAAAATTGCCCAGACTACCCTGCAGCGCGATACCCACGGCAAAGCCTGCAGCGGCCAGCACGGCCACAAAAGAGGTGGTTTCAATGCCCACAATGCCCGCTACGCTGAAAAACAGCAATATTTTTAGCGAAACGCCTATGATTGATCCAAAAAACGGCCTGATATCAGGGTTTACGTGGTGCCTTTCGAGGACGGCGTTGGTCCAGGCGCTAAACTGGCGGATGATGCGCAGTCCTATCCACAATACCACCGCCGCCAATGCCAGCTTGGGGAGGTATTCGAGGGTCATGGTGCTGATTTTTTGCCAGTAAAAGCTGAGTTGCGCTTCCATAATTTTTTGTGAATAAGAGTTTGTGAAAATTGTAACGCCGTGTTCGGGGATGGCGTCTTATCGCAAAGCCGGCCAAAAATACGCTAAAACCACACTTTCGCCGTCAGAAACCGGCCGGTGAGCAAACATTTTTTGATTTACCGGCGAGCAGGTTTATTTTTAAGCATTAAAACATCAAACCCATGTTGTTCAAGGATCACATCTTGCTCAAATACCCGCGTCAGCTCCTCACCACGTTGCGCACTTATCCCGAATCCTATCGGTTTATTATAAAAAATAAGTTGTGGATCGGCATCGACCAGTATGGCTGGGTGTCTAAGTTTTTAGTAGGAGTGGCCATTTTTTTGGGCCTCCAGATGTACTCCAAAATCTTCGGCTGGATCAGCCGCGTGAATTGGGAGCAACCCTTTGCTTCTGTGAACCAGATGGGTATGGCCATGGGGCATGTGGCCGGCGAGGCGCTCAACCTGTTGCAATCCAATAGTACCAAGTATATCGTGTTGATTTTGCTGGAGGTTATCGTGTATCATTTTTCGCGCCGAACCATAGAAGTGATTACGGGCGAAAGCCGTCCCGCCGTGCTCAAAGATTTTATCGATGCACAGGTTCGAATGATCAAGGTGAGTGCATTGTCGCTGATTTCGGAGACTATTTTTGTGGCGATCGTAGGTATCTATTTTGATATTTTCTCGAGGGCCGGTTATATTGAACCCGTATTGGTCTTCGGCATCCATTGCTATTATATGGGTTTTGCCGTGCTCGACAATTACCACGAGCAATACAAGCTTACTATTAAAGAAAGCGTCAAATATGCCTCTCACTATATAGGCGTAGCGCTGGGACTAGGCGTGCTTCTAAAGTTGCTTATGTATGTGCCTTTGCTGGGCACCCTCATCGCGCCGCTGCTCACTGCGGTTACGGCCGTGTTGGTTATGCACCGCATCTCTGATCTGCATTTGCTGGGCAAGAAGACGGCGTTGCATTTGGAGGAAGTGGTGTGAGGGGGTTGTCGGTTGTCCGTTATCCGTTATCCGTTATCCGTTATCGGTTCATTATCTTTGCCAGCCAGTAGAGACAAATCATGATTTGTCTCTACCTAACCAAACAGAGAACAGAGAACAGAGA
>JABWBR010000058.1 GCA_013360405.1 Saprospiraceae bacterium
CGACCACACCAAAGTCTGGGCTATAAAATCCCGGATTATTACGAAATTTTGAACCAAGAATTATACTTTAGTGTGGTTGCAGCTTAGGGGAAGTGTACAGTTCCACCTCGTGCCGTTCATCTTTCGGGTTTTACCCGTTTCCCGCCCCTTCCTCATAAAACCACTGCCAAATCGGCACGATCTTCACCAATGGTTGGTAAGGCTTGATTTTGTAAGGCACGTCTGTCGTGGTTTCTGCATAAAACGGCGCGCTGCTGTATTGCCAGTGTTCCGGCAATTCGACAAGGCCTGCCCGTACCGCATTGAGGTGTATATATAGCTCGCACCGCCAAGTTTTTGGCATGACCCAAGCTCGGGTGCGAGCTATAATACCGCAAAGCTGGAAAAGTTATGTACATAACTTGACGGCGTGCGGTATAGTTGATTTTTTGTGCAATCACCTGCTCGCTGTACAGTTCGATGGGATGGTTATCGTGCTGCCATACTTGATAGATCTGCTTGTGTTTTTTGCCGGCAGCGAAAAAACTGAACAAATACAAAAGCCATTCCCGGCGACTCTCAGGCTGTGTTGTGTCTTTTAAGTAGTCCAATATTTTTGTGGCAGTAAAATGCTTCCAGTCGCGCATGGTTGCTTCCAGTCGGTGCGGGGCGCGGCAACAGGCAATCAGGTGCAAGTGGTTGGACATAATCGTATAAGCGTGTACCTGAAATCCTTTGTGTTCCTGGCAATACCGCCAACTGTCGAGCACCATGTCCCGATATATTTGCCGGCTGAATAAATCTACCCAGCCGATAATGGAACAGGTCAGGTAGTTCAGGCCGTGCTGGTCGCGTATTTTGTATTTGACGCTCATGCGGTTATTTGTTTTTAATGCTTAAATCGTCGTGTCTGCTATCCTTCGGGTTTTACCCGCTTGAACTGTAGCTGTCGGGTTGGAACCCGACGGATAGGCGGTACGAGATTTGAATCTCGCGCCAGCGGAGCAACCCCCGCGCCTACGGTTTTATACTAATATCCCCCATAAACACTCATTCCGCCCCCCGCGTATTGATTTTTAAAATGTTCAAATACCAGGTTCGTTTTGAGGTCAATGTCGTCGTTCTGATAAGTGGGGTAGGGTAGCGTTTCAAATAATGTCTTGCTAATGGTGTTAAAAACAGCTGCTGCCGTAACCGATTTATCGGACCATTGCGCTACTTTTAGTATGTCTTTTTTCAGTTCTTCCAGTAGTTCAATGGATATTTTTTTGATATCGTCTTTTTCATTCTATCCGGTTATCTTCTGAATATTCCCAACTCATTTGTTTCTGTTCAAAATGCTAATAATAAGTTGTTTTACCGTTTCCATTTCTTCGGGCTTACTGGTTGCCACAAACAATGTCAAAGCCGCCAGTGCGTCATTACTCAGCAGTTGCGTTTGATGTTCGGAGTAGAGCAAGCCGTTTTTTTCTAAAAAATAGAGAAAGCAGGCTGCTCCAATTCGCTTGTTGCCATCTACAAAGGCGTGATTTTTTACGATCAGGTACAACAGCGCAGCGGCTTTTTCCTCGATACTCGGGTATAAATCTGTGTTGTTAAAACTTTGTTCTATTTGTTTGATAGCGCTTTCAAAACCTTTGTCTTTGGGCTTGGCGAATACGTCAGATGCAAAATCGGATTTCATTTGCGATACAATGGCCAGGTATTCCGCCACGGAAGGATAGGTTGCCGTTCTAACGGTTTTTCCTTTTTTGTCCAATTGCTCGTGGTCGTAGTCGTCCAGCAATTCCAGTCCTTTGGAGAAAATTTGCAGCATCTCGCTGTCCTGAGCGGTTGCCTGCTGTGCGATGGCGCGGTTTAATATGCGGATGCCCGTTTTCAGGTATTCTACCTGTTGTTGCTTTTCAGCCAGCCGTTTTTCGTTGATGGCATACCCCTGCTCCAGATAGGCCTTGAGCCGCTGGGTGGCCCATTGGCGGAATTGGGTGCCCCGCTTGGAGTTTACCCGGTAACCTACCGAGAGAATGGCATCCAGATTGTAGTATTTGACGCTTTTCTCCTGTGTTTTTTCGGCTATGGCGCCGTGTTTAGTGGTGTGTGCAAAATTTGCACATACCACTTTTTCATCCAATTCGCCCTCTTTGAAAATATTGCGCAGGTGCCTGGTTATCACCGTTCTGTCTCGTTCAAACAATTGAGCTATTTGCTCCTGACTTAGCCAAAATGTTTCCCCCTCAAACTGCACCTCTACCTGCGTTTGATTATCGGGCGTTTGGTATATTAAAATTTCACTCATACCGCTATTTGTCCGTTCATTAATCTCGGCAGTATAATATCCCGCGCTTTGCGAAGTTTGGCGTTTTGTTTTTGTATTACTTTCATTAGTTGAAAAATTTGATTCACTTCATTATCAAATTCTTCGATCATCTGCCTTCAACGCTTTGCCGTATTTTAAGTCCAATACATCTTTCAATTTGGTTAATGCGCGGAATGTGCTGTGCTGATTGTCTGTTTTCTACCTCTAACGACGATTGGACTATGCACAAGTATAGTTCATTTTTTATTGTAAAACAAGATATATGCGAGAAAAATACTGTGCGACTATTGTAGGAGGGGGCGACTTGGCGAGGGGGAGATGGGGCGATCTGTGCCGGTCGTTGAGCGGAGTCGAAACGACCGATCCTGGGCAGACGACTGTGCGACCATTGTGCAGGAGGGGGCGAAAGTTCCCGGGGCATTGGAATTGTTGTTTGTGCAAATTTGGGGGAGGATCTCCCTGCGGTCGGCGGTCGGCAGTCGGCGGTCGGCTGCTTGGAAGCGTCCCTAAGCCACGGAGCGAGATGACCTTCGTTCGTACCTCACGAAGATGTCACCTCTTTTTTCGGGTCAAACTCCCCACCGAAACACTCGACCAGATTTTTGGTTTGCTACTTTGCAGCACGATATCAGGTTCGAGAATTTTGCTCATGCTGGGAGTTTTTGCACAGTCTAACTGTGGCATGGATGACGTGCCGCCTTCCCCGGTCATTTCTTAACCCTAAGGTGTCGGGTGCCTTTATCTGGCTTTCTCCCGTCTTTTTCAAAAATGTCCAGTAGTATGGAGTTTTGGTTAGGAGTGCCGAGAAAGCGAAAATTGAAAGAAATATGTTTTATTTTCGAATATTTGAGTAAATTGCCTTACTAAAGATACATTCTGAGAAGTTTGATTATTAAGATATATAAAAATATACGAAAATGAAGTTTTTATTCTTGTTATTTTGGTATTTGTTTTTCGCGAAATTTGGAATATCGCAGGATGCCTTTTTTTATGAACAAAATCAAATCAGAGGCTTTATAAATCCGGCATTAACGGGAATAAATGGATCGCTTTCTTTTACCGTTTTGGGAAAGGAGCAGTACATTAATACAATAGGAGACTTTTTATCAGCAGGTATAAGTATTGAGCAAAGCTGGCCATGTGCTAAAGTCGATGCCGGAATATTTCACGTATACGACAGGGAGGGCACGGGCCTGCTCACAACAAATCATACGGGGCTGAATTTCGTATACACTGTGCCGTTTGAAATTTCAAGCACATTGAACAATGTAAGGATCGGTACGAAGGTTCAGTACACTAATAAAACTATTGATTGGGATAGACTGATTTTTTCGGATCAAATTGATCCAAAATACAATTTGACAGATGCTTTTGGGATACCCAATCAAAGTGATTTTATTCCTCCTGACTGGAGTTCCTCTTCACGGCTGACTGTCGGCTTTGGCTTGATTCACAGGGTTGAAATTGGCCGGGTAAAGACCTGGTCGCTTACATGGGGAGGGGCGGCTGAGAATTATACCAATACATTTGAAGATAAAGGGTATGACAGCATTTTAAGGTTGGAAAAGGATAAAAAGAGGTTAGTCGACAAATGGTCGCTTTATTTGGCGCCGGAATTTCCGCTCACTCGCTCATACAAGGATTATTTCGGATTTCGCCCTAGTTTCGTATTGCTTAGCGAAAGCGCCTTGACCAATGTTCAGCTGGGGTTTGATATCAACTATAGAAGGGCCTATGGATTGGGTATTTATTTAAGCGCCGGACATTTTAAAGATTTCGAGCAGGATACCAAATCATTGATTTTCAATTCTTACATCAGGGCGCTAACAATCAGTAATTCGCAGTTAAATATTGGTTTTCAATATGTTCACAATATCGGTGGGTTTTCGGAAGTATTCGGGCAGACGATGCAGGTTACTTTTGGATATTACTTCCGGCAAGATGGCTGTGGTTCCACGGCATCGACAAAAAGCGACTGTCCACCCGTATCCAGAAAGCATAGAGTGATGTACGAGAATATCTGGTTTCATCCGGTTGAAGGTATTAATAAATAAAATCGCCGGGCCCACGCTCCGGTCAATAATTATCTAAAATCTAGTTAATATGAAAAGGATGAGGATATTTGTTTTATCTTGTTTTTCTTTATTTATTATTGAGGTCTATTCGCAGGTCAATCCCTATTGCAACGATGATGATTGTGGAGCTCTCGACCCCAGTTGGCAATTAACAGGAAATCAAACGGTAGCCTGCGAGGGTGTAACCTTTTACCTCAGAAGCGGAGAGTCTGTGCCTTACAATAATATCGACTCGTATACCTGGATATTAACGAATACGCTAACCCAGGAACAATTGCTAAATGTAACTTATAATGATACCATTGCCCTGGAATTTCTTTACTACGTAGATGATTCAATCGCCTGTTTGTATGATGAGATAAATATCGAAGTCCGGTTGATCGTGACAAGCCCGGTATGCGCTGAGGGAGAAAGCTGCCGGTATACGGCAGAGCCGTTGACCATCGTTTTTAAGCCGAGAGCGGATTTCGATGCCGAACAGGTTGTATGTGTAAACACCCCCGTGATGTTTACCGACAATAGCTGTAATGCTGAGACCTATGCCTGGGACTTCAATAATGATGGTATAACGGATGCAATTGATTCAGACACTGTTCACACTTTCAGTACTCCAGGAACTTACACAGTGTCTCTTACAGTTTTCAACGATTGCGGGAGCGATACCCAAACGAAGACGATTCAGGTGGTCGGGTATCCTGAAGCGGAGATCGATATGGATACAGGAGGCGAAATTTGCGCTCCGGGATTTCAGACGCTCACCATGGATGCCAACCAATGGGTTACCGGACCCTCCGGGAGTTTCCACTGGGAAATTAGCCCGGGCTACACGAATATGGACGGAAACTGGTGTTTTGTCAATCCGGATTACAACGGCTCTGGGGAAATATGCCTGCACGATTCAACTTTTACCAGCAACACAGTAGATAGCCTGCTTTCCACTCAGGAACAGCTTGAACTATATTTTATGCAGCCTGGCGATTACACGGTTACCCTGAACTATCAAAATGTCTGTGGGGCCGGTTCTGTGGTGGAAACGATTCACGTATATGAGCAGCCTTCGATCAGTGGATTTTCGAACCAAAGTGGGTGTGACTCCATTGATGTATGCTTTAACGATCTGAATATCTCCGTGGGCGGAGATTATGCCGCAATCGAATGGATTTTCAACGGGGGATCTTCCTCCGGAAGCAGTCAACTGGACTTTGGATGTGTGACTTTTCAATCGAGCGGAAGCATGACTTTGAACCTGTATGCCTATGATCCCTGCCTGGACGTTTCTCAGACGATGGTTATCACGGTGGTTGAAACGACCGAGGTCACCGTCCCTGATCCGGTACCGAATCTCATATGCAATAACGCAGGCCTGATCCCCTTGAATCCTTCGGCCTCCGGGGGTAATTACTTCTACAATGGCTCACCCGCCTCCTTCATTGTCAATAATATGCTAGACCCTTCAGGTTTGGCTCAGGGCAATTATACCATCACTTACGTGCTGAGCGATAATCCCGATTGCCCGGCGGAAGATGATTTCAGTTTTTCCATCCAGGCAGGTCCTTCGATAACGCTTGGGGAAAATACAGCTGTTTGTGAGTCGGTCACCAATTTCAATCCGGTCATTGCTAATTCCGGAGGAGATATCGACTCCTGGAGTTGGGAAATCCTGGATAGCGGCGGTAATGTCGTTGCCACCTCTGCCAGCCAACACCCCGGGTTTTCCCTCAATAGCCCGGATACCTATACCATTATCGCCCAGCTGACTTCGGATGAATGTGGCGCCGTGACGGATACGTCTGTGCTGATCGTCCAGGCAAACGTCCCGGTTGTCATCGATCCATTCGACAATCCATATTGCCTGGGGTCAGGGCCGGATACGCTTTCGGCGTATCCTCCTGGAGGAATATGGTCGGGAAATGGAATTATCAATCCGGATGAGGGTATTTTCAATCCTTCCACCCTGCCGTCTTCGGGGAATTTTCCCATTACCTATGCCGTAGTCAATGGGGTTTGCAGTTCGATGGCCACCGAAACGATAGAAGTGGTTGATTCAGAGGTTATTACTGTCTCGGATACATTCTTTTGCATCACGGAAGACACCGTTCACCTGAGCATAGATCCTTTCGGGGGTGAATTTTCAGGCCCCGGCATTGTAGACGCAAACATGGGCATCTTCGATCCCGATTTGGCAAATATCGGGAGTAATACCATCTCTTATTTCTTTATCGACTCCAACGATTGTGAGGTGACCACTACTTTTCATGTAGATGTGGATACCATTCCTGTCATTACTTCGGCCGATACGGTTTTGGTGTGCATTGTAGATGAGGATATAAATATCGGAAGCTTGGCCAATGTCGGCGCCAACGGTGAAACGGGGATGTTTTCATTTTCCAGCACGGACATTGCCATCACGGATTCGGGCTGGTTCAACGGATTCGGCCTTGATCCCGGGTTTTATACGATTGTCGTGGATTTTTATGCCCGGAGTTGCGTGGCACAGGATTCCTTTATAATTGAGCTGACCGGGTTGCCGGACCTGATTATCGATGCCGACACAACGATATGCGTTTCTAACGGTACTTTAACCTTGACTGCCAGTCCGGACAATGGGGGATGGTCTTCCTCCGATCCCGATTGTATCATTGATCCCCAAACCGGTGAAATCGATCTGATGGCCATCGGAGAGTCGGATTGTGTTTTTGAATACACCCATAGCGCCGGAACGAGCTGCGAACAATCAGCCTCGGTGAATGTCAGCATTCTGGATTTGCTGAATGACATTCAGGTACCTTCCGGGATAAGTATTTGTTATACAACGGCTCTATACACTATCCCCGGGTTTGGTCCCGCAAGTGGTACCTGGTCGGGGGAGGGTGTTGTAGATGCCGTTAACGGTGTCATAGATGTATCCGTCCTGGAGCAAGGGATGAGTTATACCTATACCTACTGCATTGAATCCCAGCAAATAGTATGCGAAGCCTGTAAGGAAATGGTATTAACCATAGAACCCCTTCCGGAAGCGGCATTCGAACTGTCGGGATCTCCGTGCCAGGGGCAACCTTTCAGCGTTATCAACAACAGCGTCGGCGCGGTAAATTACGAGTGGGATTTTGGCGATAACACGCAGCTTGAAATCACCATACAGCCGGCGCACACATATAGTGATGCCGGTGATTACCTGATAACCCTGATAGCCGAAACGGATTTCGGATGTTTGGATACCATCGTGCACCCGGTGCACGTCACGTCTCCGCCGACATTGATTTTGGACATCATTACGGAGGAAGGCTGCGCGCCTTTGGAAATTGAATATTCCAACAGCAGTTCAGGAGAAAATACCAGCCAGTTTTGGATCATCGACGGTGTGGACACGCTATACGAAGCCCAACCCCTGATCGTTCTGGATAGCGTGACGACAGATTCCATGATCACTTTGACCCTGGTGGTGTATAACGATTGCGACACCTTGTCCCAAAGCAAGGATATCCTGGTGCACCCATACCCGATGGTAGATTTCGGGATTAACGACGACGAAGGCTGCTCGCCCGATACGGTATATTTCATGAATACGACCCTTGGGCAACCTGATAACTTGTTATGGAATTTTGGAAATGGCAGCACCTCCACCTTACCGAATCCTCCCCCGCAAATTTTCACGAGTCCCGACGATTCCATTTCAACCTATATCATTACGCTTTATGCATCGAATATGTGTGGAGAAGACCAGCTTTCCAAGGAAATCGTGGTATACCCCAACAACGTGGAAGCCTTTTTCGAGATCGACACCCTGTCGGGATGCCCGCCCCTGGCTGTAAACATCAGGAATTACGCTACGATGGGGGCAACGGTGACTTATGATTTCGGGGACGGCGGCACCGGAAACACTCCGGACACCACTTATGTCTATACGGAGCCCGGGCAGTATGTCATCACCCAGTATGCATCCCTTTGTGGCACGGATTTTTTCCAGAGTGATACCATCACAGTTTTTCCTCTGGCGAACATCAATTTCGAACTGCCGGATTACGCCTGCATAGGAGAAGCGGTACCTTTCACCAACCTGTCCACCGATGGCGTGGTCAGCCAATGGCTCTTCGGCGATGGCAATACATCAGACGAGGTAAGTCCGGTTCACATTTATGAGGCTCCGGGCACTTATGAGGTATCGCTCATCATGAATTCCATTTACAACGATTGCCCTGATACGCTAACCAAGACAATTTTTATACCCGAATTGCCCCAGGCCATTTTTGAACCGGTTCCAGGAGAAATATGCCCGGGCGAGGTAGTGTCATTTCAAAATGGGAGCATAGGCGCGTTAAGTTATGCGTGGGATTTTGGAGATTCCTTGGGTAGTACGGACCTGAGCCCGCAACATACTTACCAAGTCCCAGGCACTTATGCAGTGACCTTAACCGTATACGACCAGTGGAATTGTTCGGCGGATACCACGGTAATTAATTTGCTCGTCCATCCTGCTCCCCTCAGCAGTTTTGAATTGTCTTCCACTGAGGTTTGCCAGTTTTATGACACCGTATTTGTGACGAATACTTCCAGCGGATTCATCAGCAGTGAATGGTATATCAACGGCAATTTGTATTCGAATCAGCTGAATGACATTGAAATCGTGTCTCAGGGCTTTGGCATTCAGGAATTGGAACTCATATCCATCAATGCGTTCGGCTGCCGGGACACCAGCCTGGCCGCTTTTCAGGTGCTGCCCTCGCCGCAGGCAGGGGCTACCTTTCCGGATACAGCCGGCTGCCAGGAGTTGACCTTGAATTTTGTAGATATTTCCGAAAATGCCGACCTTACCAAGTGGGTGCTGGAGGGGAATAATACTTCCACAGACAACATAGCCGCTCATACCTTTACCGGGTATGGATATTATTTGGTGACCCTGATCGCAGGCAATACCAATGGCTGCCCCAGCGATACTTTTTATATCGATGTGGATGTTTTTCCGAGGGCGGTTGCTGATTTCGCATTACCTCCTTATGACTCCTGCGGCGTTCCTGTGGAAATACAAATGATAAACGCCTCGGATTTGGCCTCCGACTACCAATGGTATTTTGGAAACAATGAAAACTCTTCCCTTTTTGAACCGGTTGCCTCGTACGAAACCCCCGGTAATTACCAGATAACGTTGATTGCTTCCAATGAATTCAATTGCCCGGATACCGCAATGCTCAGCCTGACGATATATCCCACGGTTTCGGCTGATTTTGACGTTCCGGATACTGAAATCTGTGAAGGCGATACCTTGGTAATTCTCAATACCAGCACAGGGGCTGAGGCTTTGCAGTGGATAATCAACGGAGAGATATGGGATGAATTTCCACTGGTAATTACTGAAAGCGGGCAGTATACGCTCACCCTGGTAGCGAGTTTCGGCGATGTTTGTTTCGACACCCTCATGTTTCAACATACCATCGAGGTTTACGATGCCCCGAACGCTGATTTCCTGGCCATTGCCGATGAAGACCCCAATATCATAGGGGACGTCAGGTTTCTGAATCTAAGCGTGGACGCCGATGCCTTCTTTTGGGACTTTGGCGACGGAAATTCATCTAGCGAAGAGCATCCCAAACATGAGTTTAATATTGATGGACCGGTGACCGTGACACTTTTTAGCTACAACAATAATAATGGAGCTTTTAGGTGTGAAGATGCGGTCTCTCAGTTGATAAGTTTCGAACGAATAAATACCTTTTATGTGCCAAATGCCATGAGCCCTGACCAAAATTTTGGAAACCAGGAGGTTGCAGTGTTTAAGCCGAAAGGTATTGGAATAGAAGAATATGAACTTACCATTTATTCACCCTGGGGTGACAAAATCGCAACTTTGAATAAAGTATTAAACGGGGAACCCATTGACTTTTGGGATGGAACTTTCAGGGGTGAACCTGTGCCGCAAGGAGCTTATTTGTGGACTGCAAAGGTAAAGTATAAAAGTGGTCACACTGACTTCAAAAAAGGCAATGTAACGGTGATCAGGTGATTTGTCGGTTCCTGCCCCGCTGGCGCGAGGATCCCCCTTGTGCCGTTTATCCTCGCTGGCGCGAGGTTCCATCCCCCTCGTGCCGATTAGGCCGGCATATCTTAAAAATCATTGATTTCATCATCGCTCAATCCAGTCATTTCTGAAATTTCTGAATTCGACAATCCTTTTTCCTTCATCTTATGGGCTATCTCAACATTTCTTTTTTCTATTCCCTTTTCTATCCCCTCTAAAATTCCTTCTTCCCGCGATGTATCTACTACGTTCTTCAGGTCTCGGTAATATTTTAAGCTATCTTCATAAGCATCCCTTTCCTCGGGTGAAAATCTGGCTATTTCCGCCGCTTCAAACAATTTTTGAAATATTCTGTCCTGTAATTTTCGGGGGCGGTCTTGAAGGTTCGACAGATGCCGGAACACATACAGCCATTTATCAAATTGCGTCTCCAATTCGTCCTCCTCCTTCTTGAATTTCGGCAATTCGATATAAATAAATTTCAACTTGTCATAAAAAACCTCACAGCGCTGATTCTTCAACTCTACGATGTGTAGCAATTCCGTATCTGATTTGTGGTCATCGAAGATAAAATCCAGGATACCCACCGTATAAACCGGTTCCAGCTGGTAATCCCAATCTCCTTTCTGCGCTTGTTCCTGAATGGGGAAAGAAGCGTAGTAAATGCTTCTGTCTTTGAAAAAATTCTGCTTGGCCTTCTGCACTTCAACAATAAATCGTTCCCCGGATTCCCCGACGCAGTAGAGATCGAATATCGCTTTGCGGTCCAATTCGTTCAGTCCCAGTTGTTCATTCCGAGCGTAACTCAAATCCTTGATCCGGTGTTTCTCCGGCAGAATTTGGTTGAGGAAGTCAATTAGCAGTATCTTGTTCAGCTCTGTGCCGAAGAGTTTCTTGAAACCGAAATCGGTTAGGGGATTGATGTATTTATCCTTTAAGGCACTCATAATCAGAAAATTGAAAACCTCGTCTATGTACACAAACAAAGATAGTCAATTCTGAGTTCCCGTCATAGGTGGCTGGTTTGGTTTATTGCTTGCCTGCAACGGCAGTCTGTGCAAAGACCCCGCCTCACTGGCGCGAGATTCCACCTCGTGCCGATTATCTTTCGGGGTATACCCGCTTGTACTGTGGCTGTCGGGTTGGAACCCGACCGATAGGTGGTACGAGATTTGAATCTCGGGCCGGCACCTGTGTGTTGTTTTTGGCTTTTGTGGTTGGACGTGGGGTCTCCGCAAAACTAATTAATTTTCAAAAAGTCTGGCTATACTATAGGCTGGACCTACCCAGCCGATCAAAGCAGTTATTAAAAAGCTGATGACAATACATGCAATCAGCGACAACCTAATATCTGCCTTTTGGTTTTTATGGAAAAAGTGTTTACTATGTGCTAATTCTGGTAGGGATGAAATCATGAATCCAAACAAGAATAGAAATATACCTAGGGGAAGGAATAAAAATGTCTCGTGGTCAGGGTCATCGGCATATACCCAAAAGAACATTAAAATGAATATTGGTCCGAGTAATATAAGGGTTAATGGAAAATAATAGTTTTTGCCTTGGAGGAACGATAAGCGGTTCCGCTCATGTATCTGCTTAAGCTGCTCTAAATCCTTGCTTTCCAATCTTTCTTCTAAAAAACGTGTTTTTATAAAATGCATAATTTTTAAGGCAATCGGAAATCCTATGATCAAGCCGATGATACACCCGATGATAGCGCCGGTTTCCCCAAATAACCATTCACCCAATAAACCTAACAGAGCAAAAAAAGGGAGAATGCCGCAGCACAAGGAAGCTGCAATGACAACCATTTCAGTGATACCATCTATAATTATCCGAATAAAAGTAAAGATGCCGGAGAGTGGTTGTTTAAATTCTTTTTTGTTGCTCCAAAATGAAAGCCATGCAAAAAAACCGAATCCAAAACCTACCAGAACATTGGAGATTATTTTGTTTTGGCCGTCAAATAACAGTATCCCGGTTAAGACTGCGCCAAGTATTGCGGCAATAAGGATATCTTGTTTACTATTCCGGTTTTTCATTTTCGCGGGTTTATCAACCTCAAAAGCAAGGCGGTCATCCTTAGGCCTGACAAGCAAGCACCTGCCAATGATATCAAGCTCCAAGACTATGTCTACCGGGCATTATGAGCCACGGTAGCGCCGCACAGAGTGAAAATAAGAAAAAGCCGGCGTTTTTTACTCAATCCGGATTCAAATTCCAGGTTTTCAGATCAGCCAACCGATCCACGAACAAGTCTATGACGCGGACAAAGGCATCTTCGGCTATGGCTTCATCCAGCAGGCCTACCGATAGGTCCGTTCTCTGTGTGCCGTGTTTTTTCGGGGCTCATATAATCGTCGATTTCAGACACTCAATTTACGTGTTTTTTGGCCTGGGGGCAAGGATTCGGGTTGTTTATACATAGTCTGACGGTTGGATGTGCATACGTGCCGACGCTTAGTAGGCTTTTTGTTGGGCGTATCTTATAAAAATCTTGATGTAAATGTTTTAATGTCCCATGCGCCATCTTTTTCGCTCATTGTTGCACAAAGTATTTTTTTACCATCAGTCCTTACATTCACCAAGCCATATATTATCCCGCCTACAATTTTTTTATCCCAAAAAGATTTTGTCTTTGTACTTGGCTTCAAGTCCCCTGCATTCGTTTCTTTATAAGTAACATCAATTGCAGTATTTGGCTCTAATACTTCATTTCTGTCCTTTAGTCTTAGCAATTTGATACTGCCAATTTTATAGCTTCTAGAGATTTCTGTAGAATAAACGAGAGGAGTAATTATCTTATCATCTTTAATGGTTTTATACCCGGTAATTCCAGAGGCTGCTACAATTGTAGGTCGAGGGTGTGAATGCCCTTCTGCATCTCCTGAAGAAATTATTGTTGCACCAGCAGAGAGACGAGATAAAAATTCAAAAGAACAGTCGTCGCTTCCATGATGACACGATTTAACAATATCACAAGCAAATTCAGATTCATTATTTTCATAAAATGATAAAATTCGTTTTTGACTAGCAGCGTTCAAATCACCAGTCAGCAAAATCCTAACAGATTTATAGTCTAATCTTAATGTTATACTGTGTCCATTCGTATTTTGAGAACTATTTCCAAGGGACTCGTACGTAGGTTTATTATTAACTTCAATTTCAACTGGTGCTAATACTTTAATTTTGAAATCATTAGTTGAAAATTGTGTAAGTTCTTCTGTTTTATTGGAAATCCGTTCTGAGGGAATTTGCTTATCAACAATACATTGCATAAATGATGCCCATTCACCTTGTAATTTGTAGCCATCTCTTCCGTTATTTAATAACTCTTCAATATCGTTTAAGTCCTCCATTAGCAATGTAAGTTTATTATCTATAATTGGTCCTAAACTCCTGGCGGTACCGTTCTTAAACCAACCAACTCCTGCATGATAAAATTTTTTGACATTCACCTTTTCTGTATCTATGTCCAGTTCTTGTTGCTCATTTGGATTTATCAGGTCCCAAAGCCCTCCATAGTGGTCTGCATCATTATGAGAAGAAATCATCGCATCTAACTCTATTGAGTTCATTTCATAATCTTTATTGAATTTCCAGTCAATAAAATCAGCTGCATTCTTACCGGTTTGTTGAGAACTTCTCTTGAAACCACCATCAATCACAATATGTCTTTCGTCAGGTGTTTTAATTAATATTCCGTCACCTTGTCCTACATCTATAAAGTACAACTCCAATAATGGTTTACTTGTTAAATGTTCTTTTTTTATAAAGCCAATTCGCCCTCTAGCTGATGCTCTTATATAATCATCAGTATTTTCCGCAAAGTCTTCGATTTTAACTTTATCTCCCCAAAGTAGATGAGCAATTATACCTTGCCCATTATTAGTCTCATATAATGGGGTCGTTTCTGCATCTACAAATTTGGTTGAATTTGCCATATTTTGATTTTTTTGTTTACCAAATTAAGCCCAACTCCTATTTCCCGACAACCACCACCAATACGCACTATTGCCATTCAAATTCACTTTATCATCATATCACCTCATTGGATTAACCATGCCATTGCACCTTTACTTTGCCAGCGCATCATACCGCTACACAAAAAGCAGGCGCCTGGTTCCTTTCCGAACTATTTGAATTATTTATTCACTACCGGTTTCATTCAATTGACGTACCCCAAGAAATACGCATGCGGGCATATCAACATCCCACCAAGCGGGAGCCAGGTACTCTATGAGCACAGGGAAATGAAAGCGGGAAAATTTTGGAGAAACGACTATGTGCAGATCGTTTTTCACTGGCATGGGTGATATACAATTTTTCATTCGGGGTATAGGTTTGTAGCAAAAATAATATGTTTTGTATTATTTCGTACAATCCGCTGTATTTTTTTCGACGAAAATGACTTTGTCGCTGAACAGAGGGCAAGTGCTACTTTATGCCTTGGTTTTTTTTTACCACAGAGCCGGTTATTGGCAGTCGGCAGTCGGCGGTCGGCTGCTTGAAATCGTCGAAAAGCCCCCAAAACCACGGAGCGAGATGACACCTTCGTTCGTGCCTCACGAAGATGTCACCTCTTTAGCAACTGGCAAAGATAAGAAACGGATAACCGACAACCCATAACCGACAACTGACAACCGACAACAGCCCTTACCGCGTAGCGTGCGCCACCTTCAGCGTTGCCTCGGCCTTCAAGGTATACTTCTTGCCGTATACTTTTAGCGCTGCGGATTGCTTCGAGCGATTGATGATCTGTACCACGTCCTGGCTGACGACGACTTCTATGAACATGCCCCGGAAGCGGATTTTAAAGCTGTAGCCTTTCCAGTTTTCGGGGATGTAGGGCGAGAAGTGGAGCATGTCGTTGTATACGCGTTGGCCGCCGAAGCCTTTTACGAAGGCCATCCAGGTGCCGGCCATGCTGGTGATGTGGCAGCCGTCTTCGGTATCGTTGTTGTAGTCGTCGAGGTCGAGACGGGCGGTGCGCAGGTACATCTCGTAGGCTTTCTCTTTTTTACCCAATTTGGCGGCCAGGATGGCGTGTACGCAGGGAGAAAGCGAGGATTCGTGTACGGTGCGGGGCTCGTAGAAGTCGAAGTTGCGGCGCAGGGTGGCCTCGTTAAACTGGTCTTCAAACAAATACAGCCCTTGCAGCACATCGGCTTGCTTGATAAATACCGAGCGCAGGATGCGGTCCCACGACCATTTCTGGTTCAGCGGGCGGTCTTCGGGGCGCAGGTCGGCTACGGTGAGCAGGTCTTTGTCGAGGAAGCCTTCGTGTTGTACGTAGATGCCGAGCGCTTTGTCCTGGGGCAGGTGCATTTTTTTGATGATGTCCTGCCATTTGGTCGACTCGGTTTTCTCATCGAAGCGGGTAGCGGCTTTGATTTCTTTCCAGCGCTTGGCCGATTGTTGTTGTACGAAGTCGATGGATTCGAGGGTGTATTTCAGGCACCACACGGCTATGTAGTTGGTATACCAGTTGTTGTTGACGTTGTTTTCGTATTCGTTGGGACCGGTTACGCCGTGCATGACGTATTGTTGTTTGCGCTCGGAGAAATGCACGCGCTGCGCCCAGAAACGCGAGATAGCGATGAGCACGTCGAGACCGTATTCGGCGAGGTAGCCGTGGTCGCCGGTGTAGCGCACATAGTCGTAGATAGCGTAGGCGATAGCGCCGTTGCGGTGTATTTCTTCAAAGGTGATCTCCCATTCGTTGTGGCATTCTTCGCCGTTCATGGTGACCATGGGGTACAGGGCGGCGCCGCCGGTGAAGCCCAGTTTTTCGGCGTTTTCGATGGCTTTTTGCAGTTGTTTGTGGCGGTACACGAGCAATTGCCGGGCCACGTGCTGGTCGGCGGTGGCCATATAGAAGGGAATGCAATAAGCTTCGGTATCCCAGTAGGTGCTGCCGCCGTATTTTTCGCCGGTAAAACCTTTTGGGCCGATGTTGAGTCGTTCGTCTTCGCCGGTGTAGGTCTGGTACAATTGGAAGATGTTAAAGCGGATGCCCTGCTGGGCGGCCACGTCGCCGTCGACCCGGATATCGGCTTCTTCCCATTTGCGGGCCCAGGCGGCTGCCTGTTCGAGGCGCATTTGTTCGAATCCTTTTTTGGCTGAGTTTTTCACCACCTCTTTGCAGTGGTCCATGAGTTGATCCACGGGGTGGTTGAGGGAGGAGACTACGGCGGCGTATTTGTACACTACCGTTTCCACGCCTTTTTTGGTGGGCAGGTCGATGCTGCACTCCACGTATTTATCGCGGTGGGTGTGGAAGGGTGTAAAGTCGGTTTCAGCGCCATTTTGGAAAATAGTAAACTTCATGCCGGTACACACCTGGAAAGCCGTTTTTTTGGTTTCGGCGGTCACATATCCCTGGTTTTTTTTCGTTTTGGCTTCTACTTCGCGCCAGAAGCGTTCTTCCCAGTTGGAATCCTGGTTGACTACGTCGGCGTCGATAAACGACGTAATTGAGAGGACGCCGCTGGTATTGAGCAGGGTGATGCTGTAGCGGATAGCGCCGGCTTCGTCGTCGGCGATGCTGCAGAAGCGGGTGGCGTGTACTTTCACTTCTTTGCCGCTTTTGAGGCGAGCCTGGAAGCTGCGCTCCAGGATACCTTCTTTCATATTGAGTACGCGCCGGAAGTGGCTGACCTCGCAGGTGGCCAGGTCGAGCCGTTCGCCGTCGATGTCTATCTTGAGACCGATCCAGTTGGGAGCGTTGAGTACTTTGGCGAAATACTCGGGGTATCCGTTTTTCCACCAACCCACTCTCGTCTTGTCGGGGTAATAAATGCCGGCTACGTAGCTGCCTTGCAGGGTCTCGCCGCCGTATCCTTCTTCGAAATTGGCGCGTTGGCCCATGCGGCCGTTGCCGATGCTGAACACGCTTTCAGAGATGCGGTTGTGTTCCGGGTGGAATCCTTCTTCGATGATACTCCATTCGTCGTGGCGGAGATAGTTTTTCATATGCCGAATGTCTTTTTATTCATGAGCGAGCAAGCCTATACCCTGCAAGATATCGTTAAAGTGCAAACCATCAAAGCCCGGAATGACAAAATGCGCGTGGCCCAATACATCGGGGCTTCCCACGCCTACGGCGTAAAAGCCGCCGTTGAGCGCTGCATCGACGCCTTTGGCGGCGTCTTCAAAAACGATGGCCTGCGCGGGCGATATGCCGAGCGCTTCGGCAGCAAGCAGGAATACTTCGGGGTCGGGTTTGCTTTTGGTGTGTTTGTTGCCGTCGATGATGCATTCGAAGGCTTGGTCGAGGTCGAGGCAGTGGATGATGGTTCGCGCGTTTTTGCTGGCAGAGCCCAGCCCGATTTGAATGTTGCGCTCGCGCAATTCGGCCAGGAAGTCTAAAACGCCGGGCAGAATTTCGTCGGGGTGCATGGCGGAGATATATTCGACGTACCAGTTGTTTTTGCGATCGGCGAGCTCGAGGCGGGTATCGGCGTCGGCTTCGACGCCTCCCCATTGCAGGATGAGGTCGAGCGATTCCATACGGCTTACGCCTTTGAGTTTTTCGTTGTCTGCTTCTGTGAAGTCGAAGCCCAGGGAGTTGGCCAGGCGGCGCCAGGCGATGAAGTGGTATTTGGCGGTATCTACGATTACGCCGTCGAGGTCGAATATGCAGGCTTTTATCATAAGTTAATGGGCTTTTAAAGCGCCCAAAAATAGTCAGGATTTTTGGAATAGTCGCTTAGACGCGCCCCGGTATTGTTGTTACTTTTTTCATCGCCAAAAAAGTAAAAAAAGAAACAAGTCTTGCCCTCGCTTTTTGAACTACCAGCTCAAGCCTCTCATGCTAAATTTGCCGGCCCTCCACTCCCGGACTGCTTGATTTTAAAGCTTTTAGTTCTTAATTCTACTTTGTCACTATAAACCAGGCATACCGCATATTACGCTCCTCCGGAGCTTTTGTGAACTTTTTATTGCTGGTTCTACCAATATTTCGGCCCTCCGGGCCTTTTAAGATGCCCAAAAAGCCCCAGCGGGGCGTAAATATTGGTAGAAAAATCATGCGCAATGTGTATTATAGCCCCAGCGGGGCGCAATGTGTACACGTGATTCATGAAAAATTCTAAAGTGACAAAGAAAATTAATTTGAAGGCTATGGGGTAGGAGAGTGGAAGGCAAAAAAAAAGTCGTATCACGACGACCTAAAATGTGATACGACCTACTACTAACAAATTATAATCCCATGAAAAAAGCTTACAGGTATAGACCTGCTATATTATGACACCAAACAGAGGTTTATCCCCTACGTGCGGCGTTTTAGGCTGAGTTATGATAGTTGCTATGCGAAATTAGGTGCTGCGTGCGCTATTTTCCGGGAATGTTGGTGTAGTGTGTAAAGTGTAATTTGGCAGCACAACTACTAAACAAATACGAGGGTGTTTTTAGTATGGCTATTTCCCGGTTTTAACAAATATTTATCATTTCGATAAAGATCCATACAAAGTTAAAACAAAAACAATAATACGCTACAAAAAGTTCCTGATTTTTATATTTTTATGAAAAATCAGCCGCTTCAAGGTATTGCACCCATTGTTCTACGCTCCAGGCGTCTTCTACGCGGTAGGGGCCGATGGCGGTACGCCGCAGTGCGGTGAGGTAAGCGCCGCTGTGGAGGGCCTTTCCGTAGTCGTGCGCCAGCGAGCGGATATAGGTGCCCTTGCTGCATTGTACGTGGAAATCGATATCGGGCAATTCGACTCGGGTGAGGTCGAAGGAATCGATGCGCACTTCGCGGGCTTTGACTTCGATCGTTTCTCCTTTGCGGGCTTTTTTGTAAAGTGGTTGTCCGTCTACTTTGATAGCGGAAAACATGGGTGGCACCTGCGAGATGACACCGAGAAATTGCCGGCGGGCCGACTCGAGCATTTCCTCCGTGATGTGGTCGATGGGGAAAGTCTCGTCGATGTCGGTTTCGGCGTCGTAGGAGGGCGTGGTGGCGCCCAGGCGGAAAGTGCCGGTGTATGTTTTGGGAAGGCCCTGGTATTCGTCGATTTGCCGGGTGGCTTTGCCTGTGCAGAGAATGAGCAGCCCGGTGGCCATGGGGTCGAGGGTGCCGGCGTGGCCCACCTTGATTTGGGAGACTTTCAGGCTGTTTTTGAGTTTGTACCTGATTTTGTTGACCACGTCAAAGGATGTCCAGCCCTGGGGTTTGTCTACCAACAGCATGGCGCCTGCCAGGAAATCGTACGAAGGACGGGAACTGTCGTCGTCACTCATGGTTTACTTCTTAAATATAGCATAGATCTCCACGCCTAGTCCTGCCAAAATGAAAACAGGAGCAATCACCGTGCGGCGGAAGCTGTAGATGATATTGTCGTCCCATACTTCGGGGCTGGGCATAGCGCCGCCGCTCATGAGGATCATCCCCACGAAAATCAGGCCTACGCCGATGAGCATCCAGATGTAGGTGTTTTTTCCGAAAATGGGATCCTGGCTCACTACGGCGGCTTTTGCGCGCGGGCTTGATGCGGGCGTGGCCGGCTTGACGGCAGAGGTGGTGACGACTACTTTTTTCTTGGGTTGGTTACTTTTGCTCATTATAAAAAGGTTTGGCACTTGCGCTGGAGGATTAATACATATCGTCCACGCGCATGGTTAAATATTTTTTTACGACAATATACGTACTCCAGGTGTTGATCAAAATGCCCAACACGATGAGGATCATGGCCAGAAGGCCCATGCCCGTCTGGATATTCAACGTTTGCAGTTCGGGCAAATTGCGCTGTATCCATACCGTGAGCAGCAGCAAAACCCCCGAAGCTATGGCGCCGCTCAGGGCGCCGTGTTGAATTGCGCGGTAAAGATAAGGTCTGCTGATGAATTCCCAAGAGGCGCCTACCAACTCCATGTTTTTTATTAAAAAACGGTTGGCGTAAAGGGCCAGCCGCACGGTGTAATGGATAAGGGTGATCGCCACAAAGATAAAAAAGAGAGCGGTAGCCAGGGCGATATAGCCAATTTTGCGGATGTTGCCGCCTACTTTGGTGACCAGATTTTCCTGGTAGAAGACGTCATTTATAGCTTCGTGGCCGCGCAGGGCCTGCCTGATAGCGCTGAGGCTGTCGGCGTGCATATAGGACGCCCGCACGTTAAAAGTGACGACGTCGTAAAAGGGATTGGGCATGTCGAGGCGGAGAAAGTCTTCGCCGAAGGTTTCGCGCATCTGCTCGGCGGCTTCGGCTTTGCTTACATAGGTCAGGCTGCCGGCTTTGAAATAGGGCATTTGGCCCAGGTAGCCGGCCAGTTGTTCGCGGCTTGCTTCATCTACGCCTTCTTTGAGCTCTATCAGCACGTTGACGCGTTCTTTGTAGAGTTGTACCACGCGCTGGGCATACAGGATGACCAGCCCGAAAAATCCCACAAGCAGCAATACCGAAGCTACGCTGATTACGGCGTAGAGGTAATTGGGTTTTGCCCTTTTATTCGACTTGTCGTTGGCGCTGCTCATGTATTGTGTGCAAGTAACTGGGCAAAAGTAAGGTTTTTTGGGTGACGGCGGAGGAAAAATTCAGGGGGGTGACGGCCTGGGAGTAACCTTGGGGGTGACGGCTGGGGGTCTCGCCGGGGGGGGGTGACGGCCCGGGAAAAAGACTATCACCTCCTCGTACGAGCGTATAGTCTTACAGTCGTATAGTCTTACAGTCGTATAGTCTTACAGTCATTTCGCATGCCAGGAATACGTATGGGCGGTGCTGCGTCTTTTTATTTTAAAAGACAATTCTTTATCACTGATCTTCAGTATTTTGCCTTTTGATTTTTTTGCTTTACTGCCAAATTGCATCAGCAGGTTATCATTGCCTTTCAGTTGCCAGGTACCACTAGTGGCGTTAAAAATTGGTTGGGTAGATTGCCAGTTTCCATCGGCGCTGAAAGTGATTTGGGCGCCGGCGGGCAGCGATTGGTGCGTGCCCAGTCCCGACATCATATCTTCGTCGATAGCCCAGGTGTGTTTGACGAGGAGGTTAGCGGCATTGTCTTGCGCCCGCGCAATTTGGAAAACTGCACAGCTTGCCAGAAATACGGTGAGGATGAGTTTGGTTGTCATGATGTAAAATGGATTTGCGGGTGAAATAATGTGGCCAAAATTGAAACGATACCGGCCGAAATGCAAATCACAATCGACAAGAAAACCGGAATATTAGACGTAGAACCAGCGGTCGGCAGTCACCCTCCCTCCCTCACTCCCTCCCTCACTCCCTCCCACGCCCAGGCGCTGCGCATAATATCGTTGATATCGTATTGCGGAGACCAGCCCAGGCGTTGGGCGGCCAGGTCGTTGTTGGCGTAGATAGCGATCACATCGCCGGGGCGGCGGGGACCGATACGGTAATTGAGTTTTTGGCCGCTTACGCGCTCAAACGCCTGGATAGCCTCGAGCACCGTAACACCCTGTCCGATGCCCAGGTTATAGATCTCGCAATTGCCCTGCTGCCGGTTTTCCAGCAGGTACTGTAGCGCTTTGGTATGGGCATTGGCGAGGTCCATGATGTGGATATAATCGCGGACGCAGCTGCCGTCGCGGGTAGGGTAGTCGTCGCCGAACACTTCCATAGTGGGGCGTTTGCCGATGGCTGTTTCGGTGATCACCGGCACCAGGTTCGATGCCGGGTTGCTGGGCGCCTCGCCGATGCGCGCGCTGGGGTGGGCGCCTGCGGGGTTGAAATAACGCAGAATCACGGCATTAAAGCCCGGGTAAGTGCGGCAATAATCGCGAATGATGGCTTCGCCCATCTGTTTGGTGCGGGCGTAGGGTGATTCAGCTTCTTCGATGGGGGTGGCTTCGGTGACCGGCAGCTCTTTGGCGTTGCCGTACACCGAGCATGACGAAGAAAAGATGAGGTGTGGTACGCCCGATTTTTCCATAGCGGATATGATACTGAGCAGGCTATTCAGGTTGTTGTGAAAATAGCGCAGCGGCTGTTGTACTGATTCGCCCACCGATTTCAATGCCGCAAAGTGGATCACGCCCGCTATATCGGGGTGCTGTTCAAAAATGCGCAGAGTGGCGGCGTAGTCGCACAAGTCGACCCGGTAATTGAGCACGCGTTTGCCGGTGATGGCGTACACGCCTTCGAGAATATCCTCGCTGCTGTTCACGAGATTGTCGACAGACACGACATCGAAGCCGTTGTCGATGAGGTCTACAATGGTGTGGCTGCCTATGTAGCCGCAGCCGCCGGTGACAAGTATGGTTGGCATGAATGTGGTTTAGCGGTTAATGATCCAGTTTTTCGCCTAATTCGTAACAATAGCGGCAACGGGCTTCGTAGCGGTCTTTTTCGCCCAAAACAACGGTGTCGGTGCCCCCTGACAAGCGGTAGGAATGCGTGGCCAGGTTGCCGCAATGTTGGCAGATGGCGTGTACTTTGGTGATGTATTCGGCTACCGACAGCAGGTGCGGAATGGGGCCGAAGGGGCGGCCCATAAAGTCCATATCCAAGCCGGCCACGATCACCCGCACGCCTTTGAGGGCCAGTTGCTGGCAGTGGCGGGGCAGTTCCTCGTCGAAAAACTGGGCTTCGTCGATGCCCACCACTTCCACCTCGTCGGCCAGCGTGAGCAGGTGGCTGGAATGAGCAATAGGCGTGGAGTGGATCGAGTTGGCGTCGTGCGACACCACCTTTGCTTCGTCGTAGCGCGTATCGATCTGCGGTTTGAAAATCTCCACTTTCTGGTTGGCAATTTTGGCTCTTTTCAGTCGCCGGATGAGCTCTTCAGTTTTTCCTGAGAACATTGATCCGCATATCACTTCGATCCATCCGTTGCGGTGTCCTTTGTAGTAAGGTTCTAAAAACATGAATTGCAGCTAATTAGAAGTAAAGAGATAGGATGAAAAAAATATTGTTTTAAGTAAAAAAATAACTTCTTCGCATACTATCGCAGCGAAAAGCTAAGTTAGTGCTTCAATTGGAATATCCCAACGCTTATATTTGCACAAGGTATAATTGATTTGACATGAATGTACAGCAAGCTAAAATCCTGTTAGAAAAAATTAACGCGTTGTATAAGAGCATCAGCATGGGCAATGACGGCCCTTCGGCCATCGAGCGCGACCTGATGTTGAGCTATCTGCGCCAGATGTACGAGGCCTGCCTGCCTGGCAATTCCGAGACGGCAGCGCCGACCCGCGAAGAAGCGCCCGCGGCTAAAGCGCCGGCCCCCAAGCCGGAGCCTGCCCCCAGGACGTATACGGCGCCGCGCGTAGTGGAAATACCCGAATCACTCAGGGAAATATCCACTCCGGAGCCGGCAGCAAAGACGCCGCCGCCCCCGCCGCCTGCGCCCAAACCCGAACCCAGGCCGGAGCCGAGGCCTACACCCGAGCCCGTGCAGCCTGCCGCACCTGTGGCGGCTACCGCCGGTGGCAACGATCGCCACAACCCCAAAATAGAAGCGCTTTTCCGCTTCGGCACAGCCAAAGAACTATCGGAAAAACTGAGCGAACGGCCGGTGCCCGACCTCACCCGTGCAATGGCGATTAATGATAAATTGCTGTATATCAATGATCTGTTTGGTAAAGATCAAAACGCAATGGACGAATCGCTCAAACTGCTCAACAAATTTGACAGTATGGATGAAGCCAAAAGCCTCCTTCGGAACCTCGCCGAACAATACAACTGGATTGACGAGGAAAAGGTAGAGAGCGCGCAGTCTTTCATCAAGTTGGTGCGGAGGAAGTACGTGTAAGCTGCGCAACCCCTGTTATTATTCACGCTTTGGAGAGAACTACACAACATACGCATGCGAATAGCATTTATTACCGACCTGCACATCGGGCTGGAAGGTGAAGATACTTATGGCGTTGATGTACGCGCCAATTTTCTGAACGCGCTCGAAACTGCCCGCGCATTCAACCCCGACCTCATGGTGCTGGGCGGCGATTTGTGCTATAGCGAAGGCGATGAACGGGTATACCACTGGGTGAAAGCCCGCATGGATGAACAGGGCATCCCTTACGAGGTTATCGGCGGCAACCACGATATCACGGCTTTACTGGCCGGTGTGTTTTACCCGCATTATACGCTTTACGACAATTGCCTTTTTTTTACCCGCGAAATAGGCCGGCGCAAATTACTCTTCCTGGATACGGTAGCCGGAGAAATATCCCCTACACAGATGTTATGGCTGGAGGAGCAGTTGGCTTCCACCTCGGGCGAACTGGTTGTTTTTATGCACCATCCTCCCGTACTGGCAGGAGTGCCATTCATGGATCAGCGTTATGCGCTGGTCAATTGGCAGGAAGTATGGCGTTTATTTTTGGCATTTCCGTTTCCCATCCATATTTTTACAGGGCATTACCACGTCGATAAGGTCATTCGCCGGCAGTCGGTAACGGTTTATCTCACGCCTTCGTGCTTTTTTCAAATCGACCCCCATGCCGAGCCTTTTAAAGTAGACCATTATCGCATCGGCTTCCGCGAAATAGAATGGGATGCCGAAGGTATCATGACTACCGTCAGATATTTATGATATGAACGAATCGCATAAAGAGGCTACTCCCAAAAAAATTCCCGACGAACTGGTCTGGCTGGATCACGCCTCCTCGCTCCTCGACAACCGCTTCCGCATTCCCGGCACCAATATCCGCTTCGGTCTCGACTTTATCATTGGACTGATCCCCTATGCCGGCGATATTTTTTCTTTCGGCCTTTCGGCCTTGCTGCTAATTGCTATGGTACGCCGCGGCGCCAGCGGTATGGTGATGCTCAAAATGAGCGGCAATATTTTACTGGATACGCTGGCAGGCTCTATCCCTATCCTCGGCGATATCTTCGACCTCAAATTTAAATCCAATGTGCGCAATATGCGCCTTTTGCAAGAGCACTACCGCTATGGCAAACACGGCGGCAGCGCCTGGGGGCCTATACTCCTTGTTATATGCATTATCTTCGCTATGCTATTTTTGCTGTTGTTTCTGTGTTGGAAGGTTGTGCAATGGGTTGTGTAGGGTTGTCTGTTCTCTGTTGTCGGTTGTCCGTTCTCTGTTGTCGGTTCTCCGTTGTCTGTTCATTACCTTTGCCATTTATACTTAACAGAGAACAGAGAACAGAGAACAGAAAACAGAAAACAGAGAACAGAGAACAGAGAACAGAAAACAGAAAACAGAGAACAGAGAACAGAGAACAGAGAACAGAGAACAAAACCGCTTCATATGATAAACAAAATATCAAAAATTGGCTTGGCCGTAATAGCTCTAGCCATTGTAGTATGGGGGTGTAAAACCTCCACCAAAATGCCGGGCGCCACTTCCAGTGCCGGCAACGCCGCCGCAGTAGACACCTTCAAATGGAATCCGGAAAATTTTGGCGACAAAAAAATTATCCGTTATCAGATTCCGGGATTTGACAAGCTTTCTTTGCAGCAAAAGAAGTACGTATACTACCTGGTGCAGGCAGGTTTGTCGGGGCGGGATATCATTTGGGATCAAAATTACCGCCACAATCTTGTCATTCGGCGCGCACTCGAAAATGTAGTAACCAACTACAAGGGCGACCGCAGCAGCAAAGACTGGGCGGCATTTATGTTGTATGCCAAGCAGGTCTGGTTTTCCAGCGGCATACACCACCATTACTCCAACGACAAGTTTATTCCCGGCTTTTCCATCGACTATTTCGCTGGGCTGATTAAATCTGTCGGGGCAGATTTGCCGGAGGAGGCTCTGCAGGCCATGTTCAACCCGAGTATCGCTGCCAAACGCGTAGACCAGACACCCGGGCAGGACATCGTAAAAGCCTCGGCAGTGAATTTTTACGACCCCGACATCACAGAAAAAGAAGTCACCGAATTTTACGAAAAAATGCGTGCTTCAGCGGATCCCAAATTGTCGTTGGGCCTCAACTCCAAAATCGTGCGCAACAAGGAAGGCAAACTGGAGGAAAAAGTATGGAAGATCGACGGCATGTACGGCTCGGCCATCAAAGAGATCGTCAAATGGCTGGAAAAAGCCGTCGGCGTAGCCGAAAACAAGGAGCAGGCCGACGCCCTCAAACTGCTGATCCAATACTACAAAACGGGCGACCTGAAGACCTGGGATGATTACAATATAGCCTGGGTACAAGCCACGAAGGGCGATATCGACTATATTAACTCCTTCATCGAGACTTACAACGACCCGATGGGCATGAAAGCCAACTACGAAACCATCATCCAGATCAACGATTTCGAGGCTTCCCAGCGCATGAAAGTCGTTTCCGAAAATGCCCAGTGGTTTGAAGACCGCAGTCCGGTACTCCCCCAGCACAAGAAAAAAGTAGTAAAAGGCATCACCTACAAGGTCGTCATGGTAGCCGGCGAAGCGGGCGACGCCTCGCCCAGCACGCCCATCGGCGTCAACCTGCCCAATGCCAACTGGATTAGGGCCGACTTCGGCTCCAAATCGGTGAGTCTGGGCAATATCATCGAAGCCTACAGCCGCGCCGACGGCCCCGGACTGCTCAAAGAATTCGCCCACGATGCCGAAGAGATCAGACTGGCGGAAAAATGGGGCGAAATGTCCTCCAAAATGCACACGGCCCTGCACGAAGTATTGGGCCACGCCTCCGGCCAACTGGAAGACGGCGTAAATACCGATATGCTCAAGCAATACGCCTCCCCGCTGGAGGAATCCCGCGCCGACTTGTTTGCGCTGTACTACATGATGGACCCCAAACTCGTGGAGCTGGGCCTGGCGCCTTCCGACGAGATGGGCAAAGCCGCCTACGACCAATACCTGCGCAACGGCCTCATGCTGCAATTGCGCCGCATCGAACCAGGCAAAGACATCCAGCAGGCCCACATGCGCAACCGGCAGATGGTGTCGAAATGGGTGTTTGAAAAAGGCAAAGCCCAGGGCGCCGTGGTGATGGTGACCCGCGACGGCAAAACGTATATCGATATCAAGGATTACGCCAAGCTGCGCACCGTGTTCGGCGACCTGCTGCGCGAAGTGCAACGCATCAAATCACAAGGCGACTACGAGGCAGGCAAAAATCTGATCGAGGGTTACGGCGTCAAAGTAGATCGTGCCATCCACGACGAGGTGCTGAGGCGCTCCGAATCGCTAAGGATTCCTCCCTACGGCGGATTTATCAACCCCCGCCTGGCGCCCGTGAAAAATGCCAATGGCGAGATTACGGATGTGAAGGTGGAATACCCCGCCGATTTCGCAGGCCAAATGCTGGAATACGGAAAGAATTACAGCTTTTTGCCGGATGAAAATTGATTGATTTGCTGATGTGCTGATGTGCTGATTATTTTAGTTTAGAACTCCCAATGATTTTTGATAAAATTTTTTGAATGCTGGTAAATTTTGGAAATAGATGATCGCAATTTGGATAGCTGCTAGTTTTTTGGCAAAGAGATAACCAATATTCGGTTTCATCGGCTTCTTTTGCGGCAATTTTCATTTTGTGAACAAAATCAGCTTTACTCTCAGGGCTTTGAGCCTCTCTTACATTGGCTCCAATTGAAGTGCCTGATCGGAGTAGTTGCTTGCTAATGACGTATTTGCGATACAGCTCTAATTCTTCGCAATAGCTGATTATTGCTAATGCAAATTCAAATGTGAGATCAAGGATTAAATTTTCTTTTTCATTCATAATCAAATAATTAATAAATTATCAGCACATCAGCACATCAGCATATCAGCACATCAGCACATCAGCACATCGTTACGCCGAATTCCTACTCGCATTAATATTGCCGAACAGCGAGCGGGTAATCAGCTTTTCGTAGACCTCCTTGTTGGGGGTCTCGAGGCTGGTTTTTTGCAGCGCGTATTGCTGGATAGTGAGTAAGGGGAGTACGATGTCTTCGCGGATATCGATAGACGCTTTAGAGAGTATTTCTTCTTCCATCAGTTGAGATTGGCCGGAAATTTCGAGCATAAGTTGTTTGGAGAGCTCGTATTCGTCGAAGAGAATAGACCAGAAGGCGGAGAATTCGGGTACGTCTTTGATAAAAGCGGTAAGCGGGAAATAGCATTTCTCCAAAGACATCATACTGTTGAGTACCAAGGTTTTAAAAAATGATGATTGATGGTAGAGCGCAGTAGCTTCGTGCAGGCGGCCGGCTTCCTTTAATTGCCGTAGCGCGGCGCCGATGCCAAAATAGCCTGGTACATTTTGCTTGAGCTGACTCCAGGCGCCCACAAAAGAAATTGCGCGCAGGTCTTCAAATTCGAGTTTGGCCTTATCGCCCCGCTTGCCTGGCCGGCTTCCGATATTGGTTTTGCCGTAATATTTTAGCGCGCTCATCTTTTCGAGATAGGGGAGGAATTGGGGGTGATTTTTCAGCGCCGTATATTTTTCATAACTCAGGTCGGCTAGCTCTTCCATGAGCGCGCGTTGCGCTGTAGAGAGATGGGTTTCGGCCAGGTCGAGCAGGTGATTGGAGGCGCCGGCCAGCAGGAGTTGTTCGCAGTTGTGTTTAAACTGCGATTGCGTGCCGTACATACTCGTAATCGTTTGTCCTTGTATAGTGAGTTGGATCTCCTCGTTGGCTATGTTTTTGCCCTGGGAGGCATAAAAGCGTTGGGTTTTGCCGCCGCCTCGGGCCGGCGGGCCGCCGCGACCGTCGAAAAAGACCACAGTGATACCGTTGGTTTGCGAGATGCGGGACAGATTTTCTTTTGTTTTAAAAATTTCCCAATTGGCTTTGAGGTAACCGCCGTCTTTGGTGCCGTCGGAAAAGCCGAGCATAATTGTCTGCCTGTTGCCTCTGGCGCGCAGATGCTGGGAATAAACGGGTAATTTGTAGAGTTTTTCCATAATGTCGCCCGATTGCGACAAGCCCGAAATCGTTTCAAATAACGGCACAATATCTACGTGCAGATCGCCCTCTGTATAGCCGCACCAGCCGAAAAGTGCATAAACATGTAGCACGGCGAACACGTCTTCGGCATTGCTGATAATATACCGGTTGCAGCCCGCTTCTCCGTTGGCGCTTTGAATTTCTCTGATTTGGCTCACGGTGAGAATGGTATCCTTTACGATAGGGTCGTCAAAATCGGCGGCATCAATGCGCAGTTCTAAATTGGACAGCAATTTCATTTTAGCGTTAAAATCCAACGTGTTGTACGGCCTGTCACACAAGCTGTATTTTTCGGCAATTGCGCTTATCACGTATTCGTGGATTCGCGAATCCTGTCGGATATCTATAGTAGCGAAATGGGATTTGAAAATGTTAACCCGGTTGATAAGCTGGTGTAATTCTTTGGCATAAAGGCCGTGGTATTTTTCGTGCAAAAGCCGGTTCACCTCTTCCAGCGGCTTCAGGATGTCTTCGTGTGAAAAGCCGGGCTGGGGGTCAAACATATTGACATACAATCTATTACTTATATTCTCTAAAATATCGCTGACCTGCAAAAACGTAATGCGCCGGCGCAGGGCTTTGAGTTCGTGGTAATAGCATTTAAACAGCGTGGTTTTTAGTTCCCAGGCCACCTGGCGGGTAATATCGTGCGTCACAAAGGGGTTGCCGTCGCGGTCGCCGCCAGGCCAGAATCCGAGTCGGAACAAGTCGTAGTTTGCCAACTGGGAAGCCGCTGTGTATTGGGCTTCGATGGAGGCGTACATTTCTCCGATAGCGTGGTAGTACACATTTCGGAGGTAATAAATAATACTTTTGGCTTCGTCGAGCGGACTGGGTTTTTCTCGATTCACAAATGGCGTTTGTCCCAATTGCTGGAGCAACTCATCGATTGCATTTACGTCGTCAACCTGTATGGCGTCTTCGAGATCGTGAATAATGTGTTGTACGGCAGGCGGATAAAATTGAGTAGGGTGGGCGGTAAAAACAATGCGCACAGAAAACTGCCGGAGAAAATCGTACCAGTCCGGCTGCTTGCCCGATGCGCCTGCAATGATATACATATCCTTTAGAGATTGTTGCACCGAAGCTGCGTTGAGTTCCTCAAAGGAGGCATCCTCGATACTATCAAAAAGCACCACCTGCCTTTCTACGTATTGGATCACCTTAAAGAGAAAATTAATTTTTTCAGATTCATCAGAAAGGTCGGTAAACCGCTCAAAAAAGCCATCCACGATATCAACCGGCTTTCGGCCCGCTTCCAGTCCCTGCCGGCAATATTGAGAAAGAATAGGCAGCAGCATGCCGGTGCTGGCGATTTTCTCGTAAGGCAATTTGAGAAACAAGCCGTTGTACAAATGATACTTGTTGAGTACCAATTGGTTGAATTTATAAATCATATCGGGTTGGTGCATATTGATATTTTTTGCGAACATATTTTACAAAAATAAAAAAGTTGCACGAACGGTCTGTTTTTACCAAAATGTCGGCTGCCCAACGAACGCATTACCTTTCGCCTGATTTGCCGGGATTGTCGTATCTTCACCCATTCTACAACACAGAACAGGACAGAAACTATGAAGAGATTTTTACTACTGGTAGCAACAATCTGCTGTTTCCAACATCTTACGTATGCCCAAACCGGGCGATTTGAGGGCCGCCTGGCCAAAACAGCGCCTTCCGCTGCGCTCAATTCCAAATTTACCACCTACCGCGTATTCGAACTGGATGTGCCCGCGCTGAACGCTTACGTGAAAAACGGCGGCGAAGAACTGGGGGTCACGCTTGCGCTCGGCGCAGGTGAATCGTGGCGCTGGTCGCTGAAACCACACGATATGCGCAGCGCTAATTACCGGCTGCGCATGGACACGGAGCAAGGCATTATCGATGTGCCGCGCACCGAAAACAAGACCTACCGCGGGCATGTAGCCGGCGAAGGCGGCGGCAGGGTGAGAATGGTCATTGATACGGAATACCTCTTAGGCCTTTGGGAACACAATGGCGAAACTTATTATATCGAACCTTTGTGGCACCTGATACCGGGTGCTGCCACCAATCAATACCTCGTATACCGGGCGTCGGATGCTATTTACCCCGAGGCGCCGTTCTGCGGCTGGTCGGAAGAATGGCAAAACCTGATGGGGCATGACGAAACAGACAGACAAGTTACGCCCGATAACGAGGAGAAAATAGGACAATGCTACAAAGTCGAAGTAGCGCTCGCCGCCGACTTCAGCATGTTCCAGTTTACCGGCAGCGTTGTCAACGCCGAAAATTTCATGCTCGGCATATTGAATTTGGTGCAAGCCAATTACGACGACGAGTTTGCCGATGATATCGATTTTGATGTCATCGACTATTTTGTGTCCTCCTGCTCCACCTGCGACCCCTGGACGAGCTCCACCAATGCGGGCACTTTGCTCACCAGCTTCCGAAACTGGGGCAACGGCGGCGGTTTCGGCTCTAATTACGACGTAGCTACGCTATGGACCAACCGCGACCTGGCCGGCTCTACTATCGGTGTGGCCTGGCTGGGTAGTGTGTGCACTGAAGACCGCTATAATGTAGTGCAGAATTTTAGTTCGAGTGCCAACTTGCTGCGCGTAGTGCAGGCTCATGAGCTAGGCCATAATTTCAATGCAGAACACGATGCAGCGGGCGCCCCCTTTATCATGGCGCCCTCTGTAAACAATTCTACCCAGTGGTCGACCGCTTCTATATCCGCAATAAATGGATTTATCAGCTTATTAGCCGGCAGCGGCGGTTGTTTCTCGCCCTGTACGGTCGCGGCGCCTCCGGTAGCCCAAATCCAGGCGCCGGCCACGCATATCTGTCCGGGTACTACCATTCCCTTTATCGACAATTCCACGAATGCGCCCGATACCTGGCAGTGGCTGTTCCCCGGAGGCGTACCCGCCAGCTCCAGTGACCAACACCCCAACGTGCGCTACGACAACCCCGGCACTTACACCGTCACGCTGATCGTATCCAATGCGACCGGCACTGACGCAACTACCTTGAATACCAATATTGTAGTGAACAACCAGGGTACGAGGTACCTTATGTACGAAACATTCGAAAACGGTCCCGGATTTTGGGATATCGGCAATCAGGATGGAGGAATAACCTGGAGTTGGAAACAGGTAGGCGGTTCCCAATTCGGCAAGCGCGCCATGTTTATGGACAATTACAACTATACTAACCTCAACCAGCCGGATAATCTCACCTCTCCCGTTTTTAACTTTACCAACCAGAGCGGAATGGAATTGCGCCTCGATTACGCTTATCGCCGTTATAATGCCCAGCGCAGCGATCGTTTTAAGGTCTTGTTGTCTATCAATGGCGGCCAGACATACCCCATCACGCTGTTTGACGGTACGGAAAACGGCAGCGGTACGCTGGCAACCGCCCCCGATTCCCAAAACCCCTTTACACCCGCTGTCGTCAACGACTGGTGTTATGGCACCGATTTCGGCGCAGATTGCATGGTTTTCGATTTGTCGGATTATGTCGGCCAACCCAACGTGCGCATACGCTTCCAAAATATTACCGACAACGGCAATAACTTTTATATCGATAATATCAGGCTAATAGCCGATTGCCAGACCGTGGCCCCCCCGGTGGCTGCTATGTCGGCAACCCCGCAAATAGGTTGCGCCCCGCTTACGGTTCAATATCAGGACGAAACCAATGGCACGGTTACTTCCCGGCAGTGGAATTTTCCAGGTGGAAGCCCCGCTTTTTCTACGGAGATAAACCCCGTGGTCACCTATAGCCAACCCGGCTCCTATAGCGCTACGCTGACCGTGACTAATGCCGCCGGCACTGACCTCCTGGCTGAAGCCGATTATATTACGGTACTCGGGCCGCCAACGGTCAATTTTACGTCTGCCGTGCAAGGTTTTATCGCCACGTTTACCAACCAAACGGTCAACGGGAATTCGTTTTTGTGGAATTTTGGCGACGGGGGTACCAGTACCCAGCAAAATCCCTCGCATACCTATACTGCCCCCGGTACGTATACCGTTCGCCTCACCGCCACCAACGAATGCGGTACTCGGTTTTTGCAACAAATGGTGACTATCGTCAACCCACTTACCGCCGGGTTTACTGTCGACCCCTCGTCGGGTTGCGCGCCGCTGACGGTCACTTTTAACGATGCTACGACCGGCGGCGCTACCTCGTGGTCGTGGACCTTCCAAGGCGGCGACCCGGCAACCTCTACCAGCCAAAATCCGGTGGTGACGTTCCCATTGCCCGGTACGTATATCGTTTCACTGACTGCTTCGAGTGGCGGCGCTACGAGTACTTTCCAGGATACGATTGTCTCCCCAGTCCGGCTTTGCCGCCAATAACCCCTTGGGAAACACTACTGTGTCTTTCGACAATAACTCCGTAGATGCAGAAAGCTACCACTGGGATTTCGGCAACGGAGAGACAAGTACGGAAAATGCGCCTACTCATACTTATGGCGCCGATGGCGATTATACCGTGACGCTTATCGCCACCAACGCTTGCGGCAGCGATACGTCTCAGCAGACCGTAACCATTCTCACTCCGCCCGATAATGCCGGGTTTAGCAGTACTGCAACCGAAGGATGCGCGCCCTTGGAAGTAACCTTTAGCGCTACTCCGCAGGGGCCCGGCCTGACCTATGCCTGGACCTTCGAAGGCGGCACGCCGACTACCTCAACTGATGCCAACCCCTCCGTGATGTATGCTTTCCCCGGCGATTACGAAGTTGTACTGATCGTGAGCAATGCGGCGGGATCAGATACGGCTACCACGACCAACGCGGTGACGGTGACGGGCGGCCCGACTGCAGGCTTTACGGCCGATAACCCGTTGGGGTCTGTTACCGTATCGTTTGGCAATTCTTCGGTAAATGCGGACGGCTATAACTGGGATTTCGGCGATAATTCGACAAGTACGGATAATGCGCCTACCCACTCTTATAGCGCCGATGGCGAATATACAGTAACACTTATCGCCACAAATGCTTGCGGCAGTGATACCTCACAGCAGACCGTGACCATTCTCACGCCGCCTACCCATGCCGGCTTCAGCAGTTCTACAACCGAAGGGTGCGCGCCACTGGAAGTTACCTTTAGCGCTACTCCACAGGGGCCCGGCTTATCTTATGCGTGGACCTTCGAAGGCGGCACGCCGACCACTTCAACCGATGCCAACCCCTCCGTGATGTATGCTTTCCCCGGCGATTACGAGGTTGTGCTGATTGTGAGCAATGCGGCAGGGTCAGACACGGCTACCACGACCAATGCGGTGGCGGTGACAGGCGGCCCTACTGTCGGATTTACCGCCGATAATACGCTGGGGTCGGTTACTGTTTCTTTTGGTAATTCATCTGTAAATGCTACCGGCTTCAGTTGGAATTTTGGCGACGGTGAAACCAGCGCCGAAACCTCTCCGGAGCATAACTATGAAGCCGACGGCGATTATATCGTAACCCTCATCGCAAGCAATGCCTGTGGCAACGACACTACAGAGCAGGTGGTGACCATCCTCACACCCCCGGTAGCCGGCATAAGCAGCGGAGCTACAACGGGTTGCGCAGGCTTGGAAGTGGCCTACAGCGCGTCTCCACAGGGAGATGGATTAACTTACGAATGGGTATTTGAAGGCGGTTCACCCAGCGCTTCTACCGATGCCAACCCGGTGGTAACCTATGCCACCCCCGGTGTGTATGGCGCGATACTTATTGTGACAAATGCGGCCGGCTCCGACACCATGGAGCAAGCCGATTATGTGATCGTGACGGGCGGACCTTCGGCTTCTTTTACGAATAGTGTAAACGGCCATGACGTCTTTTTTACCAATACCTCGATAAATTCTACCACGAGTAGCTGGGATTTTGGTGACGGACAGAGCTCTTCCGACCTCTCTCCGCATCACACCTATTCGGAGCCGGGAACCTACCTCGTTACCTTAACCGTAGAAAACGACTGCGGGCAAAGCGTGTTTTCGGAAACGGTAGTGATCGACGAAGACTTGCCCATTGCTGATTTTGAAGCAAATGTGCATGAAGGCTGTGCACCATTGACCATTCAATTCACCTCACAGGCTATCAATGCCGACAGCTTGTGGTGGGAATTCCCGGGAGGTAATCCCAGTAGCTCGAGCGAAAGCAACCCCTTCGTAGTATACGACATGCCGGGCGCCTACAATGTCACGCTGATTGCTTTTAACACAGCAGGCAGCGCTTCGCTGACCAGGTCGTCCTGGGTAGTCATACAACCGGCCCCGGAAGCCGCTTTTGAGTCGGCAGCAGACGTGGTGACCGTGCAATTCACGAATAACTCAATAAACGCTACTACCTTTTTCTGGTCCTTCGGCGATGGCAATACAAGCAATGAAGAATCTCCCGCGCACGTTTATCCGGGAGCGGGTAGTTTTACCGTGCAGTTAATTGCTACCGGTATATGCGGGTCGGATACCACCGAACAAACCATCGTAATTGAAGGACAGGCGCCGGCGCCGGATTTTACCACAAATGTCAATGGCGGCTGTGCGCCGGTAACCGTACAATTTACCGATGAGTCAGATGGAAACCCTACGGCCTGGTCCTGGTCGTTCCCGGGAGGAACCCCGGCTACGTCAACCGAGCAAAACCCGGTAGTGACTTATGATGCCGCAGGCGAATACGGTGTAGAGTTGACTGTTACCAATGCATTTGGTTCAGAAAACCTGAGTGTGTCACCGGTACTTTTCGTTGATGACCTGCCGCAGGCAGCGTTTACCTACCAAACGAGCGTCTTACAGGTGGATTTTGCCGTGACAGATGCACAAGTAGGTGTGTCGTATCACTGGGAATTTGGCGACGGCGCCACCGGTGACGGCCCTGTCGCCGGGCATGAATACTCCGGACCGGGTTCGTATACGGTCAAGCTGATAGCCTCAAATGATTGCGGAGAAAGTACGACAACCCAGGAAATACAGCTCATCATTGACGCCACTACAGATCAGGATAAGCCGGCAAATCAACTACATTTATATCCCAATCCAAATGACGGACATTTCACCCTCAACGGGGAATTATACGGCGAGCAAGTTGCCTTGTTGACCATTTTTAATGCCATTGGGCAAAAAGTGGATCAACGCATTAAACAGGTAGTACAAAACCGCTTAGCGGAGCGCTACCAGCTTGAGCAACTTCCGGCAGGCGTGTACTATCTGGTAGTTGAGGTAAATGCAAAAACCTATTATTTAAGCTTTATAATACCTTAACAGTCGACAGAATTGACAACGATGAAACTACGCTTTACGCTCTTTTTTACGCTTTTTGTTATTGTAATAGGATGGTCACAGCCGCCAAATGACGAATGTACCGGTGCTCAACAGCTAAGCCTGAGTACTCCTCCTGCTTGCCCTTCTACGGCGGGGGTAACTAATACATTTAACACAAATAATAATAATGCGACGCCGACTTCTCCTTATCCCGAATTTTCGGCCTGTGACGTGGGGGGGTCTACCGATGCGCCCGCCTCTGAAGTTTGGTACCGCTTTACGGCTACCTCAAATATCATTGACATTTCAATAACCGGGCAGCTCAATACGCCCAATATTGTCTTGTTTACCGGAAGCAATTGCAGTTTTCTTACGCCGGTGTATTGCGCCAGTGCGCCGCTCAACGCGGGGTCTTTGGCCGTAAGTATAAATGTGCTGCAGGGCCAGACCTACTTCTTGTTTGTCTCCGGAGGCACAGTAGACGATACCGGCAACTTCACACTGGCCATTACCAGTCGGCGCGATTGTAGTCCCTGCCTGTTGGGCAACGTATTTTCCGCATCTCCGCCGCCGCTGAACGGTACTTATAATTCAGGACAAGAAGTCAACTTCTGTTTTACTATTGACCAATGGGATGTCACCTCCACCATCGAGTGGTTGCATGCCATTGAATTAAATATCGGCCCGGGTTGGGATATCACCTCCCTGAGCCCCAATCCTCCGCCTTCCTGCGACGGCCAGGGGCAATGGGGTTTTTACAACTCCTGGGTGGGAAGCAATACCGGCATGGTATTCGGCCCCGGCTTTGCCTACGATTCCTCACTGGGCGGCCCCTTTGACGGCAACCCCGGCAATAACTGGGGCGACGGCGGTTCCAACGGAGGCATCAACTGTTCTTTAATCGGCACCTCGGCGCCCGCCGTTACATTTTGTTGGACGATAACCGTTGCGGACTGTCCGCCCAACAGCACGGGCAATAACCTCAATATGTCGGTGCAGGTCTGGTCGGATGGCGACTCCGGTTCGTGGACCCAGACCGGCTGCAATTCGGGAACAACATTCGATTTCTTTGCTACGGCCGTGTGTTGCAACGACAACCCTCCCATCGTAGTGCCTACCAACACGAGTTGCCCTGGCGCCAGCAATGGCAGTATCACTGCATCAGGAGGCAGTACGCCAGGCACCGTTTATAACTGGAATGTCTTTAATAGTACGGGGGGCATCGTTTATTCATGCGATGCCTGCCCCGGGCCTATTTCTGTCAATAACCTTCCGGCAGGTACTTATTCGGTGCTGGCTACCAATATTCAGGCCAACTGTAGCCGGTCTACGCCGGCGGTGATCGCCCCCGGTACGCCGCCCACCGCTTCTGTCAGTCTGGTGGAACAACCCTGCCCGGGTGAAACTATTCAACTACAAGGCATGGCCTCTCCTGGCGGGCCCGGCACCACATACGCCTGGACCGGCCCCGGCGGTTTTACTTCCAACCAGCAAAACCCCACCAATGCCTTATTGGCGGGAACATACAGCCTTGTGGTAACGACCAATGGTTGCCCGTCGGCGCCCGCTTCGATCAATGTGAATTTTATTACGGTAAATATAAATGCGACGGCTAATCCTGCCACAGTATGTCAGGGTGGGATGGTGACCCTTACCGCTAACGGCGCGCAAACCTATAATTGGGTAAATACAACTACAGGCCAACTCGTGGGCTCAGGCGCCGGCATTACGGTAACTATGCAACAATCCAGCGTATTTACGGTAACCGGTATCGATGTGAACGGATGTACGGGCATGGATGATGTGGCCGTAACCGTAAACCCGCCGCCCGTTATTTCTGTCTCTACATCAGGAAGTCTCTGTGCCGGCGAACCTGTTGTGCTTATCGCTACCGGCGCTAATACCTACGTATGGGCCGATAACCCTGGAGCGCCCAATCCCCGGACGGTTACGCTGCCGGCAGGGAGTTATACGTATAATGTGACCGGTACAACCACCGCAACGGGCTGTTCTGCGCCAGGCTCTGTTTCATTCATCGTGGCGCCGGCTGTGAATGCAGCCATTACACCCTCTAACCCTACTATTTGTGGGGGATCTTCGATAACGCTCACAGGTACCGGAGGAATTACCTACAATTGGAGTACGGGGCAGAATAACGTCAACCCCATTACGGTATCGCCCAATGCAACAACTAATTATATCGTCACGGTTACGAATGAAGACGGCTGTACCGATATCGCTTCTGTGACGGTCAACGTGACCCCTCCGCTGCCTGCACCTGCTATTTCGTGTGGTAATATTACCCCCAATTCCGTGCAGTTTGTTTGGCCGGCAGTGCCCGGCGCCTCGGTATACGATGTAGTAGTCGGCACGGGACAAATCGGCACACTCGCGGGCACAACTTATACCGTCAGCAACCTGCTGCCCGGCGAAACCGTTACGATTACCGTGACCGCCCAAAGCGGCGGCGCTTGCCCTGGCAGCGCTTCTACTTTTAGCTGCACATCGCAAAACTGCCCACCCGTCGGCGTTGATGCATTACCCCTGGATCCCTTCTGTCTGTCGCCCACGCTCCAACCCGACACCTTGTTCGTGACGGTCACGGGTGGATCCGGCAACGGCACGGTTTCATGGAATGGCCCTGGTGTGCTCAATACGCCATTTTTAGACTTTTTTGATCCCCTGATTGCCGGAGAAGGTACCCATGCGATCGTGGCTTCTTATGTAGAAGGGCAATGTACCTATACCGATACCCTGTTTGCCACTGTTTATCCAATTCCGACTGCCGATTTTACCCAGGATACCGGCCTGGTTTGTATCGACCAGTCTGTGATATTTACCTATACTGGAGATGCCGATACTACGGCTGCTTATAACTGGAATTTCGACGGGGGTAATGCCATGCCGGGCGCCGGACAGGGCCCCCAAACTGTATCGTGGGATGCGTCAGGTATTCAGACGATCACTTTGGTCGTGGAAGCCAACGGCTGTTTTTCCGATACGGCGGCCCTCGTAGTCACCGTGGAAGGCCCCTTGCAACTACCCGTGATCAATTGTGCCGGCGCTACAACGACTTCCGCTACTTTCGATTGGAACGACGTGGCCGGCGCCACCGGCTATACCGTCGCCGTACTATCGGGGCAGACCGGTACGCAGACGGGTAATAGTTTTATGGTAAATAATATACAACCGGGAGAAGCAGTGACGATAGAGGTCACGGCCCAAACCGACAACGCCTGCGGCCCTGTGAGCGCCCAAACGACCTGTAATGCGGCCGACTGCCCCGGTTTTACAATTAATATTTCTCCCGTAAGCGATGTATGCCTCAACGGCGCTAATACGCCCTTGACGTTAACCGCCAATGTAAGCGGAGGACAGGGCAACGGCACGCGTACCTGGAGCGGTCCCGGTATTGTCGATGCGGCTAATGGCGTCTTTGATCCCGCTGTTGCCGGCTCCGGAGTATATACACTTACGCTGACTTACGCCGAAGGCCCCTGCAGTGAAACTGCCAGCATTACTGTAGATGTATTTGATACGCCCACAGCCGATTTTACCCTTAACCAGGATACGGTTTGTGTGAATGAAATCATCGTGGCAAGTTATACAGGCAGCGCCAATTCCGCAAACGCTACGTTCAACTGGAATTTCAACGGCGGCACGGCCAATCCCGGCACAGGTCCCGGCCCGCAATCGGTGAGTTGGCCCACAAGCGGTACAAAAATCATCAACCTGGTAGTGGCCGAAAACGGCTGTACCTCGCAGTCTTTTTCACAAACAATCCAGGTAGACGAACCCTTGTTGCCTCCGGTTATCAATTGTGCTACGACCACTTCTCAAATCATCTTTTCATGGGCTGATGTGAATAATGCGACAGGTTATAATGTGACCGTCCTCACCGGCCAGTCGGGCACGCAAAACGGCAATACCTATAACGTTACCGGCCTTTCTCCCGGCGATGTCGTCACCTTGGAAGTGGAAGCTATCAGTGGCAATGCCTGTATCAATTCCGTTGCGCAACAAACGTGCATCGCGGAAGATTGCGCAGCCGTCAATCTGGCTATCGATAATGTTACGCCTATTTGTCTGGATGCATCCGCTGCGCCCATAACTATAGGTGTGCAAATAACAGGCGGCGTGGGCAACGGCACGCGCACCTGGAGCGGCCCTGGTATCACCGACGCCGCTAACGGCGTTTTTGACCCCGATGTGGCCGGTCCCGGCACACATGTAATCCTGCTTGCTTACCAGGAGGGCAACTGCAACTACAACAGCAGCACGGCCATTGTGGTCAATGCCCAGCCTGTGGCTGTTTTTATCGCTACGCCGACAGTATGCGCAGGAGAAGATGCTACGATAACATTCACGGGTAATACGGATTCCGGCGCTTCCTACAACTGGAATTTTGGCGGCGGCACGGCTACGCCGGGTACGGGTATCGGCCCCCACCAGGTGAACTGGGCCAATGCAGGTAATCCCACAATCAGTCTGACCGTGGTGGAAAATAACTGCGCTTCTGAGGCTTTTACAGCCAGTGTGACGGTAGAACAGCCGCTGAGCGCTCCCGTGATTAGCTGCTCAGGAACCAATACCTCGATTACGGTCAGCTGGCCGCAGGTAGCCGGCGCTGCCGACTATGCGATTGTCACCAACGGCCCTGCGCATACTATCAACCAGATTGATCCAACGACTTATTCGCTTACGGGTTTGAATCCCGGCGATATGGTGATGATCGAAGTTACCGCCAATTCTGCCGGCGTATGCCCTTCGGTTTCAAGCCAGACGACTTGTACCGCTACGGCTTGTCCGCCTGTAGTACTCAATATTACCCCGGTAGCTGCTTTGTGCAACAATGCCACACCGGTAACCCTTCTGGCGACCGCTACGGGCGGGGCGGGTGGAGGGGTATTTACCTGGAGCGGACCGGGCGTATCGCTGCAAGGCGCCAACTTTGTATTTAACCCGGCTCAAGCCGGTGTGGGCCAGCATACGCTTACGGTGAATTATACGGAAGGCGTCTGTGATTATTCCGGCGCCACTACAGTAACGGTCAATGCCGTGCCTACGGCTACCTTTACCGTGGTTTCTCCGGTTTGCGCGGGCAGCCCCTCGCAGATCACCTTCACCGGATCGGCTTCGGCTTCGGCCACTTATACCTGGAACTTCAGCGGTGGCTCGGCTACCCCGGGAACCGGCGTTGGCCCGCATGCCGTAACCTGGGCTACAGCAGGTTCTCAAACAGTAAGTCTGACAGTAAATGACAATGGGTGTACCGCCAGTTCTTCAGCTAATGTGCAGGTAGATGCGCCGTTGGCAACGCCTGTGGTGACTTGCCAGCAAACGACCAGCACGTCTATCGTATTCAGCTGGGCGCCGGTTAGCGGCGCTACCGGTTACCAGGTGGTAGATGTAGACGGCCCTGCCGGTATGCTTAGTGGCACTACTTATACCGTAACGGGCCTTACGCCCAACCAGTCGGTGACCATCAACGTGATCGCCCAGGGCGTCGGTGCTTGCGGCAATAGCACAGGTACCGGCACCTGTATCGCACAAGATTGCCCAACCAATGTACTGGCACTCAACGGCACTACGACAATCTGCTCGGGGCAAACGGCTTCCGTTAGCTTTGATTTCACCGGAAGTGGCGGATCCTATTCGGTGGTCTACACCATCAACGGTGGAGCGCCGGTAACGGCCACGCTGGCCGACGGCGCTGCTGTAAGCCTGGGAGCACTCTCCGGCACTACTATACTGCAAGTTATCGAATATACCAATCTGGCCTTACCCGATTGCACCTACCCGGGCAACGCCTCCTGGACCGTCACGGTTAATCAACCTGTAAACGCAGGTACTGCGCTGGCGCCCGCGCGGCTTTGCGCAGGCAGTGCAACCCCCGTCAACCTGGCTGCCTTGATTACAGGCGCAACACCCGGCGGTACCTGGCAGGAAATCAGCACGCCGCCTTCAACCGGGGGGGCGTTTAATGCGGGAGCCGCTACTTTCAATCCGGCAACCCAACTCCCTGGCGCCTACCGCTTCGTTTATCGCGTAGACGCCGTCGATCCTTGTCCAGATGCCCAGGTAGAAGTCCAGGTCATCATCGAAGCCGCTCCGGTAGCCGATGCGGGCGCCGATCAAACCATCACTTGTAACACGACTGCTGTTTCGCTTGGCGGTACAGGCACTAGCACGGGGGCGGGAATTACATACAACTGGTCGGCTTCCGATCCCAATATAGTGATTGCAGACCCCAATAATGTTGCCATCAATGCCACGCAGGGCGGCATCTATACGCTAACCGTAACCAATGATTTCGGTTGTTCGGACACCGATGAAGTAACCGTTGATGCAAATCTGGACGTGCCCGTTGCCGACCTGCAGGTTACGCCCATTACCTGTTTCCAGGCCAACGACGGCGTCATCACCATCGAAAACGTGAGCGGCGGCACAGGGCCTTATAGCTTCTCACTTAATGGGGGGCCATTTACGAGCCAGACACAATTTGCCTTCCTGGGCCCGGAAAATTATACGCTGGTTATCCAGGATCAGAACGGCTGTACTTCCGAGCTTGCCGCCGATATTTCGCAGCCGGAAGAACTGGTAGTGACACTAGTAACGAGCCTGGAAGGCAGCGACCGCACTATTGAATTAGGTGACAGCGTTAGGCTGGCAGCCGTATATAACTCAGGTATACAGTTGGATACGATTATCTGGGAGCCCGACAGCATCGCTATGGGTAATTCGGTGGCTATTTGGGTATCGCCCGGCGTCACTACTCAATATACGGTTACAATAGTAGATGTGAACGGTTGTACCGATAGCGACAATACCATCATCGTAGTGCGCAAGCGCAGGCCGATTTATATTCCCAATGCTTTTTCACCCAATGACGACGGAATCAACGACATTTTATACATCCACAGCCGCGACAACCAGGTCAGGGAGGTCAAGTCATTCCTGGTTTTCAACCGCTGGGGCGAAACCATGATAGAATTGCGCAACTTCCAGCCCAATAACCCTGCATTCGGGTGGGATGGCAGGCACCGCAGCCGTCCGATGAACCCGGGCGTTTACGTGTATTTTGCCGAAATCGAATTTATCGATGGCGAGATTGTGCTGTATAAGGGCGATGTGAATTTGCTGAGATAGGCAAATGATTGAGGGTGAGAGAGTGGGAGTGTGAGTGTGAGAGGGAGTGATCCTAAGAATCTCACCCTCCCACACTCCATCAAAGTTCTCCGGCCATCTCCTCCAATTGCTCCACCACGGCCTTGTGTGCGGCGCGTAGCGCTGTCAACTGAGCAGCTTCCTTTTCGAGATGCTCGTCGAAGCGGCGGAAATTGGCGTCGATACGTTTTTTTAGCTGAGTAATATACGTCTTGAGGCGCTGAGTGATTTCAGATTCAATTTGTTGACGGCCGTCGTTGATCTCTGTGCGGAAACCATCCAGAATTCTACGTCGTTTCACGCTGGTTGTCACGCCTGCAAAAAGCAGTCCGATGGCAGTGAGAATGCCGCCGGTAATATCGAAGACCATGCCGTTGGTGACGGCCATAACGATGACCCCGATGGCTGCGAGCCCGCTGCCCGTGGCGATATTAGGAGATAGCGAGCGATTTTCGGAAAACAGGTTATCGTCGCGAAAGCTCTCTGCTCGGTTCACAAAAGTGGAAAAAGCGTCTTGCAATTCGCGCAGCACGCCGGTGCGGCGTTCGGCGATATCGCTAAAAATATCGTGGTCGTGGCGCAGGATCGTTTCGCTGCTGCGCAATTTCAGGTCGATAATACGCGCCATATGCTGAATACTGTCGGCCAGGTCGTCAACATTGGCATCCAACTTCACGCGCAGTTCGTCGTGCAATTTCCGCTCCATGTCAGCGGCCAGTTCGGCCAGCCATTCGCGTACCGATAATTTTTTACTAAAAATAGAAGTAAACGAGCGCTTGAGCAGGGAGAAAAACGACAGCCCTTCGGCCAATTCTCTTTCTTTGAGGGTAGTAATGCGGTCGTATCCGGCAATGAGATTTTCCACCAGAATATCGACCTGCTTATGCGACTTGAGCTCTTGTTCGTGGAGCGTATCGCGCACATCCTGCCTAAAGGCGGTATCGGACTCCCATTGCTGCTGGCGCAAATCGAGTCCTTTTTCTATGCGTTCGCAAATATTCTGGGCGGTGCTTACGTTGTTTTGGAGTTTAAGTACGGGCGCTTTACCGCCGGTGATATTTTTTCTAATGTATTCGCGCAAGGGCAAAAAACCGCTCACCTGTTCGAGTCCTTCTTGTTCCTGCTTGGCTGATACGGCAAACACCATCGGGTCGTTGATCCCTTTCTTTCGGGCTTGTTCGCTCACGCCCTGCAAATTCACGGCGAGGTCTTCCTCCGGCATGAGGTCTTTTTGCTGGAGTACAAAAATGACCTTCTTGCGCCAGTCGGCGTGGATGAATTCGAAGAAATCCCATGCCGACTGCCGGTAGGGGTTTTTAGCTTCAAAAACAAACACGATGAGGTCGGAAGCGGGGATGAAACGCTCCGTAATTTCCTGGTGGTGTGCCACGATCGTATTGGTACCCGGCGTGTCTACGATGGCGATTTCGCGGAGGATATCCACCGGCAGCAATATTTTTTTGAGGTATTCATTGATAACCACCTCCTCTTCCTTCTCGCCGTACAATAGCTGCTGGATGGTATCGGTCATTGGCTGCGGCGCCACCTTGGTGATCTCGCGGCCGGTAGAAAGCAGCGCATTGATAAAGCTGCTTTTTCCCGATTTGACCTCGCCTACGATCACAAACATAAACGGCTCGTGCAGTCGATTGCGCAAGTCGCTGACCGTTTGGGCCAGTTCTTCGTGACCAATTTTAATGGTGAGTTCGTGCAGGTTCTTGACAATCTCGTCAAGTCGGGCGCGATGGCCCTTGATGTCTTGTGGGATAATGGCTAACATGGTGCTAAGGTAGTAAATTTTTTAATAGCTGTCAGCAATCAGCAGTCAGCAGTCGGCAATCGGCAATCGGCGGTCGGTTGTCTGGATCTGGTTGCCGACTGCCGACCGCTGACCGCCATTTAATAGCCGTTTATATGTGAAAATTGACCGCTCACCGCTAATTGCTAACTGCTACTATTTGATTATTCCAATTTATTGTTATAACTTTATACTATTGTTAATCTATCCAAACTATGAGCAAAACTATACCCTTAGTACTCCTGTACGCGGTATTCGCGCAGGTTATGTTGGCATTTCCCAACCACAAGGATGCGACTTCCGCAACCGACATTCCGATCTCACAGATCATCTCCACAGACGGCACGCTAAACCTTTCTTCGGGTTATTCCGGGGTTATTCCGCTTTTGGGCTATCAGGTCAGGCTTGATCCTTGTCTTGGCCCCGTATTACAGCCTTTGCCGCCCACGGGTTGGCAGACGATGGGTACGGGATTGAACAATGCGGTAAACGCCATTGCCATTTCGGGTTCCAATGTGTATGTGGGCGGCGAATTCACCCAGGCCGGCGGTCAAAACGCCAATTTTATCGCCAAATGGGACGGCAGCAACTGGTCAACGCTGGGCGCGGGTTTTAACGATGCGTGTTATGCCCTGGCCGTGCGCAATGACACGGTGTATGCCGGCGGCTTTTTCACTACAGCCGGCGGCTTGCCGGCCAGTTTTGTAGCCATGTGGGATGGCAATGCCTGGTCGGCTATGGGCGACGGGTTCAACGGTTATTGTTTTTCTCTGGCTTTAGGCAGCGGCAAACGCGTTTATGCCGGGGGTATCTTTACCCAGGCCGGCAATGCGCCGGCCAATTATATAGCCAGTTGGAACGGCCACAACTGGACGCCGCTGGGGCCAGGCCTCGGTGACGCCTGCTTTTCGATAGCAGTCAACGGCACTGAAGTGTATGCCGGCGGTTTTTTTACCACAGCCGGCAATGCCCCCGCCGGATATATCGCCAAATGGGACGCCAACGGCTGGTCGGCCCTTGGCTCGGGGCTGAGCGGTGAATGCCTGGCTCTGGCTTATGCCCAGGGTAAACTATATGCCGGCGGCAATTTCCTGGTGGCCGGCGGCGGCGCCGCCAATCGCGTCGCCGTATGGGACGGCATAAGTTGGTCGGGCCTCAGTACAGGCCTCAACGGCCCCTGCCTTGCCTTGTCGGCAGTCGGCCCCAACCTGATAGCCGGCGGCGTGTTTACCAAAACGGGCGCTCAAACGGTCAATTACATAGCCTGGTGGGACGGCGTGACCTGGCAACCTTTTGGCACAGGCCTCGATTTCGCCTGCACCAGCCTGGCCATTAAAGGTAGCGATGTGTACACGGGCGGCTATTTTACATCTGCCGGCGGCTCTCCTGCTAATTTTATAGCGCGTTATGTAGAACCCATTCTGCCTGTTGAATTGAGCCGCTTTTCCGCCACCGTGCAAAACAAACAGGTGATGTTAGAGTGGCTTACGCTTACAGAAACCAATAATTACGGCTTCTACCTGGAGCGAAGCAGCGACGGGCGAATGTGGACTGATCTCCATTTTATTGCCGGAAAAGGAACTACCCTTAATGCGCATGTCTATAATTATACTGATAAATCGCCTTTGGCCGGCATCAACTATTACAGGCTGAGACAGGAAGATTTTGACGGCTACGTCCACTATTCGGATGTGGTCAGCGCAACGGTAGAGGGGGAAGACATCCGACTGGGCGTATCTCCTAATCCGGCAGGCGAAAACGTCCGGCTGTACTTCTCCCATAGCGATTTCAGTGGACCGGCAGTTGTTAGTGTTTTTGACGCCAACGGCAGGTTGTCCCTGCAACAAATCCTGGGCTTTGAAGACGGCGTAGCTGCGGCTGTAATTGATCTGGCGGGTTTGACCGGCGGCGTATACCTGGTTAGGGTTATTACCGCACAAGACGGCTACTCAACGCGGATGGTCAAGCATTAGGTTGCCCAGTTTCTGCAAATACGGCAAAGTGGTGGGCCCGAGGCAAAAAAGCAGATCGACCACGCTCAGATGTGGCAAAAAACCATAGCGTTCGGTGAATACCTGTGGATAGGGTGGGGCAGTAGGCAACACGGCAGTGGGATGTACTGCCTCACGCATATCGAGTATATCCGATTTCGTATAAGCGGGCTGATAGGTATCGGTGAGCTGCAGCGTTACCGGCAAACGAAGCAAAGAGATAACCGTTTGCAGCAATTCCCAGTTGAAATCGAAGAGGAATTCGCAGCGCTTTATGTAATAGGGGTGTAAAAATTCAGCGTAGTGAATAAAATATGGCGCGCTGCCATAACCCGATTTTATGCTTTGCCAGTGTTGAGCCTGCCAGGGCTCGTGGTAAGCTATGCGCACATCCCGTATGGGTTGTTGTTGGTGTTTGCCTTTCACTAATGGAATACTGAGCCGCAAGGGGCCGTTGGCGCCCGCTACCTGACAGCGGTTGCGGTAGCTGCCTTTTGTATAATGTTCGTGCTGCTCCATCAAAATGCCGACGCCGCTGCACAGCAAAGCCATATAGGCGGCGGCGGGCAGGTATTGCAATTCTACTACTATTTGTCTGGAAATATTCACTTTTGTACCATAGTTTATTTGCGCTAAAGGTAGCCCATACCCTACGCTTAACCAATAATTTGCCGTAAGTTTGCTCGTATATAAAAAAGCTGAATGTCGTTGTTTTTTCGTACCTTGCGCCTTTTATTTTCTGGTTCATTAACGCTTCATTTTTATGGCTTTACAAACAGTAAGATTTAATCGGGCAGTGGCGCCCGATTTTGCTCAAGCACTCAAGCAACGCGTCAACGATTATTTTGAAACCAATAAAATCTCAAGGTATGCCACACCTGGAATGGTTATCAAATCCATCTTCATGTTGGCGCTCTTTTTCGTACCCTATGCATTGATCATGTCAAACACCTTCTCCAGCCCCTGGGCTGTTTTTGCTATGTGGGTGTTGATCGGATTTGGCACTGCGGGTATCGGTCTGTCAATCATGCACGACGCCAATCACGGCGCATATTCACGCCATGGCTGGATCAACGAGATGATGGGCTATACGCTCAACCTGGTAGGCGGCAGCGCAATTATCTGGCGTATCCAGCACAACGTATTGCACCACTCGTATACTAATATCGACGGGATGGACGAAGATATTCACCCTGGCAAACTCATGCGTTTTTCCCCGCACCAGCCGCTGGAAAAACACCACCGCTACCAATTTCTTTTTGCCTGGTTCCTCTATGGCTTGATGACCTTGCTATGGATTACGGCAAAGGAATTCCGCCAGATAGCCCGCTATCAGAAGATGGGGCTTATCGAGCCGCAAGGCCGCACTTATCGCGGGGTGATGATCGAACTCTTCGCCTTTAAGGCGGTTTACTATGTCTATATGCTGATATTGCCGCTAATGATCTCGAACGTAGCCTGGTGGCAAACGCTGATCTTCTTTTTTGTGTCCCACTTTATTGCGGGCCTTACACTGGGATTGGTTTTCCAGCCTGCTCACGTGATGTCAGAATGCGAATATCCGATGCCCGATGAAAAAGGCAATATTGATAACAACTTCGCCATCCACCAGTTACAGACGACCTCCAATTTTGCACCCAATAACAAAATTCTGGGTTGGTATGTAGGCGGACTCAACTACCAGGTCGAACACCACTTGCTGTCAAATGTGTGCCACGTGCACTACCGCAAGCTGTCGCCTATCGTAAAAGCTACCGCTGAAGAATACGGCCTGCCGTATCACTCGCAGCCTACCTTTACCAAGGCACTCTGGGAACACGGCAAGATGCTGTGGAAACTGGGGAGAGTATAGTAGGCCATTATTACCGGCGTCTACTCCTTTCAGGGGCAAAATTTGATTATTTTGCCCCTGAATTTTTTTCAGAAATACCTATGCAGCGATTACTAATCATCATTTTGATGTGCTTTTGGGGAGCCGTTACCTTGCTCCAGGCGCAACAAATCAAAATTCAATCGGGGCATGCTACGCAGCCCTTTTCGTTGTCATATGACCGCCATTGTGATTGCTACGCGGCTGGTTACCACGATCAAATAAGAATATTCGATCGTAGTACTCAGGTTGAATTGGCAACTTTGAGTGGTCATATGGGTGAAATACGAGGGTTGCAATTTAGTCCCAACGGCCGGTATTTATTGAGTTTCGGAGGTAGCACTCTGGTATTATGGGATACAAAAACCTGGAAAGAAATCTGGTTTTCATACACTCCATCAACAATGGAAGGAGAAGCTTATCATTTCTCTGGCGATAATAAATACCTGGCTTATGGGCAATATATGGGAAATAAAACAACGCTTCAATTATTGGAATTGACTACCTTAAAAGAAGAAACTTTATATACTACGGAAGGCCTGTTTGATGCATTGGCATTTGATAATCAAGTTGAAAGGTTGTTTTTTACAATACGGAGTAAATATTATCTGTCTAATTTTAAAGATACGACTGTAGCCTATGTCGATTTAATTTCTAAAAAAACGTTGCAGTTTATTGAAAATCCTAATATGAGTAAACAAATTCATTTTATTGATTTTGATGCTGAAGATAACCTCATTATCGCTGGAGAAGATTTGGTGATTTGGAATCTTAAAAAGAGGATAGAGCTTTTAAGAGTGCCTGGAGTTCAATCTAAAAACATTAAAATATCTGCGGATAAAAAATATATAGTTTATAATAACGGACTGAAGGTAAATGTTGTGGATTTATCGACAAAAGAAATCATTGACTGCGATCTGAAAATTCAAAGACAATTAATCAACGACTTTCTTATATATACCGACCCATCTCCTTTAGTGCATTTTATTACAGAGCATATACCGGATACATCCCAAGCTTTTCAGCCGCTTAAAATTAATAATGTATACCTTGATGTTAATAATTGCGAAACGATAATTGCCCCTGCAAATGTATCAAACAATGTTACTTTTTTACAGTTTTTACACCATGCGCCGCTATTGTTAAGTGCAAAAGGAACTTCAAAGACATTTACATACAGGCAGAATTATTCTAATCAGATATCAGTATGGTCATTGCTGGAAGCGAAAATGGCGATGAATATTTCCTTCACCGAAAATCGAATCGTAGCAATGGAAAACAATGAAAATGACCATTTATTAGTAGCAGGGTTAGGTTCTATAGGAGTATACGATTTAAAAACAGGAAGAAAGTTGGGAACCACATATTCAAATGCCACACTGCTAGAGCATATTGAAGATGTAGAATGGATAGATACCTCCCGGTTTGCAGTAGTTTCGACAACAGCAGTTACTTCTGGTATTTATGACCGATACGGCAAATATATGGAGCCTTTCTATCAATTTAAAGAACACCAGCATGGTGGGGTATTTAGAATTAAAGCCTTTTCCTTTTTTTCTGAAAATCCTCAAAGTTTTGCCCATTTGGCTTATCCTGATCAAGTTTATATACATAAAAACGGGAAAACGGAATCTATTTTAAGTTCATTAAACCCGGAGGCTCTATCTTCCACAATCTATTATAATGATCTTACAGGTAATAAAAACAAAGGCTTAATAGCTTATTTGGGAAATAGGGGGCAAATAACATTGAGAGATATGCTTTTGAATAAGACAAAGAAGATTAAAGGAGTTTATCCTTTTGTATTCAATTCATCAGGTACCCTTTTTGCTTATGAGTACGATGGTAATATTGAAATAAGAGATTTAGATAGACGCTATAAAGTCACTCACCGGTTTCCCAGCTTAGACCATCTGGATGTAATGGCTTTTTCTCCTGATGCTCAATTTCTTGCAGCTTCCGGGTTGGATGGGCTTATTAAAATATTCGACCTTAATCAAGACAAGGAATTAATTACCTTTATAGGATTAAGCGATGATGGATATATTTCAATAGTTGATAACAAATATTATTACTCGTCAACAGAAGATATTCAGCAATCTGTATTTTATGTATACAATGATAATATTTATCCTTTTGAGCAATTTGATTTAAAATATAACAGACCTGACATAGTAATCGAACGGATGGGACTAGCCTCATCAACCCTGGTTGATATATATAAAAAGGCTTACCAAAAACGACTTCGTCAGATGCGCTTTACCGAAGATATGTTGAGCGACGATTTTCATGCGCCAATTATAGATGTGGAATGGCCGTCTTTCCTAATTACGAAAGATTCAACAATTTCCTTTAAAGTTCATGCGCAAGATTCTCTGGTCCAATTGGACCGGCTGGATATATATATTAACGGTGTCCCCCTTTTCGGCTCAAATGGAAGAGATCTCAGGCCGTTGCGTACAAACGAGTTGAAGGATACGATTCAGGTGAATCTTCACACAGGGAAGAACGTCATACAGGCCTCCGTATATAACCAGGCAGGTGCGGTTTCAACCAGGGAAACATATAGTGTGAATTATATATCACCCATAAATGCAAATCCTGATCTGTACCTGGTTGCTATCGGTGTGGATCATTATGATAATGCCGAGTATAACTTAAAATACCCTGTAAAAGACCTGGAAGATATTTCGACTTTGTTTAAAGAAAATGCGGGATACTATGAGAACACACACATCATTAAGCTATATAATGAAGATGTAAATCTAAAACGAATAAAGGAGGTGAAGGAGCAACTCATGGGGTGTAAAATTGATGATAAAGTAATAGTCGTAATTTCAGGTCATGGATTAATTGACGATCAACTGAACTATTATTTGGCCACGTCTGCTACGGCTTTTGATAAAATAGCACAAACTGCAATTCCATTTAATGTATTGGAAAATATACTCGATAGCATTCCTGCCCGCTCAAAAGTGCTTTTTATGGATGCATGCCACGCCGGCGAAGTAGATAAGGAAAGCATGGATGTTGTAAAGGAACAAAACAGCATTCAGGGGCCGGTGAGTTTCAGAAGCCTGTCTAATTCAATAAATATTAGGCAAATTGACGAAGTAGCTGCTTATGAATTAATGAAATCTATTTTTGTAGATTTGAGAAAAGGAACAGGCGCTACAATCATTGCCAGCGCCAGCGCCTATGAATTTGCATTTGAAGGGGATCAATGGAATAATAGCGTCTTTGCATACGCGCTGTTGGAGGGATTGAAAAGTAAACAGGCAGACAAAGACCTCAACGGTCAGGTTATGATCTCTGAACTTCATGAATATCTTCATAACAGAGTTTCGAAACTGACAGGAGGACTTCAACGTCCAACGCCCCGGATTGAAAATCCTATTAACGACTGGCGTATATGGTAAAGGCCCTCTGGGAACACGGCAAGATGCTGTGGAAACTGGGGAGAGCCTGAGTTGATAGCAGTCGGCAGTCGGCAGTCGGTTCTAAGTAGCCGATAGCCGACTGCCGATTGCCAATCGCTAAAAGTCCTTCACCCTCGCAATCCTGCCTATTCGCCATAGCGGCAACAAAAGCCATAGCGTGAGCACGCCGAAGGCAAAAAGCATACCTGTGCCATTGCCTAAGAATTGCTGAAAAACGGCGCCGGTATATCCCATCAAAGCAGAAATATCAAGTTGCAGCAAGACCGTAATGCGCGATAAGTCGATAGGGTTGAACATAGAGGCGCCCAGGGCAAAGCGCTCCAGGGGGTAATCGCTGAAACTGAGCAGCAGCAACAGGAAAATGCCGTCGTAGATCACCGCAAAAAACAACCACACGGCCAGCGCCAGTCCAAACCCCCTGATCTTTTGCTGGTCGTTTTTCAGGGCAATCCAGAAAGCTATCCCGGAAAAGATAAACGACAGGAAAACGCCGTTGAGCAGCAGGGAAAAGAAATTCCAGATATCGGCCGACTGAAAGATGCCATATAGTGCAAACGGTATGCCGACACCCGCCAGCAAACTCAGCGAGAGCGACAAGGCCAAGCCGATGTATTGCCCCAGAAAAATAACCCTGCGGGCTATAGGCTGCGCCAACAGCAACTCAGTAAACTCGCGCGAGTTGTAATAATACATCACGCCAAACATCGTGGCGATGAGCGGGCACAAGATGAGAATGACATTCATCAGGCTGACCACCACCTTGGATAAGTCGGTGCTGATGAGAAACAGCGACAGCGTAAAGGCGAAGAAAAACCCGAAATACAGGTAAATCCAGCGGCTGCGCATCATATCATAAAAGCTGTATTTCAATATTTTCAGCATGGCTTCAGGTTTTTATGCAGCACAGTACCGTTGTGGTGCTGCGTGAGTTTGGGATGGACCGCAGCGGCCTGGTTTTCATTAAGCAACAAATTGGCGATGGCTTCTTCCAGGTTGGCGCCGGCATACTGCATGCGCAATTGCTCAGGCGTGCCCCTGAAATGAATGCGCCCTTCGAGCAGGAATACCACTTCGTCGGCTATTTCTTCTACCAGACTAATAATGTGGGTGGTGATCAAAATGACCTTACCTCGTTTTTTTTCCTGTTGGATAATGTCCTTTAGCCGGATCAGCGCAACGGGGTCGAGGCCCGCAGTGGGCTCATCCATGATAATCACCGGCGTATCGTAGAGCAGGGCGAGCAGCAGGTTGACCTTTTGTTTGGTGCCGCCCGACAAGTGGCCCAGTTTTTTATCCAAATAGGTTTCTAATCCAAAAGCCTCGATAAGCGGCGCTTCATCGGCTGCCGTTCCGCGAATATCCTTGATCATGGCGATCAATTCCTTTACGCGCAGGTTGTCGGGAAACCTCGCAATCTGAGGTAGGTAGCCGATCTGCGAGCGGTAGGTCCACTGGCCTTTCACCGGTTGTCCAAAAGCCTGGATCTCGCCCTGGTCGGGAATAACCATGCCCAGCAGGCATTTGATAAGGGTGGTTTTACCGGATCCGTTGGGCCCCAATACCGCCGTAATGCCGGGTCGGGTGAAGTCCACGCTGATGTCTTTTAGGACATCCAGTTTGGAAAAAGATTTTGATAAATGATTTATACTAATCATGATACAGGGTGCATTAGCGGTTCGTTATCCAATACATTGGCCGGCGTAAAGGCCGGGCTTATTTTTTCCGACAGGTTGAGCAAATCTACAAAAAAGCTGCGCAGCAACACCACCGACTCCGGGCATCTGTGCATCACGTAGGCAAAGAGTTTGACAGGCCGGTAGGGCACGTCGCCCACGCCGTCGCGGTTGAGGTCGTAACCCGTGTATTCGCTCCAGTAGTTGCCGTCGAAACTGTTGTCATTGGTATTGCCCTCCACCACCAGGTCGAGTGTATTGCTGAAAAAGTAGTTGCGCTTAAAGTGGTTAGCGATACAGCCGCCCATCATTTTGAGGGTCACGCCGTTATTGGAAAAGGTATTGTTTTCGTATTTGATACGGGCAGCGCCTTCCATAAAGATGCCGATAGTATTGCGTTCAAAATGGTTGTCGGAGATGCTGGCATCGTAAATTTCTTTGAGCAGAAGGCCGTAGGCAGCAGTACCCCAATTGTGTTCAAAGCGGTTCGACAGCATATCGATGCGTTTGGAAAACATCACGGCTACACCCGAGCCGTTGCGCCGGAAAGTATTGTGAAAATAGCGGTCGTCATTAGAAAACATAAAGTGCAGGCCGTAGCGCACATTGGCTTCGCTGTAGTTGTGGCTGATCCAACTGCTGTCGACAAATTCGAAATAGATGCCGTCGCGGTGGCCGTATACGTTGTTGCCGCGCACGGTGATCTGCTTGCAATACCAGGCGTGGACGGCATTGCCGGAGGAGGTTTCGGATACGGCTTCTCCTTTAATGTAGTTGTTTTCTACGATGCCCTCTCTGGAATATTCGAGGTAGATGCCAAAGTAGGTATTGAGCAGGCGGTTGCGGCGAATACGAAAATCGGAGGTGTTTTTAACACGTATGCCTGCTCGCTCCTGCGATTGACTGGCGCCCGTGTTTTGGATTTGAAAACCTTCGAGAACGACCCCCGGAGCTGTGATGGAAAAAACCTCCGATTGATTGCCTCCTTCCACTACCGGCCAGTCCTGGCCGATAAGCGTAAGACATTTGTCTATCTTGATGTCAAATTCCTGGTAAATACCTCGTTTTACCAGTATCGTATCGCCTTCTTCCGCCAGCTGGATAGCTGCACCGATACCCGTTACCGGGCATTGCTTACATACCATGATGACGTTTGCAAAGCTATACATGGGTAATAAAAAAAGCGGCACAAATAGGAGATTGCGCATGACAGGTTTTTTATTGAGGTGTATTAGGGCCTAATTTAGTGCGCAATTGCGACCAATCATATATTTCGCCCCCTTTTTCTGATTGGACCATACCGGCTTCCTCCGTATTGGCAAAAGCTGAAAGGTAGGCGCCCATTGGGCTTGGTATGGCCTTGCTGATGAGGTAGCTGCCCGTAAGTGCATCGATCATCTCACCAGGCCGATTGTAATCGCCGGCTAATAATATCGCCCACTCAGATTCCTGGTGCACATTCACATAATTGACCATACATTCAATGGCGTCAAATTTGTACACCTTGCCCTTTCGGGTCACTGCTTCGCCTGCGTGTTGCCGGTCTACAATCGTCATTTGGCAGTGATTGCAAAGATCCGTACCGTAGTTGATGGGTTGTGGACTGGGCGTACAACCGGCTATCATTGCCACCCCAATCAGGATGAAAATTGCCTTTTTCATTAGCTTTTGCTTGAAGGACGTAAAGTATTTAAGCTTAAACTAAGCCTGTGGCGCCATTCGTCTTCTTAGCCACCACGCCAGGAAACCTGCCAGCATGGACACGGCTACAAAGGCGCCTCCAATATAAGGCCAGGAATCGGCAGTAAAGTTCAGCAGTATCTTGCGGCCTATCAGCGGGGGTTGGTAAGCCATTCCGGGGATTGAGATAGGCGCGTCGGCGCTGAGGTTGTGGCCATAGTCATATTCCCAGAGGTAGAAATCGTAAATGCCCACCGTGCAGAGTACCACCAGCAGGATGGTCCACACCAGGAAAAGATTCTTTTTGTTGATGATAGCCACCAATAGTCCCAGCGCTACCATCGCATAAATGACATAAGGAAAATATTTCAATTCGGGTATTGATTCGGGTTCGATCATTTTCATCCCCACGTAGTGGTTGAGGATGTTGATATTTTGTAGGGTGCCCTCCGTACTACCGCTCAATTTGTTGATCCAAATGTACATCGTCACACCGTCGGGGTATTGCGGGGCATAAAGCGTAATACTCCACATGGGAAAGGCGAATAATCCCAGCAAAGATAAGGCGGCGATAAACATCAGGAGGCGGGGAAGCGATTTCATATCGTGATAGTTTAAAAGAGCGCGGGGCCGGGGCCGACCCCGCGCTGATGGTACTAAGAATTACAATTCCGCAGCATGGTGACTAAGAGGGGTCTTTTACATTCAGGCCCCATTTCAGCGGCGTACTGGAATTGGCAGCGGAGACTCTTACATAACCCTGCATTTCCTGGTGGAGGGCAGAGCAGAAGTCGGTGCAGTAGAACGGGAACACGCCCTCGCGTTTGGGTTCCCAGAGCAATGTTTCGGTTTGGCCGGGCATAATGAGCAACTCGGCGTTGGTGGCGCCCTGTACGGCAAATCCGTGCGGCACGTCCCAGTCTTGCTCGAGGTTGGTCACGTGGAAGTAAACCTTGTCACCCACTTTGATACCTTCGATGTTGTCGGGAGCAAAGTGGCTGCGAATGGTCGTCATATATACGTGTACATCGTTGCCCTTGCGTTCTACTTTCGTTTCTTTTTCACCCAGCGCCCGGTAAGGGTGCTTGTTTTCTTCTATTTTGTAGAATTTCTTCGAGCGCTCGACAATACGCGATGCTGGTATGGCTTGTGCATAGTGCGGTTCGCCGATGGTTGGGAAGTCGAGGATCATTTTCATCTTGTCGCCTGAAATATCGTAAAGCTGGGCAGATTGCGTCAGTTCGGGGCCGGTAGGCAGGTAGCGGTCCTTGGTGATCTTGTTCAGGGCTATGAGATATTTGCCGTCGGGATTTTTCGAGTCGCCGCCGGGTATGCAAAGGTGACCTACTGAATAAAACGTAGGCTGGCGGTCAACGACTTCCCAGGTGCCCAGTTTCCACTTCACGACTTCCGAAGAAATGAAGAAGGTGGTATAACCGTAACCTTTGCCGTCAAATTCGGTGTGCAAGGGGCCGAGGCCGGGTTTCGATACTACGCCGCCTACTACTTCTTCGTATTTGATGATGGGTACGCCGTCTACTTCGCCGTCAAAAGCTTTCTTTTCAATAGCCGCTTGCATTTTGGAAAAAGAGTGTACCGTGAGGTCGGCGGCCAGTTTGCCACTGCCAACGATATACTCGCCGGTGGGATCTACGTCGACACCGTGGGGCGATTTGGGCGTGGGCAGGAAGTAAACAAGACCCGGGCATTCCGACGGGATGAGCACTTTTACGGTTTTCTTCATGGTAGAGGTAGCCATATGCGTGCTTTCGTCATATACGTTGTGGGCGTAGTTGGCAGGTATGTCGTGGCCTTTGCCGGCTTTGATATACTCTTCGGCTTTTTTCCAGTTTACGGCAGCGATATAGTCTTTGTCGTTTTTCGATGCGTTAACTTCCATCAACGTGCTCGACTGTTCCGTATTGTAAGAAGTAAAGAAGGTCCATCCGTGCGAATTGCCTTTGCCGGAGTGGGCAAGGTCGTAGTCGAATGCGGGCAGTAATACCTGGAAGGCTACGTCCATGCGTCCCGTATTTTTATCTACGCTGATAAAGGAAAGGGTGCCTTTAAAGTTTTCGGCATAGGTGTTGATAGCCACGTCTTTTTGCGGGTAGGGTACGCTGAAGCGAGTACCTGCAACTACGTATTCGGTGTTTTCGGTAGTAAACGGCGAGCTGTGGTTGCCGCCGCTATTCGGGATCTCGATAATTTCAGCCGTCTCAAAAGTGCTTAGGTCAACTCTGGCAATACGAGGTGTGTTGTTGCCGTTGATGAAAATCCAGCGGCCGTCGGTCTGTCCGTCGGTTTGAGACAACTCGGGGTGGTGGGCGTCATCCCAGGGCACAAAGCCGAATGATGTATTGAGCATCGGCTTGGTTTCTTCGTTGTAGCCATAGCCTTTTTCAGGGTCTACACTGAAGATAGGTATCACGCGCAACAAGCGACCCGAAGGTAGACCGTATACGCCGATTTGGCCGCTGAAGCCGCCCGATGCAAACATGTAAAATTCGTCGTACTGGCCAGGCGCTACGTATACCTGTGAGGCTGCATCACCGCTTAATGCGCCTCCTGTACCAGTGGGTTTACCACACCCTGAAAGAAAAATACTTAGGGCTAGTAGTAGGGCGAATCCGCCAATTGTTTTTAATAAAAAGGAGCTTTTCATGGCAAAAGATTAGGTTATAAAAAGTAATACTGTTTCTTTCCTCATCTTCAACCCTCGGCTTCAGCCGAGGGTTGAAATATATAAGATAAAAAGATGTTTATATCTTTTATGATGCAAAGAAAGCTGTTAAGCGTTGCAAAACATTTGATATTTGTCGCCGGGGGTATTGATTTTTGTCATTCTTTTCCCTGCAATTTGGGTAAAAGATTTGAGCGAAAAAAAAAATGCATCTAAAAAAAGAAAAAAAGATGTTTTTATCTTAAATTTGTCGCGACAATACAACTTATGTTTTCAAAGTCCTGCAAATACGCTATAAGGGCGGTCGTCCATCTGGCCATACACTCCAGCGAAAGCCACAAGATTGGCGTCAAGGAGGTTGCTGAAGCATTGGACGTGCCCGGGCCTTTTTTGGCAAAAGTACTTCAGCAGTTGTCCAAAAACGGTCTTATCTCTTCTACAAAAGGTCCCTCCGGGGGATTTTATTTGAGCGAAAGAGATAAAAGCGCTTCTATGCGAAAAGTGGTAGAAAGTATTGACGGGCCCGATATTTTCACTTCATGCCTGTTGGGACTGCCTGTGTGTTCTTCCGCCAATCCCTGCCCGTTACACGATAAGGCCGTCATCTACCGGGAAGGGCTGATGTATTTGCTCACACGCCAGACCATTAAGGATCTGTCGGTACGCATAATAAACGATGAATTAATTTTGTAACTATTTCTAATTTAAAACATAAACAATGAAACGTTTGCAAATTGTAGTATTGTCCGCACTGGTAGGCGGCGTATTTGCCTGCGGTGGGGGCGAACCATCACAAGAAAGCTCAACTTCGGGCGATGCGCCCAAGAGTATGGTATCAGAGGAACCGGCAGCAACGAATGACGGCACCGGAGTCGGCGAAATCAAAAATGTGGAGTTGGCCAACCCATTGGACCAGGCGATGGTCAAGGAGGGCGAGGGTATTTACGATATGAAATGCTCGGCTTGCCACAAAATCACCGACGAACGAGTTGTAGGCCCCGGTTGGGCATCTATTACCAAGCGTCGTAAGCCGGAGTGGATCATGAACATGATCACCAACGTAGATGTAATGCTTGCTGAAGATCCTGAGGCACAGAAACTGCTCGAAGAATGTCTTACTCGCATGCCCAACCAAAACGTGTCGGTAACGGAGGCGCGCAGCATATTGGAATTTATGCGCTCAAACGACGGAGAAAAATAACATGAACCCTCGATGGTTTAAGACGGCACTGATAAACCTGCTTCTGGCAGCCTCTATGGGCACGCTGCTGCGCTTTGCTTTTGTAGAGGAGGTGGCGTGGATGAAGTACAAAAACATCCTCCACGCCCATTCGCACGTGGCTATGCTGGGGTGGGTTTATCTGGCCTTGTACAATTTGCTGCTTCACGCTTTCCTGCCGCCGGCAACGCTTGAACGGCCGCTCTATCGCCGTCTGTTCTGGCTGACGCAGTTGAGCGTGGCAGGTATGTTCGTCAGTTTTCCCATTCAAGGTTATGCCGGTTTTTCTATCGCTTTTTCTACGCTCCACGTGCTGGTGTCGTATGTTTTTGTCTGGCAATTCTGGCGCGATCTGAACCGTGGGGATGAGAAGGCGGCTTTTTCGGCATTACTAGCCAAAACGGCACTGGCTTTTATGGTGGTATCCACGATCAGCCTTTGGCTATTGGGGCCTATCATCATGACCGACCTGAAGCGGACGGCGCTGTATTATATGTGCGTGCAGTTTTTTCTGCATTTTCAGTTCAACGGCTGGTTTTTGCTGGGGGTGCTGGCCTTGTTTTTCAAGCGCTTTGAAGGGCATGGCATTCACTTCAACCGCAATTCTCAACGCCTGTTTTATGGGTTGGTCATGGTGTCTACGCTATCGACATACGCCCTTGCCGTGGCCTGGTCCAACCCCAAACCTATCGTGTTTTGGGTCAACAGCATCGGCGTGTTGGTGCAACTGGCGGCTATCATAGTGCTGGTAGCGTTGTACCGGCCACATGCCCGGCAGATATCGGCGCTCCTGGCGCCATGGGAAAAGGGCTTATTTGCCATGGCGGCCGTGGGACTGCTGCTCAAAGTAGCGGTGCAAACCGCAGTAGCAATTCCCCAAATTGCCACCATTGCCTATACGATCAGGAATTACGTAATCGGCTTCATCCACCTGGTATTGCTGGGCGTGATTTCCTCTTTTATTCTGGGGCTATCGAAAAAGGCGTGATACCTGTTCGCAGGAGTTTAGCCCGCGCGGGTATTGTTTTTTTTGTAGCCGGATTTTTGCTGAGTGAGCTACTGCTCTTTTTGCAGGGCACCCTTTTGTGGGCGCAAATCGGCTTTATGCCCAGGTATTACGAGTTATTATTTGGCGCAAGTCTGCTCATTCCAATCGGAATCATATTGTTGTTGTTGCCGCGCACGGAAAGGTGAGGGAGAAAGGGTAAGCGCAGGGTTAGCGTTAACCGCTAACCATACGCTTTTATTAGTTATCGGTTATATTTGCAACCGATAACTGATAACTGACAACCGAGAACCGTGCTAAAACAAATCAGAAAATTCCTTCCCGAAATCGTATACGGTGGAATTGACGGCAGCGTGACCACCTTTGCCGTCGTAGCCGGGGCTGCCGGCGCCCACCTGACCAGTGAAGTAGTGATCATCCTGGGTTTTGCCAATTTATTTGCCGACGGCTTTTCGATGTCGGTGGGCAGCTATTTGTCTAATAAATCCGACCTGCATGGCTATGAACGCCTCAAGCGCAAAGAATACCACCAGGTAGTGCACGCACCTGAAAAGGGTATCGAGGAAATTCGCGAAATATACCAGCGCAAAGGTTTTGAGGGAGAGTTGCTCGAGCGGGTAGTAACACAGATAACCTCCAACAAAGATGTGTGGGTAGATACGATGATGAAAGAAGAACTGGAATTAACCCCCACGCCCAAATCTCCGATGGCAATGGCCGTGGCTACTTTCTGTTCTTTTATCGTACTGGGCTTTGTACCGCTTTTAATTTATGTACTCGAACTTACTTCCGGCCTGCATATCCACTTATTCACCTGGGCTTGCGGACTTACCGCGCTGGTATTCATCGGTATCGGTATATTAAAAAGCTATATCAACGAGCGCAGTATTTGGCGGGGCATGGCCGAAACGCTCACCCTCGGCATTTGTGCCGCATCGGTAGCCTATGCCGTCGGTTATTTATTGGAGCGGCTCTTTTAAGGCGCTATTGACCGGAATTTATACCTCAAAACTCCCATTTTTGCTTTTTGGTTCCTTACATTTCGGGCGGAGATCTAACAACAATGGAATGAAACCTATTTACGTAGCGGCAACCGGACAACATGTAGGTAAAACCACGACTACGCTGGGCATACTGGCAGGGCTCCGCGAAAGAGGTATTCGCGCAGGGTATTGTAAGCCGGTAGGCCAGCAGCACGTGGAGGTGAGCGGCATTATTGCCGACAAAGACGCCGTGCTTTTTGCCGACTCCGTGGGCTTCGAGATTAACCCCGACTGGCACAGCCCGGTGGTCATAGGCCAGGGTGTGACAAGAGCCTTTATCGACAACCCGGATAATTTTCATTTTCGCGAACGCATTCAGGCCGCTCAACGCCATCTTTCGAGCAACTACGACGTGGTGGTGTACGAAGGCACCGGCCACCCCGGCGTAGGCAGCATAGCCGATTTGTCAAATGCCCAGGTAGCCCACATGTTGGGCGCGGGCGTAGTAATGGTGGTAGAAGCCGGTATCGGCAATACTATAGATAGGCTTAGCCTTTGCCTGTCGTTGTTTCGGGAGCAAAAAGTGCCGCTGTGGGGCGTCATTATCAATAAAGTTTACGCCGACAAAATGGAGGAGGTGAGCTATTACCTGCGCAAACGCCTCCAGGAAATGGATATCCCCCTGCTGGGAATGATCCCCTACGATCGCTCGCTTTCTTTTCCCATTATGGAAGCCATCCGACAGGCCGTAGAAGGCAGGGTGATTATGAACAGGGATAAAATGGGCAACCGCGTAGCGGAAATCATCGCCGGCTCACTGGTGGATGTAGACGAATTTAACAGTTTTGAAAATACTTTGCTCGTCGTCAGTAGCAAACGCCTCGATGAAGCCCTCCACAAAGTGAGCGTGATCTCCAAACTCAAAAAACTCGAGCAGTCGCCCCTCTCCGGCGTTATCGTGACCGGCGACGGCCGGCACGCCGACTGGGTGGAGGATTTTAATTTTAATCACCCCTATTTTGAAGAGTATAAAGTACCTGTACTCGCAACTGCGCTGGATACGTACGGCTCGGTAGTGAAAATTAGCCGTATCGAAGTCAAAATTAATACCAGCACCCCCTGGAAGGTCAGCCGCGCTATCGAACTGATTCACGAACATGTAAACTTCGAAGAGTTACTCCGGAAAATGGAAGTATGATGACAATAGCTATTTGGACTAATTCCAAATTAAATTTACTTTTGCATGGCAAACCTAATTGTTATGCGCACGAGGGCTACCTTTATACCGTTTCCTGATTCCGGAGTTATGCAACTTCCCTTCCCTTTGCCTGTTATTCAAGCTAAGGACCGCAAGCATAAATGCTGCAAGAAATACCAAAAGGGTAAAAGATGCAAAAAATGTCCGAAACGGTGAAATTTAGACTATTAGACTGTTGGATGATTATTAGCTAACAGTCCAATAGTCCGAAAGTCCAATAGTCCAACAGTCCCAAAATATGGCTCAACATCAACTAATCAGTTCAGGCGCGCCCTGGGAAAACATAGTAGGTTATTCAAGGGCAGTTCGGGTGGGTAATTTAATAGAAGTATCCGGCACCGCCGCCGTAGAAAACGGCAGGGCCGCCTTTCCCGGCGACGCCTACGCCCAAACGCGCCTCATCTTGCAGATAATTGAAAAAGCGCTGCACGAGGCCGGCGCCACAATGGCGGATGTGGTTCGCACGCGAATGTACGTGACGGATATTACCCGCTGGGAAGAAGTAGGCCGCGCCCACGGTGAATTTTTCGCCGATATTAAACCGGCAACGTCGATGGTAGAGGTCACCGCCTTGATTCACCCCGATATGTTGGTGGAAATCGAGGCGACGGCGGTGGTGGGGTAGTCGTCGGTTGTCGGTTGTCCGTTCCAGTAGAGACGCAAAATTTTGCGTCTCTACCCTTAATAAAACCGAGAACCGACAACCGACAACCGAGAACCGAGAACCGAGAACCGAGAACAGAAAACATCAAAATATGCACTGGAAAAAATGGGGGATCATCCTCTCCGTAGTCTTCGTAGTCTTGTTATTAGCAGCAGACGTGCAGGCGCAATGCCCTATGTGTCGCATGTCAGCAGAGAGCAACATGAGTAATGGCGGCACCGCAGGCAAAGGACTAAATATAGGCATCCTATACATGCTGGCCATGCCGTACCTGCTTGTAGCTACAATGGGATTTCTCTGGTGGCGCAACCGCCGCAAAAACTACGACGACCAGAACGAAGCTATCGATGCCTGAACGGTGTGGGTCTCAGCTTTTTTGTGGCCGTTGCCATTGCTGTTGTGGTGGCCGTTTCCGCCATTGCGCAGCGTATTGTCCTGGTAGGACGACAAAAACAGCAGGGCCCACCCGGTAATGAACAATAAGCCGCCGAGCGGAGTCACAGGCCCCAGCCACGACCAATCAATGCCGGTCCATTCGCGTGTGGAAAGCAGGTAGATAGAGCCTGAAAACAGCAGGATGCCGGCTGCAAAAACCCAGCCTGCCCATACCAGGAAAGACGTTTTGCGGAAATACAACAAAATGGCAATAGCCAAAATAGCAATGGAATGGTAAAAGTGGTAGCGCACGCCAACCTGGAAAGAGTCGATTTGGTCAGGTGATATTTTATCCTTTAAGCCGTGGGAGGCAAAAGCACCTAAAATAACCCCAGCTAAAGCCAGGGCGCTGGCAAGTCGAAAGAAAGTTTTTCTCATGTATGTTCTTTTTTGTGTTCCGGGTTAGTGGTTTTCTCTTCAGACGCAAAGATGCAACACAGGTTACAATCCTCAAAACCAAAAATATGAACAATATTGCGCAACGCAAAATTTGGATAGGAGTCTTGTTGACTCTATCGGCAATCCTCGGGGTTTGGCACTATCTTTTTCGTTTGCCTTTCATTCCTGTTCATCCCCTGGAGGCCTTGTCTGTAAATGCCCCGCTGAGTATCACCTCGCCAAAATGGCAATTTGCATCGATCCGCACCGATTCCGCCGCCGATGAATTTACCCGGCAGTTGTGGGCCGCGTTTCCTACGGTGTTAGAGGATATGCGCCATATCGACAAATTCCTGCTCAGCAATGGATTCCCGCAGTATCCGCTGCCGGTGACCTGGACGCTCCAAAATCCCGCCCGCAAATCGCCCGATGTGCTCGCTATTATCAATCTGCACAGCACGGGTTTTAAGTTAGATCGCTTATTGCATAAGTCATCCGCCGCCAAGGCTTCTTATAGGGGGCACACGATATTCACAGTGCGCACCGGGGCCAATAGCCGTCTTACGCTGGCTGCTTACCGCAATTTACTGCTCATTGCGCCCGAGCCCATCATGGTGGAAGAAGCTATCGGACAACTCTCACGGCGATATGCCAATGTTTTTCGCGACGGCGATTTCCGGAAAATCTACCGCAAAGGCAATAAAAAAGCAGATTTTACACTTTTGCTCCACACCGAATTCCTTGGCGACGAAATGGCGGGATGGCTCAACAACCAGGCCATCGCTGATGCCGCCCTGCTCAAAGACCGGATCACATGGGCCCGCTTCGACCTGCAACCTTCGGGCGAAGGCTACGCAATCAGTGGCGCGCTGGCGCCCCGCCACGAAAGCGTGTTGCCCGCCGGATTTGCAGAAGCCTCGCCGCTGCCTGCCTCGCTGCTCAATGTGCTACCGGGCAATACGGCTGTTTTCAGCCGGGTATCCATGCTCCATTTTCCCTCTTTCAGCCGGCAATACGGCAATGAAAGGCTGCTCAAACAGATAGCGCCGTGGGTCGGCACAGAGACGGCTATGGTCGTCACCGAACCCGTTAAAGGCCGCGTGGGCGCCCATCGCTTTCTCGTCTTGTCGTGCCGCGACTCGGCGCTCTCCCGGCAACTACTTGGCGAACTGCTCGAGACCGGAGGCCAGCTCAATAGTTACGAATACCAGACTTTCACTATCAGGCAACTACTCGACGAACACCTGCTCGACGCCTGGTGTAACGGCCGGTCAGGCTGTCTGCGCAACCCATGGGTGCTGGCGCTCGACGACTACGTCATTTTTGCCGCCGACCGCGCCGCGCTCGAAGTATGGATTGATCTCTACCTGGTGGGCAATACACTGGCGCGCAAAGAAGACTTCCTGCAATTGCACCAGCACAACCTTCAACCCGCAGCCGCGCACTGGTACCTCAACGGCTTTCACCTGCTTCCCCTCGCCAGAGCGTATGCCAAAACCGAGCAACTGGCTGACCTGGCCCCCTCGCTCGGACAAATTGAAGTGGCTCTGCAGCCCGCTTCCGGACTCATTACGTTAAAAGGCATATGGAAACCTGGCGCCGCCCGGCAGTCGACCGACGACGGAGCTATCGCCTGGAAATCGCTGCTCGACGCCGATGCGGTCACGGCGCCTTCTGTCATAAAACTATCGGACAGCTACGCTATCGCTGTGCAAGATACGAGTAGGCAACTATACCTCTTCAGTGCCGACGGCGCACTGCTCTGGAAACGCACCCTCGACGGCCCCCTGCGCTCGCCGGTTTACGCCGTCACCCCCCCTGACGCGGCCACGCCTCTGTTATTGTTTAACACCCCCAACAGCATATACCTCACCGACCTGCGCGGCGAGCCGGCCAACAACTTCCCCATCCACCTGCAATCGCCGGCCTCCAACGGCTTGCTGCCGGTAGATTTCGACAATAACAGTAACTATAACTTTTTCCTTTCCTGTGCGAATGGCAACCTCTACGGCTACGACCTCACCGGCCGCCCCCTCGAAGGCTGGAACCCGCTGATGGGTATCGGTGTGCTCAGTCACGATATGTTGCACCTGCAAACTGCCAACAAAGACTTCCTAGCCGCGCTCAATGAACTGGGCGAGCTACACGTATTGCGCAAAGACGCCGGCTATAGATTTTCTCCGATCAAATGGGGAGGAACCTTTCTCTCGCCTCCCGCTTGTCAAAACCTGCCCGACACCGCCAAGCTACCGGTCTACAACCGCTTTGTAGCCGTCACCACTACTGGAAATGCCCAGGTTGTCAACCTGGAGGGGCAGCAGTTTAGTCTCAGCCTGGCGCCCCCCAAAGCCCAAAACGTGCACTTCGCCTTCGGCGACGTCACCGGCGATGCCCGCTTCGACTATGTCAGCCTCTACGATACCACCATGGCTGTCTACGCATATACCGGCAACAAACTGGAAAAAAAACTGCAACAAGGCATCGGCTGGGCGCCCGACGGGGTATTCATCTGCAACATGCCGGGCGAAAGCCACGCCGCTATCGGCCTGTGGAGCGCCTCGCGTCGCCGCATCCACCTCCTGCATGCCGATGGAAGCCCCTACCCGGGTTTTCCCCTGGGTGGCGCCACGCCTTTTTCAGTGGTCGACCTGTTTGGTAACCAGCAGCGCATTCTTGTGGTGGCCAATGGCGATAGTGTGTATGCGTATAGGCTGTGACGGATTTTTGATGTTGGATGCTGGATGTTTGATTATATTATCCGTCTCTCCTCCTTTCATTGCACTCTCAACACACCCCGCATAACCTGATAATGCCCCGGAAACGTACACACATACATATAATCGCCCGGCTGACTCGGCGCTTTGAAATAGATCGTCTCCGCCGTACCGGGCTGTAAAAGTTTGGTGTGGTGCAGCACTTTGGGCGAATTGGGTACGTATTGCATTTCAGGTCCCTTGAGGCCCAATGCCATTGCAGCTTTGCCTATTTCATCGGCTGCGCCGGGGTTAACGAAGACTACGTTGTGCGGCATGTCGTCGTTGTTGGTGAAGGTGAGCTTGACTTTGCTGCCGGCCTTCACGGTGAGCATGCCTTGGTCGTATTTTAATCCCGGCAAGGTGCTCAGGGTGATGCTCTTGTCTGCTTTTTCCCAACCGGCAGGCATTTTGGTGATGCGTTTGCCGGCGGCGGGCTTGGCCTGCGGCGCGCCGGTCTGCTTAGTACCGGTCTGACCGCTTGCCCCGGCCTTCTGGGTACCGGTCTGACCGGTGGCAGAGTGCCCTGCGTGACCAGTTGCTGGGAGGCTCAGTTTCTCCCCCTCCGGAATGGCGTGCAGGGTGTAGTAGCCTGCATTGTGCAGCAAGGGCAAATTACCCGCATAAGAGCGCACGCCTTCTGCTTTGATTTCGTGGATGTAAGTCAGGCGCAGGTTGTCTACGACGAGGCGCGCGCTGAGGCCGTCGTCAGCTACAACTATGCCTTTGATCGGGCAGTTTTGCTGGTTGACTACCGGACTGCCATACACTGGGTGGTATTTGTACGAGAAACCGGTAATAGCATAGGAGGCCGGATTGGCTGCGGTGGCTTTGTCGACGGGCTGGGTGAAGACGATTTCGAAGCCGTCCACTTTGGCGCGGATTTCTTTCATCTCAAACGGCGTTTTGCCGGTCCACGCTAACCGCTCAAGCCCGTAGGGGGCTTTGCCGGTGGAACCCCAGCCGCGGTTGGTTTGCCCTACGAAAAGGCTGCCGTCGTGACCCCAACTCATGCGCAGTACGCCCGACTGGAAGCCTTCACGGAAGCCGAAGGCGGCGCCCTGGTAAACGCCATTTATTTTTTCTAAAAATACCCTTACGATTTTGCTCTGGCCCTGGTCGCCGATGAAAAGCTGGCCTTCGAATGGGCCAAAGGCCCCGCCGCTACGGTCGGTGACGATCTCGGAAGTGGAGATGCCCAGTATGCCGTGGGGCAGCCATACGGCGGGAAGCTTTACGCCTGGCACTTCTTTGGCGATGTCAGAGAGCAATTTTGGTATTTCGTTTTCGATGTTTTCGGGTTTGATGGGGTCTTTACCCGGCGCCGTGAAACGAGGGTCGACCCGGTTGTATATATCGTCGAGGCGTACTTTGACGGGCGATTCGGGGCGGTCGGCCCAGCGCAAACCCGCAGGGTGGCCGGTGAAGTCGCCCTTTTGGACGTGCACCAATCCGCCCGAGCCCATCCAGTCGCCCTGGTTGTCGCCGTAGAATAACTCGCCATCCACGAGACCTATGCCGCAAGGTGAGCGCATGCCGGTGGCGAAGGGCTCCATCTTGCCGTCGGGGGTTATGCGCAGGGTCCAGCCCCGCCAGGGCACGCGGCTTTCTCCGCGCCACCACTCCTGATCGCCGAAAGCGACGTTGCAGGTGACGTACATGCTGCCGTCAGGCGCCACAATGGGCCCAAAGGAGTATTCGTGGTAGTGGCCCGACAGCGGCCAGGCGTAGACGGTTTCGTACAAATCGGCTTTGCCGTCGCCGTCTTTGTCGACCAGTTTGGTCAATTCGCCGCGTTGGGCGAGGTAGAGGGCGCCGTCTTTGTAGGCCAGCCCAAGTATTTCATGCAGGCCCGAGGCAAATCGCCGGTAATGGGGGTATTGCCCGTTGTGCATATACGGGTTTTCGATTACCCATACTTCGCCGCGGCGCGTGGAGGCGGCTATGTTGCCGTTGGGCAGGGTGGCCAGTCCGCCCACTTCCAGTACAAGGCCTTCGGGTAGCGGCAGGGTGACGATTTTGTAATAATCATTTTCGGTGGGCAGGAGTTTGTCACCGGTCTGGCTTTGCGCCGGTAAAACGCTCCACAATAGCGCCGGCAATATGTAAAGCAAATATCTGGACATGCGGTTGGTGTTATTCGGTTACCAAATGAGCTGATAGGTGAGAGAAGCGCCCGCGCCAAGGGGTAGCAGTAGTTCCTGCTTTCCCGCACTGTTGCGCAGGAGGGGTTTTGCGGCTGTTTCTATAAAATATGCCCCGTCAATGAGATATAAAGTGGCGCTGACAGCTTTGATCTCTTTGCCGCTCACCAGGCGAAGATACAAGTTGCCCTGCCCCGAACCCTTGCAGACGATCGTACGTTCGAGCTGTCTGCCGTCAGCTGTGGGTATTATTTTATCGCTTGCGCTAAATCCATAGGCTTCGTATAGGTAAGTAGGCCGTCCGTAGTCGTCGAGTTGGTAGCCTCTTGGGCGGAAGGGGGAGTTTTCCTTGTCGAATTTGGGCCAGGGCGTCTCGCTGCCGGCCAATACGGCTAATTGAGGCTCGTCGGTGAGGGGTAATACGCTGCCGTTGGGCTGCGAACTGCCGTCGCCGCGGTCGTCCCACATGGGGGTGGCGTTGAGGAAGCCGCCTTTCCACACTTGCAGCAGGGTGCCGGTAGAGAGGTCGTAGGAGTAGGCTGTTTTTTCGGGAAAACCTACGGAAATTGCGTGAGTTATGCGATGCGCCGCCGAGTCGGGGCGCCTGCGAAAGTCGATAAAGCAGCGCATAAGCGCGGGTTCTTCTTCATAGTCGAGGAAGATCTGGCGCGCCATTTGCCCCAGCGGCACCGAGCTTTCCAAATGTAGTGCCTGGCGCCTGATACCAGGGCCTTCCACGAACAGGCCGAGGCCGTTGGGCCACCACGATTCTTTTTTGGTGTAAATAATTTCTACCTGGTGGTCGCCCGCGCTCAGGTTGGCCGTACCACTTCGGAACCACCAGCCTTTGCCAATGATTTCTTTGCCGTCGATGCGAAGTGTGCCCGAACCGTAGGCTTGCAGGTCGAAATGGTAGTCGCCGGTGGCGGGCACGGGCAGTTTTCCGATAAAACGAAGGGTGAATTGCGAATTATCGTTAGTTACCTCGTATGTCAGCGTTTGGGTTTTTCCACTTGCCTTGGGTTTCAGGGTACTCAAATCGGGCGCGAAATCGGTAGTGGTCAAAAATTGTTCCCATTTGAGTTCGCCTAATTGAAGCGGCGGGTTGTCCAACAGCCTGTAGCGGATATTGCGAAAGGCCACCGGACCGTGATCTCCCTGAATGCGTAGGGGACCGCGAGTTGCTTCGGCGATGCCTCCGCCGCGGGTAGGGCCGGTGAGTTCGAGGTTTTCGTGGAGGGTTACGCCGTTGAGGGCTATGCGTAGGAGGCGTGCGTTGGCAACTTTGCGGCCGTACTGGTCGAAACGAGGCGCTGCAAACGAGATTTCCATCTTCTGCCACAAACCCGGCGCGCGGCTCGCATTGATGCGGGGGGCATATCCCTCATAACCCTGTTGTTTCTCCTCGATCCAGCGCTCGTAGACGCCACCGCAATCGCCGAAGGTCACTTTGTCTTTTCCCCAGCTATCGAGTAGTTGTATTTCGTATCTGCCCTGCAGGTATATACCCGAATTGGAGCCTTTGGCCATCATAAATTCTAGTTCGAGGTCGATATCGCCATGTTCGAACTGGGTGTAAATATCGGCGCCGCCGCTTACGGGGAGGTTGGCCAGTATACCCGTACCGGTTTCAGTGCGCAAATCGTGGTTTTTTCCAGGATCGGCACTGATGCCCCCGGCAATAGCCCAACTGGCCGGCGGGGTGCGAAAAGCACTTAGGTCGTTTAGCGGAATAGTCTGATGCGATTGGGCGTGAGCGGCCGCCAGGGCCCAGCAGCTAAGGCCGAATAGCCATGCCCTGCGCAGTTTGGAGTGGATGTGTTGCATATTAAGTCGCGTGTATGTGAAAGCGGGCTAAATGTAGGGAAATTATGGGTTGCGCTGGAAAAACGATCGGGGAAAATGTTTGGGAGGTGACGCCCCAGGACAATTCCTGGCGGTAACGGCTTCGGATCGACTTCGATGGTAACGACTCAGTAATAGCATTGGTGGTGACGACCTGGAGATTCTTTCCCCGCTGTCACCTCGTCACCAACCCTGTAAGTTCAAAGATCGTTACCAACCAAACCAGTTCCTCGCCGTCACTCCCCCTGCATACACTTCCTCAAACTCGATCGCCAGTGCGGGATTTCCAGCCCGAAAGCAGCCTTAATTTTGGCTTTATTCAATACGCTAAAAGGCGGTCGCTGGGCTGGGGTAGGGTAGTCTGTGCTTTCGATGGGAATTACTTTACAATTTATGCCACTATATTCAAAAATAGCCAGTGCAAAGTCGTACCAACTGGCCACGCCTTCGTTGCTGTAGTGATAAACTCCTTGCAGGGCAGTGGCAGGGACGGCGCCCGTCCATACTTTCTGTAGCATTTCCAATACGGCCCCGGCCAGGTCGGGAGCATAAGTGGGCGTGCCTACCTGGTCGAAAACCACTTTTAATTCACTGCGCTCGCGGCCAAGTCGCAGCATGGTATTCATGAAATTGTGCCCATTTGCGGCATACACCCAGGAGGTGCGGATAATCATCGTTTGGGGGTGCAGCTTTTGCGCCAGCAGTTCGCCTTCCAACTTGGTGCGGGCATAGATACCTTTCGGCAAAGTGGGATCGGTTTCCCGCAGGGGGGTATTCTGTAGACCGTGATACACATAATCGCTTGAGAAATGTATAAGCGGGATGCCCTGTTTGGAGCAGGCCTTGGCCAGGAATCCCACCGCGTCGACGTTGGCGAGCCGGCAGGCCGCCTGGTCGGTTTCAGCTTTATCCACGGCGGTATAAGCGGCTGTATTTATACACACATCAAAAGAGTGGGTATCGAAATAGCGGTTTACCTGCAATTCGTCGGTGACGTCGAGCTGGTGGCGATTGGCGGCTGTGAGCTTTAAATCGCCGTAATCGCGCCCCCTTGTCTGGAAAGCGTGCCCCAACTGCCCGGTAGCGCCGGTCACGAGAATACGTCGCATCATGCGTTTGCTGGATGATTCTGCGCAAAGGTAACAAGGGATTGCCCGGATTTTTTTACTTTTATCCAGTGAATTCATTTTTACAATTCAAATAACCTCAGCTTATGCGATTGACGTTTGTAGCGTTCTTTTTCCTTTTTTCAGCGATAGCCGGCTACTCCCAGCTATCACAGTATTGCATCGAAGGCCGGTTTTCGGAGACGCCTTATTTCGAAGAATCGGATATTCTTGTCGATAGCAATGTGGTATATGGCGCGGCGCCCCGCTGGCCCTCGCAGGTGGTCGATACGCTGCGCATGGATGTGTACTACCCATCGCTTGATGCCGACGAGCTGGCCAAGCGGCCGTTTATTATGCTCATCCACGGCGGGGCTTTCCTCGGCGGTAATCGCAACGATATGCGCAATATGTGCCGCAATTTCGCACAGCGGGGTTTTGTGGCCGCTACCATGACCTACCGCCTCGGCTGGGATTGCGACCCCAACGCCGGGCTGCTCATCTGTCTGCTTTGCGGCAACCAGGCGAATAAATTACCCGTGGCGGTGTACCGCGCCGTGCAAGACGCCAGGGCCGCCCTGCGTTTCGTAGCCGCCAATGCTGAGCAATACGGTGTGGATACTTCGGCGTTTTTTGTGGGAGGTACCAGCGCAGGGGCTGTGACGGCTATGCAAACAGCCTTTTTTACCCAACAGGAAGCCGCTGCGATTTGTCCATACTGCGTAGAACAAATTGGCGATCTCGATAATGGGGTAAACGATATTCAGGCTTCTTATCAGATTAGAGGCGTACTCAACAATTGCGGCGCGGCGGTGTCCTTAGATATGCTCAACAAAGACCTCCCCGTTGTCAGTTTCCACGACGACCTCGATTGCGTGGTGCCTTCCCAATACGGCCATGTGCTGAGCTGTTTAAATTGCCAGGCTTTTATCAATGCCTACGGTTCGCAGCCCATTCACCAGCACCTGCAATCACAGGAAACCTGTTCGGAACTCAACCTCAAGATGCTTAGTCTCAGCCATTGTTCGTTTCCCGAAATAACAATTACTAACCGTAGCGCCTGCTTTTTTAAACGGATGATGTGCGGCGAATGCGCTTCCACTACCAATAACAACGAATGGGCCGTAGCGCCTTGCAGTGATCTGGCCGTAGGAGTAAATGATCCTGTCGCCGGCCGGCTGCCGTTCCGGTGTTATCCCAATCCCACTGCAGGGCAACTCACGCTCGCACTGGCAGAGATACCTTCCGATAAGGTGGTTATTGCCGTGTATAATGCCCTTGGCGCCCGGGTATACGCCTCCACAAAATCTCCTGCCGAGCGCTACGAACTGGACTTGCATACCCTGAATCCCGGTATGTATTGGGTGGTGGTGAGCTATGGCAGCCTCACAGGCGTGCAGAAGGTGGCAGTGGAATAAGAGTGTGGGAGTGTGGGAGTGTGGGAGTGTGGGAGTGTGGGAGTGTGGGAGTGTGGGAGTGTGGGAGTGTGGGAGTGTGGGAGTGTGGGAGTGTGGG
>JABWBR010000125.1 GCA_013360405.1 Saprospiraceae bacterium
AGGCTTAGACCTTGCAAAATCTTTGCACATTACACACGGCCAATCCACTCCTTTCTTCAAATCCTTATAAAAATGCTGAAAAAAAATGCCCCAAAAACAGGCCGTTAAATTGAAAACCATTTACATTTCGAGTGTATTTTTTTAACAAAACCCAACTCCCATGCCAAAAGAAGACATCGCTCCTTACCTTCGAAATTTAGCCCTTAAGCGGGAATTTGAACGCCAAGGCCTCGACCTTGATGCCGTGATGGAATATACGCCGCTTGATCTGGATCTGGAAAACCGCCGGCTACAAAACCTGCTCAATTTTATTGACCAATATCGGAAATGCGGTAGCCAAGATATTATGGAGACCATTGCAAACGGCTACGTTTTCCCGCCTATCTTCCCACTCATTTCTCCTGAAAGTGATTGGTACCGGTTTGAACAATGGATGAAAGGCGAAATCATCAGCAAAAAACTGTTGGATCAATTACCGGAAGAAATCTCACTTCGAAAACCAGCAGAAATCGACGATGATGAAATTGAGAAGGCAATTGAACAGCTCATAGAGTCGCTTGAGAAAGCGGGCTGCGGCGCTTCCCTGTACGATGATATTCCAGCACGATTGGTTTATACCTACTTGTATGAAGTACTCCATGAAACAATTGAAGTATTTGAACCTGGCGGCGGGTTTTGGTTTTTTGACGGTTGCTCGGGATACTGTCCCGGTTGTTTTCAGCGACCCTGGTGTGAATTTGGGCAGAGCTCTTGCTGGAACGAAGACGAGGAGGCAGGCAAAATGCATTTGATAGAAGAATTAAGTCAATACGTCTGCGCCACGCCGCAATCATTGGCCATACTACAACAACTCCAGGCAGAACAAGATGCCGCTTTTGAACGATTTGAGGCTGAAAACCCTTACCCTGGCATGGGGCTTTCGCAGCGTGATGAGGAATGGAGGGCTAAATTGAACTAGGGCCCGCCCCATTTTATCGCGACGTGAACATTAACCGCCATAGCGTCTTGATGCCTATTTTATGCCAATACTATTTGATCAAAATATTTCCTAATCAACCTACCCAATTATCAATCGACAAGTCTGGTATTCTGGCAAAATGATTGGTATTATTAGTAATCAGAATCAAATCGTGTTCAATGGCAGTAGCGCCGATCAATACGTCATTATGTCCAATCACCTGATTATTTTTTCGCAAATCTGCATATATCTTCGCGGCAGTAGAAGCTATTCCGCTATTTATTGGCAAAACCTGATTTAATTGGACAAACTGCTCAAAACGATTGAGTTGGGCCCTGGCATCTTTAAAAAGGAGGCCATTCAGAAGTTCGTAATAGGTGATAACACTAATATGCACAAAGCCATATTCAAGTAAATAGGAATCTATTTTTTGAATAACAGAAGGATTGCCTTTAAAATAGAATGAAAGCGTATCTGAGTCGAGCAATGCTTGTTTCATAGGTCAATTTCGCGGGCGAACAGCGAATTGCCCGTCTCTTTAGCTACCGATCTGATATCTTCGAAATCCTGCTCGGAAAGATCGCTCCAGGAGCCGGCCAAAGCCAAAATAGCCTGCCGGTTTTTCTTTTTGTCTTGTGTAAGTTGATTTAGCCCGGAGACAAACCGCTCTACCAGTTTAAGGTACTCAACAGGTAGTAAACTTAACTGCCGCAAAACCGACTGATATAATTCTGCTTGTCTCATGTAGCTTATTTTGTTCAAAAATACAAAAAACAACCTTTGTAAGCAAGGTTTCCCCACTTATCTCTTCGGCACCCGGCTTGGCCGCACCTCAATTTTACCGGGCAGGGTGCACGGGTTCATGCGAAGCAGGTCCACCACCAGCGGTGATGCCATAGCCAATGCCTTTGCTGCCCCCGGTGATGAGGGCTGTTTTGCCGTTGCGTTTGTCCATGAAAGTAAGGAACGCCGGGAGGTGGAAATGGTTGAAAAACGGGTAATAGATTACCGAATTTCATCAAAATTTGACCGAATATCATAATATCAGGCGAAGATTAAATTAGTGATATAAATTTGTCTTAATAGTCAATAGAACGGCAACATAATCTCTTTTTTTTATCTCCTCCTAATTTTTGCTCAATAGCATTTTAGATCTTATTTGCTTTAAATGTTCCATTAAAGCTAATATCATCTGAAAATTCCACATAGCTATCATGACACGTAAGGCTGACTGAATTTATTCACAAGGCTAAACACATAACACGGTGGAGGCCAGAAACCACTCAAATAAACGGGGCGCAACCGAAAAGCCAAATGAGTAGGATAATCAAAACATTCCAAAATGAAAAAGGTACATCTTTTAGTCGCAGCAATTTTAGTTTTTATTCTGACTCAATGTCCATTGACAATTGTAGCACAGCAGAGGGCTATCATTGGGGTATTCAAGCAAGGTAACTACTATACAGCAAGCGAAATTCCTGGCGGGGGTTTTGGCCGTTGTTTCTGTGGGCAAGCCGCTTATAATTGTATTTGTGGTTTTGTGAACTTTTCAGACTTCAAAGATCCCAATATTCCAGTTGGACAAATAGCAGTTGTCATATCCTCGCATGTCATTTCAGGAAATACGCTAGAGGTAAAGTTCGAGGAAAAGTTAAGAATGGATCTTAAATCAAATGATTTCTTGCAAGAGGAGGCAGTGGTTATTAATCCAGAAATTGCAAAATCACTTGGATACAAATCAATCAAAATATTACCAGGAACATACACTATTAAAAATGATAATAGCATACTGTTCAATATTGAAAAGGGCAGCACTCACACTACCCGAGGCTGGGGGTGGATTGGTTTTGTAATAGTTTTAATCATACTCGCTTCAATTATATCAGGGCAATCATCTGCGCCAAGTGGAAGTACGACAAGTCAAAATTGTGATGATTGCAGACGAGATATGGCCTGGTATAATAGTTTACCGAATTGGAAAAAAGCACTGTACCATGCATGGTATATCACTCGTTGGACAATTTGCAAGGCGAGGGGGTGTATTTAGATTTAAGTCTACCCCATCACCCCCTTCACCAATTTATCCACCTCCTTCAGCTCCTTAGCCAGATACTTCTTAATCGCCACCCGCAGCTTGCCCAGGTGCATCCCGCTGAGGGGCGAAGGAGGTGGGCTATCGGCCAGGCGTACAACTGCGACTATGTATACCGTACCTATCCAAAAATTGACATGACAACTATTATTTTGACCAAAAAACAAACAAATGGCAGCCATATCAAACATCCAATTCAAAAGCAACCGCAACAGCTTTGACGCTTTGAGAATTGAAATGCACTTTGAAGAAGCGGAGGTACAAAAGCGTTTTTTGCTAAAAACAGGGTTCAGGATAGTAGGCCCAGGAAAGCAAATCGGCCCATGGCAAACGCTCTTTGAAGTGATCATTACAGCTAGCAGTCAAAAAATGTCGTATGATAGCGCTCCGAGTTTGAGTCCTGATTCGAAGTTCCAGCAACAAATTCAGTTCAATGTAATATTGATGGTCGATGTTGCAGCTGTTGAATCTGACTTATTCCTGTTGTTGTGATATCAAGCCCAGGCTCGTGCTAAGTGTATAGTGTTCAATTAGCGGGAAAGCATACCTGTTTGTAAACTCACGCCGGGCTACTCGTTTGCCAGTGATTTTATGTGCTGATACAAGCGCCGATCAATGAAAAAATTCGCTTCCGATTGAAGCCTGTCCATTAATGGCGCAACCGCGCCAACAAGTCTATTTTGCTTGGCCAATAGCAGAATGCCTAGCAACCCAAGCGGTTGCAAATGGTAAGTCACGGCAATTTGCCGGCCCAGTGTCTCATCCATCAAAACAAAGTCGGCCTTTAAATCCAGCGCTAAAACAATGGCTTCCGCTTCTCCCTGATCCAAATCCTGAAGGAGTTGGGGCAGAAGAGGCTGAACAGGGGCAGGAAGAATTTTTACCCAGGAAGCGGTTTTCACTTCAACGGAACCTGGTTCGTTATTGCCCTCACCCGCTATTTCGTCGAATACCGCCGTAGGGATAACAATTTCAGTGAATAACTCGGGAAGCAGATGGAGATGCCCAATACTGGCAAGGTTGATTATGGGAGAGGTATCGCTAACAACAAGCATTATCCCTCCATCGATTTGAGGGTTTTCATATCCGTATCAAAATCCTCAATTGTGTAGTTGATGGTAAAGCCTCGCTCGGCGAGTGCTTTTTGAAACTCCAGACGAGACATACCCACCCAACGGGCAGCGCGGGCAAGCGTAAGCACTTTGCGGTGATACAACAATACGGCGACATCGACTTTCAAGTCTTTCTCAGAGTAATCCGATAAGCCAATAAAATCGTTTGGAACTTCAACTAACATGATAAAACTTCTTTTGAAATACAAAAATACCAGTTTTTTGCCAAAATATCAACGAGTTTCCGCCTATTGGAGGTTAAATAACACTTCTGACTGCAAATACGCATAATCCCATCTACCAAGCAGTCTGGATTCGTTGCGCACCGATTAGGCAGAAACTAAATCGACATGGTTCAGCCCTTGCAAGGTTTTCCCACGTAAAACCCCGATGGCCTCGTTCAGACCTTACAAGGTTTTCGAAACCTTGTAAGGTCTTTCCAGGGCAAAACGGGGCGCTCCTCACCAAATCCCATCCATTTTCCACCGGATTTCATTTAAAGTTGACACTAACATATATAGCACCCTATCTTTGAATCATTCTCCAAAACAAGGCATTGCCCTGCCTCGAAATTTACTACTCAACTATCAATCAATTATCTACTGCATCAGTTTTCTACACTTTTTTATCCAAATCATATTAAAAAATTCCATTATGAAAACGCATGTAGTTTTTTCATTGCTTTTATTTTCCGCACTTTTTTTTCTGGGTTGCAATCAGGACGACGCATCTCCGCAGGGCAAAATGACCGCCAAAATAGATGGGCAGCACTGGAGCGGAAAAGAAGTAGGCGCTGCATTGGCGCAAGGCACTTTTAACCTGAGCGGCAAAGCGGCTGACGGCAGCCTGATTACTATCACGTTACAGGACTTTCCATCAGACACTTTTTATCTCTACCCCAACGCCGACCACGCCGCCGTATGGTTGCCCGCTAATGCCAGCAGCAGCTTCGTTTCCAATGCGCCGGGGGGACTTGGCTACGTCATATTTTCCGAAATCAACACGACCGATTCTTTGGTTTCAGGAAAGTTTGAATTCATGGCCGAAAATCCGCTCAGCGGCGAAACGGTATTTGTATCCGAAGGCGAATTTGTCAACGTGCCGTTTACCAGCACTGTCGCTAACGTGGGCGAAAACACCTTCGCCGTCAAAATTGACGGTGTAAACTGGTCGCCCACCTTGATAAGCGGGAGCAAGGTTAACAACAAAATCAATATCGTCGCTTCCAACGTCTCTACCGGCCGGTCGGTGGGCTTGTATATTCCCGTTGCTGCCAATCCGGGCGATTACACGCTTGGCGACCCGCTATTCGGCGCTACTTATGGCGGCCAGTACAACCCCGACAACCAGACCTTCCTTTCTGCTAGTGGAGGGTCGCTTACGATCTCCAAACACGACAAAGCAGCCCGAATAATTGAAGGAACCTTCCATTTTGATGCATCGAGCCTGTTTAACCCCGCAACGGCCACTTTGACCGAGGGTAGTTTTTCGATTAATTATTGATATGGTTCAGACCTTGCAAGGTTTTCTTGGAAGTAGCTTTGAAAACCTTGCAAGGTCTTTTCCCGGCACAGCATCGGTCATTTTTTATTATACACAAAACAAATATCAAATTCGCCTACTCCTATCGTAAAATACCCTGTTATGCTCGCCCCTACTACAACATTCAACCTCAAACAAAACCCGGACACTGACCAATGGTGGCCGATTATTTTGTTCCTCAGTATTTTTGTGGTGATGGCCATTTGGGGCGATGGCACTACCTGGCTGCGTGATTACGTCATTATCGTATTGGGTTTGTCGGTCGCGCTGAGTGTTGTATTGTGGCGAAAAGCCAAGTGCACATTATATGCCGATTCCGAGCAGTTGGTCATTGAAGTGACCAGAGCCGGCTATCGGGCGCCCGTGGGAACAACCAGTCTGCCCTGGCAAAATTTGATCAACTTCGAATTTGACTCTGGCGAAAGCGAAGACACGCTTGAATTGAGGTGGTCGAATGGCATTTCCCGAACGTTTTCAGGCAGAGATCTGGAGGCTTTTTATGCTTATCTGAAAAATTCCTTTCCGCAAAAAGAACGGCGCTTCTGATTTTATCAAACTGTTAGAGCCTACAAAGGCTTTCACCTACCCCACCACCATATTCCTAACCGCATACAGCGGATAAACTGCTATCTGGTTAACCCTGGAAAAGTTTTCGAGTGAAAAGCGGACGCCCCCCGGGCGTTTTTTCTCCTCCAAAAACAGATACATGCTCTGCATGGCGCCTCTGGCGCCGGCTTTCACTTCTACAGGCACTATTTCGGTATGCTGTTGCACCACATAATCCACTTCTGCCTGACTATTTCGCGATTCCCTTTGCCAGTAGTAGAGTGCGCCGGGCTGATAAGGCGAATTATTTTTAAGTAATTCGAGGCCAACGTGTAATTCGGCGATGGCTCCTTTGTTGATGGACTGAAAATCGTCTTCGATCAGCAGTTCGCTGATAGACAATCCCAAAATGCGTTGTACTATGCCGGTATCGAACAGTAAATATTTGCGGTATTTGAGGTTGACTTCGGCGCCTATAGGAATGCCATTAGCGGCTGTATGGGTTACAGGATATATCAGCCCAGCCATTCTGAGCAGATCCAATACTTCTTTTATCTGGGCATTGTTCAGTGTGGCATTGGGGTAAGAATAGGAAAACTTAGAACCGATTTGATGCACCACGCTATTGAAGACCTCTCGAATGCGGGCGGTGGCTACCCGGTTTTTGTATTTTGCAAAATCGCTTTCCAATGATACAATCAGATCGTCAAGTACGCGCTGGGCTTCGAGAATATCATTATTCGACACATAAGCGCTCACCACTTCCGGCATGCCTCCAACGACCAGGAACCGTTTCAGGTAGTATTTGAGTTTGTCGTGAATTACATCTGGTAATGGCTGTTCAGGAGTTGCCTTTTGTAAAGCTTTCAGCAAAAAATCCTCCTGATATGCCATTAAAAACTCTACAAAACAAAACGGGTACATAAAAAGCGAGCGAACGCGCCCCACACCAAAAGATGGCAGGTCTTCGAGCGCAAATTCCAACAAAGACCCTGCAGCAATGACGTGTAATTCGGGCAATTTTTCATAAAAATACCGAAGGGAGGAAATCGCAGGCACACAGGACTGAATTTCATCCAAAAACAGCAAAGTCTTTCCGGCTATTACAGGCGTATTGGTAGCTGCGGCGATCAATTCGCAGATGTCGCCTACATCTGTATGCCGCTCAAAAATTTTGTAATACTGGGGCTGTTCATCAAAATTTATTTCTATGAAATGCGTGAAATTTCGGGCAAGCCGGCGCACTGACGAAGATTTTCCCACCTGCCTGGCGCCTCGCAACATCAACGGCTTGCGCTGGACAGACAAGCGCCAGTTTTCTAATTCGACGTCTATCAATCTGGTTAAATACATATTTTACAAATATACAAATCAAAAAAACAATACAATTATAAAAAATCCAAATCAATAAATCAATATAATTATAAAAAATCCAAATCGAATAGGCATTTGGCCGGTCAACAGATTCCGCTTCGGCGCTCTGTTTTTTGTGTTTTTTGGATAATGGCACTGGAAAAGCGCCATCCTTTCAGGGGCTTCAGTAATGTGCTGGGCTATTACCCCAATGTGCGGCAACAATGGTTTGCGTTTAAAAAAGCTCGCTA
>JABWBR010000059.1 GCA_013360405.1 Saprospiraceae bacterium
GTGGGGCCACCCCCGCGCCGCGCCGGCGGCGCAGCGCGGCGCGGCATCCCAAGCCTCCGGTGAGTACACTGCCGTTTCCGGCCCGGGATTTTTGAACCAGGATATGTGTGATGCAGAAGGATGGGAAAGGATGTTGGATGTTGGATGTTGGATGTTGGATGTTAAATTATTTTTTATATGTAATTCAATATTAATCAAACATCAAGCATTAAACATCAAGCATTAAACATGCCCGCCAGGGCATCTGCACACGAAACGCTGGAACGGGTAAGTGTTAGCATGATGTTGTATGACAATCAATATGCCCCAGAGAAATTCCGTGGAATCCCAAAAATCCGCGGAATCCGTGATTCAGACAGCAGTGTTAGAATCACGGATTCCACAGATTAGCCAGATTTCAAGGTTTGGCAGGCAGAAAGCTGTTGACCCTCAGCCAATGTATAAAGGCATCGAACCAACGATTGCTGGTCCGGTTGGGATTACCGAGGCCGAAACCGTGGCCGCCGTTTTGGTAAAGATGAAACTCCACAGGCCGGCCCGCTTTGTGCCAGGACTCGATGACGCCAAACTGACCGTGGAAAAGAAAATCATCGGTGGCGATCACATTGAACATGGGCGGAGCGTTCTCAGGTACTTCTACCGGGCCCATACCGCCGTAAATCGGACCGATGAAGGCCAGTTTCATGGTCTTTGAGTTGAGCGTGGCGTGCATCGTAAGGCCGGCGCCGGCAGAGAAGCCGATCATGCCTATCCTTTTGGTATCGACACTCCACTCTTCAGCCCGTTTGATGATCATCGCGTAGGCAGCCTCTGCGTCTTCGAGTTGATTGGAAAGATCCAGTTGCGGCGGGCGCGGCGGCGTTGCGACTTTCGAAGTATCGGAAGACGCGGCAGGGACGGGGAAGGGACGATTCATCCATGCTTTAAAGTCTTCGAGCGACACGGGGGTCGGGTGTAGCCGGTACTTGAGCACAAAGGCGGCGATCCCCTCCTTAGCAAGTGCCTCTGCAACTTCCCAGCCCTCGTTGCCCATCGAAAGCCACCGGAAACCACCCCCAGGCGCCACGATCACAGCCGCGCCGTTCGCCTTGCCAGGCTCGGGCAGGAAGGGAGTAAGAGTCGCCGTAGAGATGTTCCGCGCCATCGGGTCGCCCCACTGGCGAAACCAGGTCTCGGGGGCAGGCTGGTCGTCAACTCCGCCCGTGCCGAGGAGAATGGCTTTCGGCTCTGCAGGAGCTTCGAGCGGATAGATTGTACCGTCCTGAGCCGTTGCAGATGCCGCCAGCACAAGCAAGGAGGCAAAAATGGCCGTCTTGGTCAAGTTGTTAGGTGTGTAAGGCATGGAGAGGTGTTTGAAGAATGAAATTTCAATTATTAGGAATTGTTTATTTAAAAAAATTTGCCCACTCTCCCACTCTCTTCTGATTTTACAGCGATCGAGATGTCACCTCCTCTCATCCTTCGAGGAGACGACACCTCTTCGCAGTCGTACGAGTCGTACAGTCCTACAGTCTATTCTTTCACAAACCTAATCGTCTGCATCTCTTCACCTTGCTGTATTTGCAGGAAGTAAATACCTGAAAGCAGAGCTTGTACGTCGAGTTCAATTTGATAGCTGCCAGGGGTCACCGTCATTTGGCGGCGCTCCACTTCCTGGCCGTTGGTATTGAGGATGCGCACCAGGGCTTGCTGAGGCGTATCAGCGTGCTGCGACCAACGAGCCACCAACATATCGGTGGCGGGATTGGGCATCACAGTTACGTTCATTGCCTCAGCGGCAAGCATAGTGTGGCCGCCTGGTTGTACCAGGTTAACATCCATCTTATTTATCGTAATGAAATTGTCAGAAAGCTCGAAGCAATCATCGGAAAGCACCGTCGTAGCAGCATTGTCGCCCACATTGACCGTCAGGTTGCCCGTGTAGGCAAGGCCCCAAACGAGGCTCACACCCTGGGCTTCTCCTTCGAAATCAAAGCTATTGCCGGTCACCACGTGTTGCACGGTGAAACTCTGGTCAGTAATGAGATAAGCGTAAGGCGAATCGGAAGCACCGGTAGCCGTAAAGTTGATTACATCCGGCTGATTGTCATTGACGACGACGGTCACGGTCGAATCTCCATCCGTTGTGCTCACGGCGCCCGCCTGTGGGATGCCGATGATGACGGTAATATAGTTTTCGGATACGTCAAAGCAATCGTCGGCCAGCGGATCAACGCCCACTTCGTCGCCAAATCCGGCGGTAAAGTTGCCGAGGTGAGAAATACCGTAAATGCGTACTTCACCCGGACTGGCAGCGTCAAAATTGATCGCATTGCCGTTGATGTTGGGGATGATGACCCTATTGTCGGTGCCGGTAATCACAAAACGGTAATCGCCCAGCGTGCTGGTAGTCAGCAATACGACGACGTCAGAGGAATCGTCGCCCGGGCAGGTGTAAATCGTGGTCAGCCCGCTCAGCGTAGATAAAATACCGCCATCGGTGGGCAGTGAACGCGTGACGCTTACAAAATTGCCCGACAATTGGTGGCAACTGCTGGCCAGGTCGGTGACCAGGATAGCCTGACCTGGCTCAATGATGATATTACCGGTATAAGACAAGCCCCAAACATGGTAATCGCCAGGCACAAAATCGTTGAAGTTGATCACGTCGTCGTGAATAATATCCAGGAGTATGTTGGCGGGGGTCGTAACCAGGTAAACGTAGCCGGACTGAGAAGTGCTGGAGGTAGCCATATCCAGTAAGCCGTCTTCGGCGCCGATACAAACCGTCACATCGGTTGCTCCGCCATCAGCCGCGATATCACCGCCTTCCGGAATATCGCGTACTACCGTGATATAATTTTGCGAAAGCGAATAACATTCACTCGACAAGGTAGCCGAAGTGATGATCGTGCCGAGGCCTGCCTGTAGATTGCCGGAATAAGAAATACCCCAAACGCGCAAGCGGTTGAAACCTGTGCTTTCAAAGTCTTGCTGGCTTCCGTTAATCAGGGCGAGAATGACGTTGGTTTCGGTGGTGATCACGTATTGGTACGAGGCGTCGGTTCCGAGGCTCGAATTGGCAAAAGTAACCACGTCGGGATTGCCGTCGCTGGCACAAACGTATACCGTATTTTGGTTTCCATCGCCGAAAATGACGCCGCCGTCTACCTTGGTTTTATTGATAGCCAGGAAATTGTCGGTCAAATCCCAGCATTCGGAAGCTACAGGTACTTCGAAGAGATTATCGCCGGGGAAGATGATCAACTGGCCGATATATGATACGCCGTAGATCTTCCAGTCGCCGCCAATCGCATTTTCAAAATCAAAACTATCTTCGGTAATAATACCTACCAGGAAGTCATCTTCATCTACTATGAGATAGGCGTAATTCGCGCCGGAAGCGCCGGTGGCTTCGTATTCCACGAGGTCGGCCGAGCCGTCGCCCACACAGAGATCCACCGCAGTGAGGCCGTCGAGCGTAGCGATTGTGCCGCCGTCGGGCGCTTCGCGCAATACCTCGATATAATTGGCCGACAAATCGTAGCAGCCCTCAGCCAGCGTGGCAGTGGCAGCATCCTGGCCGGCTTCGGCCAAGAGGTTGCCGTTGAAGGCCAAACCCCAGATGCGGAAATTGCCGATGCCCAATGCGCCGGCGTCTAACTGGGTATCCGTAGTCACCGATATGATCACATTGTCGAGGTCGGTGATCAGGAAAACGAATCCGTTGCCCGTCGCTCCTGAGCTGCTGTATGTCAATATGGTAGGGATAGAATCGCCCGGACAAATAGCGATGGTTGTTTCGCCGCCTTCAAGTTGAACGCTACCGCCTTCAGCGGGCTGGCGGAATACCGTCACAAAGCTGTCGGAGAGGTCGTAGCAATCGTCGGTGAGTGTTACGGCGCCGGCATCGTCGCCTATCTGGGCGATAATATTTCCGGTGTAAGCCAATCCCCAGATGCGGTATTCGCCTTCGGGCAAAAAGCCTACGTCTACGCCACTGGAAGCCAGGACGCTGATGATCACGTTATTGGCATCGGTAAGCACGAATACATAAGGCGTATTGGAAGAGCCGTCGTCAAAAACGGTCACTATATCGCTTGTATTACCGCCGGGGCAGCTATACACGGTAGAAGCGCCGGCGATCGTAGTAAGGTTGCCGCCGTCGGGTATTTCGCGGATGACCGTGATGAAGTTGTCCGACAAGTCGTAGCATTCGTCGCTGAGGGTTATGGAGCCTGCATCGTCACCTACCTGAGCAGTGAGGTTGCCGGAGTAGGCGAGCCCCCATACCCTGCAATTGCCGGGCGCCAGTGCCTCAAAGTCGAAAGAAGTTTGGTCGGTTACGGCGAGAATCGTATTGATCTCATTCGTAATCACGTATAAGTAGTTTGCCGAAGAGCTTCCGGTAGAAGTAAAGTCAATTACGTCGGGGTTGCCGTCGGAGGGGCAGGTATACACCAGTTCTTCGCCGTCGGTAGTTGATAAAGTACCGCCGTCGTTGGCTTCCACGCGCACTTCAATGAAGTTGGCGGATAATTCGTAACAGGCGTCGCTCAATGGCGTGGAGCCGGCGTTATCGCCCACATTCACGGCGATATTGCCGGTGTAAGAGAATCCCCATACGCGGTACACACCCGGGCTGAGCTCGCCAAAATCAGCGCTATTGTCGCTGGGGAAAGCCAGTATCATATTATCCGGGTCGGTGAGCACAAAACCATAGGAGGCCGGTGATTGCGTATCGAAGGTGAAATTCAGTACGCCGGTACCGGCATCTTCGCTACAAACTACGGCACTTGTAGCGCCGCCGTCAATAGCGATCGTGCCGCCGTCTACAAAGTTGCGGGTAATAGCGATAAAATTGCTCGACAAATCGTAGCAGCCGTCAACCAGGGTTACTTCGTCGGCATCGTCGCCCACCTGTGCGGTAATAGTACCGTTATAAGCCAATCCCCACACGCGAACGACATCGCCGGTATTGTTGTCAAAATCGGGGAATGGATCGGTAGACACGCTGAGTATGACGTTGTTTTCGTCGGTAAATACGAAAATGTAATTGTCGCCTTCGTTGCCGGCTGTGTTTAAGGTAAGCACATCGGGCTGGCCGTCGCCGGTACAGATAGCAGCCGCATCGGTGCCGTCATCCAGTTTCAGGGTACCGCCGATAGCTTTGCTGATCTTTACTTCTATAAAGTTGCCGGAGAGTTCGTAACATTCATCGGCAAGTATCACAAGGTCGGCATCGTCACCGGCTTCAGCCAGGAGCGTACCGGTAATGGCAAGACCCCATATGCGATAGGAACCGGGCGCGAGGTTGCTGAGATCCAGGTCGCCGCCGGCAAATGCACCGATAATGATGTTATCGGTATCCGTAAGTACGTAATAGTAGTTGGGAGATACCGAACTGGTAACCGCCTGGATAGCAGCTGAGGGGTTTTCGTTGAAACAAAAGTCGACCGAGGTGGCATTGTCGCTTGTGCTCACCGTGCCGCCATCGATATTTTGCTTGAGGGCCTCGATAAAGTTGGACGACAAATCGTAGCAGCCGTCGCTCAGCACCGCAGTAGCTGCGTTATCGCCTGCGTTCACGCTGAGGTTGCCGGTATACGACAGGCCCCAAATACGCGAAGTCCCCGAAGGGAAAGCATTGAAATCGAGGCTGTTGCCGCTTACTACTTGCAATACGATGTTGTTTTCATCAGTAAGCAAAAATACATAAGGCGCACCCGAAGTGGTTGACGCCTGGAAGTTGAGCTGCGATGGCCCGCCGCCGGTACACACGCTAACTGCAGTTTCGCCGTTAGTGAGCGATACCGTGCCGCCATCCGCGCTGGCGAGTTCTACTTCTATAAAGTTGTCGGAAAGACCGAAACACTGCGAAGCAAGCTGGGCAGTGGCCGCATTTTGGCCGGGCGCCGCCAGTAGCGTGCCCACAAAGGAAAGCCCCCATACCCGATACGTGCCCTGCTGGCTGTTCTCAAAATCAAAACTGTTGCCCTGTACGACTTCAATAATCACGTTGTTTTCATCCGTGATCAGGTATACGTAAGACGGGCTTGCACTGGTCGTACTAAACTGGACCAGGTCGGAGTTGCCATCTCCCGGACAAGCGAATTGCGAGCTGGCGCCACTGGCAGTCGATACCGAGCCGCCATCAGGCGTGGTATTCTGCACGGTAATGAAGTTAATCGTCAATTCAGCACACACCGTGGCTAATTGCGACTCGCCGAGTTGTTGCCCAACCTGGTTGATCATTTGGCCGATGAACGAAAAGGCGTACACCTGGTAAGTGCCGGGAGGCAAAATCTCAAAATTGATGTTGTTGTTGGTAGATTGATACACGATCGTGTTATTCTGGTCTACCACCAAATAACCAAAAGGCGTTGGTAACTTGCTGGTACGGAACCGAATCACATTCGGCACACCGTCGCCCTGGCACACGGAGAGCGTGGATAAATTGCCCGGGGCAATGATAGACACGCCACCCACGCAATCTATGCCGGCCTGGGCATTAGCTCCCAGATGCACTGCAAATGCGAGGGCTAATACGAGTAAAATTTTTGAAAAGTTCATAGAGAGACCTGATTTTGTGAAATGATAACAATTTATTTTCTTTGTTTACCTACTACAGGAGGGGGGAAGACGCAACACACCTCATATAGGCGATAGCGACAGCTAGAGCAGGCAAGTAAGGCGATTACAGCGAATTGGATGCTTGAATAATAAAGGGTTCGCAAACGCGATCAATACATAAGCAAAATTATAATATTTTTTGAATACCGCCAATACATTGCCGATCAAATTTTACAAAACCTTCATTTGAAAAACCGGGTTTTTAATACTAACTTTGATACGGCATCTTACCCTCGCAACTATCTATACGTATATTTCACAACTATGTTCCCGACCAGAACGAGTTTATTACCTATTGTTATTACGCTAGCCCTGCTTGCATACTGTTAGTATTATGGCCAAAATGTTCATTTCTTTTCACGCAGCTATTACTGTACTGTTGCTTTGCGCAATAGCTACGGCAGCGTTCCGATTCCCCCCCGGTGAAGAAAGAATAGCATTGGCGCCGGCGCCTCCTCCGGATGGGATTCGCACACAAGGGGGTATCTCCGCCGAAGATCTCGTCAGAAATGTATTTGCAGAAGGAGGCACCTGTGATAATATCTTCAATATCGCGCCTATCGGCAACCAGAACGGCATCGGCTATTTTGACCAGGGCGCTTCTACTATCGGACTTGCCCGCGGGATTATACTTTCTACCGGGCCCACCGGCAACGCCATCGGCCCCAATTCCGCTACGGATAGAAGCGGCAATTTCCAGGACAGCAACGGCGACCCCGACCTCCAACTTATGGCTACGTATCCGGTAAAAGACGCCGTAGGCATCGAGTTCGATTTTGTGCCGCTCGATTCTATCGTCACTTTCCGCTACGTGTTTGCCTCCGAAGAATATTGCGAATTCGTAGGCAGTATATATAATGATGTGTTCGGCTTTTTTATCAAAGGCCCGGGTATCCAGGGCGGCTTCTCGGGCAACGCGGCTAACGTAGCCCTCATACCCGGCTCTAACGATTTTGTGGCTATCAACACGGTCAATCACCAACAAAATACGGCTTATTATATCCGCAATGAACGCCAGGAGGACGCCAACGAATGCGGCATCCCCAATATCGCCTCTCCATATAGCCAACTCATTGAATACGACGGCTTTACTACCCAGCTTACGGCTGTGCTCCGGCTGTCGCCCTGCCAAACTTACCACATCCGATTAGTCGTCTCCGATATTGCCGATAATTACTACGACTCCGCGGTATTTCTCGAAGCCGGCAGTTTTAACCTGGGCGGACAAGTAGCCCTCGGCGCCGGTACCTCGGTCTCCTCCGGACTCACCGTCAACGAAGGCTGCAGCAACGGCTTTTTTACTTTTGAACGCGAAGCCGACGCCCCCGATGATTTCCCCCTCAGCGTGGGTATCCGCGTGGCCGCCTCCAGCCAGGCCCTGGAAGGTATCGATTTTGCCCCGCTACCCGGTGTGGTGACTATCCCCGCCGGACAGTCATCCGTGGATATGCCCGTCATCGTTTTCAACGACGCGCTCACGGAAGGCCCCGAAAAGATTGTCCTGGAACTGGATATCCCCTGTGCCTGTTATTCCGATTCCGCCGAGCTGATTATCATCGATCCGCCACCCTATGTGGTCAATCTCCCCGATGTCTTTACCTGCGCTAATGAACCGGCACTGTTATCACCCGACATCAGCGGGGGAAGCCCGCCATATGCTTACCAGTGGAGTTTCACCACTTCTACCGCACCCACGGTCAGTACGCTGCCCCTTGCCGGCACGATATACGCAGTGACCGTCACCGACGCCTGCGGCCATGCCCAGGCCGATACCTGCGAGGTCTTTCTCACCCAGCCGCCGACCGCCCTGCTCAGCGGTTCGGCCACCATCTGCGAAGGCGATACTGCCTGGCTGCCCCTGGTCGTCACCGGCGCGCCTCCCTGGGTTTTAAATTATACGCTCAACGGCGTGATGCAAGTTCCCCTTACGCTCTCTGCCGGCGCCCCCGGCTTTCCGGCCTACCAGGACGGCGTGCACCAACTGCTGAGCGTGAGCGACCAGGCTTGCCAGGGACAAGCCTCCGGCCAGGGCGATATCAACCTGATGCAAATCGAAGTGAATGCGCAGATAAGCGAGCTGGACTGCTTTGGCGATACAGACGGCGCGATCACCGTATCCGTCAGCGGAGGTACGCCACCTTATCAACTCCAATGGGATCAAGGGCTGGGCAGCGCCTACCAACTCCAAAGCCTGTCCGCAGGATTGTATACACTGAGCGTCACCGATGATGCAGGCTGCCTGAAAGTCAGCACTTTCGAAATAGCCGACCCCGCCCCCCTGCAATCCGTGGAGGTGAGCTGTGAGATGCTCCAAAGCGGCGTATTGCAGCTGAGCGCGGCAGGGGGTACCCCACCCTATCAATATGCCGTTGACAACGGCGCATTTTCCGACGCCACGCTGTTTGAAACCCTGGAAGCCGGCACAACTTACCAACTGCACATCAGCGATGCGGAGGGTTGTATCACGAGCCATTCCTTCCTGATGCCTGTGGCCTACGGCGAAATGGCTACGCTCCATACGCCGGTTGAAGCCAAACTCGGACTTGATTTCACTTTTGAACCGGTATGGAACCTGCCGTTTTCACTTATTGAAACCATCCGCTGGTCGCCGGCAGGCGATCTTAGCTGCAGCGATTGCCCCAACCCCCAACTCGTCGCCCTGCAGGAAGGCAGTTACCTGCTGCAAGTCACCGACCGTTTCGGGTGCCGCGACAGCTACGAGTTGAGGTTATTGATAGACCGCACCATAAGCGTGTATATTCCCAATGCATTTTCCCCCAACCACGACCAGGTGAACGACTGGCTCACGGTATATGCAAATTCCTTTCAAGTGGCAGAAGTGCTGTCGTTCCAGATCTTCGACCGCTGGGGCGGTTTTTTATTTGAATCCACCCATTTCGCCCCCAACGAAGAAAGGGCCGGCTGGGATGGCAACGCCCGCGGGCGACCGCTCGACCCAGGCGTATACCTGTACGTGACCCGGCTACTCCTTACCGACGGCTCGGAACGAACGATTACCGGCGATGTGATGTTAATGCGGTAATGAATGGCATGACGTATGAATGAAACCAATTCCAAACTCCGTTATCTGTCTTATGGAGTCATCATCTATATGCTGATCGCCTTCTCCTGGTGGTCGGTTTTGCTTTTTATTAAAAATACGGATGCCTTTCAGGCCAAGCGCGATTTAATGAAATTGGGCATGATCGCCGAAGGGGTGATCGCGTCCGACGAAGAATTTTACCGCTCGGAGCGCTATCTAACCCTCGAAAAACAATACGAAAAGCAAGAATGGATGATCCTGGGCGAAGCCGCCGTATTTGTGCTCAGCCTGGTGATCGGCGTGTGGCTCATCAACCGCGGTTATCACAAAGAGATGGTCGCCGCCAGGCAACGCCGCAATTTTCTGCTATCGATCACCCACGAGCTCAAATCGCCGCTGGCATCCATCCGGCTGGTGCTGGAAACCTTGCTTAAAAGAGAACTCTCCCGCGAGCAAACTGCGAAATTTGTGCAAAACGGCCTGCGGGACACCGAGCGCCTGACCACGCTGGTCAACGACCTGCTCCTCTCCGCCAAACTCGAAACCGCCTATCAACCCCAATACGAACCCCTCGACCTGGCCGATCTGTTTCGCGAACTGGTGCAAAAAATGAGCGATACCTACCCCCAGGCTACTTTTACTTTTGAATCGCAACCCGACCTGCCTCCTATTTTGGCCGACAGGGTCGGTTTGAACTCTGTGGGTATTAATTTGTTGGAAAATGCAGTAAAATACGGCCCAGCAAAACCCCGGATAAAAGTCAGCCTGTCAACCTTAAATAACCGGCTGCAAATAGATATCGCCGATAATGGAAGCGGCATTCCCGATGGCGAAAAGAAAAAGATCTTCGCCAAATTTTACCGGCTGGGTAATGAAGATACCCGCCAGACTAAAGGCACAGGCCTGGGTTTGTTTATTGTATCCCAAATTATCAAAACACATCGGGGGAATATCGTAGTTTTGGACAATCAGCCCAGCGGCAGTATCTTTCGCATCAGATTGCCGCTCGAGAACCCCGAAGCTTAAGGGCTTTATTAAATTTGCTCAACTACTGTATGCAACAAGTTTTTTTCACCGCAGAGTTAAACGGAGTAAAACGGAGTGACGCAGAGTTTGGATAAAATACCGGGTAAGTTCCCGCAATACACTTAAATGGTATTATAAAAAATATTTATGCTACGCATCCTACTCGTCGAAGACGAAGAAAACATCAGAGAAGTCGTCAAACTCAATCTCGAACTGGAACACTACGAAGTGGTAGCTACCGGTAATGGCCGCGAAGCCCTCAAATGGACCGACGAGCAGCACTTCGACCTGCTCATCCTCGACGTGATGCTGCCCGAAGTAGACGGCTTTCAGATCTGCGAACAAGTGCGGCTGAGCAACCGCGAAGTGCCCATTATCTTCGTGACGGCCAAAGACACCGCCTTAGACCGCATCGCCGGCCTTCGCCGCGGCGCCGACGACTACCTCACCAAACCTTTCAACCTCGAAGAATTGCTGCTGCGCGTACAGCGCCTCATCCAACGCACCAGCAAGTCGCCCGAAAACACTCCCGATATCTTCGAATTCGACGGCCACCATGTCAATTTCGCCACCTTTGAAGCCAAAGGCAACGACGGCATATTTACGCTTACCAAAAAAGAAGCCATGTTGCTCAAGCTGCTTTTTGACCGCAAAAACGAGGTGGTCTCCCGCCAGCAAATCCTCCAATCCGTCTGGGGTTACGACGTTTACCCCTCTACCCGCACCATTGACAATTTTATTCTCTCCTTTCGCAAGTATTTTGAAAAGGACCCCCGCAACCCCGCGCGTTTTTTGTCTATCCGCGGCGTGGGGTATAAGTTTGTGGGGTGATTAACTAAAAGACGCTCAATTGTGCAAGCCCCACTTGCACAAATCAGTTGGTACCACAACATTGCCCTGGCATTAGAAAAAAACATGCTCGTTTGTTTTCCTTGCAATAGCTTGTTAACTTTGCACCGCTTTTTAAAAAGAACATCAACATAGCTATATGGGACGCGCATTTGAATATCGCAAGGAACGCAAATTCAAACGTTGGGCGAATATGTCCAAAGTGTTTACCCGCATCGGACGGGAAATAGCCATGGCCGTCAAAGAAGGCGGCGTGGACCCCAATTACAACTCCCGCCTGCGCATGGCCATTCAAAACGCCAAAGCGGCCAATATGCCCAAGGCTAACGTGGAAAGCGCCATCAAAAAAGCGTCCTCTAAAGATGCCGAGAACTACGACGAAATCGTTTACGAAGGCTACGCCCCCCACGGCATCGCCATCATGGTAGAGACTGCTACCAACAATACCAACCGTACAGTATCCAATATCCGCGCTATTTTTTCCAAATGCGGCGGCTCGCTGGGCATTTCGGGTTCGGTGAAGAATATTTTTTCCCGAAAAGGTATTTTTAAAGTAAAAACCGAAGGCCTCGACCTCGAAATGCTCGAACTGGAACTCATCGACCACGGCCTCGAACAAATGCAATCCGAAGACGAACACGTGGTGCTCCAAACCCTGTTTGAAGACTACGGCGCGATGCAAAAAGCGCTCGAAGAACGCCATATCGAAGTGGATAGCGCCGAATTGGTGCGTCTGCCCACGTTTTTCAAATCGCTCAACGAACACGAAGTGGAAGACGTGATCAAATTGATCGAAAAACTGGAAGAAGACGACGACGTGGTCAACGTGTTTCACAATATGGATATGAGCGAGTAATAGCTATTAGCAGTCAGCAGTCAGCAGTTAGCTCTTAGCTGCTAAGACCTGACCGCTAAGACCTGACTGCTAAGACCTGACCGCTAAGACCTGACCGCTAAGACCTGACTGCTAAGACCTGACCGCTAACTGCTAAAAAAATGCCGCAACTCTCCCCTTCCGATCTGGCGGTTATCGCCAAAGTGCAATCCGCCTTCGAGGGGCGGTTCGCCGGCAGCCCCCAATGGGTGCGGGCTTGTGGTCGTATCAACATCATTGGTGAGCACACCGACTACAACGACGGCTTCGTTTTGCCCGCCGCCATCGATAAATACTTGTTTTTCGCGGTAGCGGAAAACGGAACCGACGAATGCCGCTTCCTGGCCTGCGATATCAACGAGGAACACAACGTCAGGCTAAACGAGCTGACGCCCGGCCCCAAACTCTGGGCCAACTACCTCATGGGCATCGTGAAGCAGTTTGTGCAGGACGGCAAAGCTGTGAAGGGCTTCGACTGTGCCTTTGGGGGCAACCTGCCCATCGGCTCGGGTATGAGCTCGAGCGCCGCCCTCGAATGCGGACTGGCCTGGAGCCTGAACGCATTGTTTGGCGCCGGCTACAGTCGCGAACATCTCGCACAGCTGGCCCAGCGTTCGTCGCATACCTTTGTCGGTATCCCCTGCGGCATCATGGACCAGTTTGCCAGCCTGATGGGCAAAGAAAACCAACTCATCCTGCTCGACTGCCGCTCGCTCGATTATGCTTATATTCCTTTTGATACCGGCAACTACCGGGTTGTGTTGCTCAATTCCAAAGTGCACCACGAATTGGCTTCGTCGGCTTACCCCACCCGGGTAAAAGAATGCCGCGAGGCCGCCGCTATCGCCGGCGTAAAAAGCCTGCGCGACCTGAGCCCCGATCAACTCGAGGTTTTCCGCCACCATATGTCTACTGCCGTTTACAACCGCGCCGGCTACGTAGTGGCCGAAAACAACCGCGTAATGGCAGCCTGTGCCGCCTTGCGCAACGGCGACATCATGGAGCTGGGCCGCCTGATGTTTGAAACCCACGACGGACTGCGCTATCTCTACGAAGTGAGCTGCCCCGAAATAGACCTGCTCGTCGATTTTGCCAAAAACTTCGAGGGCGTCATCGGCGCCCGCGTGATGGGCGGCGGCTTTGGCGGCTGCACGATCAACCTGGTACACAAAGATATTACCCAGGATTTCATCGACCGGGCTACTGCCCATTACCTCCGGCATACCGGCATACGTACCGAGGCTTATTTCACTACCAGCGTGGACGGCACGGAACTTTTGATCAAAAAATAGTGTTCTCTAAACTTGTCTATAAAGTAAAAACCCCTATATTTGCAACGCTTTTGAAAGAAGGGGGTCAAATACCTTCTTTTGATCCCGTAGCTCAGCCGGTAGAGCACTTGACTTTTAATCAAGGAGTCATGGGTTCGAATCCCATCGGGATCACGATAACGAAAAATAGCCCTTGTAAGTTCATCGCTTATGAGGGCTATTGTTTTTTAGTTATTTAATACGGTGTTTTATTGTAAGATTTTAATTTTTTATCTCGCCTTCTCGAAGGGAAAGAATATGTTGAAGCTTAGTCTCAAACTTCCTTTTTTTAATTTCACATTCCCAAATCCTTAGAACGTTCCAGCCTTTTTGGGCGAGGATGTCCGTTACTTCCTGGTCCCTCATTATGTTCCGTTCTCTCTTTTTGGCCCAATACTCTTTATTTTGTTCTGGGCGGGTATTTCGGCAGTCGTGCCCATGCCAGAAACAACCATCAGTAAAAATGGCTATTTTAAGTTTAGGAAAAACGAAATCTGGTTTTCCAAGAAGGGGATAGCTGCGCCTCCAACCTTTTATCCCGCTAGCCTTGAAAAAGGTAATGAGGAGCATTTCCGTTGATTTGTTGCGCTTGGACTTGACTTGACTCATTATCTCGCTGCGTTTTGCAGGAGTAACTATATCTGCCATGACCTAAATCTGAATTTGATTCACTGGTTTGCTTTCAATCAGTCGTGAGATCAACTTGTTTTTTTCGGGAAGTAATGGGGTTCTAATGAGATCAGAAAAACTTGGGGCTGAATCTTTGTCATTTGATGAAATGGGGCCGGAGAAGATATTTTTTAACTCAAGTTCGATAATCCCGGAATGGTTAGGGGTCAAATTCCCGTAGGAAAAACTCAAAAGGTTTACTTCTGATAACTTGCTTGCAATGAATTTTTGCAGATTAAGAGCGGTGGAGGATGAAATATAGTCTGCCAAATTATCCTGTATCAGCCAAAGGGCTTTCCCTCCCCAATGCAATGCCACTTCTGATTTTACGATTAGTTGGCTTACCATCCTTGCCCAAACCTGCCTTTTGTTAATGCTTGGTGCGACATGATCTTTTCCAAGTATTGCATCCTCAAAGGCTTGAGGGATTGTTGTACGATACAGTTTATTCCCACCGGATGTACTTGAGGTCATTATTTCAATAATGTTTGGAACACTAATTGGAAAATCCTCAACAAAATCTAAACCATTTCTTCGTGCAATGGTATAGCCAACTTTTTCCATTGTTCGCCTAATAACTGACCACGACACGCCTAACATTTCTTCGATTTTGTTTTGATCTACACTACCAATTGGCATTAAGACATAATCGAAAGTGTATTGAAAAGATTTCTGCCCTTCATCCGTTTCCTCGCCAATTTGTAATTTGACCTCTGACCAAACACCAATTCGAGTGCCTTTTGGGTAATCTAAAAGGGAAATAACTTGGTTTTCTGTACCTTGCTGGTTGGCTCGCTGTAATAAATTTCCTCGGCCTAAAACCAATAGCCGCCTTGGGCAAACAATCCAAGGTGCTTCACTCTCTTTTAGTTGAATTGAGCAAACTCCGGATGGTACAGCGGTTTGATTTTCAAAGAAATTTTTGAGTTCTTCGTTATTTTCAAGATGGACGTGCGATGCATACCGATTACCACCTCCATCACATTCTGCCCCCATAAATGGACATTTTGCTTGCTTGCGGCAAATTTGCGCCTCAACGGTATTAACATTTAGCGGGTAGCCGAATAACTCAAATATTTTAGGCATTTGTAATGAGTATTTTTTCCTTCAAAGTCTTGATAATAGCAGAAGAAAGGGCTTTAGCAACTGGTGGGGGAACTGAATTTGCTACTTGCCTATGTTGATCTAAATTCCGTACACTGCCTGAACGACCGCGTATTGGCCCACAAAGGACATAGTTGTCCGGGTATCCGTGAATGCGCATGTATTCCCGTGGAGTTAAATATCGGTCTTCAATGGGGTGGAAGAAAATTTCTCCACACCGGAGCGTATTTGAAGGAGCCGTTCTTGACAGCCGTTTGAACTTTGTAGTATCTTTTTTTGTGAGACCTTTTCTTTGTTCAATTGGCAAATGAACTTGTGAGGCTAAATGCCCTCCCTCCGGGACACCATTTATTCTAAAACGGTCTCCTTCAGGTGTAATATCTAAATGGCTGTCTTCTGGAATGTGTCCGTTTACTTTATTTGGACTATCCAATCCGGTTAATACATCCCCCACGGTGACAAAGGGAGTGAGTGAAAAAAGGGAATGAGAATCTTTTTCTCTTATGTGAGAAGGATTTGGAAACTGGAATCCGTTTGGCTTTTTTGTAGCAATGATAAAAACCCTTTCGCGAAGTTGAGGAACGCCATATTGGGCTGCGTTGATTACCCGCCATTTAGGAACGTAATCCAAGGCTTCTAATTGATCTATCAATTTTTTGAAAACACCTCCTTTCAGATCATGTTCATCGGGCGCATTAAGAAGGCCTTTAACCTGTTCAATCAGTAAGGCCTTTGGTTGAAAGATTTCAGCAAACCTTACCATTTCAAAAAGCAACAATCCCCGTTCATCACTTAGACTACCTCGTTTGCCAATTTGAGAAAACGACTGACAGGGTGGCCCACCGCATAACAAGTCCAAATCCCCCGGTTTCAATCCAAGATCATGCATTAATGCTAAAGGGGATACCTTTCTAATGTCCCCTTCGATGACCTTAGTATCGCTATTTGATCGTTTGATGTTTTCTCGCAATGTGGCACATGCATTTGGATCAATTTCAATGCATGTGAGTATTTCAAACCCGGATTGAGAAACGCCAATATCCATGCCTCCTGCACCAGTAAAAAGAGATATGGCCTTATAAGTTTCCTTGTTTTTCATTTCTTTAGTTTATTTCCACTTCAAAACAAAGATACGTCATTTGTTCTTGGCATGAAACACTTTTTGTTTTGTGCAATGAAATTTATTAATTATTTGTTGTGTTTTGCACAAAATACAATACCCCCCCATTGTATCGTAAACATAGAACAAGTTTGAGCTATAATAATGTTTAAGATGGATGTCGATCGGATTAAATAATATTGCACGTTATTATACTGAGAATAATAAGTTCGAATCCCATCGGGATCACCTTTTTTAAAGGCATAGTTAAGGCGCAACTAATTGTAATACAATCGGTTGCGCCTTTCTTTATTGGCGTTTTATTTTCGGTTTTTTGAAAATAGTTGTACGGTTGCGCACATAACAATATATAGCCGTAAAACTTTAACATTTGCCTATGGCGTCCGTAGCGCTTGCGATGCCTTTTTAAAGTCGCCGTTATGCTCCAGGTAGGTATAAAGCGCAAAGGGCGTTAACGGCGTTTCGAGGGGCAAACCGGCGGACGAACTGTAAACGTAAACGCTGTTGCTGTCTTTAAATGCGGTTGCATCTTTGCCGTTCGTCTTTGCACCTGGTCGGTTCATGGATGCAACGCCGTCGCGCTCTCTTATCACTTTCCAGCCGTAATTTTCTAACAGATCGATAATATTGTGTGCCTCGTTAAACTGGTCGCCTGGTCTTTGGGTGCTATCGGTAGCGCTGTATTCGGTCTTTGTTTCCCGCTTGACGGGTTCCGGCGCTAACTTGGTATATGGTACGGCATTGTGATTTATCCAAAAATTGGGATCCCAGGAATAGAAGCGGGCGGACGAAACGTTTTTGGGCGCTGGGTCTATGTGTATGCCGATTTTTAAAAAGTCCGCTTGTAGTGCCTCGAAATGGCGCTTGTGGTGTTCGGGGTATGCAATAGGCACAAGGCACCAATACCCGCTCCCAGATGCCGACAACCCGGCATACGCAATATTAGCGATTGCGGCAAGCTCCCAGCGTAGCACACTATAATTTTCGATGTGGGTATTGTCTTTGAAGTCTATATCAATTTGAATAAATCCGCTGTGTTGAATAAGGTATTCTTCGCCACGTTTTGAGAACAAACCCGACGGGGTTATCATTGGCAGGTATTCCCGTTTGAACTCGCTTTTTTCGGTTGCATCCTCCATTGATCGCAGGGCGTCCAAATAAGGTTGCATCAGCTTGGCAAGGTGGGGAGAGGTAAGCCAAGTTTTTAAATTTACGTCGGTCGGGTTCGTCGCTTTGGAGTGATCAAAACCCGATACAAGTATATCGAAATTTACCATTTTTAGCGATTTTTATAAGTTGTTGATTATTAGAACATAACAATATGATGCCCGTAGTTTGTAGTTTGTATTGGGTATATATGCGCGATACAAACTACAAACTATCGTATTTATATTGTTAAAAAGGCGCTTTTGCAGGTGTCAGCCGGTAAGTTATCGGGCGGGTATTCTCTTTCTCCAGGTGGCACGCCGTCCAGTCGCGTGTATAGTCGGTCAACTCAATTCTATTGTTGATTATGTCTGAAATTTTGACCTCCAAAGTATCTTTCTTGTAGCCCGTCTTTTCCTGTAATATGGTGAATAAGTCCGGTTTAGCGATCGCCTCTTTCCCATCAAACGCGTTGACAATCGCGTCAATAAATTCGTCAAGGCTATATTTCGATTTATCCGATTCTCCGGCAGTTGTTTGCATCAGCCCGCGGCGTTCCTGATCGTATGTGAGGTAAATATCTGCCGGTCGTTTCGCGTGACGGAGTTTAATATATCGCAATCGCAGAATATCGGCGTTCTCTCCCTGATAGCCGATCTGTAAAGCCGTGGCCGCCTTGTTCCATGCCTCTGTGCCTACATGGCCGCGTGCCTTATCGCTTCCCGGATTCTCATGTATAATCATTAGGATAGTTGCGTCCGATGCTTCGCATTGTTGGCCCAGGAAGTCGAATAGCGCGAGCGCTTCACTCTCGTTGTTAAAATTGGCTACACAATCGGTCGCCACGTCAAGGACTAAAACTAAATGTTCCTGTGAGGTTTCGCGGTAAAACTTCAAAACGTCCTGAACAGCGGCGAGGCGCTCCCGACGTGGTACGTTTTTTAGCGGCACCGCATGGAAGCGGTCAACGTCGGCATTTTCCGAAAAACCGGCCAGGCGCTTAATAGATTGAATTGAGCGCGGAAATTCATCTATTGTGTTGCGTTCGGTGTCTACGTACACAACCCGGAAACGTTGAAGCGCGTACCGCTCAAAACCGGCGTAATTTTCAGAACGTGGGTTATCAGCCAGCAGCAGAGAACAAAACATTTCAGCCAAGCGCGATTTATGCGATCCGTGGCGGCCTTGTATCATTCCAAGCGTGCCAGGGCGAAAAATATCTATTCCATCGCGTGTAATGATCGCAGGACGGGAAACAATGTCGCGCATGGCATTACGCATTACTTCGGCGCTTGCTTGCTGCCACGTTGCGCGTATGGCGTTAACGCTTGGGAGATTGCGAACATTATCGCGTGTAGATTCGGCGGGAGTAGTGCCAACCGGTAAATTATTAAAATCCGTTCCCGGTTGCACATCTACGATAAATTTCGTACTTTCGTGGTTCATTATTAGCAGTTTTACAAGTTATTGAATTAAAGGCGGCCCGTGGTCGTCTTTTTTTGTTTGGCTAATGCCCTAACTTCGTCCGGGTCGTAGCGCGTAGACTTCCCGATCTTATGCTTTGTTAAACTCCCCATTCGCGCATGGTACCGGATTGTCGACAACGCCACGTTGAGCATTGCGGCGGCCTGCTTTTCATTGATTAAGGCAGGCAGCGCCGCGGGCGGAGTTCCGGCAATCTCTCCAGCGGCAATAGCGGCCAAGATTAATTTTGTGGTCGCCTCTGCGATCTGCCTAACGTCATCCTGTGATAATCGAATGTCAACTTGCATGAAGCATCTTTTAAGCAAAGGCGCGGCCAATACCGCATCAATGCGGGTTAATAAAAAGGCTTCATTGTTCCAGTTTTTTTTTGCGCTGTCGAGCGCTAAGAATTGCGGTTTAGACCGTCTTTAAAGTTACGGTACCGTCGAAGTCGGTCACCTTGTAGCTTTTGCCTTTTACCTCTGGGTGTTTCTTTTTCGCGGTCGGCTTCACTTCTTTCACCTGTTCAGCTTTCGCATAGTCCAGGGCGTCGAAAATTAGGACATGCGGCCCCCCGTCTACGTTGTAGCACTTCACTTTACCCCGGCGTATAGCCTCATTTAGCGCTGGTAGTGAGCACCCCGCAAAATGGGTTGCCTCGGACTTGGTAAGCATCATTTCGCGGGCGTGCCAGTAGCTAAGCCCTGGTAACATACCTTGCAAAACAGCTATCAATTTATCCAGGTAAACAACCTGCCCCATCGCCACCAGGGCGGCGCGGTAAGCCTTTGCCAGTTCGTCAACGCTCCCAGCGGTTTTAGCGAGTACCTCAATACACCAATCCAGGTTTTCGGCGCGGTAATAATCAAGTTGCGGCATATCGTTTTTTTTAGGCAGTGAGGGGGGGGAATGTCAGCCCCCCCCACTTGCGCGACTATTTCAAATCTCAAACAACATCAAATAATTGGGATGCTTTCGATCCGGCAGAAATTGGCAGGGCGTATGGCCTGGAGGTCCAGCCTAAAATAAACAAGCACGGCGTAATTAAGACTATCGGCGTACCGTTCCATAAGTTGGAGGCTAAACGGCCCGCTAAACCCGATTCGCAGGTTTGAGAAGTCACCGACGTACCCGCGTGTAAGGTGGGGCGTGGTGCCGAATGACTCGCTAATAACCGACGTATAGTGCCAGCCCTTTGAGCCTCCAAACGCAGGCGGTACGATCATTGGGTTGTCTTGCTGATCAGCAAGTTTAGTGAGGCGCTCCCATGTATTCACACCAAAGACAGCCCCGATGTTTTCCAATGGGCTATCCTCCGCCATAACGGCGGCGTATGCCTCAATAATCGGGTCATAGTTGGCAAAGGTTGCGCCGGATAGCGATTGCACCCCGCTAATATTATCCAAACCGTCCGGCTCTTTGCTGGAGTTGTCACCGTGGAAGACAACGCGCAGCATTTCCCGACGAATTGCCCGGATGATTTCAGATTGCACAAGTTGAGCGCTATCAACGGCGCTATCCTCCAGGGTGAAACGGTGGATTTTCAACAAAGCAGCGGCGTTGCGAAACGTGATCTTTTTGCTGCCGATCACCATCGCGCTATCCGGCGTCAGCGTGTCGGATTCGTCTACCCAGGCGATTGTCGGGGGGGTCGTCACAACCGGCCAGGATGAATAGTTGTCCACGTTCAGGATTTGGGCACCCAATTTTGTCAACGGGTTATTGGCCTCCAAACTGAGGAAAATTTCCTGTTGAATTTTCGGGTTCTGCAAAATGGCAGTTGCCCCGGCGGTATTCAAATCGCGGTTCTCTTTTCCCCGGATGAAGTCCAAAACGGCGCGGCCTACCCTGTTTGAGCGTCGAGGCGCTCCCGTAGGAAACAACCTGTCAGCCGATCGGGTAATAACTTCGCCTCCCGGCTCCCAGCGTTCACCTACCGGCCCGGGTCGATTTAGCCCGGTGGGCGGCGTGCTTTCGCCTGGTTGGTCGCCGTTGCGCAAATTTGAAATTTGATCAATCAGGATGTTGTATTGTCCGTCCAGGTCGTCGTATTCGTCTTGTTCTTTGTCAGTCAAACCCCGCTTTTCCTTGCGGGCGGTAGTAAGCATCCCCTGCATGGTGCGCAAGGTTTGTTTAGCCTCTTTTTCGAGTTCTTGTAACATAGCTATGTTTATTTGTTTGGGTAAAAAAATCAATTCAAAATAGCTTTTCCGGCGTTTTCAGGCGCTTTTGCAATTTCTGCCAGGCGATCAGCCAGCCAGGTAATAAAAGTAGGGTCAATAGCCACTATTTCGGCTATACTCGCTTTTTCAGTAGGCCCGGCGTGTAGCTCGCTGCCGTCTTTGCAATAGGCCGTCACGCTTCCGATTGTCTTATTGATAAATAGTGCCTCTATCCCGTGGGCGTTGCCCGGAAAAGTGAGCAGGGCGCGAAGTAGCGTGAAAGGATTTTCACCTTTGGCCCAATCGGTCATCTTTGCCCGGCCCCAGTCGCCTAATTTGTCGCTTTGTGTGGTGGGCGCAAAAATCAGGCCGCATAGTAGCCAGGCAATACTGGACGGCGTTGCGTTTTTAGCCCGTGGGATCAGGCCAAGCGGCGAAAGATGCACCACGATGTTACGCAGGCGACCACTACCAAACGTGCGGATCAATACCGGCGCTATCACTTCAATAAATTCGTTGTTTTTCATATCTCGAATTTTGATTCAAATTTACAACTTTGTGAAATATAAAACAAGTGAAATTATTGCATAACTTGTTAAAAGTCAATAAAATAGGTGTACTTGTACACTACTTTGCCCGACTTTAACTAAAGTCTTAACTACAACCCAAACTCTAAGGGGTCGTACTGTTTAGGCTTCGGGGTCATGGATCCCAACAACGCTACCCTATCTTTCGGGCTAAAGCCGAATAAGGCCCCCAACTTAGCGATCATAAGAACCGCCTTTTCGTATAGCTGCACTTCGGGCGATACGGCCCTGGCTTGTGTCTTTGTGTACACCTGTATAGCTCCCTTTTCCCGGATGCCGTCTTTTGCCTGTTCGGCCAGCTCCAGGGCAATAGCGAGTTGCACAAGTACGAAACTATCAATTTGCAATAGCGGCATAGATGCCTTTGCATAGTTTGCGGCCAGGTAGTACAATTCTGTTTGTCGCTCCGATAGTGAGGTGTACGGCGGCGGCACTTCGTTGGTGGGCGTCAGCACTAAGTCGGCTACTTTGTCACGGTCGCGGCGGTATGTGCCGGCATGGCGTTTAACCTCGTTAGGTTTTTTTGTTGGCATGGTCGTAAATTTATATTAAAGAAAGTGAATATTTGTTTAAACAAACAAGGGGGTCTACTGTTGTTGCCAAAACCCGGATGCCGGAGGGGCTACGATGTAAACACGAAAGGTTAAGTAAACAACATGTGCCCATCCCCTTGACTGTCAACTACTTATGTATTACCGGGTTTACGTGTAGTAGTCACACCTTTGCCCGCGTGCCCTCTCCTACCCTCCCCAGCCGTCGCCCTGTGCGAGTGCTAAGGCGGCGCGCAAGTGATCCAGCGGCCCGGCGCTGATTGCCCAAACCTTGTATTTGTTGTCACCCTGGTAGTCGATGCCTGCCAGCTGTTCGCCGTCCGCATCCATCACCAGCAAATAAGTAGCCGTCCAAAGACAGCGATACGGCGGCGGGAATAGCCCGGCAGCGTGTTTAAAGACCTCGTATTGTTTGTTGAATTGCGTTTCCATCGCGATGTGTTTAAATGCCAGGGCGTCAGGCAATCAGCCGTCGGCCCCGGCTTGTGGATGACCTAATTTTTACGTGGCTTCGACGACCGTAAACCCACCACGACGATAGCAGCGAAACACCGTACCGGCGCTACTCCCGGTGTAGCTGCGATCGACGACAATGCACCGTTCGCCGTCGGTAAGTATGTACTTTTCACCTCCGTTCGTCAAATTGTCGTTGGTTAGGAAGTTATCGAAGTATTGTTTAGCCTGGTCGGCTAATTCAAGTAGGTTGCTCATGATTGTTGATGTTTAAGGATTGAGTAAATAAGGCACAACACAAACAGCGCGGCGGCTATTATCAGCCCCCAAGACGTCCGGCGCTTCATACTTGCGCCCTTTTGTGGTAGCGCTTCGGGTTGAACTTTTGCCCTCCGTGGTTGGCCGCGTGGTAGGCATCTTTGCAGGTATCGCAGCAAAAGCGCTGCCAAATAACCTTAGCTTGGTAGGTTTGCCCGCAATGATCGCAGTCTTTAATTAGCTTGCCGTTAGTCCTCTCTAATGGCTGCGTTATAACGGAACCGTTAGCGGTCGCCCTCGCATGGCTCCCCAGGTGTTGCACTTGTGCCCGTGTTGGCTCTACCTGGTTAGCCTGGTTAGTTACTCCGTTGCTGTGATGCACCCCGTTGCCGTTCGGCGCATACGTATAGCGCCGCCCTGCCTGGTAGGTTTGCGCCGGCTGTTGTACTTGTGGCGCTTGCTGTTGTACCTGGCTGTTCACACCTTGCGGACGGTGACGGCTCCCCATGCCGAACGCTTCAGCGCCTTTGCTGATAAAATTCACCTCCAGTAAATAACCAAAGCTGATAACGCTTGCGCCAAACAAAAAGACGGCCCAGAATTTAGCCCCTGTAAACCCGATGTCCTGGCAGGAAAAACCAAGCTCGGTTAAAGCGACTATTGTAGCCACGGCGGCAATCAGCGGCGGCCAGGGTGTACGCACGCCGGTAGGGTTCAAAAAATCCATGAACACGATAGCAAACCGGCCAAACTGTAAAGCCAGCGCGGCGGGTATCGAAATGTACAAGGGTAGGGGAATGAAAAATACGTTCAGCGCGGCGGTAACTGTGTACGTAATAATCACGCCGTAAAACGTGATTGACGGCATACGGGCGGTTATACCCTGGTAGATTTCGGCAAAAGCCGGATTGACGAAGTTTTGAGAAGATTGTTGCATCTTTGCAATGTTTTCTTTTTTGGAAAATAGCCGGTAGGGTGTTCGGTTGGTAGCTGTGGCACGTCTACCGGCTTTTTAAATGATGTTGTCAGGTAGTACGGCGGGCATCGGCTCCCGTTGGCGCTCTGTCCTGCCCTTATAGGGCGTTACTATGCTTGTCAGGCAAATTCAAAATTCGTTTTACTCTCTATCTCTTTAGCAAGATTCTCAGCCATCGCCAAAAATTCGGTACCTATATACTTGCGCGTCATTAGCTCCGTTTTATGCCCCAGGCTTGCGCGTATTGTGTCCGGATCAATTCCCAGTAACGAAAACATAGTGGCGAACGTCCGGCGTCCGCAATGGGTGCTAATAACTTCGTATAGTGGTTTTTTCTCATGGCGTGCAATACCGCCGGTCGTATCTTTAATTGTCACCAATCGGTTTAAGCCAGCCAGGCGGGCAATAGTTTTTAGTGCGGCGTTCATCTCTGTATTTGTTGTTTGTGGCGACTGATAGCCGTATTTTTGCAAAACGGCGTCGAGTGCTTTCAATACCGGTATTTTGACAACGACTCCCGTCTTTTCGCGGACAATGGTAATAACCTTGCGGCCCTCCGTACTTATGCAGTCGGGGGTTATAGATGTGAACTCTCGAAACGCTAAGCCGGTATAACACCCGATTAAAAAGAGGTCGCGGTATTTCTCCAGGTGGGCGGGTATGTCTACATTACTCCAGGTGGTTAACTCATCTACCGTCAGGTAGACGGGTAAAACGTTCGACGTCTTTGCGATAAAACGCAAAAAGTCGATGCTATTGTGGTGCGTTCCTGCACTCGCTTTCATCAGTTGCTTAACTGCTTTTGCGATGCGGTTAGCATAGTTTACAGTCAGACCACGGGCATACATGAATGCTATAAAGCCGTCAATCCATGCCAATGTGATCGCCTCGAATTTAACCGGCGCTCCCGTCGCATGGTATGCCTCAATAAGTTTAGCCGTCTTTGCGATTGTGAGGAGTGAGCCGGGTTTAACACCCGGTTTGGTGTATGTACTTGCAAAGGTTAACAAGTCCGTGGCGCTTTCATTAGGGCGGTCTTTGATGCGCAGGCGGTATTCCATTTCCCGGCGGAACTCGGCGGCATCTATCTTACCCTTTTTTTCTCGCCATAAGTCCTTTGCCTCTGTTTCGTATTTCTCTATTTTTTCGTTTATCTCTACTGCATCTGGATATGATACGGTTTCCCGGCATCGCATTTGCTTGGAATCCCAATACCGCTTTTGCACTTTTTCAGATAGCGGCATCCTAACAAGTTGGTTAGCGTATCGCAGAGTAAAAAAAAGGTAGTATTCGCCTTTTTTCAGGTGTAAGTAAAAGCGAGGAACGGGTTTAATATATCGTGGCATATCCAAACGTTTTGTTAGTGCAAATATAGGCAAAACCACGATACAAAACCCCTGTTGGTTATACAGTTACGGTCATATATAGACGATAAGCCACGACAATGTATAATTGCTTTCTATATATATAATTCTGATTAGTAAGGAAGTTATCTACTTTGGTGTATTGTGGTTTGTCAGGTTTTTTAATCCCATCGGGATCACCAAAGCCGCTTCATTCACGTGAGGCGGCTTTTTTTGTTTGTAATAATATCAATTTTTTATATATTTACCGCGCTGCTACACTCGTTTCCTCCCCCCTTGTGCAGCTTTTCAATGGAATCTCTCCTTTTATTCATCCAAAAAACAACTAAACCCATATGAAAAAATTGCTTACCTCCATTGGGATTATCACAGCAGTATGTGCTTTGTTATTGCCGGTTTATTTACCGGCACAGACTTATGTCATCAACGGCAGCGCCGTAGATCAAGGCAACGACTGCTTTTTACTCACCCCCGCATTGACCACCCAGGCAGGCTCGGTATGGTCGCAAAACAAAATCGACCTCAGCTTTGACTTTGAAATCCAGGCTACGCTGAATCTGGGCGCCAATGACGGCGGCGCCGACGGCATCGCCTTCGTATTGCAACCGCTGTGCACCGGCCTTGGCAGTTCGGGTGGCGGCCTGGGCTATCAGGGCATCAATCCCTCGGTAGCCGTGGAATACGATACCTGGATAAACAGTGAAAACAACGATCCTTTTCAAGACCATATGTCTATTCAGCAAAACGGCTCTACTGTGCACCTCGCTCCTTCTATGCTGGCCGGACTGGCGCTGCTGCCCAATATCGAAAACAACGCCGACCATACTACGGTAATCCAGTGGAACGCCGCCCTGCAGTCGCTTTCCGTACTTTTTGACGGTAATCCGGTACTATTATATAGCGGCGATATCGTAGCTGATATTTTTGGCGGCAACCCACAGGTCTTCTGGGGATTCACCGCCGCTACCGGCGCCGCCGTTAACAACCAAAGCGTGTGTATCAACAGCGTCACATCCACCGAGTCGATACCCTACGTAGTAACCGACGCCTCCTGCCCCAACGCCTCCGACGGCGCTATCGACTTCTCCGCAGGCCCCGGCTTTACTTTTTTGTGGAATACGGGCGCCACCACCGAAGACCTCAACGGCGTGCCCGCCGGTACGTATACGCTGTCGGTAATTGATGCCGGCGGTTGTGCCAGCGATTATACCATCGAGGTGGGTTTTGTGCCCGACGTAACGCCGCCCGAGGCTCGCTGCCGCGATTTTGCCGTGCTGCTGGATGATACAGGCGCCGCTACCATTACTACGGCTGATGTCGACGACGGTTCTATCGATGATTGTATTGTCGTTTCTCTGGGACTAGACGTTACTGCATTCGACTGCGCGGATATCGGAACCCAAACAGCAACCCTTACCGTAACCGACGGCAGCGGTAATACGGCTAGTTGTGCTTCTTCAGTAGAAGTCAAAGACGAACTGGCCCCTGCCATATCCTGCCCCGAACTGATCACCGTCTGCGGCGCCGACATTCACCCCGATCAGACGGGTTCGGCGACGGCCGCAGATAATTGCAGCATAGCAACTATCGAGTATTTCGACAACGCAAGCAACCTGACTTGCGCCGACGAACTCACGCTGGTGCGTACCTGGCAGGCCACCGACCAATCCGGCAACATTGCGTCCTGCTTCCAACTGATTAACCTGGTAAAAGACATCGAAGGCCCCGAATGCCTAAATTGCCCCGGCGACCTCGTCCTGGCCTGCGACGAATCTATACCCGACCTGCCTATTCTGGAGGTGGCCGACAACTGCGACCCCAACCCCGAACTCGCACTGATTAGCACCACCACCCAAACCGGCGACGGTTCGTGCACCGATTACTCTTATACTATTGCTCGTGCGGTTATCGTGACCGACCGTTGCGGCAATTCCCGGTCTTATCCCCAATTGATTACGGTAAAAGACGAGACAGCGCCTGTACTCAACTGCCCCGCTCCGGCAAATATCACCTGCGGCGGCGACATCAGCCCCGCAGCTACAGGTACGGCTACTGTGACGGATAATTGCACGGCCTCTCCCGCTTTGTCATTTGTTGATGCCGTCACCGGCGGCGATTGCAACTTTGCTTGCGATATTGTGCGCACCTGGACTGCGGGCGATGCCTGCGGCAATACGAGTACCTGCGAACAGGTGATTACCAGCTCAACCCTGGATTTGTTCGAAACAGCTCTTTCTATGGACGTCAACGGCGACGGCGTAGCCGACGGGCTGGTGATGGGCGGCTGGCAACACTCGCTCACCCTGGGCGCCGATGTAGCACAATGCATCCCGCATTGGATACCCGCTTCGGGCGCCGTGCCGACCTCGCTGGTACGCGCGCGGGTCACCGCCACGCCCGACTGCGGCATCGGACCCAATCCGCTCGATCCCGAAGGGCACATGGTCAATCCCCTGCTTAGCGAAGGCATTCTGCTGAGCATCAAGTTACGCCTCGACCCTGCTTATGGCAATACGCTATTGTCGGAAGTAGGCTGTAATATCCACCCCGTTTTGTACCAATACATGAACCCCTTTTATACCGTGACCGACCTGATGACGCTCACCAATCTCGGTTTGGGCAATATTATCGGTCCGCCCCACTTGCCCCATCTGCTCAATTTGCTGAGTTGTGTCAATGGTAGCTACCAGCTTTGTGAGCCGGGGCAAAATGTCGTGTTGCCTTTTGCCGGGTCTTTGCCCACGCAAGCGGAAGGAATGCTAAGTCCCAAATTGGAAGTATATCCCAACCCCGCCAGCACGACTCTTTTTGTTGATCTGTCACCCTGGCAAAACCAATCGCTGTCGGTGCAATTGATCGATGCCCGCGGCGGAGTATTGCAAACACTGCCCGCCAATGACCAATCGCTACTGGAATTGGATTTGCACGATTATCCGGCCGGTTTGTATTTGATCAGGTTGAATGATGGGGGGAAAATGGTGGAGACGGCGAGAGTGGTGAAAAGATAAAGAGCTTAACGGCAGCTTTAAATTGATTTAAGACTTGTTCATCCTGATATGGTGTAAAAGCTTTGTAAAGTATAATAAGCCCTTGTAGTTTAATCACTTACGAGGGCTTTTTATTTTAAAATACAGCCAAACCCTTCGGTTTCTTAAATCTTGTCATAAAATTAAGCTATGCTAAGGGTGAAGAATTTGAAGGAGCCTGGTTTCAAACCCTCCCTTTTTGATTTCACATTCCCAAATCCTAAGAACGCTCCAGCCTTTTCGGGTGAGGGTGTCTGTTACTTCCTGGTCTCTCATTACATTGCGTTCTCTTTTTTTTACCCAATACTCTTTGTTTTGTTCCGGGCGGGTATTTCGGCAGTCGTGCCCATGCCAAAAACATCCATCGGCAAAAATGGCGATTTTGAGTTTTGGAAAAACAAAGTCTGGTTTCCCTATAAGGTGGTAATTGCGTCTCCAACCTTTTATGCCATTAGCCTTATAAAAGGCAATGAGGCGCATTTCCGTTGATTTGTTGCGGTTGGATTTGACTTGGCGCATGATTTCGCTGCGCTTTTCCGATGTAAAAACGTCAGCCATTGTATTTTTCCAGGTTGGAAGGAAGTTCAATCATTAGGGACTTGTCTACTTCAACGGCGTTTACTCGCTCATTGTAGATTTTAACAAGGCGGACTAGACTATGTTTGAGTTTGTCGGCGGTGAATACGCTAATTTCTTCAATATTCTGAGAAATAAACGATTCGAGCGATTCAACGGCAATTTGACCGTTGCAGTATTGTTCTGCTAGTTGGCGGGCTGCAGCTAGTTTCCCATCCGAGACAATCAAATAGACTTTCAGCCCCTCGTTAATGTTCTCTTGGCACTTTTTGTAAACTCCTTCCATCGGGGAAACGGTAACGTGAAAAACCGTACTGCCTATCATAAAGTCGCCAGAACGGTTAGTAGGTCTGTCGGCTGTGCTTGCCGATTCGTTTGATACTTCCACGTCGGGAAATCGTAGTTGTAATTTAGCTCCAACCAAATGTTGCGCAACGTATCCGGCCTTGCCTTCGCTATGGGAAGTTTCAAAAAGGTCGTGAATGATTTGCCATGTTGAAAGTTTCGAGTCATAGACCAGTTTCAGTTTCTGGCGATTGTGAAAATCCTTAACCCGTTCAACCAAAAATGCTTGGAATGAGGAGAGAATATTGTTTCGTTCTTCAGATGGAAGTAATTCGAGTTTAAGGTCTGCTAAGGACTTGAATAGCGGTCTTATGTCTCCCTGTCCCCCCCGATTTGTTCGCCCGCCTTCTTTTGCAAAAGGTCGTGTTTCATCAAATGCAGCAAGAATCGCTGCAACTGCCGCTCCACTTGCACCCTTGATTTGCGCCCCTCCTGGCGCTACATGGGCATCAAAATCCAAGTCGTATTTTTCCTTCAATCTTTCCAGCAAAACGAGCGTAGCGGCGATTGTACCATTTGCCGGTCCGCCGTTCGCTTTGACTATTTTGAGAGACTTATACCATTCTTCAAATACTGATAGCGGAGGTTTGGTATTCATGTGTTAAATCCTGCTTTGCTGTAATATTGTAAATTTCAGCCAATAGGGGGTTAAGGTAGTTTTCTCCAATCCACGTTACCACAGGAACGCAAACAGCATCTCCAAAACCAAATAACGCTTGGTTGATATTTCCGGAAATAACGTATTCATCTGCGCCCATTAACCTTGCGCATTCACGGGGAGACAAAAGACGAATGTCAATTTTCCCTTTTCCTACACGAAGTAATATTTGCCTGGCGCTCCCTCCTTTCGGCGTTCTCAAACAACCCGCTATCCCATCAGAACGTATTTCAGCCATTGACCGACCTTCTCGTACCCGGCGGAATGCCGTAAAATAGGTGTATTCGCTACCGTACTTTGCCGCTTCGATCAAAACCCTGTGTCTGTCAAAAGTCTGGTTTAACAGGTACTCAACCCGCTCCTCATTCCACCAGTCTTTCGAGATTTCTGGAATTTCTTCGATAATGTCAATCAAGCGAGAATTGTTATTTGGCAAGCTGGGCAAATTTCGAATACTCCAATTTATTTCCGGGTGCTTTAAAATGAAGTCAGCGAGTTTCTTGGGTCTTATATCACTTTGGTAAAAAGATAACTGCTTTTCGCTTACCCTTTCAAGTTTCTTGGCGTTTTGATGTCCAACAACAAAAAGACGCACTCGGCTTTGAGGGACAAATCTAGTAGCATCAATAATGAAGGCGTCGACTGAATAACCTAGCTCGTTCAAAGCAAGTAGAGCTTCTTTAAAATCCCTACCGTTGTGAGAAGTTAAGAACCCTTCTACGTTTTCAAGTAAGACAATCGGAGGGCGTCGTTCTCCCATATCTTCCAAAACGTTAACAAACCCCCAAAATGCAGAAGACTGACTTCCTGCCAAACCTTCACGACGTCCCGCTAATGATAAGTCCGTACAGGGGAAAGAGGCGGTCGCCAAGCTGACGTTAGGTATTTGGCTACCTTTCAATTGGTGAATATCTCCGAGATGAAAATGGTTTTCAGAATCGTTGAAATGGTTGCGGTAAATGCTTTCCTTAGAAGGATCAATGTCATTAGCAAAGGAAATTTTCCAGCCTGCCTTTTCTAGCCCCAAACGCATTAGGCCAATACCGGCGAAGAATTCCGCGAATGATTTTGCGTAAGCCTCATTATGATTATACCCCATTTCCATGTACTATTTTGACAAAAGTACACTATTTTATTGTAAAATAAAATACTTTTTGTTTTATTTTAAACAGCTAATTACGATTCTTAATATACCTACGATATCCTTCAAAATCGTGCGCTAGAAGTTTGATACCTCCGCAAGGCCTTATGCCCCCCCTTGAGGTCAATTATCCGCTCAAACCCCATTTTGTGCAGCTTTTTGGCAGCATAGGGACTGCGGTGGGCGGTTTCACAATAGATAAAAACGGGTTGGTTGCGCGCAAAACCTTCCATCTTTTTGCCAAAGGCAAAGCTAAGGTAGCTGGCATTTACTGCTTTGTCGATATGATTTTTGCGGTACTCCATGCCCGTGCGCACGTCAATAATCAACGCATCAGGCGCTTGCGACAACCTGTCGAGGTATTCGGCAGGAGGCAGTTGCTCCACGTTGTCCTCCTTGTAAATCCCCGATGCACAAGAAGTCCACAACAAGGTCATTACAGATAGCATTAATAACAATGATTTCATTGTTTGTCAACGTTTTACATGGTTGTGGACGGTGAACGTTCACCCTACAATCTCTCCCTCTCTCCCTCTCTCCCTCTCTCCCTCCCCAACAACCTTCCCCCCTCTCAGCTGCAAAACCCTCCCCGTCTTCGCGGCCAGTTCCATATTGTGTGTCACCAGCACCAGCGTAGTGCCGTTTTCCTTATTGAGATCAAAAAGCAATTTTTCCACCAGGTGGCTCGTATCCTCATCGAGGTTGCCGGTAGGTTCGTCGGCGAACAGTATTTTGGGTTGGTTGGCAAAAGCTCGGGCCAGGGCCACCCGTTGTTGCTCGCCACCAGAGAGCTGCACCGGGTAGTGATCGGCGCGGTCGGCAAGGCCTACGCGTTCCAACAGGGCGGTAGCGCGAGCCTGGGCGCCGTGTTCGCCGCGGAGTTCGAGCGGCACCATCACATTTTCGAGGGCCGTCAGCGTAGGAATGAGCTGGAAATTTTGAAAAACAAAACCCACGTGTTCGTTGCGCACGGCGGCACGTTGGTCTTCACTGAGTTCATCGAGACGGATGCCGTTGATCGTTACACTGCCTGATGTGGCGCGGTCGAGGCCGGCGCAAAGACCCAGCAAAGTCGTTTTGCCGCTGCCCGAAGGGCCCACGATGGCGAAAGCGTCGCCGGCATTAAGCGCAAAGCTCACTTCGTGTAAAACGGTGAGCTCGCGGCCCCCACTGGGAAATGTCTTGGTGAGGTTGTTTACCTCCAGCATGATCGATGGTTTTTCATGTAAAGGCGCAAACAGGGCAAAAAGTTGTGGAAATGGAAAAAAAAGAGGGAGAGGGCGGTTGTCGGTTGTGGGTTATCGGTTGTCGGTCTGTATATTGCAGTTATAAAACAACCATACATGCGTTTTTTTACATTGCTCGCTTTATTAGGATTATTAACCGCTTGCGGCATTAATCCATCTTCCACCACAGAGAAAGGGCACCCATTATCAGAATATTTTTACGCAAGTGAATTGAATTCCAAGGATACGCTTGTATTTTATGCAGAGCAGCAGGAATTTGAAAACAATAAGCTTATCAAGCCGTTGCCGGATACGGTATTAGCCAAGTATGTAAGTCCGGAAATAATGGCGCGCTTAAACTTCACAGGCAACGGCGAATATTTTGCGGCTAACCAATTTTCATTAGACTCGCATACGATAGCTTGCGTAATCCTGACCAGAGATAATTGGTTTAGAATGGAGTCTTTGCTGCTTTTTAATAAAAAACTTAAACAATATGACCGCCTCGTGCCTGTAGCCCAATTGTATGGAGGTGAATCAGGTCAGATATATACGTATAGCTGGTTGTACAGACAAGACGAGGCAATTTACCTTTTTAGCAAAGATATCGCCCACTCGATAATTATGCCGACAGAAGAAAACGAAGAACCGGTAGAAAAAGACGATGAAACTAATTGGCTGAAAAAATGGCATAATGGCAATTTTGAATCCATTGCCCTACCCGATTCTGCACGCGGTGAACGGTAAACGTTCACCCTACGTGGGTCACCACCGTGGCGGTGAACGGTAAACGTTCACCCTACGTGGGTCACCACCGTGGCGGTGAACGGTAAATATAATCCTTAATCGCCGACTGTGCGGGGGGAATCAATTTCAGAATATACCGGCGTTGACTTGGGGGTAAAGAGGCGGTTTGCAGCGAATCGCGCAATTCGCCGTTGAGCAGTCGCAGGGTAAGCATTTGTTTTTGCACGGCCAGTCGCAAGCGCTGCGGACCGGGATGTTTCAGGGTACGCTGGGCATTTTGGTAATACGCCGGCGCCTGTTCCAAATTTTCCGCGATCAGCTTCCAGCGTACTTCGTCGCTTAAAGTATCACTGGTCAATACGCGTTTGACAATTCCGCCGAGGTTATAGGCCACGGGGTCGTCGCGGTGTTCGCGGAGTTTTTTCAAGACGTCCTGCAGAGAGCTGTGCGTTTGTTTCCACAGCTTGCGCTCGTTGGCTTTGAGCCGGCTGGTATCCAACGCGAATAGTTCATTTTCATACTGCTCCAGTTGGTCGAGTCGGGCCCTGAGCGTATCGGGTGGCATAACAAGCAGCTTGTCAGCCGCAATATTTGATTCGGCAATCCGCTGTCCGGCTTCCCGCTGCAACTGCGCAAGGTCGGCTTCCCTTCCGCAGCACAAGCACAGGGCCAGACACAATGCTATACCCGCCTTGCGCATCATTAATCGCTGGTCTTTTTCCCGCTTTTATCGATATAAAACCATTCGTCGCTTTCCATCACGCTCATCTCGCCATCGGGAACCAGGGTGCAGTTGAGGGTTACCCTGGCCTTGCCGTTTTCAAACGGCTCGGCGCAGGCAAATTGGGGCGCTATAACAATTTTGCCCTGCTCGTCAGCGTAGCCGATTTTATCGTCTTTTTTGATACGAAATAGTCCATCGGAAAAATAATCCGGGCCGTTGTCGTACCTGTATATTTCGTAAAGTTCTTGGCCGGTTTTGTCGATAGCTACGCAGCCGCCTTCGGGTTTGATTACGGCGGCGAAATGCCGCAAGGTATCGGTAAAACAAAATTGATATTTGCCCACCGGAATGACGGGCTTGCCTGCCGCGTCGACATAGCCGCATCGACCGTCGCTATCTTCTGTTTTCAACAAATAGGCGGGCTCGGCGGGTTGGCAGCCGATGAACAATGAGAGGAGAAGTAGCAGGGAGAATTTCATGTTGTGGGTTGTGGGTTATCGGTTCAAGATGCTGATTATAAATAACTTGCAATAAATAGTCGTATAGTCGTACAGTCGTACAGTCACGTGGTGCGGCTCTTCGCTCGCCTCGGGCAAGGACAACGCAATGGCTCGCACGGTATCAGGGGTGATCATGGAAAAAGGATTTGGGTTCTGGTGGTAAGGTAGGGAGAAAATGTGAATTCAGCACTATTGTACTTTTTGACAAAAAAAATATTGTTAAAAACTCGACAGCAATATTTTTGTCATCGTATATTTGCTAAAATTTTTATTGTCAAAAAATATAAAGCTATGAAAAACATTGTCGGTCAAACTCCTCGGGGCGCCGATTTTTACCCTCGCGATTCGGTAATTAATCGCATTTACCGCCGGTTGGACAGCAAGAATCATCTGTATCTATCGGCGCCCCGACGCTCGGGTAAAACCTCCATTATGCGCGCACTAGAGGATAATCCACAGGAGGGATACATTTTCGTCTATCTCAATGTGGAGGATTGCATCGACTCCGAAGAGTACTTTCGATTATTGTCATTAGAACTTGAAAACAGCGCGGCGCAGGGTAGACTTGCAAGATTAGGGGATAAAGCAAAAAGCGTTTTACAAACTTTTCTTGAACGAATAAAGCGGATAAAGGTAGCGAGCCTTGAAATTGAAACAGTCGTAAATGAAGCTACACCAAGTTACGCCGAAGCTTTCGAACAATTACTTCGCGATTTGGAAGCTGAAAACACAACTATAGTCATAATGATTGACGAATTCCCGGTAGCTGTTGAGAGCATTGCCAAAGCGAAAGGCGCCGAAGCGGCGGTTCAGTTTTTGCATGTAAATCGCGCCATTCGGCAACGCTCCCGTACGGATGCCCGATTTATCTATACGGGCTCCATAGGTTTACCGAATGTGGCCCGCAAGCTCGATCCCACCCCAACGATCAATGACCTGAATATCGTTGAAATCCCTCCCTTGACAACAGGCGAAGGGCTCGATATGAGTAAAAAAATTCTGGCAGGATATGATGTGGTGGTCGAAGAGGCGGTGTTGCAATATTTACTCGATAAAATCTAATGGCTGATGCCGTTTTTTATCCAATTAACCATCCAGTTGCTGATCGACGAGTCGGAATCGAATAATGCGCTCATCTCAAAAGAAATGGTTGACAAAATTCTGGTCAAAGCCGCAAACCACCGCAATAATGCTTATTTCGCCAGTTACTACGGCCGGTTGGCCAAAACGCTACCCCCTGACGAATGCGAAACGGCTAAAGTCATTCTTGCTGAGATTGCAGAAATAGAATCGCTATCCCGCAGTCATATTCAGCAGGAGAACGCTCAAATTGTACTCGAAACTTTAGAATACGACGGCTATATCCACGAACAAGACGGTCAATTCCGCTTTAACTCGCCCATCCTGCGAATGTGGTGGAAGAAAAATGCCTGATTCATTTAACTAATGGCTACCATGACAACGAATACTGATAAAACCCGAATTGCTGCTATTTACAATCCTCAAAATCAGACCAAGACTCAGTTAATCGAGAGTTTTGTGGTGCGGCAAAAACTATTCCATAAATTGTTCAAAGCCATCAAAGAAGCCAAAATGGAGGTACCAGAGCAGCATTACCTCATACAAGGTAGGCGTGGCATGGGCAAAACAACCTTGTTACTGCGATTAGCCTACGAAATAGAAAACGACCCGGCGCTCAATAGTTGGCTTATACCGGTAATTTTCAATGAAGAAGAATACGGCATCCGGCGTTTGTTCAAACTCTGGGAGCGTATTATGGAATTATTGGAGCAGCGAAATCCGGAATTTAATTTCGAACAAGCCGAACGCTTAAAGCTCTCCAAGCAATTCGAAGACGACAATACTTATGAACGTGCCTTGTTTGAACACCTATCTGCCGAACTTAAGCGAACAGGCAAAAAAATCATCCTTTTTATCGATAACTTTGGCGAAATGGCCCGCAAGCTAAGCGACGAAGAAGCCCACCGCCTGCGCAAAATACTCCAGACTTCTCCTGATATCCGCATTATTGCCGCTTCGGCGGTAGTGCTGGAATCTTTCTACCGTTACGACCACCCTTTTTATGAATTTTTCAGGGTAGAAGAACTCAAAGGGCTGGATAAAAAGGAAACCCGCGACTTGCTGCTTAACCTTTCCGAACATTACAAAAAAGAAACCGTTGCTCACATCGTAAAGCAATTCCCAGGCAGAGTAGAAGCGCTTCGCCGCATAACCGGCGGCGTAATCCGAACTATAGTGCTGCTTTTTGAAATTTTTGCCGACGACGACGACGGAAGCGCTTTTAAAGACCTGGAGTTCTTACTCGACCGGGTAACTCCCCTGTACAAACACCGCATGGACGACCTCAGCGACCAGCAACAAGCGATTGTAGAGGCCATAGCCCTCAACTGGGATGCGCTAAGCGTAAAAGAAATCGCAGAACAAACCCGGCTGGAAAGCAAGATCATCTCTGCACAACTGCAAAACCTGGAAAAAAACGGCATCGTGCTCAAAGTCTATACCAAAACAAAAAACCACTACTACATCATAGCAGAGCGCTTTTTCAATATCTGGTTTTTGATGCGCAATGGCCGCCGCAATGACGAAAAACGCGTGCGCTGGCTGGTACAATTTTTGGAGGAATGGTGTGATGAGAAGTTTATAGAAAATCCTCCAGAAAAATATGAAATAAGCTCAACACCTAGCAATACAGCTCAGGAACCCCAATTATTAACAATTAGAGCAAATCAACTCCCCGAAAACAAAACCCAAGCCCTCTCCTTTTTGACAAATACCGAATTTCTTGACAAAGAACCAGAGCATATATCAACCTACCTTATCCTTATACTAGCAAAGGGAGAAAAACAATGGCTCTTCGATCTTTTTAACAGCCCGGAAGGAGAGTCTATACAACTAAAAGACCGCTTAAAACCTATCTACTACGCCGTCCTAAAATCAATGGACCACCCCGATTACCTTCGCATGGGTGAAGAACTAGTACAAACCATTGACGAGATATTGGCCCGCGCAGCGCAAATGGCGGTGGATTATGCCTGATGCGGTCATATTCAAGTTGAATTTTTGCCTACAATAGCGTACTTTTGTATAAAATTAAAGGCCATGGTTTTAATTGACGATAGTTTGCTCGAAGCGGCAAGTATGAGTGAGCAAGAACTTAAAGTTGAACTGGCGTTGATGTTGTATGCACAGCAGCGTCTTTCCTTTGGCCAGGCCCGCAAACTAGCTGATATGGGCTACTATGAATTTGAAAAATTGCTTTTCGATCGACATATAGCTTCTCACTACGACATTGAAGAATTCAAAGAAGATATAAAAACGGTTGAAATCCTGCGTCGTGATAGTAATCAGTGATACCTCTCCAGTCAGCGGGCTTTATCGGATCGGACATTTGTATTTATTAGAATTACTCTTCGGCAAAATCGTTCTTCCCAAAGCTGTTTTTGAAGAAATTCTACAACTCCGCTCATTTGGCTATGATTTAAATGAAATAACCTCAGCTGAATGGATTGAGGTAAAGTCTGCGTCTAATATGGCTAATGTTTCCCATTTACTCCACCAACTTGACATGGGAGAAGCGGAGGCTATTGTGCTCGCCAAGGAACTTCGTGCAGACTTGCTCGTGATGGATGAAGCAAAAGGCCGAACTATAGCCAGGCAGGAAGGCCTGACTATCATTGGATTAGCCGGCATTTTGGTCAAGGCTAAAGCCGATGGCCATATTTCTTCTGTAAAATTGCTTTTAGACCGGCTTATCCGCGAAGCTAATTTTCGGATTAGCCAGGAATTGTATGAGTTTGTCTTGATACAAGGAGGAGAATCTATTTAGCAATTCCTCATTTAACGCGAAATCGTTCTCCCCCTCGCCTACCCACTCCCTCAAACCACAATAGCCCCGGATTCACACCCGAGGCTATTGCTCATATCGTTAAAAAGAAGTAGTTAATACCTCCTCCTTTGCATCGACCTGCTGTGCTGCCGGGGCATCACGCGTTGCGGCGGCGGCGGCGCCACGGCAACAGCCGCTACCGATGGGTAAGGGTGATCTTCAATCACCGGGATTCTTTTGGCGATCAGCTTTTCGATATCCCTCAATTCGGTCCTTTCTTCTACGTCGCAGAAAGCAATCGCAGTGCCCAGGTTGCCGGCGCGGCCGGTGCGGCCTATGCGGTGTACGTAGGTCTCGGGTACATTGGGCAGGTCGTAGTTGAATACGTGCGTGAGCTCGTCGATGTCGATGCCGCGGGCGGCGATGTCGGTGGCGACAAGTACTTTGAGCCTGCCGTTTTTGAAGTCGTTGAGAGCGCCCTGCCTGGCATTCTGGCTTTTGTTGCCGTGAATGGCCGCAGCCGTGATGTTGGCACGGTGCAAAAAGCGCACTACTTTATCCGCGCCGTGTTTGGTGCGGGTAAAAACCAGGGCGGTTTTGATGTTTTTTTCTTTTAGCAAATGTATCAGCAGCGACTGCTTGTCTGCCTTGTTGGTGTGGTACAAGCTCTGCTCGATCTTATCAACGGTAGAGGAAGGCGGGGTGACCTCCACTTTGACGGGGTTGGTCAACAGCATCTGAGACAACTTCTGTATTTCCGGCGGCATGGTGGCCGAGAAAAACAAGGTTTGCCTTCTTGCGGGCAACTTGGCGATTACCCTTTTTACGTCGTGGATAAAACCCATGTCGAGCATGCGGTCGGCTTCGTCGAGTACGAAAATCTCCAGTTGAGCCAGGTTCACGTAGCCCTGGTTCATCAAGTCCAACAATCTGCCGGGCGTCGCCACCAGCACATCCACCCCCCTGCGGAGGGCATTGGTTTGCTGTTGCTGCGATACGCCGCCAAAAATCACCGCGTGTTTTATGCCGGTGTGTCTGCCGTAAGCGGCAAAACTCTCGTCGATCTGTATGGCCAACTCCCTGGTGGGCGTCAAAATCAATACTTTGATGCCGGGTTTGCGCTGTGTCTGCTGATACAGGATCTGCAGGATTGGCACCGCAAAGGCGGCCGTTTTACCGGTACCCGTCTGGGCGCAGCCCAACAGGTCTCTTCCTTCCAATACAACAGGTATGGCTTGTTGCTGAATAGGCGTAGGGGTGGTGTATCCTTCGGCTGATAATGCCCTAAGGATGGGGTCGATTAACTCTAATTGTCTGAAATCCATTAATGAATTAGTAATGTTTGAGGCTGAGTAGACGTTGCATTTTCTGCATCAGCGAAGAAATCTCATTACTGCACCGGCTTACAACTTGCCGTGTCTGAGGTGTGAAGTAAAACACAAAGATACGCTTTTTTACACTGAATTACGATTGTATACGTTATTAATTCCATAAATATATCTGGCGCCCTATGAAATTACTACTCTTTTCTTTGTTGTGCCACGCTGCTGTGGCTGCCTATTCCCAGCCCAACTACCAGGCCTACAACGCCCTGCTGGCCAAGCATGTGTCGAAAGCCGGCGAGGTAAACTACAAAGCCCTCAAAGCGAATCCAGCCGCACTTATACGCGCTATCGACTCTTTTTCTAAGCAGACTCCCTCTTCCAAATGGAGCAAAAATGATCAACTTGCGTTTTGGATCAATGCGTATAATGTATTTACAATCAAACTGATAGTCGATAACTACCCCCTGAAAAGCATTATGGAACTCGACGGCGGCAAAACCTGGGACGTGAAGCGTATCAAAATCGGCGGCGAGCTGTATTCCCTCAATCAGATCGAAAACGAAATCATCCGGCCCCAATTTAAAGATGCCCGCATCCATTTTGCCCTCAATTGCGCTGCCAAATCCTGCCCGCCTTTGTACGACAAGGCCTATCTGCCATCCCAACTCGACCAGCAACTCGACGAGCGCACCCGCTCGTTTATCCGCTCTACAAATAACGAGCTGAGCGAAAAAACCGTGAGAATTTCAAAGATTTTCGATTGGTATAAAGCCGATTTTGGCAACCTGATTGTTTTTTTAAATAAATATGCCGACGTTAAAATCTCACCCCAGGCAAAGATAACGTTTGCTGAATACGACTGGACATTAAACGGTGAACGGTGAACTTTCACCCTAATGTCGTCACCTTAATTTTACTTTGTCACTTTAGAATTTTCCATAAATCACGTGTACACATTGCGCCCCGCTGGGGCTAAAATACATGTTGCGCATGATTTATCTACCAATATTTACGCCCCGCTGGGGCTTTTGGAGCATCTCAGGAGGCCCGGAGGGCCGAAATGTTGGTAGAACTAGCAATAAAATGATTTCAAAAGCTCCGGAGGAGCGCAATATGTAGTATGCTTGGTCTAAAGTGACAAAGTAGTATTAAGCCTCATGTGCATATTTACTAAATTTCGAAAATTAAGAGCTTAAGCTATTGAAATTCAACATTAAACATCCAACATTAAACATCACCCCCTCCCCCCATGCAGATCCCCAATTAGCTTCATCGCCTTTTCACGCACCTCGCGCCAGCCTTGCTCCAGTCCGTCATTCCAATGGAGTTGGTCGTTCAGCCGGATTGTGTCAATCAACGTATCCAAAAAACGTTCGTAGTCATGCGGGCTAAACCCTCCGTGCTTGGCGTTTTTGGGGTGTACCAATTCCACAAAATGTTCGCTTCGCTGGTCCAGGTCGAGCAATAGGTCGATGGCCATCTGCAGCATCGAGGATTGACGTCTCCTGGCCGTATCGCTGAAAAAATCGCCGTACGTCTTGCCATTGGGCAATTGCACGCGATAAAACGCCTGGTAGAAATCGCGCACAAATTCCCGGTTATTGGCCAGACAGCGCCGGTAACTTTGCCGCACGGGACTCACATCTTCGTTAAAAGAACGGGTTAACGGCGTCAGCTTGCGAAGCAGGGCGTGCAGATTGGGAAAAGCCTTTTTCCGCTCTTCGAGGTCGGGCTGCAACAACTGCCTGATGATATCAGAAATGGGATGTGCAGGTAATACCGCCAGCTTCGCGGCTAATGCTTTTTCATCAAATTCCAGTTTCTTTCGGTTTTCTATTATGTCATATAGCTTTTTGCCGCTGAAGAGATCTTCTCCTGTCAATATCTTGTAGCCGATAAGTCCGATAGAATACAAATCGGAAAGGCACATGGCATCGAGATCGAGAGTCTCCCCATCTGCTCTGAATAATTCAGGACTGCCGTATTGGCACACGTCGAGATAGCGGTTGAAGGTGCGTTCCCCCGGGTATTCCGATTTCGAAATTCTATTGCCCTGGTTGCGGGTAGCGGTGATTTTGATGAGGTCGAAAGGCGAGATCATGATCTGCCATTCGTCGTCGATATAAATTTTGGAAGGCCGCACGTTGGTATGCAAAATGCGCTTGTGGCGCAGATAGTCGAGCGCATCCGTCAGTTGGTAAAGCCAGTCGATGGTTTGAGAAACGGAGCGGGGTCCGACGATTCGCAGCGCATTAGGTAGGTTGTCGCCGTATACGAATTCGGTAATGACAAAAAAAGGAAAGCGGTCAATTTCGGAATCGAGCAATTTGATCACATTGCGATGGCGCAAGTCGGTGAGCATTTCGATTTCCTGCTTGGCATGTTCATCGATATGCGGCATTTTTATCATCATAGCGATGGCATGCCGGCGCATTCCGGGGTTAAACAACCGGTAAATAATCGAGGAATTGCCCTCCACTTTTCCCCAGGCTTCGTCTCTTTGGTAGTGTTTGGCCAGCAAACGCAAGTCGAGGATTTTGTGCATCACCTGGTCGCGGTCGTTGATGCTGTTGAGGAAATCCGCCTCGCCGCGAAGATCGAAATATTGCCCCAAGACGTTTTTCCTGAAGTCCGCCAGTGTTTTTTGGTAGTCGAAACTAATCTGATTGCGCATGATGAGCGCTTCGGGACCGATGCGCTGTGCTTTTTCGTCGGTTTCAAGCCCCGACAACCTGCTTTTTACCCGCGCTAGTTCAAAATCGATTTCTTCAAAACAATCCAGGAATGAGGAAAACCGATCCAGCGATTCTTTGAGATTGCCCTGCTCGAATAATCGCTCGATTTGGCTGGTCGCTTTCGCTTCGGACGCTTCTGCCTGCGGGCCGTCCGGCTTACTATTTGTTGTATCCGAAGTCGCTTTTTTAGCCATAAGAGATCAACTTAACTTTACCATTGCAAAATAACGCAATAAGGCATTCACGGTATGCGGATGCTCGAATTCGCCTGCCAACCAGCGGCGATATACTTCGTCTACCGGCATAGCTATCACTTCTACTGCCTCGCTGGGATCTAGCTTTTGCTGCGCACCGAGAGTCACCCCTTCCACATACCAATGATGGATATAATTATTCATAAAAACCGGGTTGGAAGCCACCAACCCCAGGTAATGCCACGAATCGCCGCTATACCCCGTTTCTTCTTCCAATTCACGCCGGGCCGCAGCGCCATGGTCTTCGCCGGCGTCAACTACGCCGCCCGGCAGTTCGAGGGTATAACTTCCCGTACCGAAACGGTATTGTCGCACCAACAATACTTCCCCTGCCGTAGTCACCGCCACCACATTTACCGAATCGGGCGATTCGAGTACAATCATGGTTTCACTATGGCCGTTGCGGGGGTTTTCCATTTCGTCGTAGCGCAACGAAAATATCCGGTAAACCAGCCCCGGCATACTCCGAAGCCGGCGCCATTGGCCGCTGTTGTGGTGTATATCCATGTTTCAATTTCGGAATTCGGATTGCGGATTGCGGATTTTTCCATGATCAATCCGCAATCCGAAATCCGAATTCCGAAATCCGAATTCCGAAATCCTATTGGTCTTCCACAATAGCGTCGTCCACAATATCATTTCCGTCGCCATCGAGGTCTTCAAAGCCTTTCGACTTGCCCTCTTTAGGAGGCGAAGGAGGGGTAGGTTCGGTAGATTTTGTCACCTGCGGTTTGCCGGTGCCGTGGTAATCGCCTTCGGCAAAGCGGCGGGCTTTTTCAAAAAAGCTATCCTTATTTTCGAGCAGGCTGTCTTTGGTATCGATGGGGTCGTGCACAAAGCCGCCGGCGCCTTTGGCTTTTTGCTCGATCTCATCGCCCATTTCCTGGGCTCTTTTCAGCGTATCGTCCAAGTTGCCTTCTTTGGCAGCGGCTTCATTGGCTTTGTCTACCATTTCATTGGCTTTGTCCACCACCGAACCCCCAAAATTTTTGGCTTTTTCCCACAAGTCGCCCCCGGCTTCCATCACTTTGCCGCCGATATCTTCTACTTTATGCATGATTTGCTCGCTGACATCGCCCGACGAATCGAAGATTTTTCCGCTCACCTCATTGGCTTTTTCCATGACTTTGCTGCCCAGCTCTTCGGCAGTCTCCATCACTTTGGCGCCGATTTGCTCTACTTTGCCCTTCAGGTCGGGTTCTTCAACCGGAGGTGGTGTTGAACTGGTGGGGTCGGCTTCCAGAATGGGTTCGCCTTCTTCGCCAAACTTTGAGGTGGGCGGAGGCGTGGCCGACATAGCGCCCGGGTTTTCCGTGGGGCGCTTTTCTGCGGCTTTCCAGATATCGTCCACGATGTCGTCAACAGCGCCTTTGGCCGTTTCAATAGCAGGCCCCACTCTGTCCATTACCTCGCCGCCGAGTTCTTCCATTTTATTCAAAGCCTTGTCCAGGATTTCACCCGATTTATCTACCAGCTCACCGCCGGCTTCTTTTCCGGCTTCTACTGCTTTGTCAGCTGTTGATTTAACCACCGATTTCGCGCCGAAAAGCAGGCGCTTCAGATCATTTAACATACTCATATTTTAGTTTGGTTAATTGTGAAATAAGAGGCGTGTTGATGCGCAACGACAGCCCATTCAAACACACGAAGTTTACAAATTTATACGCATATTATAAAACTTTTACGACAAGTACGCGATAAAAAGAGGTAAGCGACAGGTAATTTTACAGAATTTGATAAAAATGAATCAACATCTTGCGGGAAGTCTTCGTTTATCCTCTATAAACGTTTTTCTATAATCCTACTTGAACACAATATTCGCACTATGAAAATCCTGATGGTCTGTTTGGGCAATATCTGCCGATCCCCCCTGGCAGAGGGCATCATGAAAGCCAAAGCTAAAACGCACGCACTCAACTGGGAAGTCGACTCGGCAGGCACGGGCTATTGGCACGTCGGCGAACTACCCGATCCACGCTCTATCGCAGTCGCCCGCCAACACGGCATCGATATCACCGACCAACGCGCCCGGCAAATCAAACCCGCCGACCTCGACCGTTTCGATCTGGTACTGGCCATGGACCAATCCAACTACCGCGATATCCTGCGCCTGCAACAGCAAGACGAGGCCCCCAAAGCCGGCATCCACATGATACTGCCATTGGCCTACCCCAGCCAAATACAGGATGTGCCGGATCCATACTGGGATGATAACGGCTTCAAAAAGGTATTCGACATGCTCGACGACGCTTGCGAGCAAATTATCCGGCGTTGGAAAGCCGGAGGCTTGCATCCCACACCCGCCGACCATTCGCTGCAATTGTAACCATCCAACTGTCTAAACCCCATGATACGTATACTTCTACTTTTTTTACCGGCATTTTATTCTTTTCCGGCTATAGGCCAATGGACTACCGCTACTCTTTCGCAGGCACGCTGGGATCTCGGCGTTGCCGCCGCGGGCGCCGAAGTGCTCTTCGCAGGCGGCAAAACGCTGGCGGGTCCCTCGGTGATTCCTACCGACCGCGTGGATATTTACAACCGCCAATCGCTGGAGTGGACAACGACGACGCTCTCCCAGGCCCGGGCTTTGCCTTATGCGTTGTCGCTGGGCAACAAGGCCTTTTTTTGCGGCGGACTCGGCACTAATGACGCCCCCACCAACCGCATCGACATCTATGACGCTACTTCCGGCAACTGGTCGACCCACCAGATGATACAGGCACGCCACGATATGGCCGCCATAGCCCACAACGGCAAACTGCTGCTCGCCGGCGGGCGCTCTTCTACAGGAGGTTATAGCAACCTGGTGGATATCTATGATGAAGCTACCAATCTTTGGTCAACAGCCACGCTGTCGCAGGCCCGGGAAGTAGGCGCAGTAGTTGCCGCAGGCAATAAGGTCTTTTTTGCAGGAGGTTTTAACGGCTTTCTTTTATTTAATACGGTGGATATATACGATACCCAAACCGGCGCCTGGTCGACCGCTGAGCTGGTCGAGGCCCGAACCAACCTGGCCGCCGCCTCTGTCGGCAGCCTCGTGCTGTTCGCCGGCGGCGATTACCCCGGACAGGAACTCGACGCTTCCCTGGTAGCCGATGTGTTTAATACCCAAAACAATACCTGGAGCCAGTCGAACCTCTCCCAGCAACGCGCCGGCGCTATCGCCGCCACCTTGGGAGACAAAGCTTTTTTCGCCGGCGGCTATCGCAACCTGTCTACCGGCACGGAGTTTTTTACGGCAGTGGATATTTTCCAAAACGGCGCCTGGACCAGCGCCGCTATTTCTCAGGAACGCATACCGCTGCAAGCCCTTCCCCTGGGAAATAAGCTGTTTTTTTCCGGCGATACTTTTATTTTCGGTAACGAAATAAATACCCAATCTATCGATGTATTTGACGCCAACCTCGGCTGGTCGACCGCTACTCTCTCTGCCCCACGTTATTGGGCACGAAGCGCAACCGCCGGCAATCAACTCTATATTGCCGGCGGCCTCAGCGCCGAAGGTGTGCCTTCCAGCGTTGTAGATATTTTTACGGATCAGACGGTTGCAACCAGTGAGCCGAAACACATTCCCTGGCAATTGTATCCCAATCCCAGCTCAGGCTTCGTAACAGTCGATATTTCACCCGCCGCTATACCCGCCCAAATCACATTGCTCAACAGCTTCGGGCAACCCCTTCAGGAATGGACTTTGACCGATCCCAAGACTACATTAGACCTGTCCCCCTTTACCCCCGGCACCTATTTTTTTAAAAACAACCAATTACCCGGAAGTTGCCATAAAATCGTTTTGTCAAAATGACGAAGTATTTTATCAGCACATCAGCACATCAGCAAATCAGCAAATCACCTAACCACCACCTTCCCCCGGCCAATCCGGCCGCCGGAGCTAACCCGGTATTGGTACAAACCCGGCGACATATTGCCGCAATCTACCTTTACCTGACGGCCTTCAAATGACCGCGCCCACAACAATTGCCCCGATACGCCGTACCATTCCAGCCTGCCGCCGGATATTGCATCGTCCATTTGGAAATACACATACTCGCCGGCAGGATTGGGAAATACAGCTACAGGTAGCGGCAATTCAGGCATGCCGGTACTCGTTACAAAATCTTCGCCGATCTGATGCATGGTGGTATTCGTGATCACCGGTTCGTTAAAATCAAAATAGATGCCGGCATTGTTCTGGATTTGCGTGCCAATGGGCAGGTCGGGCAACTGATCGACGCGGAAACGGATGAAACCCTGCGATGCATCAAAATTCGTAGTACTATCGGGCAATATAATCGGGTCGAATGTAAATACCAGCGTTCGTTCGCCTTCGAAATCCCAGGTGTAGGCATGGCTGGCTACCGCCGGCCGCACCGTCGTCAGATCGAGAAACGGCGACAAGGTATCGCGAATGACGACCCGGAAGGCCGTGTCGGTGCCCGTATTTTGGAAACGGATCAGGTATTCCAAATCGGTATTGGCTTCCACGTAAAACCCGCTGCCGTAACCAACCGGGTAGCCTTGCTTGTCATTGGGATCCCAGGAACCCACGTTTTCCCGGCAGTCGACATCGATAAACGGATCGGCGTCGTCGAGGGAGAATTGGTTGACAAATCCGGTGCTAAATACGCCAACCTGGTTGGTGCCGCAGCCCTCCACAGTGGCGCTCGGCGCCGATTCGCCGGGGTGATAGGCGGTCTGCTCAACCTCTACGCGGTAGGTGGCGCCATTGGCAGGGAATGTCAAATCGTAGAATTCGCCGCTTTCCAATAATACCGTATCGGGCAGGCTCATGAGCATCACGCCGTCTTCCACGACAATGAAATTGCTGGCGGAGCTCATGTCACCGCTGCCTACATTAGTGATCCTGAATTGCACTTCGTTACCTGCACAGGTAGCATTGACTTCCAGGCTGGCGCCCGACCACTGCGGTTCGGGGTCGTCGCACAATTCATCAGGGTAGATGTGGGCTTCCACGCAATGCGTTTGGCCTAATACAGCGCTGCAACTCAGCGACAATACCAACGTAAATGACCCGCATTGACCAGGTGCTACATCACCCAGGTCAAAGCGGAGTACATTACCCTGTATTCCGGCAAGCGGAATGGACGAATAGAAATAAGAGAAGAAGGGGTCTATGGTGATTTCGACGTATGAATCAGGGGCTGTCTCGGTGCCTTCGTTGCAGTAGTTGACGTAGTAGTAATTGGTAAAACACCGCCTCAGTAAAGGCGTGGAGATATCGACGGTCATTGATGCGCAAGATTCAACCGGGATGGCAGGGATGTCTTGCACCTGGCTTTCTCCCGGTTGTAAAAGAGCAATGGAGTAAATGTCCTGACAAAAATCCCACAGCGCCAAAGGTGGCTGTACGGTCATTTCGTAGTTGCCAATAGGTAACTCCGCATGGTAATAACCCGTAGAGTCCGTCACCCGGTAATACACGTTTTGACCATTGTCTAACCTAACCATCCAGTTTTCGAGGTCAACTTCCGAGTCATCGGCACAGTTGGCGTTGAGGTCTTCGAAAACCCTGCCCGACAATTCGGTGCATATGGAGGGGTCTATGATCAACTCAATCGAATCGGAAATGCTACAGCCGCTGACCGGGTCAAAAACATTAATATAGTACCATCCGCTTTGGTTAGCGGGAATGACGTATTGATTTTCTACCTGGCCGTCGGGGTAGGTCCAGAAGGATACTAATTGGGGATGATTCTCATTTGAAACGCCCAGCGAATAATCCGTACAACTAAACATGGTGACGATAATCAAGTCCTCAAGCGAGCTGGGCTGTACCACCACGATATCGGTAACTTCACAACCCGGTTGCGTGGTGTCGAATACCCGCAACAAATAAGTGCCGGGCTCGCTCGCCTGGATGGTCGGCGAGTTGCCGAGCAAACCTCCGGGCCCCGTCCATTCGTACACGATATCCGGCCCGGAAGTAGAGCCTGAAGCGTCAAGGGTTATGGAGCCGCCGGGGCAGGCCAGCATGACTATATCGGCTCCCGCTTCCGCCGTCAACGTACTTTCCACGATTACTTCCGTCCAAACCATGCAACCGGCGGCATCCGTCACGGCAAGCAGATAGATGCCAGGTAACACGGTGGCAGTAGGAGAAGTTGATATAACCTGCCCCAAAGAATTTGTCCAGGAATAAGCAAACGGCAATGTGCCGCCGATCACTGAAACAGGGCCGACAGTTACGGATTCGTTGGGGCAATCGGTGGTGTAAACACCCGGCACTTCTAAGGCTATGACAGGAGGCTGCGTGATTACAATACATTCTGTAGCCTCACACCCATTGTTCACATCAATGACCGTCACGCAATATGTACCGGGTGCTGGTAATTGAACGGTCGTCGCCGACACACCGTTACTCCATAAATACATGTAATTGGGACCGCCAGGAGATATTACAGCCGCTACCGCCGGTTCGCCGGCACAACCCAGCGGCGTATTGATATTCGCAACAATTTGAGGTACAACCGTATCCTCCAGCACATCCACATATACGCCCGATACGCAACCGTTTACATCGGTTACTTCTAACAGATAGGTCCCTGGTATGGAAACAGTAGGATTCAAGGTAGTAGCAAACAATTGATCTAATGGGTCGTACCATTTATACAAAAAAGGCGCCGCACCCGATACCGTACAATTGAGTATTAATTCAGGCTGGATGCAGGTGAGGGTATTGACATCGGTGCACAAAATCAGGGGCCCGCTCACCGGCTCCTGCGCTAATTCGTAAGTACATGAAGATTCTTCGGAGTCTCTGAATAAGATTGTAACCGGCCCGCCGCTAACGGGGAACGGCCCAAAATCGACCGGGGCGCCATAGAGACCACTGCCGATATCCGTGCCGCCCACACTGGCAATCCAACCCAGGCCCGTATTGCTGCCCATTACGGTTACCGTAAAAGTAAAGACATCGTCATTGGGGTCGGTTGGCGTGGCATTGTTGTCGCAGCCTGTGTTATTTATATTGGCCACAATGGCGCATTGGCTCCAGGCGCCGAGCGGAATTAGCAAGAGAGCTATCAGTAGCAGTTTATTCATGGTTTTGATTTTTTTATTTTGATGTTACAAATATTCAACCAATACAATTAAGAGGCAAATACATTTTTTTAAATTTGTAGAATATTATTATCATTATTTTTTTTATAAAATTCTATAAATCAACTTTTTATTAAAAAAATATATTAAAATTGTATAACGAATACAAACTATCATCATTTGAAAGAAAACCAATTACTACACACGCTGGTAATACAATTGACGCCAAAAGACCGGCGCAAGGCGCGTTTGTTCCTGCAAAGCCCCTATTTCAACCAGCGCGAAGATGTGGTCAGGTTGTTCGACCACCTCGAAGAGCGGCTGCACGTATTGAAATTGGAACTAGAAAAAAAAGCATTATTCCAAGCCGTCTACCCCGGCGAACCTTTTTCCGACCAAAAGCTGAGGCTGGTTCAGAGCTACTTGCTTAAGTTGCTGGAAGAATGGCTTGCCCAGGAAGAATGGCGCGCTACTCCCCTACCCGGGCTACCCCTGCTACCCGCGGCGTACCGCAAACGCGAGTTGCACAAACACAGCAACAAATCCCTGCGACAGGCCGCCATACTACTTGAAAATCACCCCTGGCGCAATGAAACCTACTACCGCAGCGCCTATGCCCTCGAAAACGAACAATACCAACGAAGCCTCGCCGCCGGCCGCTCGCAGGCGCTCAACCTGCAAATCCTGGAGAACCACCTGCAAATAGCCACCTTGTCGGCCAGGCTCCGCCAGGCCTGCTTTACCATGGCCCATAGCGCTATTTTCCAGGCCGACTACCATATCCCCATGCTCGAAGCTCTACTGCTTGAAGCCAGGCAACCACAGTACGTCAATATTCCCGCTGTCTCACTCTATTTTCTATGCTACCAGGCACTGTATCTGCCCCCCGACGAAAAACGCTTCGCCGATTTCCACCAGGCCTTGCAAACCCATTTCGAGCAATTCCCTCCCGATGAAATGCGCGACCTGTTCCTGCTGGCTATCAATTATTGCATCCGACAAATCAACGACAACCGCGAAGTTTATCTGGCTGAAGCGCTCCATTTGTATAAAAAAGGACTGGAAAGCGAATTACTGCTGGAAGGTGGCCGCATCTCGCGTTTTACGTACAACAACGCTACCGGCATTGCCCTTCGATTAAAAGACTGGCCCTGGGCAGATTGGCTGGTGCATTCCTACCGCGACAGACTCGACCCCGCGCATCGCGACGCCACATACAGTCTCAATGCAGCCAGGCTCCACTACGCCCAGCAACACTACCGCGAAGCCATGCTGCTGCTTCAAAAAGCAGATTACAAAGATGTTATCCACAACCTCACCGCCCGTACCCTGCAACTCAAAATTTATTTCGAACTCCAGGAATACGACCTGCTCGATGCCCATTTGAAAAATATGTATACCTACCTGCGACGCAACAAATTGATCGGATACCACCAACACAATTACCTCAATATCGCAAAATGGACCCAGCGAATAATGACCGCCAACCTGAACGACCCGCTCGAAAAAGAAAAAATTCGCCGCGGAATCGAACAAGAAGAACCCCTCACCGAAAAACACTGGCTCTTGCAACAGTTATGACCATGCGGTTTTAGTATATTTACGCCGTGATTGATGCGGACCTTACTTCCCCGCTTTCACCATACCAAAAAAACTATGCTACGAAGATTCATCAACCAACTAATCAATAACAGCGACAACCCCAACCACATCAATAATGTGAAGTGGATGTGGCGACTCGTGCTGGGCGGAATCAGCGCTGTCCTAATCCTGTTTATCGGCCTGTCGTTTACCAACCTCCCCTCCGTAAAAGAACTCGAAAACCCCCGCAGCGAAGAAGCTTCCCAGATCTTTTCCGCCAACGGCGAGGTACTGGGCCGCTATTATACCGAAAACCGCGTACCCGTCTCTTTCGACGAGCTTTCTCCCCAACTGGTTAAAGCGCTTATTGCCACCGAAGACGTGCGCTATTACAACCACTGCGGCATCGACTTTCAGGCACTGGGCAGGGTTTTTGTAAAAACTTTTTTGATGGGCAACAGCAGTTCAGGCGGCGCCAGTACCATTACCCAACAACTCGCCAAGCTGCTTTTTACCGGCAAACGCGCTACGAATACCCCCAAAAGGATTGTCCAGAAACTCAAAGAATGGATTATCGCCGTTCGCCTCGAACGCCGCTATACCAAAGAAGAAATTATTGCCCTGTATCTCAATAAGTTTGAGTTTATCAATGGCGCCTACGGCATTAAAGCCGCTTCCGAAATATACTTCGACAAAGCCCAGGATTCCCTGGATATACAGGAAGCCGCCATGCTCATCGGCATGCTCAAAAACCCCTCGCTCTATAACCCCCTGCGACGCCCCGAACGCGTACTCCAACGCCGCGCAGTCGTACTTAAACAAATGCAAAAAAACGGGTTCCTCTCCCGCGAACAATACGAATCGCTCAAAGACCTTCCTCTGGGACTTAACTACTCCCGCCAATCGCATATCGACGGACTGGCGCCTTATTTCCGCATGGAACTGGGCAAAGACCTCAAAAATATTCTCAGCCGCCCCGAATACCGCAAATCCGACGGATCAGAATACAATATCTATCGCGACGGCTTGCGCATCTATACAACCATCGATATCGACATGCAACGCATCGCCGAAGAGGAGATGATCAAAAATATGAAGCGCGTACAGAAAACTTTCTGGAATGTCTGGCGAAATATGGACCCCTGGAAGTTTCAAAGCGATTCGCCCACCGAAACCAGCCTCGAAGTACGCCAACAAACGCTGTCCCGACTGGTGCGCGAATCCGACCGCTACCAGGCTCTCCGGGCCCAATACCTGAGCAACATCCTGGCCGAGATCAGCCGCGAATTCGATGTAAACTTCAGCGAAGACGACCACGAAGTGGAATATATGGTCAAAGAAAACGATAGCCCCGGCTTTTTGTCCAAACTGGTATCCAGAAAAATGATTACCTCCAGTATGGCCGTCCGTTTCCGCGAGGTGATCGATAGCCCTTACTTTACTACTCTGCAAACCCGATGGGACGAACTGCAGACCGAAGCGCGTAAAGCCTTCAACCGCAAGGTGAAAATGCAGGTATTTACCTACGATAACCCGCGTATGGAAAAAGATACCACCATGACGCCCCTCGATTCTATCAAGTACCACCGCATGTTCCTCCAAACCGGTATACTTGCCGTTGATCCCACCACCGGGTATATCAAAGTATGGGTGGGCGGCATTAATCACAAGTATTTCCAATACGACCATATCCGGACCCGCCGGCAGGTAGGCTCTACCTTCAAACCTTTTGTATACGCCACCGCCATCGCCATGCAGGGATTTTCGCCCTGCTACCAGGTGTACGACCTGCCTGTGACCATCGGCCCCGGCGACGGACAGTTTAACCTCATCCAGGAATGGAAACCCGATAATGCCGACGGCATTTATACCGGCAACCTCATTACGCTCAAAGAAGGCTTGAGCAAATCTAAAAATACGGTTTCCGCCCACCTGATGAAACAACTGGGCAGCACCGTGCCCGTGCGCGACCTCATCAACGAAATGGGTATTGACAAAAATGCCCGCTATGCCAATGGCCGCCTCGTAGTGCCCGATCAACCCTCTATCTGTCTGGGCGCCGCCGACCTCACGGTATACGAAATGGCCGGCGCGTATACCACTTTTGCCAATAACGGCGTGTTTAATAAACCTACCGCCATACTTCGCGTAGAAGACAAAAACGGCCGTATTATTTACCAATCCCTCCCCGAAGAACGCACCGCCCTGAACCCCAAACCCAATTATGTGATGGTGGAAATGCTCAAATACGCCGTCTCAGGTATGGGCGGACTTAAGAGCGAAGTAGGCGGCAAAACAGGTACCACCAACGATTATGTCGACGGCTGGTTTATGGGCGTAACGCCTAAATTGGTGGTTGGCACCTGGGTGGGCGGCGAAGACCGCTGGTTCCGCTTCCGCAACCTGCTCTACGGTCAGGGCGCCTATATGGCCAAACCCTTTTTCCGCGAGTTTGTTAAAAGACTCGAAAACGAAAAAAATATCGACTACGACTCCGCCGCCCGCTTTTACCGCCCCCCCGGCGACCTCGAAATCGAAATGAACTGCAACGAATACAAGAAAAACACGATGCCTCTCGAAGACGAGTTTGGCGCCGGCGAACAATTCCAGGAAGATATCTTCGGCGATGAAAATGTCGAACAACAAGAAGATCAATAGTTTATCAACTTATATTATGAATAAACTCATCTGGCCGCTGCTGATACTGGCCCTTGTGGCCCAAAACGGTTGTATTCCTCCTCAGGAAAAAGAGGTGATCACTACTATCCGTATCGACGCGAAAGACCCCGTCTTTCAGCGTATCCACAACTGGCAAGACCAGCAGCTCACCGATAGCCTTTTTGCCTATTTTTCGCACGACAACCCCAGCTACCGCTACCTGGCAGCAATGGCTTTCGCCTCTATCCGCGATAGCGCCGCCGTCGACCGCCTGGCCACGCTCCTGGGCGACGATATCGACAAGGTGCGAGCCGCAGCAGCATATGCATTGGGGCAAACAGGCGCCTCAACCGCCGCCAAACCCCTCATCGAAGCTTTTGATAAAGGCGACTCGCTCGGCCTGCATACCGAATCCAACAGGGCTATCCTCGAAGCCGTCGGCAAATGCGCCCCCGAAAGTTTCCTGATCCCCCTCAGCAGTATCACTACTTACCGCCCCGCCGATACCGCCCTGCTCGAAGGCCAGGCATTGGGCATCTATCGCTATGCCCTTCGCAGTATTACCAAGCCGGAAGGCACGCAGCGCATGGTGCAACTTGCTACAGATGCCCAATACCCCAATAGCGCCCGCCTGATAGCCGCTCACTACCTCCAGCGCGCTTCCAATATCACTATCGATAGCGCCGGCGCAAAAAAACTTATCCCCGCCTGCCTGGAAGAAAAAGATGTGGATATCAAAATGGCGCTCGTCATTGCCCTGGGTAAAACTAAAAAGCTAAAAGCCTATCGCGCCCTCGACTCGCTCTTTAGGCTCGACGACGATTATCGCGTGAAAACCAATATCCTACGGGCAATTACCAATTTTGAATACGACACGGCTAAAGTCACCGCTTTTAAAGCACTCCGCTCGCCAAACCCGCATGTGGCATCAAGAGCCGGCCAGTTTTTTGTAGAAAAAGCAAACGCCAAAGCCGCTCCCCAATTGTGGCTGTTGGCAAAAGATTCAACCCTGTCCTTCCCAGTGAGGCTAGCCCTTTACCAGGCCACGGTCAAATATATCTCCAAAAATTACCTCGACCCCGTCAACCAGGAATTTCGACAACTTTATACGAAAGCCCAAACTCCCTTTGAAAGAGGCGCCGCCCTGCAAGCCCTGGCCGAACTAGGCTGGAATTATAGGTTCATCTTCCGCGAAAGCATGGCCGCTAAGTCCACCTTTACCAAAACTGCCGGACTCGAAGCCCTGGCAGCAATCAATAGCCGCCCCGATTTCGACAAGTTTTTCGGAAGCAATTCCCGCCGCATTACTAAAGACCTCGCTACTTATTTCAAATCTGCGATTGATACCCACGACGCCGGCCTCATCGCTGTTGCCGCCGGCGCCCTGCGCCAACCCGAACGCGGCTACCGAGCAATCCTCCGCGATTCGCTCGGATTTCTCAGCGAAGCCCTGGCCACCCTCAAACGGCCCCGCGATATCGAAACTTATAACGAGCTAAGCCGCACAATCGCCTATTTGAAAGGCCAAACCGGCTTCCAACCCGAAAAACCCGATTACAACCATCCTATCAATTGGGATGTGATTAACGCCCTCGGCAATCAACAGCTAGTGGAAATTACGACCGATAAAGGCAAAATCAAGCTGCTCCTGCTGCCCGAAGAGGCGCCCGGTTCAGTGGCCAATTTTGTAAAACTGGCAAAAGAAGGTTTTTATAATAATAAAAATTTCCACCGCGTAGTGCCCAATTTTGTCATACAGGGAGGTTGCCCCCGCGGCGACGGCTACGGTAGCCTCGAATATACGATCCGCTCCGAATTACCCCCCTTGTATTACAACCAACAGGGTAAAGTAGGTATGGCCTCGGCAGGCAATCATACCGAAGGTACCCAGTTTTTTATCACCCATTCTCCTACTCCGCATCTCGACGGCAATTACACGATCTTCGCCGTCGTAACGGAAGGAATGGATATCGTTCACCAAATTCAAATAGGCGATAGTATTAATAGTATCCGCCTTTTGTAATAAAACCCTGTCACCCTGTCACCTTGTCACTAAAAAAAACAACCATGAAAGATACGCCACTAACCGAAACCCACATCGCGCTCGGCGCAAAAATGGCCGAATTTGCCGGCTACAATATGCCCATTTCTTATGCAGGCATTAAAGAAGAACACTACGCCGTACGCAAAAATGTAGGCGTATTCGACGTATCCCATATGGGCGAGTTTATTGTCAAAGGCAAACAAGCGCTCGATCTTGTGCAGTGGGTAACTTCCAACGACGCTTCCAAACTGGTACCCGGCCAGGCTCAGTATTCCTGCCTGCCCAATGAATCGGGAGGAATCGTGGACGACCTGCTCGTTTATCGCCTCTTTGACGATATGTGCGCCGAAGGCGAACAAGCGTTTATGCTCGTCGTCAACGCCTCCAATATGGAAAAAGACTGGAACTGGATCAGCCAACACAACAAGTTCGATACCCGGCTAATTAATATCTCTGATCAAACCGGTCTGCTGGCCATCCAGGGCCCTAATGCGGCCAAAGCCCTCCAATCGCTTACCGATGTCAATCTGGCCGATATAGACTATTATACTTTCGTAAAAGGCCGTTTTGCAGGCGTTGATAACGTGATTATCTCGGCTACCGGCTATACCGGCGCCGGCGGTTTCGAATTGTATGCCGATGCTAAATATACGGTACAACTCTGGAACGCCATCTTCGAAGCCGGCGCCCACCTGCAAATCCAGCCCATAGGGCTCGGCGCCCGCGATACCCTGCGCCTCGAAATGGGCTATTGCCTCTATGGCAATGATATTGACGACACAACCTCGCCCCTTGAGGCGGGATTGGCCTGGATTACCAAACTCCAAAAAGGGGATTTTATCAATTCCGATTTTCTTAAAAAACAAAAGGCCGAAGGACTGCAACGCAAATTAGTGGGCTTTGTAGTAAAAGACCGCCGCGTACCCCGCCATGGCTATGTCATCGAAGACGAAAATGGAAACGAAATAGGCGTGGTTACTTCCGGCACCCAATCACCTTCTTTAGATATCCCCATCGGAATGGGCTATGTGGCCATGCTACAAAGTGCAATTGGGTCTGATATTTATATAGCTATCGGCGGCAAAAAACTTCAGGCAGAGGTGGTTCGCTTGCCTTTTTTTAGCTAGCGGTCAGACCGCTTAACCAGAAAAGAAATGGACGTTCAGGAAGGTAAAGATCGCTTTATTCAAGCCTGGGGCGCATTGGGCACCAGTTGGGGCATTAACCGCACCATGGCGCAAATACACGCCCTGCTCCTCATTGCCCCTCATGCACTGAGCGCCGACGATATCATGGAAGAGCTGAAGATATCCCGAGGTAACGCCAATATGAACCTGCGCGCGCTCATGGATTGGGGGCTTGTGTATAAAGAACTCAAACCCGGCGAACGCAAAGAGTTTTTTGTGGCAGAAAAGGATATGTGGGAAGTAGTGAAAAAAATCATCATCCAGCGAAAGAAAAAAGAATTGGAGCCCATGCTCAAAGTGCTGGATGAAATTGCCAACGTAGAAGGCGAAGATGCCGTCAGCAAAGAGTTTTTACAGGTCATCCACGACATCCGCCTGTTTTCCAACAAAGCCGATGCCACACTTGATACCCTCATTAAAGCTGACTCAAATTGGTTTGTAGGTACTTTTATGAAAATGATACGCTGAGCTACTTATCGTCGCCGAAATAGGCCAGTATCCTGTCTGCCAATTCCAACCCGATATTGCTCTGCGCCTCTATAGTCGAGGCGCCGATATGCGGCGTGACCGACACCTTGGGGTGCTCCAGCAGTTCTTTTTTTGGCGTAGGTTCGTTTTCAAATACATCGAGGCCTGCACCAGCTATTTTTCCGCTTTCCAGTGCTTCCAGCAGCACAGTTTCGTCAACGGCGCCTCCTCTGGCAGTGTTGATGAGATAAGATCCAGTTTTCATCATGGCGATTTCTTCTTTTCCTATGATGGGTCGCCCCCCGGAATAAGGCACGTGCAAAGTCAATATGTCACTCTGTTGTATAACTGTATTTATGTCTGTGCTTTCGAAATGTATCGACAATCGCACGTCATTGCTTTTGTATACCTTAAAATCGATATCAGCTTCCTGGATCAGGATGTCTGTGGCCAATACCTCGAGGCCAAGGCCCACGCCTATCCTGGCCACTTCCTGGCCGATGCGGCCAAACCCGATGATCCCCATTGTCCTGCCCCGCAACTGCACACCGTCAGAATAGGCCTTCTTGAGTTTATTGAAATCTTTGCCGGTCTTGAGTTCTTTATTAGATTGGTGCAGGAAACGAGCCATCGAAAAGATATGTGCAAAAACCAGCTCGGCTACGGCCTGCGATGAGGCAGCGGGAGTGTTAAAAACAGTTATGCCTTTGCTCTCAGCATATTCATAGTCTATGTTGTCGAGCCCGACGCCGCCCCTGGCTATAACTTTCAATTTGGGACAGGCATCTATCAAATCTTTGCGCACCTGGGTTGCACTGCGCACGATAATGACATCGTAATCGGGTAATACGTTAATCAGGTTGTCCTGAGGTATTTTATCTGTATCCACCTGGTATCCCGCTTCCTCTAATAGCGTTTTACCATCTGCGTTAATGCCGTCGTTGGCTAATATCTTGATCATTTTCTTTGCTTTTAAACCAGTCCTGAAAACCTGCGCAAAGAAAACGATTTTGTACTAAAAAAAAAATGCGATTCGTCTCCCCGGCCAAATTTTGAATTTCGGATTTGGGATTTCGGGTTTCGGATTGTTTCTGCCTAAATCCGAAATCCGAAATCCGCATTCCGAAATCCCCTACTGCCCGGCGCGTTCGCCCAAAGTAGGAAAATTGGCAGCCGTATAATGGCTAAACTTTTTCTCGCTTGTAACAGGAAACTTATATCTGCCTATAAAGCTGGAGAAGAAGGCATTCAATTCAGCGGTGTTGATATTTCTTGAATCGGGTCGGAGCAGGTAACCGATATGGTTGACCTTGCCGTCTTCTCCCCAGAAAACATGCATCCAAATCTTCACGCCTTTTATGTCAAAATTGATCTTTTTCGAGTAGTTATCCATCTCCACCATCATTTCCAGCCACGTACCGAATGCTTTCTCAAAATCGTTGCCGGCAGCTTCCAAAAGCGACTGGCCGTAGGTTTGTGTCAGTTGTTCGTAGCCCTTTTCGTTTTCACCCATAACGAATACCTTGGGCATGTCCGTTGTCTGAGCAGACGCCATATTAACGGCTATAATCGCCGTCCATACAAAAGTCAAAAACATCTTCATAGGTATGTCAATTTTTTTTACAAAGATACAAATATCCTCACTATTGAGGTTCGCCGCTTTAACGCTAAATGAGGGCCGTAACGTGTTTTACCCCGCATATTTCTTTTTTAAGCCCTCATTCATCGAAAAATGTAGATTAATTGTTTCTTTTTATAGAAGCTTTGCGTCTAATAAGGTACATTTGATAACAATATGATCGTAGATATCTTATTTCTCATCGCGGCAGGATATGGTTTTTACCTCGGCTTTTCGCGGGGTATAATCAAAACGGTCTTCACGGTATTATCCATCATGATCGGCGTGGTTGCAGCAGCCAAATTCGGCCCTGCTATGACGGATTTCCTTGAATCTGTAGCCAATAGCCAAAGCCCGCTCATGTTTATCGCAGGCCTTTTGCTGACTTTCGTCGCAACTATGCTGCTGATTCGCATCGCCGCCAATGTGGCGGAAAAAGGACTCGAAACAGCCAACATCAATATCATCAACCAGGTAGCAGGCGGGCTCGTCATGGGCAGCATTCTCACTTTGATATACAGCACGCTGATACTCTTCTCCGACCGCTCGCATATCATTGACGAGAATACGAAGACCGAATCAATGACCTACGAATACCTCATCGAATTCCCCGGTCAGTTTGTCAAAGGCGCCAAAAAGGTCTGGCCCGTCTTTGAAGACCTCTGGGATCATTCGGTAGACTTCATGGATAGGATGGAAAAAGTAGAAATGGAACAAAAAGAGACCGACCAGGTCTATGATATCGAAGATACCAGCGAAACTGACACGCCCCGAAGATAATATCCGGCTTTAAACGGTTCCTTTGTTGTAGTTCCGCCACACGGATACTACAAGCCTTATGGGAAATAATACCGCGCTGATAATGCTTCCTACGCCAAATAACAGCATCTGGTTTTGTATGTAAAATGCCATGCCTGTCTGCGATTCAGCGGGTAGAGACTCCACCAGTACGATAGCGCCCTCTGTGTCAAGAAAATCCTGAAAGCCGTTGAGTTGTTCCACCAGAAAAAAAATGAACGGTATACTTAGAAAAACCAGTGCCACTTTCAATCGCTGCCGCCTGGCCAAAAAGGTGAGATGCAGTAAAAAAAGGTATCGCGTAAGGGTAAGAAAGGCAATGATAAACAATACATTGAGCAGGTAAAACGGGTAATATTTTACCTCTATGATCACCGGCGCCAACACAGCCCCCGTTATCAGCATTGTTATTGCCCACCAAAGTAATTCGATGCGCTGATATAGGTTATTAGCAGAAGGCATGGGGAAAGGTTGTCGGTTGTCGGTTATCGGTTGTCAGTTGTCAGTTGTCAGTTGTCCGTTCATTATCTTTGCTAATTATACTTATACAGAGAACAGAGAACAGAGAACGGAGAACAGATAACGTAAAAAGGCGAAGGCCCAACCCTGATGCGGATTGAGCCTTCTTATGAGTTGGCAGCGACCTACTCTCCCACCTACTTGAGGCAGTACCATCGGCGCAGGGGAGCTTAACTTCTCTGTTCGGAATGGG
>JABWBR010000060.1 GCA_013360405.1 Saprospiraceae bacterium
GCAAATTAGCAAATTAGCAAATTAGCAAATTAGCAAATTAGCAAATTAGCAAATTAGCAAATTAGCAAATTAGCAAATTAGCAAATTAGCAAATTAGCACATTTGGATTGGTGGCGTTGCACCCTGACCAGCAGATTGGGAAAACACATGCAGTCGTCCCACAATTCAAACATGGCTTCGCTTAGCTCGTCAAGCTCCGGATTGATGAATACCACCGGTTTATCAATGTGCATGTAGATGAGCCGTTTCATGATGCCCAGTTGCGGCGCCGCGATGGCCCGGCCAAAATGGTATTTTTCACGTATCTGCATCATGACGTTGTGCAGGTCGGCTACCCAGCCATTCACCAGCGGTATTTCTGTTGGCAATACAGGCTCGCTTTTCTCATACAAACGGGAATCGCCGAGAAGCAGAAGATCATCGAGGTTTTTCATGATAGAAGGCTTTGCAATATATTCATCAAAACCGATAACCGATAACCGACAACCCACAACCACCCTACCCTTCAATCTTCATCACCCAAACGTGGTTGGTATTTTTTTTCAGTTCCTGTGGTACGGTAATTTCCAATCCTAGTTTGCTTTGCTTCCATTTTAAGGATTTACCTGAGCCCAGCAGAGTAACTTTCCGGCCTTTATTAAGTGCCATTTTGGTCAGCACAACCGGTTTTTCCGGAAAATCAAAGAGGAACACATATTGGGTTTTGCCGTCTTTTGACTGGGTGTACCGGATATTGTTTCCTTCGCCGAAAACGCTAAACATCCGGGCGCCGTAAATGGCCTCGCTGTTCACCTTCATCCATTCGCCGATTTCACGCAGGCGTACGTAGGCCGTATCGCTGTATTCTCCTTCTGGCGAAGGGCCGATATTGAGCAGATAATTGCCGCCCTTGCTGACGATGTCCACCAGCTTTTCTACTATCTCGTTTGTAGGTTTGTACACATCATTGGGCACAAAACTCCAGCTCGAGGCCATCGTCATGCAGGTTTCCCAGGGGTAGGGAAGCCCGTTTTCCGGGATGTGTTGCTCGGGCGTAAGGTAGTTTTGCTGTTCGCCGGGAACGGCGCGGTCTACCACGATCAGCCTGGGTTGTTTTGCCCGCACTTCCCTAACCAGGCGGGGCATGTCGATATCCTGACTTTGCGTATTTCTGGCAAATCGAACGCCTTCGTATTTTTCTTTTAAGCCTGCGAATACTTCCTCCTCTGTCAGCTTCCGCACCCATCCGCCGTCGAGCCAAAGGATGTCTACCTTTCCGTAGTCGCTCACCAGCTCGTTAATCTGGTTGTGTGTAAAATCGGTAAATTTTTTCCACTGCTCCGGGTATTTTTCAATAGAATAGTTGCAGTGGCGGTCGGCCGGCGGAAATTTTTTCCACCAGTAATAGTCGCTGTGCCAGTCCGGCTTCGAAAAATACGCCCCGACCCACAAACCTTCCCCGCGAAACGCGTCGAATATCTCTTTCGTCACATTGCTGCGGGGATTTGACGAGAAGGGACAGCCTTTATCCGTGATTTTATAATCCGTAAACTTCGAGTCGAACATGCAAAACCCGTCGTGGTGCTTGGTGGTGAATACCATGTATTTCATACCGGCATCCTTCGCCGCCGAAGCCCATTTTTCCGGATTGAAGCGCACAGGGTTGAAGGTGGTTTTGAGATTTTCATAAGCCTCCAGGTAGTCGAAGTAATTATCGGCCACCCCCTGCTTGCGTGCGCCGGTTGCCCACGATAGGTCCTCGGGGTTTATGCTCCAGCTTTCTACGATGCCCCACTGGCTGTATGCCCCCCAATGCATTAGCAGCCCGAATTTGAGGTCTCTCCACTCCTCCAGCCGTTGCTGTATGACCGGGTCGGGATCGGGATAATATTCCTGATGCGACTGGCCCGGTGCGATGACGGGAAAACAGAATAAGCAAAGAGCGAAAAATTGGGCGAAAAGGATTTTTATCATGGCGTACGCATAGATGGTAAAAACACAAAAATATGCGTATCCGGGCCAATATTACGTAGAGACACAAAATTTTGCGTCTCTACGTATTACAAAATCGTACAGTCCTACATTCACGGAGCTACCGCGCTGCCATTCACATCGCCAATCTTGACGGCAATAAAATTTCGGGTCAAATCATCGCCCAGCAAAAACTGGGCGGGATCGGCATTAAGGGTCGCAAATACCTGATCGAGGTTGGGGAATACCAGGTCGGCCCGCACAAAACGCCAATGCGGGATATCAAACTGTTGGCTGATGCCAAGGATAAGCCTCCTGATCAAGACTATATCAAAGGTGGTAATCGTACCGCTGCCGTTTGCATCGGCGGCTATCATCTTAAGAGGCGAAGACAGTGCCTCCACACCCAGTATATGACGGGCTATCAACACGGCATCAAAGGTAGAAACGCCGTTGAGCGGCGCCCCGTCGGCTCTGTTCAACGCGAGCGAATAGGTGGCGCCGGTGGGGATATCCGCAAACGCATATTCGCCGGAGGCATTGGTCTGCGTGGTGGCCACGGTAGTTCCCAGTTCATCTGTTAATACGACATCGACGCCTGGAAGCGAGGTGGCGCCGTCAACCAGGGTTACCTGCCCGGAAATGGTAGCAGTGGGCATTTGGGCTATTGCTTGTATATAAACGAACAATACGAGTACTGTCGACAAGAGGAAGCGTATCTGTTTCATATTGAAAGTTGTTTTTTTAATTAAATAATTTAATGAAAATCAATTTTTTACCACTGACTTGTGCACTACGCCTTTGTCGGTGATAAGGGCCAGGCGGTATACGCCCGCAGGAAGCCGGCCTAATGACAGACTAGACTCCGGCCGATTCCATCGGTCAATTACCTGGCCGGTAGCGGTATAGAGTACGGCCTGTTGGGCTTGCAATCCATCTTCCGCTTTAATCCACACGCGGTCGCTGGTGGGCGACGGGAATACCCGCACTTGCGCATCCAGCGAGGGGTTATGAGTTCCTGTGACAGCCCCGACCAGCGAAGTGGTGGTGGCCGGCGCCAATGCCAGGGCTTCTTCCTGGGCGTTGATGAATTGTATGTTTTCGATGGAGAAGGCCATTTCGTAGGTCTCCTGCCGCATGAAGATCACGTCTTCGATGGTGAGGTGCAGTTGGCCTACCGGGCCGCTACCTGAGGTATTCAGCCCGTCGATACGGCTAATAGCGATATCGATGCGATGATTGCCGGTATCTTCACGGGCCACGGTGAGGAGGTTGCCACCGGGTTCGCGCATCCACGAATCGGCGAAGGAGGCGTGCACACTTCCCGCTACTACGGCATTTTCGTCGTAGACGATAGAGAATGCAATGCCGTATACGTCGATGGCGGGATTGTCGTCATCGCCCAGGATGATTTGTAAGGTGGCGGCTTCGCCAAATGTCATCGTATCAGGCAACACGTAGATCGTCGTATTGAGCGGGGAGGCGGAAAGGGGCAGCAGTTTGTCCTCTTCTGCCAGGAATCCGAAGCCGGGCAGTTGCCCCCAGTTTTGTACGAGGGCCAGCGTATCCGCAGCTTCAATTTCGCCATCACCGTCGGTATCGATATGGGCGTAGTCGATCAGTGAATTGGGGGTGGTTTGCTGCCAGCCCGGCGCCCCCTGGGCCGTCCACGAAATATCGGCATTAGGCCGTTGCGGCCCCGTAGCGCCGTAAGCCAGTCCGATGGGCAGCAGGTCAAAATGGTTGACCAGGGCGTCGTTGTTGGCGTTGCCGGGCCACACGATGAGATCGACCACGGTAATGCTGCCGGCGTAACCCGCAAAAGGCAGCAGTACGTCGTCGGTGTTATAGGCTTCAAAAGGCGTAGGCGACTGGGTGAAGGCCAATGGCGTGACGCCAGGGTTGCCGGTGGTTTCGAAGCACACCTCGAACAAGACAGTACCCGTCGGTAATGTCTCGCCGCCGAGGTCGGGGTCGTACCAGGCAAACGACAGCGAGCCCTGGTCAACTTGCGTCAACCCGAAATTGCTGACGCCAACTCCCGGCAGATCAAGCGGTTCTACCGAGCTGAAGTGCACCAGACCGGTATCCCAAGCCATCGAGAATTGCAGGCTGAGGATGTCGTTGAAAATGACCGCACTTACAGGCACGCATACGTTTTGACCCGCCGCTACCAGTTCGTCGCCGGCTTGCAATAGCAAATGCTCGGGAGCAGGATTGTCGTCGATGATAAGTGTCTGGCTGCTAACCCCAAAAGGAACCGGCACATCTCCCAATCCGACGAATTCAAACGGTGTGGGCACCTCGCCAAAACTTAATTCGGTGGTATCGCCGGCCGCATCGCTCAGCGCGCGCAGGCAAAGCCGGAATAACACGCCGCCATCGGGCAGGGTATAGCTGAGATCCGTGCTGCCGCCGAGCAAGGAAAGCCAGTAAAAGCCGAGTTTGCCCTGGTCGAGCCAGAAGGGGTTGTCACCAAAGTTGGCCAGGCTGACCCCCGGCAGGTCAGCCGGCACTATGTGGTCGAAGGCGAAAGCCTCCGGATCCCATTGCACAGAAAACTGGGCGGACACCATGTCTTCAAAATTGTCGACAACGATGTCAAGGCATACGATGCCGTCGGGCGGCACCACGCTAACCGGCGTTTCGAAACGCAGGTCGACGTCGGTATCGTCGGGGGCGCCGCAATTGGGCGTCGCCGGCTCGGGAACGTAGGTATTACCCAGCGCATCAATGATGGTCACGCTGTATTGCAGATTGCCGGGGCCTGTAATCGTACTGATAAAATCTCCCGTCGTGCTTTCGCCTGTGTTCCACATGAATGTATACGGCGCCACGCCTCCATCCCAGACTACAACGGATATATTGGCCGTCCATTCGTCATTTTCCAACATGCAGTCGTACGAATACGCCGTCAGCATCTGCACACTACCACACTGCGGTGCGATCTGATCGTCGATGAACTCACAGCCCGACTGGTCGGTGACGGTGACGCCAAAGGTACCCGGCAGAATGGCGTTCGTACTCGCCACCAGGTCGCTGGTATCGGTTTCGCCGTTACTCCACTGAAAAACATAGGGAGGCACTCCCCCCGACCATACCAGGCTCGATATCTCTACGTATGAGGTATCGTTGATGATATCGCACTGGTAGGTTACACCCACCAGCAATTCGCCGCCGGGCACGTTTATCAATGCCCGGGCCAGACTGCCGTTGGTATCCGTTACGGTGATGTTATACGTGCCGGGGGTGACAACCGGCGGGTTCTGAGTGGTAGCGCCAAAGCCGCCGGGGCCGCTCCAGGTATATGAAAAAGGCGGCACGCCTCCGTCGACTTCGATAGTGAACGAAGAAGAACTGCTACCGCAAATCACGCCTTCTATGCAACCCGAGCTGACAGACAGGGCGGGGTCGGGCACGCCGATAGCGATGCCGGCGCCCAATAAGCTATAGCGCTGTATTTCGTGCAACTGGCCGTCCACAAACTCTACATCTGTGGGTATTCCTTCAAAATATAGATCGGCGTACTGCCCGGCACTCCCGGTTACGTGGAAGCAAATCTCGTACAGCGTAGCCTCATCGGGCACACTAACGCCCTGCACCTGGGGGTCGAGCCAGGCAAAAGTGAGCTGGCCGGCCTCGAGCTGCCCGCTCACTATTCCAAAATTGACGATATTCACGCTGGGCAGATCGCCGGGAATGATACTCGCCCACTCAAGTAAGGCAGGATCCCAGCGATGCGTATACTGGGCCGAGATGATATTGCTAAAATCGCGCACCTTAACCGGGATGCAAACCTGCTCCCCCGCAGCCGCTTGCACCGGTTCGGTGTAAAAGGTAAGGCATGCCGGGGCGTTTTGAGCCGAAAGGGATGACAAAAAGCAAAAGAGGCTTAGCCATAAAGACAGTAGAAAACTTCGATTTTTCATAGGATATAACTTAACGTGGTGAATGCTGGTATTTGATGATACAAAAGTACTCCGGCAGCTAGCTCTTATAAAGTACAATATTTTGAATTTATAGCATTTTTTTATTTTTAAAATACTTCAAATTGCCTATAATTAGGGCGCTTTGTTATTTTATTTATAGAAAAAAATGAAAAACACCAAACTCGTCGCTTTGCTAAAAAAACTGAGCACCCGCGAGCGCAGCAAGCTTAGGGAACTGGTTTTTTCTCCTTTTTTTAATAAAAACGAAAAAATACAACGCCTTTGCGCCTGGCTGCTGCCTTTTGCACCGGCATTTGACAGCGATCAATTGGAGAAAACAATAGCTTTTCCCAGGGTTTTCGGCGAAACTACCTCCTACGACGAGCTGGCCATGAACAACGCAATCTCCGATCTGCTGCACCTCGCTTACGATTTTCTGGCCTGGCAGCAATACCGGCTCAGGCCCCAATTGCGACAAGATTTACTCCTAACGGAATTGCTGGAACGGGAAATGCTGGAGCAGGTGGACAGGAATGTGGCCCGCTTTCAGCAATTACAGCAAAAAACCAGGCTCCGCAATGCGGATTATTACTACGCGGATTATCAATACTACGATAAACAGGATCGCTACGCATTAGGACAGACGCGCCGCTACGACGAAAGCCTGCAAAAGAAAAGCGACGCCCTCGATACTTTTTATGTGATCGACAAATTGCGGATGGCCTGCGATATGGTGAGCCGAAATACGGTGGTTAATGCCGGCTACGAATGCCATTTTCTGGATGAAATCCTGGGGTATTGCCGCGAAAACCGCCTGCAATTGTCCTCCATTCCAGCAGTGCAGGTATATCTCCACACCCTGCAATTGCTGCAAGAGCACCAGGAAGAACCCTATCGCCAATGGAAAGATATGCTGGACGCAGCCGCTCACCTTTTTCCCGCCGACGAATTGCGCACGCTTTACAACTACGGACTGAATTATTGTGTAAAAAAAATCAACTCGGGACAAACGGCTTTTTATCGCGATATTTTGGACCTCTACCGCGTATTACTCACACAAAAAATTATTTTTAAAAACGGCTACCTCACGCAATGGTCGTTTATCAATATCGCCACCGCCGGCATCCGGCTCAAAGAATTCGACTGGACGGCCTCGTTTATTGAAAACTTCCAACACGACCTATGGCCCGAAGACCGCCATAATGTGTACCACTTTTGCCTCGCTTCGCTGTATTTTGAAAAAAAAGAATTCCAACGCGCCCTGCAGATGCTTCAGGCAGTGGCCTTTAACGACGCCTACTACCACCTGTCGGCAAAAATTATCCAGCTAAAAAGTTATTTCGAATTGCAGGAAACCGAGCCTTTTTTCTCCCTGTTGGAAGCCACAAGACTGTATTTGTCGCGCAACCTGCAGCTTTCCGATTACCAAAAAAACTCTAACGTCAATTTTTTCAAACTCGCCGCCAAATTATACCAACTCAACTTACAAGCGCCCCGGCTAACGGCTGCCGCCAAAGAAAACCGAAGACAAGAGATCGCGCTGTTAATTGACCGCACTTCACCCCTGGCTAACAAGGACTGGCTGGTGCAGCGGCTGGAGCGGCTGTGACTTTGCGACTTTAAGACTTTGCGACTATAGGACTTTACGAACTTGTATGCACAGTCGTAAAGTCTTTAATCATCCAGTCCCTCAATTTCCGCATCGGCAAAAGAATCGACGGGCGTATTGCGCCGGGTGAAATTGCACCATGCGCAATCGGGGCGACTGCAGCCATCGTAAAAATCGTGGCGGCGGATGCGGTCGTATGTCTCTACGATCATTTGTCTCATCAGTCCGGCGTCGTCGGCATCTATCGCCACCGTATATACAGGGAAATGGCCCTTGCTATCGGGGTCGAGGCACACGATCTGCCCCGCTTCTACCCGGCGCGAACCGGGGTCGTAGGCTTCGTAGAGCAACTTATAGAATACCAATTGCCGCCAATAGGTTCCGCCGTGGGGCGACTTGTCGGTAGGCGGTCGCCAGCGGGAGGCGTCGGGCCGGCCGGTTTTATAGTCGACTACCACGGTGCGAAGGCCGTCGTGTAATTCCACTTTGTCTATCACCCCCGAGAGGGGCACGCCTTCCACTTCCACGCGCCTGATATTGAGTTCAACCCGCGCCCGTTTGTAGGCGTGCAGCACGTATTGCCGGTAAAAAGCAGGCAGGTGGCGGCGCCCCCATTGCAGGCGGCGTTCCCAATCCCTGGCGCCGAAATAGCCGCGTTGCTGCTCCATGGCGTGTTCAAAGAAACCCACGAATTCTTCCTCCAGCGGGAAGTGTTTGTCAAAAGAAGCCGTCATGCGATCGAAGACGCGCTGCAAAGCCTGGTGCACGGCGATGCCGTAGCTGGCCGCCTCGCTCTGTAATACGGGCGCCCGCAGCACATTTTCATAATAAAAACTCAAGGGGCACCGCAAAAAGCGGTTGAGCGCCGATACGCTGAGGGTAAATCCTTCCAGCAGGGCGTCGATTTCGGCTTTCTCCTGTTCGGGCAGGCGGGGCGTCTCGGCTTCCAGTAGTTGGAGCCATTGCGCTTCGAGGACTACGGCGGGGGGCACCATCTTTTCGATGGCTTCGCGGCCTGTGGCGGCGGCCAGTTCGTCGATGAACACCGCCCGGGCCAGCGGCGATTCGTTGGCGTCGCTGCGGCTATAAGAGAGGTGCAGGTGCGCTTTGGCCCGCGTCATAGCCACATAAAACAGACGGCGCCGGGCTTCCAGGGCGTCTTCTTCGCCTGAAAAGGTAAGCGTATCGGGCAGGGTAAAGCGGTAGCTATTGCCGCGGCGCTGGGGCTCCCACTGATCTTTGACGCAGTCGATCACAAAGACATACTGAAATTCGAGTCCTTTGGCGCTATGGGCCGTGACCAGGTTGACACCGCCGGAAGCCGTCACGTTTTTATTGAGTTCGATAGCCAGCCGATTGTCGTCCATGCGGTGCAGCACTTCCAGCAATCGGCGCAGGCTGAGTCGGGGGTGCTTGTCGCTTTCCGTTCGCACAAACTCGAAAAAAGTGCTCAACACCTGCAACAGCCACACCTTGTCGGGGTGCTGCAGCACGTGGCCCAGCAATCCGCTGCGGTTGATCAGCCTTTCGAGCCAGCTCACCAGCGGCATATTAACCAGGTCGGCCAGCAATTGCTCGAGCCAGGCGGAGAGGCGCAGCAGGGCCGCGGGTTGTTGCAGGGGCAACTGCGCCAGCAGCTTTTCGTCGCCGATCACTTCGCGCCAGTGTGGAGCTGTTTTGTCGGCAAGGCCCGACAGCCAGGCGCTCAGTTTGGCGATATCTGCGGGCAGGCAACCCACAAAATCGACGTGCAGGATTCGAAACAGCAGGTATTCGCCGCTATACGGGCGCGATAACTCGGCCTGCGCGTACTCCATCATCTGTCGCAGGGTGGCTATCAGCGGCAGATCGAGGATATTCACCCGGCGGCGGGTATTGTAGGGGATGCCTTTTTTCTCCAGCAGGGCTATCAGGCGGCGCGCTTGTTTGTGTTTGGCGTAAATGACCGCCACTTCCTCCAGCGGAAACTCATTGAGGTGCAAATGCTCGATCTGGGCGACGATATCGGCGTCTTCCTGCAGGCGGTTGGCGTAGCTCACCATATGCGGCAGGATATCGGAGGCGGCAAACATAACGTGGCGCGCCAGCAGCGATTTGCTGATGTCAATATCTTCGAGGTTATTGACTACCCGCTTCTCGTTGTGGGCGATTAGCGCGCCCGACGTATCGAGGATATGCTGCGAAGAGCGGTAATTATCGGTCAGCGTCACCAGTTTGATCTCATGGCGGTACTGCTCAAAAAAATCGGTGAGATTTTTGAGTCTCGCGCCCTGGAATTCAAAAATCGACTGGTCGTCGTCGCCTACAATAAAAATATTAGGGCTATCCCAATAGCTGATCAGTTGTTGCAGCACCTCGTTTTGGGCGCCGTTGGTATCCTGGTATTCGTCGACGAGCAAGTAGAGGTATTGCTCCTGGTAGGTGCGCAGCAGGGCTTCGTTTTCTTTGAAAGCCTTTAGTACCCACAGGATCATATCTTCATAGTCATAGCGGCGGGCTTGCAGCAAGGCTTGGGTATACAGCGGAAACAGATGGGCTGCCGCGCGCAGGCGTTCCATCTTTTCGCTCACCTCATCGATTTTGGCTTGTTTGGGATCGCCTTTTTTTGCCTGTCGGGTATTGGTTTGGTAAATAAATTCTTTTCGAAAAGGAAGACTATCGAGGTAGGCGTCGATTTGGCGGTCGATGAGCTCTGCCGTCCAGTTTTCGGCTTTCATACGCCGGAAGAGGTCGTGCAGGTGCGCCTCATAGAAATAGGGATCCGACTGCCGGCGGCGCAGGGCGTGGTTGGCGTCGAGATCATCGAGCAGTTGGCGGATAATATCCACGCGCTCCAGTTCGCTGAGCGGCTCGAGGTCGCTGCGCCCGAAATACTCGAGATTGTCCTGAATGACGCTATTACAAAAAGAGTGGAAAGTAAAAATATGCACGCGGTGACCTTCGGGGCCTATCCATTGCAGCAGTCGCTCGCGCATAGCGTGTACGCCCGCGTCGGTAAACGTGAGGCAAAGGATATTAGCGGCTTGCGCGTCGGTCTCCTGCAGGATACGCCCGATGCGGGCTGCCAGCACGTGGGTTTTGCCGGTGCCGGGGCCGGCCAAAACCAGCACGGGGCCTTCGATATGCGTTACCGCCTCGCGTTGTGCGGGGTTGAGGCGCGCCAGTTCGCGCTCGAAGACGGCGTGGTAGTGCGGAAGGTCGTGCATGGGGTAAAGATAAGGGTACAGACGCAAAATTTTGCGTCTCTATTTATCCAGCCGCAAAATTTTGCGTCTCTACAATGAAACAAATATTATATTTGGACTACTAAAACCCAACTATTATTCACCACCTATTAACCCGTTTATGACCACCGACAACGAAAGATTCAAAGTCATCCTGCACGACGCCAGGCTGATCAGCCTGAGCAAATTCCAGATGGTAGAAGCAAAGTTTGGGGCTACGAATGCCGATCTCATAGCTCTGGGCAAAGAAATCGACACTTCCGTCGGCCTTTTCAACGATCCCGCCGTGTGGGCAAGTCCGATTCCGTTTGAAGAAGACCAAATTGCCGCCTTCATGGTCGAAATAGACCAATGCGACCCCGGCGACCTGCCTGGCTACCTCAAACTTATGCGCAGATTTTTGGCCTACCTCAAAGATAATGTACTGAAAGCCTCGAGCGAGGAAAGAAAAAGCGTCTCCATTTCTGATTTCAACTTAAAGGTGCTCGACGCCCTGCTGACCACCCAACGCAATATTACGGGCAGGAAAATGTTTTTTAAAAACCAGGGCATCGACCTCGACACCAACGCCCAGTTTATCCCCATGCAAAAAGCACAGGCGGAGGTACTGTCCGTCTATCGCAACGCGCTCAACAACAATACTGTGCAATCTACCGAAATGGATGCAGTGCTCTTTAAGCGCATCGGCGACTTCATCAAGCAAGCTACCCTACTGCCAAATTTTCTGAACTTTTACGGTATGTTCACCACCTCGATGAAAAACAAAATCCCCCATCAAGCTTAAACCCAACCATCCATGTCAACCCTAAAGAAAATATGGCAAACCGCCTTTTTCCTGCTACTGGCAGCTTTTCCCGGCTTCAGCCAGAGTTTGCTGGAAGACGCCAATACCCTGGCTCGGTGTATTGATATTCTGGAAAACAGCCAATCGCCGGGGGACTCCGCCACCATCCAGGCCACCTCGGAATTGATCGCGATCCTGCACCACTATGATATGTCATATTCAGAAGATAATATAGTGGCCGGCACCTGGGAGGAATTAAAAGCCCGCTATGCCTCCAACCCCCTGATCAACGGCTTGCTCGGCGATAGCCTCGTGCTGATGATAGACGATACCGAATCTTATGCTACCGCAAATGCGCGCCGGTTTGATTTGAAAGTAAATACGGGCGCCCGCGAGAAAATCATGGACAAACTGTATGCCGAGCAGGCTGTTTCGCCCGTCGACTACCTGTCGGTGCCCAATGTCATTGCGAGGTATCAAACACCCGTATTTCCTCCTGTACAGGCTATGGCAATTTCTGCCGATATGAGCAACCGCAACGCCCGCAAGGGTATAGTCAGCGAAGCGGCTATTATACAGGGATTGGCGCTGTTTATCCTCGACCGGGCCAAGGACGAAGTGATCATCAACTATCTCGACCGCCTATTGAGCGAAGAGACTCCCCAATTGGAAATGCTTTTTCCTACGGTAATGGCCGAATTCAGGGATGTCGATTTTTCGTATTCCGACTCTTTTATGGCTCGCCTGCGGCAGGGGTTTTACGAAGACCTGCAAAAGCTGAGTCTCCGGCTGCCTTTGTTGTTTTTGGAAGACGATTATTTTGTTTCGCTGCAATCCGATCCGGTGGCTTATAACCTGCTGGCCTTGTACAGCCTTATTAGCCTGGTGCAATTCGATATGCCGATAGAAGAGGCTGTGCCCGCAACCAACCGCTTTTTGTACGAGAGTTTCTCCGAGAAAATCAAAGAGGTCAATTTGAAGTTGGCCGAAACCGCTTTTGAATCACAAGCATATCAATCGCTGATAGCAGAGGCTGACTCGGCTGTAAATCAGCTGAAAAATATTTATCGGGTGTTGAACAACGCGGAATACACACTGGATAGTACGATTTTGGACTTTAAGACAACTTTTGGAGATGCCCCTTACCCGCCTAACGTGAATGAATACATCGACGAGTCGGCGTACAATCTGGATGTATTGTTCGGCAAAAACGAATACTTCGGCCTGGGCTTGCTGCCGCAATTGTTAAAAGGCGAACTTGATGAGGCATACATGCTCCAATACAACTCGCTAGGTAGCTACGACAAGTTTTTTGGCGCCGAGCGCAGCCCCAGCCAATGGCGGGCTGCCGGTATAGAGTTGGCGCAGAAACTCAACGGCGATTGGTACAACAATCGGTCTATTGCAGATATCTTTTACAACTGGCAGGAAGATATCACCAATTATAAATTAGCCACCGACCGCTGGATGGAAGAAACCGATTCTATCGGAGCCTTCATCCGGGCGCAAGACCAATATCAGGCCGTTCTCACCGCACTACAGGATGCTATAGTGCGGGACAAACAATTCTGGAGTGAAAAATCCGAATTGAGCCACGATAACGGCCTGGCATTTAATGCACTGGCCAATTTACTGGATGTAAATGTCTTTCAAAATATCGAGTTGAATGCCCCACTTGACGCAGTGCTTGATCCCAGTATAAATGACAACCTGGACGCGTATATTTTTTATCAGAAAAAAGCGCAGGTAGAAGCTGTAGAAGAAAGGTTTATCGCGCTGGATGAATTGTTGTATGCCAAAAACCCCGACGTATTTGAGTCCAGCCCACTGCGCCTATACCTGGCCGGCAAAACCATGACAGAGCCCTACGCATTTGTGAAAGCCCATATAGAAGAACTGGAGCAATCGCTGTCGACTATCCACATATTATTGGACTCCCTCGAAGGTGATTTCGCCAAGTTGCCGGCCAAGGCACGCAACAATGCCAAGCCCATCCTGCAAACCACAGAACTGGCCTCCAACCTGATGTACTGCCTCCAGAGCAATGACCCGGAGCAAAAATGGCTGACCCACGGGCAATTGGATACTATTCTTGACGGCGGACGCAATGAAGCCGCTTTTTTGGGTTTGATGCAACAACGCCTGAGCCGCACCAACGGCGTCGGCCCGCTCTCATCCGATCGCCTGGCCGACTTGGCGCAACTCACCGTGAGAGACCTCAAAATGCTGCCCGACCCCGCTGCACCCGATTCGATAAAAGCAAGGGATACCCTGGCTTTTTTCCGCAAGGCGTCATTTGCCGTTAACATGCTCAATCGCCTCCTGGAACTGCCGCTGGTCGCCGACGCCAAAACGGGCAGATACATTCCGCTCAAAAACCGGTCGGATAGCCTCAAACTGGTGGCGCCCATGAGCGAACAAACGCTCAACTTCATTTATTACCTCAACGTAAAAGACCACGGCAAAGCCATCAGTTCGCTTATCCGGGTATTCACCAGCCTGGATACGAGTTTGATTGAAAGCAAAAACAACAAGAAGAAAAAATACGAAGAGGAGGAAGTTGCCGAACGGGATACGAGTTTGATTAAAAGCAAAAACAACAAGACCAGGACGACCATTGCCTATTTACAGAAATACGGCGATTTTATTGCCGGTCTCATCGACGCCAGGTCCTCGCACGCAGTAGAAAACCTGTTACAACAAATCTCCGACCCACCGGGCAGCTCGCGCATCAAGCGGAAAAGCCCGCTCACAGTAAGCATCAACGCCTACCTGGGCGGCACCTTCGGCCAGGAAACCTGGAGAGGCGACGCCCTCGCCGAAGACGAAGATTTTTTCAGCCTGGCGCCCACCATGCCCATCGGCATCACGCTCAGCGGGCTGTTTGGGCAAAAACAGCGCTCTTATTCCCTTTTCGTCTCTTTCATAGACCTCGGATCTATACTCGTGTACCAGCCGCAGTCGGTAAAAGCAGTAGATACAGATCTGACCTTCAAAAATATGTTCAAACCCGGCGTGCAATTGCACAACAACATCAAAAAGTCGCCTTTCTATTGGGGACTAGGCTGGCAATACGGCCCCCAATATGTGGAGATAAACAAAGAAAAGGAAAGAATAGGCTCCAGCCGCTTTTTCCTCAGCTTCGGCGTAGATGTGCCGGTGAGGACTTTGTATCAGAAGTAGAGGCCTGTTGTCGGTTGTCGGTTGTCGGTTATCAGTTTCAAAAAAATGGAGCTGATAACCGATAACAATCCTAGAATCTCACCCTCTCTCTCTCTCACCCTCTCTCTCTCTCTCACCCTCTCTCACTCGCCCTTCGCGGCTTCCTCCCGCAGCTTTTCCATATCGCGCACCAGCAAACGGCGGCGGTCGAAAGTGAGTAGGTCTTTGTTGCGCAGGTCGTTGAGCACCGTAGTCACCGTTTGGCGCGAAGTGGCGGTAAGGTTGGCGATTTCCTGGTGGGTGATAAACTTGCGCACCACCCACTCGTAACCCACGCGCTGGCCTTTTGTCAGGGTCGTATTTACCAGAAACTCCACGATGCGCGTGCGGGAATCTTTAAACATCAGGGATTCGAGTCGATGTTCCATCTCGAGTACGCGCGAACCCATAACGCGAAGCATAAACAAGTTGAGGGCGCTGCGGTCGCGCAGCAACGAACGCATCACGGGTACCGTAACGGCGCACACCGTCGTATCTTCCATGGCTTGTGCAAAATCGTGGCGCTTTCGGCCTTCCGTAATGATCGACAACTCGCCGAATACCTCGCCGGGGCCCAGGATGGCTTTGGTGACTTCCTTGCCGCTGTCGGCGTAAGAACCGATCTTTACTCGGCCCTCCGTGAGGAAAAACACCCGGTCGGCCATTTCTTCCGGCAGATAGATGTATTCGCCCCGCTTATAGCGCTTGTGTACGTGACGCTCCATTTCTGCCGGGTTCAGTTTCTGGGGACAGAAAATGCCGATCACGTCGATGTTGTCCAAATACCAAAGCGCCTGGTTGCCTTCCGCCATCTGTGTAGTGTTTGATTTGCAAATCTTTATAACCGATAATAACGCAATAGGTTTGAATGGGTTCCTTGATTAGTGCTAAAAACCACGCTGGAATACGCCATCTCTCAAAAAAACATACTCAAAGGTTTGACTACAAAGATATAATATGTATTTTTGGTTCGAAGCCTAACCACAATAATAACACAAACAAGGTATCTTCCCTTTTAGTCCCTGGCATTCAACGCCATTCAAAAGACCCCTTCCAGGAGTTTATTAATCATCACATGACAAATTTTACATCTTGTGCAGTACTGCACAGGTGAAATGAATATTAGCCGCAAAGCTAGAAAGCCATGCATTTGGCTTGACGGCGAGCGGTGTAGTTCCCCCCTTATTAATGGCGGCTTGGGTTTTATTAAACCTGGGCCGCCTTTTTTGTTTTTATGGTTACAGTTTAGTGCATGCGCAGTTAAGCGATAGGGTTTAGTGCATTCGCAGTTTAGCTAAACCCAATCGCTAACCCCCTACTAAACAGTTACTTTATTTGTCAAATAAAATATATGTATTAAATTTGCTTAATCAACATACCAGTCACCACCCAATTCCGTAGGTGTATGCTATCCCCCCGCGTGAGAGGCAAATAAATTTCAATCGGCACGGTTTCATTTTGCGATACATGTGACTTGTTTTCATGTACGCTCTCATCATACAACAACTTAAGTTATGAACTGGAAGGTATTACAAACAATGCAACCAGGCAAAAGCCCCCAAATGAGGCTTTTGGCCGGTGTGATTTTCACCTTGTTGTGGTGCGCTCCGCTAAAAAGCCAGGACGTCATCATGCAGGGTTTTTACTGGAATACGCACCCCGGCGATGTGACCAATACCACTACAGGCGGTATCTGGTGGGATACGCTGGCGCAAATGGCGCCGCAACTGGCCGGAGCGGGATTTCAAACGGTTTGGACGCCCCCGCCCAGCAAAGGTTTTGCGGGCCCTTGGGATATGGGCTACGGCCCTTACGACTATTTCGACCTGGGTGAATTTAACAGCAAAGGCACCACGCGCACCCGCCATGGCAGCCGGGCCCAACTCAATGCCATGATAACGGCCATGCACAACAACGGCCTGAAAGTAATGGCCGACATCGTGCTCAACCACCGCGGCGGCGGCGACGCCCAGGCGCCCTACCAGGTGGGCGGAGGTACCGGCTACACGGTATTTACTCCACCCAGCGGCCGCATGTTTGGCGGCCCTCAGCATTTCCACCCCAACTTTTTCCACCCCGACCAAAACCCCGATTATCACAACCCCCTCTTTTTTGAAGATATTTGTTATTTTAACGAAGGCGACGCCTTTCCGCCTACCAATACGAATGGTACGCCGGGTTCCTGGTTTTTCGGCGCGCCCGGTATTACACAGATCGGTACCATGGGCGACTCGCTCATCATGTGGGGCCGCTGGCTGATGAACGAGGTTGGCTTCGACGAGATTCGCCTCGATGCCGTCAAGCACATCGAACCCGATTACCTCGCCAAATTTATCGTAGAAACTAAAAACGGTAACCAACCCTATACGCTCGGTGAATTTTTCGACTATAACTCCGGGCCGCTTTCTTATTATCTCGGTGCGGTAGAGTATTCGGGTAACTCGGGTACCAAGCAGGCGAATATGTCGTTGTACGACTTCCCGCTTCGCGGCGCCTTGCAAGGCATACTCAATAACGGCAGCGGTTCGTCCGACCTTTATCAGGTACTCGGCACCGCCGGCCTCGTATGGGGCGCCGGTTTTCACGGCTACGACATAGTAACCTGGCTCGACTCGCACGATACCGACCGCACCGGTTATATAGGCGACGGCGACGGCTGTGACATCCCCTACGGCGGCGCTTGCCTTGAACTCCACACCGAAAACGACCACAATCCCATTTTTTCTGACAAAGAAGATATGGGCTACCCCTTCCTGATGGCCGCAGAAGGCCGTCCTATGGTGTTTTGGAAAGACTGGTACTGGTACGGCTTGTCAAAAAACATTAAATGGCAGATGGCTTTGCGCGAAGCCACCGCTACAGGCACCTCCAACCACATCCAGCAAATGAACGGCGCCTGGTCCACTTCTGCGCCTTTCGACGGCGACAACCACGGCGGCAATATGTTTGCCATGCGCCGCAACGGACTCACCAACGGCGCCTCCGACGGCATGGTGCTCGGCCTCAACGACCACCCTACAAAAACCAATGGCGTGGAAGTCACTACGCCGTTTACCAATAAATATCTCAAGGATTATTCCGATGGGTTTATGTTTGAATCCAGCTATGCCGGCGGCAATTCAAAAGCGCTGGTAAAAGCCAAAGCGCGCGACTATAGCTGGTATGCGCCTACGGGCCTCTACCCTGCACCGCCAGACGCCGGCGCCGCCCATTTCCAAATGGACGCCACGCCCGGCGGCTGCCCGCATTTCATCGCCCTTCGCGTTGCCGATGCAGCCAACTTCCTCGTGAACGGCGCACCTATTCAAGCCGGCGACCAGATCGCTGTGAAAAACCTCGCCGGACAAGTGGTCGGCATCGGACGCATCGGCCAGGGATTCGCCTGGGACGGTCAACACGACATGATCATTGAAGTACTCGGCGCACCTGCTACCAACGGGATGGCCGACAATGAGGTGTTCCGCATTTTTGTATACGACGCCAGTCTGGGTACGGAAAAAGAAGTAGGCTCGCTCGACTATGCTTCCTCAGGAGTAGCATTTGCTTTCCTTCCCGACAGGCCTCAGTCGCCCAACCGCAGCGGCAGCGTAAGCGCTACGACCAATGCAGGTGGCGCCTTCGACTGCAACGGCATCTCGCTGCTACTCGGCTTCGATACCGACGGCTGCTCTATCTATGCAATTACTGCCGGCGAGGCCGGCGATTGCACCCCGGAAACAAATACCTTTTCACAACAAGTCATTGTATATTATGTCAACCAGCCCCTTTCGGGACAATTGGTGGTGAATGGCATTAATTATCCCATCACCGGCAACCCGCAAACCATCACCTTAACAGGCCTGCTGGCCGACGGCGTACCTGTGGATGTCAATGCCAATTTTTCAGCAGACCCCGGCTGCGCATTCTCCGCCACCGGCGTATTTACCGCGCTGCCTTCCTGTATCACGTTTTTCGATTGCGGTACGAGCATTGCTTCGGCAACCGTTTATGACGACGGCTGGCAAAGCGGCGACGACGACGGTGACGGTTTCGGCGGCTGGCAGCTTAGCACCACTGGAGGTGGAGCCGGGCATTTTGTGTATACCTCTACGCAAAACGGCGACGGCGACTCCAACAGCGACGGCGATATCGATACCGGCAGCGATGCCTGGGGGATGTACGGCAACTCAGGTCACGTTTCCAACGCTGTGCGCCCCTTCGATACGCCGCTAACGCCCGGCTCAACTTTTTTCATAAAAATGGATAACGGCTGGATCGAATCCGGCGGCTCGGTGGGCTTCGGCCTTCGCGACGCTTCGGGCAACAACCGCATGGAGTTTTATTTCCGTGCAGGCCAGGCCAATTACAAAGTCAATGACAACGCAGGTGAAACAGATACCGGCCTCGGCTTCACCGATGAAGGCCTGCATATTGAATTTACGCTCCTTACCAACACGACCTACGAACTCGTAGTGACCCGCCTCACCGGCGGCAGCTATACCCACACCGGCACACTAATGAACCCCGGCGGCGGCCAACCCATCGCCCAGGTGCGCCTGTTTAATGCCAATGCAGGCTTCGACAGCCCTCGCAATGCCTATTTCAATAACCTCGAAGTATGCGTGCCGGTCAACCCCTGTTCGATTTCTGCAGTAAGCGCCGGCGTGCAAGACGAATGCGATCCTGAAACTAATGAATATACCCAACAAGTAACGGTTACGTTCCAAAATGCGCCGCCGGTGGGACAATTGGTCGTCAACGGCCAGTATTTTGACATCGGCGCCAGTCCGCAAACGGTAACGCTCACCGGCCTCATCTCCGATGGACAGCCGGTAGACGTGACGGCCTATTTCTCAGCCGTGCCCACTTGTATATATACGGAAGAAGAACTATTCACCGCACCGCCTTCCTGCCTGCCTTGCGATATCCTGTCGGTAAGCGCCGGCGCACAGTCGGCTTGCGAAAACGATACCTACAGCCAACAGATCACGGTAACCTACGAAAATCCGCCCGCCGGAGGTACGTTGATTGTCAATGGTTTCCAATTTGCCATATCAGGAAGTCCGCAAACGGTAGAGGTCACCGGACTGATAGCAGACGGCAACCCGGTCAATGTGAGCGTCGCCTTTAGCGATGCTGAAAATTGCGCTTACTTTGCGGAAGCCCTGTTTACCGCCCCCGAACCCTGCCCGCCCTGCGATATTATATCGGTAAGTGCCGGCGTACAGACAGGCTGCGCGGCGCAGACCAACTCGTATACGCAAGCATTGACGATTACATATACCATCGACAATCCCAGCGGGTTTCTGATCGTCAACGGGCAGTACTACCCCATCACCGGAAGTCCGCAGACAATCATTCTGGCCGGTTTGAATGCCAACGGCGCCCCGGTGAATGTGTCGGTGTCATACAGTGAAGATCCCGATTGCGCGTATTATGCCGAAGCCCTGTTTACCGCTCCGGCAGGCTGTGTCGACGAAGGCCAGTGCCAGAGCGACGCAGCAGCAGCCGGGGTTTATAACGATGGGTGGACCAGCGGCGATAATTCCGGCGCCGGTTTCGGCCCCTGGCAGCTAAGTACTTCCGGGCCCAATGCAGGCCACTTTGTATACACCTCCACCCAAAACGGCGACGGCGACTCCAATGGCGACGGCGATATTGATACGGCCAACGAAGCCTGGGGTATTGATACGGCCAACGAAGCCTGGGGTTTGTACGCCAATTCGGGTAATGTATCAAATGCAGTGCGGCCTTTTGCCCTGCCGATGGCTGTAGGAGACCTGCTGAACTTCCGCCTCGACAACGGCTGGATTGAAAATGGAGGCACCGTAGGCTTCGGCATCCAAAATGCTGCAGGTCAGAACTTGCTGGAGTTTTATTTTGCGGGCGGCAACCCCAATTATTTTGTCAACGACGGCAACGGCGCCCACACCACGGCCATAGGTTTTACCGATGAGGGATTGGCTGTTAGTTTTATTTTAATAAATAATACGACTTACGAATTATACGTAACCCGCCTCAGCGACAATTTTAGCCAGGTCTTCAGCGGCCCGCTGATGAGCGGCGGCGGCAACCAGATTCCTGCGCGTATCCGCTTTTTCAACGCCAATGCCGGCTTTAGCTCCGAGCGCAATGCGTATGTGAATAGCTTGTCGCTGTGCCGACTGTGTACCGAGGCGCCGAGTATTTCTTGTGAGGGAATAACGGTTTTCCTCAATCCTACTACCAACACGGTTACGGTCAATGCCGGCGAACTGGCGGAAGCTACAGGCTGCGGTCCATTTACCTACCTGGCCAACGGTCAGCCCAGCCTTACATTCGACTGTGACGACCTCGGCCCCCATCAGTTGGTAGTGACCGCCGAAGATATCAATGAGCAAATGGCACAATGCACGGCCACCCTCATCGTAGCCGAAAACGTGCCGCCTACCGTCAACTGCAAACCAGCCACGGTATACCTCAATAGCATGGGTCAGGCTACCTTGCTGCCCGGCGATGTATTCCTCAACGGCAGCGACAACTGCGGAAACGTGACTCCCCAGTCGGTTAGCCCCAATACGTTTACCTGTGCAAATATCGGCAACAATAGCGTAACCCTTACCGTAGTAGACGGTTACGCCAATACCGCTACTTGTACTGCCACGGTTACGGTAGCAGACCAAATTCTGCCCGGCATTACACCGCCTGCCACCGCCACCGTTTACCGCGGCGCCGGCTGCAGCTACAACGCAGCCCCCTCTATCACAGGTTATCCAACCGTAAACGACAACTGCGGGAACAACCTTACGCCGGGATATACCGACGAGATAGCAAACGGCAACTGCGCGGGAGCATTGGTCATCACGCGCACCTGGACCGTCAACGACGGCAACGGCAACAGCGCTTCGGCTGTGCAAACGATAAACGTAATAGATCAGACAGCGCCCTCGTTTAACACGGCGCCGTCCAACTCATCGGCGGCCTGCGGCAACCACACCGCCCTCAACTTATGGCTGGCCAACCGTGGCGGCGCCATTGCCGTCGACAATTGCTCGGGGGTAAGCTGGCAAACGCCGCAACTCATCAACTCTACCGACGGCTGCGGCAATACGGTTTGCTATACCTACAGCTTTACGGCTGTCGACGCCTGCCAAAATGCAGCCGGCGCCACTGCCACATTCTGCTTCACCGACAATACGCCTCCTACGCTGGTATGCAGAAATTCGACGGTATACGTGAGCTCAACAGGCGTATATACGCTTCAAACCAACGACGTGCTCGATATTGAAGGCAGCTACGACAATTGCGGCAGCTACCAGGTTACTCAAATCCAGCCGGCCACAGTGGGCTGTGCGCAAGTGGGAACTACGATTCCCGCAGTTGTTACTGTGGTTGACGAATGCGGCAATCCGGCAACTTGCACGGCACAGATCACTGTAGCGGAAGATCCCTCCTTGCCGGCGCCCTGGCAACAAGGCATCGCAGGAGCTACTTCGGGATCGGCGACTTATTCCGGATGCGCCAACAACGGCGCCTTCTATTTGAGTGCCGACGGATTCAGCACACCTACACAAGACGCCCACAATACCGTATACCGCACTCTTTGCGGCAATGGTTCTATTACAACGCGGGTAGCAGGCTTGAGCAGTACAGGTGGTTTCGCCGGCGTCTTCATGCGCGAAAGCCTGTTGCCAGGTTCGAAAAAAGTGGCCTTGAGAACCCAACTTCTCACCTTTGTGCATCGCGATGTGCGCCAGGCAACCAACGGGCCGGTAAACACCCAGCAATTCCCCGTAATACAAGGCCCACAATGGCTTCGCATCAACAGGAACGGCAATGTCTTTACGTTCTATACCTCGCTTGACGGTGTAATGTGGACGCTGAGGGGCACAACCGGCGCTGTCCTGTCAAATTGTCTGCTGGTGGGGGTTTTTGTAGAAAGTATTAACGTGAATACCGACACCTACGCTTCATTTGACAATGTGAGCGTGAGTGGCGGCGGCGGCGCTTTGGCAGCGCCCGGCGACTCAAATCCTCAAATCCTCGAATCCTCAATAGTGGAACCAGCCCTGGAAATTTTCCCCAACCCCACCAACGGACAAGTGCAGTTGAAATGGGACGGTGTGGTAGATCGCCAGGTTAGTATCCGCGTGTTTAACAGTACCGGTCAACTTGTACTGGCAAGGGACATCGACAAGGTTGAAAATGCAATTGAGACGCTTGATTTATCGGCCATGACGCCAGGCATTTACCTGGTGCACGTGCTGGCCGACGGGTGGAAGCCCGCAACGAGGCGAGTGGTAGTTCAGTGATTGAGGGTAGGAGTGTGAGAGGGAGTGAGTTTTCAATGCTCCCTCACTCCCTCTCTCCCACACGCTCTCCCTCTTTCCCGTGCTGCGGTGGCCATATCGGTTGCCCCAACAAAGAGGCCGCCTCAGCGATCTGCTGAGGCGGCCTCTTTTGCGGGGGGGAATTTATGAAAAACTCGTGGGCTGCTACTGCGGCACAATGCCACCACAGCCGCTACCTCCCTTCTTGTCATCTTTTTTGCCTTTTTTACCCCCAATGATCTTATCCATATCTTTATCCTTGAGGGTTTTGAGATCGTTTTTAAGATCTTCAAGGCTTTTTTTGGATTTTCCCATAGCTAACGGATTTTGGGAATGAACCAACAAGAACTCACTCAATCTAGACGTAAAGGTACGAATTAATCCCAAGCGGGTTAGCGCCTGAGTCACATATTTTTAATTCGCATAACAAGCAAACTACCCGATACTGTCCGAGGAAGGGAGGGACAACGGTCAGGAAATGGGGGCTGCCTTGTACTACAGGATTGGCGTTACCACCCCTCCTGCATCTGTCGCATTTGCTCCATAAACACCATAAAAGCGGGGCGTCGGCGGCGCGATACTTCGATCTTGATGCCGTCGTCCATAATGAGATAACCGCCGTCGCCTTTGACAAACTTCCTCATGTAGTTGAGGTTGATCACGTGGCGTTTGTGCACGCGATAGAAGTTGAAAGGCGCCAGCAGGTCTTCATACGACTTGATGGTTTTTGAAGCGGTAATTCTGTCGCCGGTAGTGAGGTAGATATGGGTATAGTTGTCTTCGGCCTCGAAGCGCACGATGTCTTTGATATTAACAAAGTAGATGCCGTCGAGGGCGGAGATACTCATCTTGGTGAAGGCGTTGGGGTTGTTGTAGTAGGCGTTGAAGACGTCGAGACGCTTCTCGGTCTGGCTCTCCCGACGCGGGCGTATGCGCGCCACGGACTCTACCAGCGCGTCGGGGTCGATGGGTTTTAAGATAAAGCCGATAGAGCTGTATTGGCAGGCTTTGACGGCGAAGTCTTCGTAAGCCGTCACAAAGATGATATCGAAATCGATGGGGCGGATTTGGTTGAGCAGTTGGAATACCTGGCCATCGGGCAGGTTGATATCGAGAAAAGCGACGTCGGGTTTGACAGCCTGATCGACCAGGAGGTCAACGCCATCTTCTACGGAGCCGGCAGTGCCGATAATTTCGATTTCTTCGCAGTGTTCTGCCAACAGGTTTTTCAGGTTGTTGAGCCCATTTATTTCGTCCTCAATGATAATGGCTTTAATCACGTGAGATCAGGTTTAGTTATTTTATAAAGAGAATCTCGATTTACTGTGCCGATAGCATCCGAGCAAAGCTAATGTAAAATGCTCATTTTGAGAAATTAAATTTAAGCGCGGCGGCTCTCAATTTTGCAACGGTCGTTTTTAAAAGGTACAGGTTATGAATCAATAAGGATCGACGTCGATATTGACGCGCACGCCCGATAATCCTTTCTGCTGTTGCATCTGGTGCATGGCCTCCAATACGCTTTGTTTGGCATAATTGATTTTCTGCACATTGCGCGGCAGTTTGATGAGCATATCAATTAAAAAATACTCTCGCACGCGCGCCACGTAGGGCACCGCCGGACCTATCACCCACTCGCCCAGCCGTTGCTTGAGTATTTGCGACATGACCGTTGCGCCCTGGTTGACCACTTCCGGTTTTTTGTGTTTGAGGGTGAGCCGGATGAGCCGGGTAAAGGGCGGGTACTGAAAGTCGTAGCGCTCGCGCAATTCGCGCTCGTAAAAGGATACGAAATTATTGGTTATCACCTCCTGCAATACCGGCAGAGTGGTGTTGAAGGCCTGGATGACCACCTTGCCTTGCTTGTGTTTTCGCCCCGCGCGCCCGCTCACCTGCATCATCAACTGGAGGGCGCGCTCGGAGGCCCTGAAGTCGGGAAATTGCATCAACTGGTCGGCACTGAGCACGCCCACCACGCCCACGTTTTCAAAGTCGAGGCCTTTGGTCACCATCTGCGTGCCGACAAGGATATCCAGCCTGTGTTCTTCGAAATCGTTGATGAGCTGGGCATGGGCATTGCGCGAGCGCACGGTGTCGAGGTCCATACGCCCGATGCGGGCATCGGGCAGATAGATGGCGAGTTCATCTTCGATTTTCTCGGTGCCGAACCCCTGCAGCGTGAGCTTGCGACCGCCGCAGGCGGGACAGGATTGGGGCAGGGGCGACTGGTAGCCGCAATAGTGGCATTTGAGGCAGTTGTGGCCTTTGTGGAAGGTGAGACTCACATCACAGTTGATGCACTCGGCGTTCCAACCGCAGTTGACACAGCGAAAAACAGGGGCATAACCCCGGCGGTTTTGGAAGAGAATGGCTTGTTCGCCCCGGGTAAGGGCGGCGCGCAATTCGTCGAGTAAGACGGTGGTAAAATGCGATTGCAACTTGCGCTGCTTGAGTTCGGCTTTGGCGTCGGCGATCACCACTGCAGGCATTTCCACTCCGCCGAAGCGCTCGGGCATTTCCACCAGCCCGTATTTGTTTTGCCGGGCGTTGTAATAGGTCTCTACCGATGGCGTAGCGGTGCCGAGTAGCACCTTGGCGCCGTGCAGGGTGGCCAGGTAGATGGCCACGTCGCGGCCATTGTAGCGCGGGTTGGGGTCATTTTGTTTATAGGAAGGGTCGTGTTCTTCGTCGACGATGACCAGCGACAACCTGGTAAAAGGCAGAAACAGGGCCGAGCGTGCGCCCAACACCACGGGCTGGCCGGCCAATACGCGATTCCACAGTTCTACGCGTTCGTTGTTGTTGAGCCGGGAGTGGTAGATGCCTATCCGGTCGCCAAAAACCCGTTGAAGCCTGCTGATGATCTGGGCGGTGAGGGCTATTTCAGGGAGGAGGTACAATACTTGCCGCCCTTCGGCTATCGCCGCTTCGATGAGCTCCATGTACACCCTGGTTTTGCCGCTGCCCGTTACGCCATGCAGCAGCACCACTTTGTCGTTTTCGAAGTGCTGCCGGATTTCTGTCAGCGCCCGGCTTTGCTGTTCGGCGAGTACCCCGGCTTCGAGGGTTTCTTCTTCGTAGGCGCCCAGGCGGCTTACTTCTCGGTCGTACACTTCAAAAATGCCCTTGCCTACCATGGCTTGTATGACCGTTGAGTCGGCCTTGGCCAGGTCGTAGATGGCCTGTTTGCGCACAAAGGGCTCTTTTTTAGCCAATTGCACGTAGGCTAGCAATGCCTCGGTCTGGCGCGTGGCGCGGCTTATTTTATCAAAAGCTTCGCGCAATAAGCTCGAATCTGTATCGTAAGGAGCTTGCAATCTGACGCAAGCCACCGTTTTGGGCTTGTATTTGTCCTGCAGGTCTTCTTTTAAATAAATAACTTTTTTGTCGAGCAATCGCCGGATCACGGGGTATACCGAGCGCTGATCGAGGATGCTGCGCACGTCGTCGAGCGATATTTCTTTTTGAATGCTGAGGGCTTCGGCAATGAGGTATTCTTTGTCGTCAAGGCCGGCGCCGGCGTAGTGGTCCTGGAAAAAAGGGCTCAACGCGATGATGGTTTCGCTGCTCAGCTTGAGGTGGGCAGGCAGCGCCGCGTGCATGGCCTCGCCCACCGTGCAGCAATAATAGTCGGCCATCCACTGCCAGAGCTGCATCTGCGTGGGGGTCGTCACGGGCTGCTCATCAATGACAGCCAGAATAGGCTTGGGCTGATAGGCGTCGGGAGGCGTCTGGTGTACTTCCGACACCACCGCAGCGTAACGTTTGTTGTGCCCAAATTGCACCTCCACCCGCACGCCTACCTGCACTTCCGAAAGCAATTCCTCGGGTACGAGATAGGTATAAGTCTTGGGTACGGCCAAGGGGACGACTACCGTAACATAAGTCTGCGTGCCGGCTATTGGATGAAGTGACAAGTTCGATTTACTTTACTTCAAAAGTATTCCTATTCTGCGTAATGCGCAAACTTTCCCATACACTCTAGCAAAAATCTCACCCTCCCATATTTTTTCTCTGATCATGTCGCGGTTGCGGGGCGAGCCCGCAACCTACTCCAGGGAGACCGGGTCTACGGGTTTAAACAGTGAAAACGGCACGGCTTCTACCTTCTGCCTGTACCCGGCAAAATCTTTGGAGAAAAATGCGTTTATACGGTCAAATGTTTTGGCGGCATAACTGCGAAGCTGAGTCATCATGCGCTGCACGGGTTGATTGGGGGGGCCGTCGAGCGAGCGGAGATAACCCATCGTCTGGAAGATATAATAGTTGAAATTATCACCGAATCGCTGGATGCCTTTCTGGTTTTCAGGTGTGGTGAACAGTTTTTCAAGCGTATCGAGACTATCCTGCATGGTTTTGCCCAGCTTGGCAATCTGCTGTTTGGTACTGTCGGGCGCGTTGGTCAGGGCGTTGTCTACGCGTTGGATGGTTTTGCGGGCGTCCTGCAATTGGGTGAAGCTCTTGGACGCCTTGTTTACGATGGCGTAAAAATCGCGGTAAGCGGCATCGCGGGCCTGCAAATCGCCAAGGGGTATCTGGATGCGCGGGTCGGGATGCACGGTGACCATCGTGGAGTCTTTGTGGTCGCCGAAGGCAAACAGCACCTTGTATACACCTGGCAGTATGGGCATGCCGCCGGGAGGATCGTCGTCGGGTTTCTGCTCGCGGCGCGAGGGAAAACGCACGCCGTTGCGGTCGAGGTACCAGTAGACCCTGTTCATGCCCGTGTCTAGTTTGACGCTGTAGGTGCGGATGGTGTCGCCCAGATTGTCCAGCACATTTATCTTCACCTTTTCGGGTTGTTTTTTGTCTTTGCCCTCTTTTTTATCGCCCTTGCCGTCGTCTTTTTTAGTGGGTTCGGCGGCGGGTTTGTCGGTTTTGGCTTTTGATTTTGCCTTGTCTTTCTCTGCGGGCACGGGGGAAGCCGCATCTTTTGCTGCGGGCGGCATAGGTTTCACCCAGAGGGTAAACATAGCTCCATTGCGACGGTTTTCGCCCTGAAAGACCGCGTCGGCGGGGAAGTGATAGCCGTCGAAGCTGCGATAGTTGGCCAAATAAGCGTCGGGGGAAACAAATGCGCTAAAGGGCTTGTCGAGCACTTTTCCTTTGCTGCGGGCTATCTCGCGGATGGGCCGTATATCGTCGAGTATCCAGGCTGCCCGACCGAAGGTGCCCACGATGAGATCGTGTTCGCGGGGGTGAATTTTGAGATCGATGGTGGAGACCGAGGGGTAACCGTTGGTCCACTTGTTCCAGGTGTCGCCCATGTCGATGCTGAAGTACAGCCCGTAGTCGGTGCCCAGCCAGAGCAGGTTAGGTTCCAGGGGGTCTTGCACAATACAGAGGGCGTGGCCGTCCACCTTGTTTTCGTCGGCGATGCGTTTGAAAGTGGCGCCGTAGTCGGCGGTATAATAAGCCATAGGCCGCCAGTCGTTGCGACGGTAGTCGTTGACGATCACGAAGGCTTCGGCGGCGTTTTTCTTTGATACTTCAATATAGGGTATCCAACTACCGGGATTGGCGCCGGGTAAGCGCGAGGCCAGGTTGGTCCAGCTCTTGCCGCCATCGCGGGTGAGTTGCAGGTTGCCGTCGTCGGTACCCACCCAGATGACGTTCGGGTCGGCAGGGCTGGGGGCGACGGCGAGAATGGTGGTGTGGTTTTCTGCGCTTGTTACGTCAGGAGTGAGGCCTCCGCTATTTTGTTGTTGCTGTTTGGTAGTATCGTTGGTAGTCAGGTCGGGAGAGATGATTTCCCAGCTCTGTCCGTTGTCGTTGCTTTTGTGTACAAATTGGCTGCCGTAATATATGCCGCGTGGGTTAAAGGGGTTTTGTGCAAACGCCGCATTCCAGTTGAAGCGTAATTCTACGCCATCGGGGTGGGTGGGTTTTATAAATTTTGAATCGCCGGTGAGGCGGTCGATATATCCCAGGTTGCCGCCCTGCGACATAGCATACACATAGCGGTTATTATCGGGGCGGAAGCTCACGTCGAAGCCGTCGCCGAAGTACACCTCCTGCCAGTCGGAATTGAGAATACCGCCATCTTTCCATACTGCGCTGGGGCCTACCCAGGAGCCGTTGTCCTGCATACCTCCGGCCACGTTGTATGGGATATCCATGTCGTAGTCGATATGATAAAACTGCGCCAGGGGAAGGTTTTCCACAAAACGCCAGTTTTTGCCGCCGTCGCGGGAGATATTGAGTCCGCCGTCGTTGCCCTCGATGAGGTACTCGGGGTCGTCGGGGCTTATCCAGAAGGCGTGGTGGTCGGGGTGTACGCCCGAATAAGGCAGGATTACCTCGAAGGTTTTGCCGCCGTCTTCGCTTTTCGACACCAGCGAATAGATGTTGTAGAGGCGGTTATCATTTTTGGGATCCACATATATTTCGGCGTAGTAAAAAGGCCGGTCGCCAATATTTTTATCTGCCACCTTTACCCATTTGGCGCCGCCGTCGGTGCTTTTGTAGAGGGCGTTTTCTTTGGCTTCTACAAGTGCGTATACGATATTGGGTTTAGAAGCTGCGATAGCAAGGCCGATGCGGCCCAGTTCGCCTTTGGGCAGCCCGTCGGCTTCGGTGCGGCGCTGCCAGGAGTCGCCGCCGTCGAAGCTCACGTAGAGCCCGGAGCCGGGGCCGCCCGACTTGAAAGTCCAGGGTTTGCGACCGTACTCCCACATGGCGGCGATAATTTTATTGGGATTGGAGGGGTCCACTACCATATCTGCGCAGCCCGTCTGGTCATTTACATACAACACCTTCGACCAGGTTTTGCCGCCGTCAGTAGTGCGATACACGCCGCGGTCGGCGCTGGGCCCCCAGGCGGAACCCGTAGCTGCTACAAAAGCCGTATTGGGGTTATCGCGGTGTATGATGATTCGGTGGATGGTTTTGGTACCTTGCAGTCCCATATTTTTCCAGGTTTTGCCGCCGTCAAGGCTTTTATAGATACCGTTGCCGCTATTCTGCGAATTGCGGGGATTACCTTCGCCGGCGCCCACCCAGATCTCGCTGGGATTGTGCTGATTGATGGCAATGGCGCCTACTGATTGCATGGCTTCTTTGTCGAAAATGGGCGTCCATGCGATGCCGCCGCTCTCCGAGCGCCAAACGCCGCCCGAAGCGGTGCCGACATAAATAACATCCGGATTGCTCAACACCACATCGATGGCCGTCACGCGGCCGCTCATGCCCGCCGGGCCAATATTGCGGATGCCAATCCCTTTAAGGTGATCGGTATTGATTTTTTGTGCAAAAAGCACTGCCGTAGTGAGGGCAAGCAAGCAAAGAGAAAGGGTGATTTTCTTCATGGTAGTTGTTGTTTTAGCACTTAGCAGTCAGCTATCAGCACTTAGCACTGCTGACTGCTGATAGCTATGAAACCTGAAGATGTGGCGCGATAAAGATATAAAAAATGTCGATTTTCGCAGCATGAAAGGCAAAACCGCCAAAATTCGCGCTAATACGGCTCTTTTCGGGGCCTTGTTGGTATTTATCGGGGCTATTTGTTTTTCCGCGAAAGCGGTAATGGTCAAAATGGCATACCGCTATGATATCGACGGCGTGTCGTTGCTTACCTTGCGTATGATGTTTTCCCTGCCTTTGTTTGTGGGTGTAATGGCCTGGTCGAAATACCGCGAAGGGCCCATGCGCGCCCGGCTGAGCCGCCGCGACTGGACGGCGGTGGCTTTGCTGGGGTTGTCGGGGTATTATTTTGCCAGTTTATTCGACTTTTTGGGCTTGCAGTACATCAGCGCGGGCATGGAACGCCTCATTCTTTTCGTCTACCCCACCCTGGTGGTGCTCATCTCGGCACTGGTATACCGGCAGCCGATCACGAAAGTGCAGCTAATGGCCTTGTCACTCACCTATGCCGGCATTACGCTGGCATTTATAGGAAATATAAAACTCACCGGCGGTTCCACTTTTTGGCTGGGCGCCGGTCTCATATTTGTCAGTGCGCTGGCATATGCCATCTACCTGGTGGGCAGTGGCCGGCTGATACCCAAGCTGGGCACGCTGCGCTATACCTCGCTGGCCATGACCATAGCCGCGCTGATGATCGTGGCGCACCATGGCGTGGTATACCAATGGCGATTGTTCCATTACCCGGCGGAAGTCTACTACCTCGCACTGCTCATGGCCGCTGTCGCTACCGTATTGCCCTCGTTGATGGTCTCGGAGGGAATTCGGCTGGTGGGCTCCAGCCATGCCGCTATCATCGGCAGCGTGGGGCCTATTGCTACCATCGCTCTGGCGTATATTTTTTTAGATGAAAAAATGGGCTGGCTGCAATGGCTGGGAACTATAGTAGTGATCGGCGGTGTTTTGTTGATCAGTTTACGGAAGAATGAAGAGTGAAGAATGAAGAATACATTTTATCTTTGTCATTCTAAATTTGGGACACCATGATTCTCCGCCTGCCAACGGCCTATTTTCGATAGCTTCTTTCTATCAGCCTCCACGTCTGACTGTCAGACTACATTTTTCATTCTTAATTTTTCATTCTTAATTTTCAATTAACCCGCCATGCTCGATAAATTAGAAGCCATCAAAGACCGCTATATATACCTGGAAGAACAAATGTCGGACCCCAATGTAGTGGCCGATATGAGCAGGTACAAAAAGGTGAGCAAGGAGTACAAAGACCTCCAGTCAATCGTGGAAGCGCTCGATGCTTACAAAAATGTGCTGGCTCACCTCGAGAGCGCCCGCGAGATGCTCAAAGAAAGCGACCCCGAGATGCGCGAAATGGCGCAGCTCGAAATAGAGGAGCTGACCCCGCAACAGGCCGAGTGGGAAGAAAAAATCAAGATGATGCTGATTCCCAAAGACCCGGAAGACACCAAAGACGTCATTTTTGAAATCCGCGCAGGCACCGGCGGCGACGAGGCCAGCTTGTTTGCCGGCGACCTATACCGCATGTACAGTCGCTTTTTTGATTCGAAAGGCTGGCAAACGGAATTGATATCGGAAAACGAAGGCACGGTGGGCGGCTACAAAGAATTGGTGCTCGAAGTAAGCGGCGAAGAGGTGTACGGCACGCTCAAATTTGAAGCCGGCACACATCGCGTACAACGGGTACCCAAAACCGAATCGCAGGGCCGGGTCCACACCTCTGCGGCTACGGTGGCCGTGATCCCCAAGATGGAACTCGAAGACATCGACATACGCCGCGAAGACCTGCGTATCGACGTTTTCCGCTCTAGCGGCGCGGGCGGACAGCACGTTAACCGTACCGAGTCGGCTGTGCGATTCACGCACCTACCCACGGGTATCGTATCGGAAAGCCAGGATAGCCGCTCACAAATCAAAAACCGCGAGATTGCCCAGCAGCGCCTCATCCAGAAAATCCAGGAACGCCGCCTCGAAGAACACTCTTCTTCTCTGGCCAGTCAGCGTCGCCTGCAGGTAGGTTCGGGCGACCGCTCCGAAAAAATACGCACCTACAACTACCCCCAAAACCGCGTAACCGACCACCGCCTCGAAGGCGACGCCAAAAATTACAACCTCGAACAGGTAACGCTCGGAGATATCGGCGAAATCATCGAAGCCCTGCAGATGATGGATAATGCCGATAAGTTGAAGATGGGAACGGCAGTTAATGGGTAACGCCCTCTCCCTCCCTCTCTCCCTCTCTCCCTCCCTCCCTCCTATTCCGCGGATGGTACGCCATCACCGTGCTGCGCAAAAAATCGGTATCGAGGTGGGTATAAATTTCCGTTGTTAAGATAGATTCGTGGCCGAGCATATCCTGCACTGCACGCAGGTCGGCGCCGCCTTCAATGAGGTGGGTGGCAAAAGAATGGCGGAAAGTGTGAGGGCTCACCGTTTTGTGCAAACCTGCCTTTAACGCGCAATCCTTTACGATCAAAAATATCATCACGCGGGTGAGCTTGCGCCCGCGGCGGTTGAGGAACACGATATTCTCGCTGTCTTTGTCGATATGCTTATGGAGGCGGCGCACGCTCTCCAGGTAAATCCGGATATGCTTCACCGCCTCGTCGCCGATAGGTACGATGCGCTCCTTGTCGCCCTTGCCGGTCACCTTCACAAAGCCGATATCCAGAAACAGGTTGCTGAGCCGCAGGTTGACCAGTTCGCTGACGCGCAATCCGGAGGCGTATAGCGTTTCCAGCATGGCGCGGTTGCGGGTACCCTGGGGTTCGCTGAGGTCGATGGCTTCCAGCAAACGCTGAATTTCCTCGTAAGACAGCACATCGGGCAGGTGGCGGTTGAGGCGGGGGCCTTCGAGTTGCTCGGTGGGGTCTTCGTGGATGAGGTCTTCTACGAGCAGGTACCTATAAAAGGTCTTGAGCGCCGATAGCAGGCGCCCTTGCGAGCGGGCGCCGAGGCCGAGCTCGTTGAGCCACAGAATAAAATCGACGAGGTGCGATAGTTGTATTTGCTGCGGCTGCAGGTCGAGCTGCCTGATTTCGAGAAATTGAACCAACTTGCGCAAATCACTCAGGTAAGCCTCAGCCGTATTGTCGGCCAGGGTGCGCTCGAGTAGCAAATAAGCCCGAAAGCCTTGCAGAAAAGGGTGCCAGTTCATGGGGTGAAGATACGCATGAGTTTGGGACTTTACGACTGTACGACTATCAGCCATTGGGAGCAAAGTCACATAGCCTAGTCTTCTCTCAGCGTCAACGACAGACGGCCGTAGCGGTTATTCGAATTATCGGCGTCGATTTCGTAGGTATAGGCGCCATTTTCGAGAAGCGTTTCTCCTACATAATCGATAGGCTGGATATTAAACGTATCGCCGTTGATCTGCAATTCGATAAAAGCATAGCGGTAGGCCGATTCGTATTCGACGTATGTTGAAGATTGTCCCGCCGGAATATCTCCATATTGGTGTTCGTCACTACCCGTATTGACATATACGTTTTCGAAATCGTAGCTGCCGGCATTGGTTATCCTGATCCATACGCCGTTTTCGGTGTCGGGGCCGAGGTTGTCGTAGGTGCAGCCGGCGAGCAGAGTTGTGAATAAGAGCAGGAGGGCATAACTTTTTTTCATGGCTTTTTTTTATAAAAATGTTTAGTAGGATTTAGCGATTGGGTTTAGCTATAAGTTTAGTTAACTAAACCCAATCGCTAAACTGCGCATGCACTAAACCCTATCGCTAAACTTAATAAAACAGACTTAAAGTAAGACGGTCAATTAGCCGGCAAAGGTTGGCGCTATTTATCGGCGAGCAATTGAGCAATCTCTTTATCCGTCAGCGAAAGCTTTGTTTTCAGAATAGCCAGGTACTCGCGGGCATTATAAAGCGGATAATCCGTGCCGAAGACAATTCGGTGTAAACCCAGTTTTCTCACATACCCTGCGAGCTCCAAAAATTCCGCTTCCGTCAACTTGCTCACCCCATCGCTATCCTTATCGAGGCATACGGCAGAAATATCAAATTTGATATTTTGAGTAGAAATGGGATGTTTTTCATTAAAAAGGCCGATAAACGCATCCAGGACATTTTTCGTTTTTTGAGTAAATCCGCCCGAAGTGCCAAAATGAGCGATTTGTAAATCCACAAATGCGAGTCCATATAATACGGAGTCAGCCAAAAGTCTCACATCCCTTTCTCCAAACTTGGGATGGGAATTATCAAAATGCAGCAATACGGGAATTTTATGGTCGGAAGCGTAGTGGAAAACCGTTTTTACTTTTTGCAAGTGCACCGGTTCTGTCAGATAAATTTGAGAGGCATTGCCGTGCAATTTAATACCGTCCAATTTTAGCGTTTTGTGGCATCGCTGTATTTCATCCACCGCATATGCCTGGAGGGGGTCGATGCCGTAATAGGCGCTAATGCGGCTGGGGTATTTGCTTTTGAGTGCGGCCAGGTAATCATTTTCGGTTCTCATTTGATCGATGGCGTCCTTGCTGCCGCCGCCAAATTCCTCGGAGCTAAACACATAAGCCATCGAGATCAATTTCATTTTTTCACACCCCGACAAGCTAAATATCGAATCCACATCAGAATAAAAATGATCCGCTTTTGAAAACGGAATGCCCATTTTTTTCCAGAAATCGATAAATCCAGGGCTCAAAAAGTGCACATGGTGGTCGTACAATTCCGGCCGGCTATGCGGCAGTTGTTTTGCCGGGCTGCAAGCCTGGAGCAGAAGTAAGGCGAAAGCGAATGGGATACAGTATATTTTCATTTTTTTGTAATTATTTGTATTACAAGATATTACAATTTGCCAAAACAGGTAATCAAAAAATCCATATCTTAGCAAAAAAAATGAGCGCGCTTTCTAGTCTCCTGGGGCAAACCGACATATACCTACTCGATCAAATCATGAAAGGTCGCTACGCGCCTTCGGAGCTTATCCTGGATGCCGGCGCAGGCGCTGGGCGCAACCTGCACTGGTTTGTGCAACAGGGTTTCCGGGTGTTCGGCGCTGATAGGTACCCGGCGGCGGTGGAGGCCCTGCGGCGCAATTATCCGGGGATTCCCGATGACAACTTTTTGGTGGCGCCGGTAGAAAACCTGCCGTTTCCTGATGGCTTTTTCCATCACGTTATTTGCTCTGCCGTGTTGCATTTTGCCGATAATGAAGCGCATTTCAAGCAGATGTTCGGCGAACTGGCGAGGGTGCTGCGGCCCGGTGGGTCGCTGTTTTTGCGGGTGGCTACCGATGTGGGACTGGCACACAAGATGATCCCCCTGGGCCACGGCCGCTTTGCAATGCCCGACGGCACCGACCGCTTTTTGCTAACCAGGCCGACACTCGAAGCGCTTATGCGCACACACAAACTGCGGTACCTGGAACCTTTTAAAACAGTGCTGGTAGACGAGTTGCGCAGTATGACGGCGCTGGTATTGGGTAGCTAGTTTTTTGCAAAATGCTGAATGAATTCACCGTTTTATACCTATATTTACTGAATCAATTCAGCAAAATGGATCAATTACTCGTACAATCCCGCCTACTGGCTACAAAAGCTGACCTAAAGCATCTCCGTTTTATCCACCAGGAAATACACTGGGAGTGGCGACTCATCGGTATTAAAGGCGCAAGGGGGGTAGGAAAAACAACCCTTTTGCTTCAACGGCTTCGAATGGATATACCGGAGAAGAAGGGCATCTATCTGCTACTGGATGATTTGCATTTTGCATCTCATACCCTGAGAGAAACTGTAGAATATTTTAGAGCTAGCGGCATCACGCATTTTTTTTTGGACGAGGTGCATAAATATTCGGGGTGGTCGCGCGAAATCAAAAATTTATACGACTTATATGCTGATATTTTTGTCGTTTTTACCGGCTCCTCAATTATCGAACTCAATCAACTGGATGCCGATCTTAGTCGCAGGGCTGTGCTTTACGAATTGCCGGGACTTTCTTTTCGGGAATACTTGCAGTTAACTGGCGCGGCTGATGTTCCATCTGTTAAGTTTGAAGATATTATAGCGCGCCACGAAACCATTGCTTTAGAGTTGTCGCTCCAGTTTCGCCCTTTAGCTCATTTTTCGCAATATTTGAAGGATGGCTATTATCCGTATTTTCTCGAGAACCGCGAATTATATCCAATAAGAGTAAAACAAGTGATTCGTCTGATTTTAGAAACGGATTTAGCCACAGCGGAGGGTGGTAGGGTACATCAAATTCGGAAAATAAGCCAATTGCTTCAGATTATTGCTGATTCGGTGCCGCTTAAACCCAATATTCAGCAATTGGCCGCGAAGGTGCAATTGGACCGTAACACCTTGATCCGGTATTTACACCACCTCGAAAATGCCCGTTTGATTGCATTATTATTTCCGGAAGGCATCAGTTTATCTGCGCTTCAAAAGCCGGAGAAGATTTTTCTTAACAATAGCAACCTTGCTTTTGTGCTATCCTCACGAGTACCGGATATAGGAAATATCCGGGAAACCTTTTTTTACAACCAAACAAACTTCCAATACGCGATCAGTTACTCCCCTTACGGAGATTTTCGGGTTGAAGACCGTTGGACGGTTGAGGTAGGCGGAAAAACCAAAGGAAAGAGCCAGATTGCCGCAATACAGGATGGTTTTTTAGCACTGGACCAAATTGAGATTGGATCAGGTAAGAGAATCCCTCTCTGGCTGTTTGGATTGATGTATTAATTTAGTGCGACCTCACTAAATACCTTCGGTAATAATACCAAAAATCCGCAGCAAAATACCATCTGCATTGAAAGGAAAAGCGGAACTTGCCGAAAGCTTATTACCAGCACTTTATGGCAAAAAAACTATTGCAATTTTTCAATCCGGGGTATGCTGTCTTGTACCTGCTTTGGGCTATACTGCTATTTGCTTCGTGCCAAAAAGAAAACGGCGACAACCGGCATGCCATCGAGTACTGGTCTTCCAACAACGGCGGCGAAATCAAGTTTGCGCAATGGTCGGTAGATCGGTGGAACGCCGACCATCCGGATAGCCCGGTCAAATACCAGCCCGTACCCGAAGGGCAGTCGAGCGAAGAGATCATCCTGGCAGCCGTAGTAGCCAAAACCACCCCCGATATCTATTCTAATATCTGGCAGGGCCTGGTGGAGTTTTACAGCCAATCGGGCATACTGGTGCCGCTCGATACCCTCGACGGATTTATGGAATTTATCCGGTCGCGCTGCGACTCCCTCACCATCCGGGAAATCACTTCCAGCGACGGCCATATCTACCAGGTGCCCTGGAAAATTAATCCCATCTTGACGATTTACAACCGGCGCATTTTGAAAGAAATGGACCTGGATAGCATCCCGGCGACTTATTCCGCCTACTTGCAGGCGGCAGAAAATTTTAAAAAAGACACCGACGGCGACGGATATGTCGACCAATGGTTTGGCAATACCTCCGTCAAGCTGGCCTGGTACCAGCGCCTGTTCAATTTTTACCCCCTGTACCTGGCAGCCTCCGGCGGACAGCCTCTCGTAAAAGACGGACGGGCGAATTTTAACAACGAATACGCCGTCGGAGCATTTCGCTTTTTGCAGACCTTGTACCGCAATAATTATTTCTCCCGGCAGGTTGAATCTGCAGGGCAGGACTTGTTCGTCGCCGAAAAATACGCCACCAAGTGGACGGGCCCCTGGGAAATAGAATACCTGGAAAAATACAAAAGAGAGGGCTTTACATACGACTTCGGCCCCATACCCGTGCCCGACAGCCACCAGGGTCCCGTGTATACCTATTGCGACCCCAAAAGCATGGTCATTTTTAATACCTGCAAAAACCCGCAGCTGGCCTTCGAGTTTATTAAAACGATGCTCAGCGAAGAGGGCGACCTGCAGTTTTTGCAAACCACCAATCAGTTGCCACGCAGAAAAGATTTGGAGCTCAAACCCGCCTTCCAGGCTTTTTTCACCCAAAACCCCAAACTACAGGTTTTTGCCCGGCAGGCCAAACACGTCAAAGGCGCCGACAATTGCGAGGTACTGATCGAGGTGTTTGATATCTTATCGCAGGAATACGAAGCCTGCGTATTGTACCAGACCAAAACGCCCGAGGAGGCGGTAGCCGATGCGGAACGGGCGGTGAATGTACTTTTAGGAAATTGAATTGTCACCTTGTTACCACCGAAGTGGTGAACGGTAAACGTTCACCCTACGTGGCCGTCACCTTGTCACTAAAATGAAAAAAATTACCCCTTACCTTATCGTATCTCCGTATTTGCTGCACCTGGCGCTGTTTGTACTGTTCCCGGTGGTATTTTCTATTGTGCTGACTTTCCACAAGTGGAACATCATTGCCCCAATGGAATACGTCGGAGGGGGGAATTATTGGCGCTTATTTAACGACAGGTTGTTTTGGAAAGCCATTTTAAATACCTTCCGGTTTTTGCTGGTGCACATTCCGTTGCAAATAGTGATAGCGCTGGCATTGGCCTATTTTCTCAACCAAAAACTATTTGCGCGGGGATTTTTCCGGGCATCGTTTTTCCTGCCGGTAGTCATATCGGGGGTAGTAGTTACCATCCTTTGGCAGCAACTTTTTGGACTCGAAACGGGCCTGCTCAACCGCTTGCTGATCAATATGGGATTAGGCCGGGTGGAATGGCTGTCGAATCCCAACCTGGCCATCGTATCCATTGCGATCATGGCGACCTGGAAAAACGTGGGTTTATACGTGATCCTATTCCTGGTGGGTCTGCAAACCGTGCCCAAAAGCTATTATGAAGCCGCGGAAGTGGACGGAGCTTCTTCCTGGCAGCAATTCAGGTATATCACGTTTCCGGCTATTAATCCCACCTTTTTCATGGTGGTGATACTCTCCACCCTCGGCGGATTTAGTTTGTTTATCGAACCCTATATCATGACCGATGGCGGCCCATTGAATAGCACGCTTTCGGCGATGCTTTATATTTATAAACAAGCTTTCGGTTATTATCATATGGGGTATTCCGCTACGCTGGGATTATTTTTTGCGCTGTTGATCATGACGGTGGTGGCGGTGCAGAAATACGCGATTGAGAATGAAGAATGAAATTTGTCAATTGCGGAATGCGGATTTTCGATTTCGGATTGTTCCCTGATAAATCCGCAATCCGCAATCCGCAATCCGCAATCCGAAATCCGAAATCCGAAATCCGAAATCCGAAATCCGAAATCCGAAATCCGAAATGAGCATGAAACCATACAAATTCATTTTATACGTGCTGTTGGGCGGGGCGGCCTTGTCATTTTTGTATCCATTTTATTGGATGATATTGGCCTCGTTGACGCCGGAGGCGCAGATCGGTGAATTGGGCGTAGCGCCAAAGGGGATAACCTGGGACAATTACGCGCAGATGGCCGGTAAAATCCCCATTTGGCGGTCTTTGTTCAATAGCGTAATAGTGGCGGGCTTGTCCACCCTGGGGGTATTGATATTTGGATCTACTACCGGTTATACGCTGGCCAAACTGCCTTTCAGGGGAAGAAACCTGCTGTTTTTTATCATCATTTTCACCATGACCCTGCCCTTTCAAATTACCCTCATACCCAATTACATTTTGATGGTCAAATTCCAGTGGATAGACACCCTGGCTGCGCTGGTAGTGCCGGCATTGAACAGCGCGTTTGCCATCCTGCTGTTCAGGCAGGCTTTCAAAAGCATTCCCGACGACCTCATCCATTCCGCCCGGGTGGACGGTTGCGGGGAACTTCGCATTATTTTTCAGATATTATGGCCCAATATCATCCCTACGATCATCACGGTGGGCATCCTCACCTTCATGAACTCCTGGAACGACGTATTGTGGCCGCTCATCGTTATCCGCGAAGAGAAATTGATGACTATGCCGCAACTCGTCACCTTGTTTGCGGTGGGCGGCAGGGCGGAAGCACAGCTGGGCGTCAAACTGGCCTCGGCCGTTGTGTTGGCCTTGCCGATTATTATTGCTTACGCAATTTTCCAACGGCATTTCATTCAGAGTATGGCGTCAACGGGTTTGAAAGGTTGACCTAAATATTCAGCTATGATCAACATCCAAAGAACGGATATCCGGCTCAAGGCCGACCCGCGAAAAGTAATTCTCAAGTTTTTGGACTTCGGCCACGCCGCCCGGTTTGAACCGGTGGTGCAATACGTGGCCAACCTGGAAGAATCTGCCGCCATGGCGCAATTGATGGCCATTCTCGATAATTTCGAGGAGCGGCATTTCAATTTGAAGGGGGCTTTTATGGATAATTTTGCCCGTGTAACAACTTATGTACCGACAGGCGACTTGTCGTTTACCAAAAAACTGCTCATCGGCGCTTATTTCACCCACGAATACAGCATACAGGCAGCCGCCCTATTTAATCCTTCTATTGTGCCGCACCCCGACCAAAGCGGGCTCCCGTTTGGCGATCTTCGGTTTGTGATGTCGCTGCGGGCTACCGGGGAGGGTCACATTTCGTCCGTCGTTTTCCAAACGGGCGTGATCAATGCCGCCGGCGACATCGCCCTCGACCCCGTGTCTTCCAGGCTATCCTGCGGACAACCGGCAGCCGGCGTCGCCGACGGGTGTTACAACCTAACGTTTGATCCCGATACGCCCCTCAGCAGCCGGGTATTGTTTCCGCATTCCGCAGCCGAATCCAACGGCATGGAAGACGCCCGCTTCGTCCAATTTACCGATAAGGAAAAAAAATGGTACCTCGGCACCTATACGGCTTACAACGGCCGGGCTATTCATCCCCACCTGATAGAAACGCTGGATTTTCAGCATTTTAAAATCAAACCCTTTACCGGCAAAGCCGCCTCCGACAAAGGTTTTGCACTTTTCCCCGAAAAGATCCAAGGCAAATACGCCATGATAGGCCGGCAAGGCGGACGCAATCTGTCTATCATGTTTTCCGATGACTTATGCCACTGGGACGATTACCGCCCTCTGCAACAACCCCAACGCGGCTGGGAAATGCTACAAATGGGTAATTGCGGTAGCCCCGTAAAAACCCCGCAAGGCTGGCTATTGCTCACCCACGCCGTGGGGCCGATGCGCAAATACGTGCTGAGCGTAACGCTGCTCGACCTGAATGACCCCGGCAAGGTACTGGCCAGCCTGGAGCGGCCCCTGCTGAGCCCCAACGAAGAAGAACGCGAGGGCTACGTACCTAATGTGCTCTACACCTGCGGTATGCTCGCGCATGGATGCCGGCTGGTCATCCCGTATGCCATGTCGGATAACGCGATTAGTTTTGCTACCGTGGAAACCGATGAGGTATTGGCCGAATTAAAAAAATCATGATGATAAAAACCCTGTCCGCATTACTCCTGGCCGTTGCGTTGGCATCGTGCACACCGGCGAAAAAAGGAGCTCCGCAGAGCCTGCTCAACGCCGCGCACCTCGATCATCTTTACGAAGAGATACAGGTGGGCGACCGCCGCCTCGGCGCCGTCTGGATATACTGCGAAGCGCCCGATTACCGGCTTGTGGGCGATGAAGACGAAGGTTTTACCTGCGTAGACGACGTAGCAAGGGCGCTGGTGTGGTATTGCCGGCAATACGCTTCCACACCAGACGCCGGGGGTCTGGAAAAAATCCGGGAGCTGACGGAATTTTTGCTTTATATGCAGGCCGAAAACGGCTATTTCTACAACTTCCTGCTGCCGGGCGGAGAGATCAACAAAACCCACCGCAATAGCGAAGCCGTAGCCTCTTGGTGGTCGTGGCGGGCGTTCTGGGCGCTGTCGGAACTCAACTTGTTGCAAGCGCCCGAATTAAAAGACCTGCAACAAAAAAGCCGCCACGCGATGGATGTTTTATTTACAAAAATGAAACCGATATGCGGGGTTGACACGCAACGGGTTTATTTTGAGGGAATTGGCGTGCCCGAATGCCTGGCGGAATTAGGCGCCGACCAGGCGGCAGTAATGATGACCGGGTTGGCCAACTACTACCGGTTCAATCCCATAGAAGATGCCCGGGTGCTGCTGGTAACCCTCGGCAGTCAATTGCTTCGCGTGCAATACGGCAACGAGGAAACGCCGCCTTATTACGCCTTTTTGAGTTGGCAAAACTACTGGCACGCCTGGGGCAACTCGCAGGCCTATGCCCTGCTTTACGCCGGACGTATATTGGATTACGCCCCCTTTATTGAGGCTGCGTTGAACGAAGTGCGCTATTTTTATCCTTATTGTATCGAAAAAGGTTATCTGCACGAGTTTAGGTTGGTATTAGAAGAGCACCTGATAATACGAGACCCCAAGCCTTTTACGCAGATTGCTTATGATATAAGCCCTATGATCCTTGCGGCTGTTGAAGCTTACCGCATAACAGGTGATACGACATACGCTCAAACAGCGGAACGCCTAGCTACCTGGTTTTCGGGCAGCAATCCTGCCGGGCAAGCTATGTATGACCCGGCCACAGGCCGTGGATACGACGGCATCGCCCGCGATTCAACCGTGAACCGCAATGCCGGCGCCGAGTCGACTATAGAAGCGCTGCTCAGCTTGCAAGCGATTGAAAAGGTGACGGCAGGGAACTGGCTGGGGAGGTGACGGCACGGAACTGGCTGGGGAGGTGACGGCAGGGAAGCACCTCAGGGGGTGACGGCAGGGAAGCACCTCAGGGGGTGACGGCACGGGTGCTCGCCGAGGGGGTGACGGCAGGGAATTGGCTGGGGGGGGGTGACCGCACCGGACGTCACCTCCAAGGATTTTCCCAGGGACGTCACCCCCAAGGACGTTCCAGGGACGTCACCCCCAAAGATTTTCCCAGGGACGTCACCCCCAAGGACGTTCCAGGGACGTTACTCAAAAAAACAACACCATGGCATCCATTCGATTTGAAAAGGTCAGCAAAAACTTCGGCAAAGTCAACGTCATCAAAGACGTCGACCTGGAGATACATGACAAAGAATTCATGGTGCTCGTAGGGCCGTCGGGCTGCGGCAAATCCACGCTATTGCGTATGATCGCGGGTTTGGAAGAGATCAGCTCGGGCCAATTGCGGATAGCCGACAAAGTCGTCAACGACCTGCCCCCTAAGGATCGCGATATTGCCATCGTATTCCAGAATTATGCCCTGTACCCCCATATGACGGCATATGACAACCTTGCCTTTTGTTTAAAAATAAGCGGTCTGGACAAAAAAACCATCCGCGAAAAAGTGATGGAAGCCGCCCGGATACTGGAAATCGAACCGCTGCTTGACCGCAAGCCCAAGGCCATGTCGGGCGGGCAGCGACAGCGGGTGGCCATCGGCCGGGCCATTGTGCGCAACCCCAAAGTATTCCTCTTCGACGAACCCCTGAGCAATCTCGACGCCAAACTGCGCGGCCAGATGCGCCTCGAAATAGCCCGCCTGCACCAAAAACTGCAAACCACGGTGGTTTACGTTACCCACGACCAGGTAGAGGCGATGACCCTGGGCGACCGCATTGCGGTGATCAACAAAGGAGAAATCCAACAGATCGACACTCCGTACAACCTTTATAATCATCCAAAAAACCGGTTTGTAGCAGGGTTTATCGGTTCGCCTCCCATGAATTTTGTCGAGGGCGCTATTGAGAAAGGAGAAAATGGGTTGTTTTTTAAAGATAGATCAAACTCCCTAATGGCTCAACTCGGAAAACGCCAGGCATTGGAGGCCTATATCGGCAAAGAAATCACCCTAGGTATTCGCCCCGAACATATCCACGCCCGCCCGGAGAAAGATCAAGCCAATTACGCCTCGTTTGATGCCGACATCCAACTCGTAGAACGGCTGGGACACGAGAGTTTCGCCTTTGCCCTGCTCCAAGAAGTACAGTTCACCGCCCGCCTTGCCGCTGAGGAAGCCGTGGATCCGCCTTGCAAAATGACGCTATGGGTGGATTTGGAGAAAATCCATTTTTTTGACAAGGAGACGGGGGAGGTGATTTCCAATTAGGAAAAACTAAGCCGTCTTTAATATATCCGACAAAATCTCTTCGATAGACAGCGTAGCCCCGCAGATCACTTCGTCGGAAGCGCCATAATACATCGTTATTTCATCGCCGTCTACGAGATGGCCGTTGGTGAAGATGACATTGCCGAAAAAGCCGGTTTTTTCGTAATCGGAAGTAGGTTCGAGCAGAGGGTAGTGCGAACGGGCCAACACCTTTGAGGGGTCGTGGAGGTCGAGCAGAATGGCGCCCAGGCAATACCGATGGTGGGAATCAGCGCCGTGGTAAATTTCAAGCCAGCCTTCCGGCGTTTTGATGGGTGCGGCGCCGGCGCCAACCCGCGCGCTATCCCACCAGCCCTCGCGGGTATGCAGGATGCAGTGGTGTTTGCCCCAATGCAATAAGTCGTACGACGAGGCTACCCAAATGTAATTGCCGCCCAGTCCAATGCCCGACGGGCGATGCAGACAGTAATACTTGCCTTCGACCTTTTCTTCAAAAAGCGCACAATCTTTGTTGTGGGGCGACAAAATCATGCCCTCTCGTGTAAAATTTCGCCAATTGCGGGTAGACATCAATCCCACGCCCACGCCGTTTTCCGATACCTGCGTATAGGTGAGGTAGTAGGCCCCCTCAATATGGCTCACCCGACAGTCTTCGATGCCGAATGTTTCCAACATGCCCCGGCCGAATATTTGGGTCGGAAAGTCGGCAGGTTCGTAAAAGTGGACGCCGTCATCGCTGCACACCAGACGCAGGTGCGAAATAGTAGACAGGTAGGTCTTACCCTTGTAGCCCACCATTCGGCTATCCGACAAATCGAGATCGGAGTCGCCTTTTTCAAACTCAAGAATATTAAAATGCCCCTCGCCGTTCATCACAGGAAAAGACACCATCCCTTCCTTCTGTACTGGGCGTTCAGCCACACGCAACAATAGCCAGGTTTTGTCTTCAAAACGAAAGACGCCTGGATTCAGTACACACTCCACCACCCAGTCGTGCCGGCTGGGTTTGATGTCGTTTTTGGTGAGAATTGGATTTTCTGTAAAACGAGTGACCATAACCGTGAATCGGGATAAAGATTCACACAAGGGCGCAACAAATACATGTATTGCATCTGTTGTGCCCCTGTGTGAAAAATGAAATGCTACTTACTGCTTGTTAAACTTCACCGATCCCAGGTTTTTACCGCCCAATATGAAATTGAGCGAATAAAGTCCCTGCGGATAGTTGCTTACGTTGATCGAAAACTGGCCGCTTGCCACGTCGCTTTGGTTATAAGCGAATGCGTCTACCTGCCTGCCTTGCGTATCAAATACGCGCAGCAAGAGCGGTTGGTTGGACGGGAGGCTGTGCCTGACCGTGAGATGTTCGGTAGCCGGGCTCGGGAATACCTGGTCGATGTAGGCATTCACGAGGTTTACTTCTCCGATACCTGTCGTACCGTTCTGGAAAAGCGCGGCGGCTTCTTCGGCGGTCAACGCTTTATTGTAGATCTTGACATTGTCAAGCGCGCCGTTGAAATACTGCCCGCCTTCTATCGGGTTATTGCCAAAACCTAAAGGCAAAGCGGTGCTATTGAGTTTGCCCAACGCGGGTTTTCTGTTTGCCTCTACGCCGTTTACGTAGATGATGTCATCCGTGCCGTCGTGTACCATGGTGACATACCACCAGAAGCCGATAACCATTTCGTTGCCGTCGCCGCTATACATGTCGGAGATAAAATTCGGGAATTGCGCGTTGTTGCTGTTGGTGGTCCACACGATTTTCAGGTGTTGGGGCAGCGAGATTTTCCAGCGCTGGTTCCAGTGGCCAAAGTCGAGCACATAGGCTTCTGCGTCCTGGATATTTTGGCCATCCACTCTGATCCAGAAAGATACCGTAGTATAATCCGATAGCAATTGTACGGCATTAGGCGCCAGTACGGAATCTTGCATGCCGTCGAATTTGATATTCATGCCACCGCTATTGGGGTGGTCGGGTACTTGAAATACCGGGTTGCCGCCGATGACGCCATGATTGGCATAAGGCGTAGCGTCGTTGGCGTTGCCGTCAAAAGGATAGTGGGCCACCAGGCCGGGTTCGGCGGTTACGAGCGGTTCGGTAGTGCTAAGCGTGAGTTCTGCATACGCCGACACATTGCCGGCCAGGTCGAAAGCAGCCACTTCAAAAGAATACAGGGTGGTGGGCTCGAGGCCTCCTACCAGAATATTGAGCGTGTTAGCCGGTACCGTGTCGTAAGGTTCGCCGTCGTCCAGGATAATATAACCCGACACCTGGGTGTCATCGGTAGAGGCATCCCAGTTCAGCAATACCGAGTTGAAGCTGGGTGAACCGCTGAGGTTGCCGGGCACTGAAGGCGGCGTCACGTCGGGCGTTTCGTCGGGGCCGGTGGTTACGTTGAGCGTAGTGGGTAGCGATTCGTTGCCGGCTTCGTCGACTGCCGTGACGCCAAACTGATATTCTGTCAGCGGGGTCAATTCTGCGAAATAAGCATTGGTAGCCGCAGTGGAAAGAGCCGATACGCCATCGATGTATACATTGTATGCCGTCACGTTCACGTTATCGATGGCGGGCAGCCACGATAGTTCTACATTGTTGAAAGCTACATTGGCCGCCAGGTTGAGCGGTGCGTTGGGCGCTTCGTTGTCGCCGCCTGCCGGCGGTTCCGATTGTTCGGCGTACAAAGCGGCGATTGCTGCGTCGTCGAGGGCCACGTTGTAGATCTGTACTTCGTCGAGCAAGCCGTCAAACCAGTTGCCGCCGTCTACTACGTTGTAGCCAATGCCGAGCGAATAGGTGGTGTTGTTGAGGGTGCCTGTTACGTTTTTCTCGGCTACCAAAACACCGTCAAAATAAATCTCGTCTTTGGCGCCGTCGTGTACCATCACCACGTGCGTCCAGGTACCGACGGTGAGCGTATTGCCGTCGCCGCTATCCATATCGGAGATTCCACCGGTGTAGTTGGTCGTCCACACCGGTTTTCCGTGCGGGGGGAGCGAGATTTTCCAACGCTCCTGCCAGCCGCCTAGCGACAACAGAAAAGCTTCGCCGTTGCCGGGCAGACTATTTGGTTTTACCCAAAAACTAACCGTAGTATTTGCAGAATTGAGGTGAGTGCTGGCGGGAGCGGTCACTTCCGACTGGACGCCGCCGCACAACAAGGCGCTTTTGCCATAGCCAAAGCGGTCGGTCGTAAATGCGGCGGTGTATATATCGGCATGGCCGCCGAAGTCGGCGCCGTCTAAGCCATTGCCGTCAAATGAATATTGGGCTACTCTGCCATTTGGAATGTTCGGCGCCGTGTTTAGCGTATTAAAAAGCGCCGTCACCTGCGCATCGGAAAGCGCCACGTCAAACAGCATTACCTCATCCAGTATGCCGTTGAAAAAGTTGGCGTTATCAATAGGGTCATAACCGATGCCCAGGGGATGGGTGCTGGCGTCGATATAGCGAAACAGCAGGTCGGTGCGTCGGAAATTGTTGGCCGAGGCGCCGAGGTAATCGGTGTGGTTTTGGATGGCTTCCATGCCCGCCAGTGCGGTAATGCGGTGGCCGCCAAAGGTGCGTTGAAAATCGACCGTATTGTTCCACACCAGGGTCTGGTTGAATACCCGGCCTTCGTTGAGCGAGGTAGGGTCGTAGACGGCGGCGGAGAGGCGTTTTTTAAACAACTTTTCGCGATCAAAAAGGAAGTCACCGCCCAGGGTGGTGCGCAACTTCAGGTCTTTTAAAATCTCCCACTCGGCAAAGACGTTGCCAAAAAGCCGGTAGCGCTTGATAGTCCAGTCGGTATTTTCCACAAAAACGATCGGGTTGGCGTTGCCATCGCCAAACAATACCGGATCGCCCAATTCGGAGGTGACGTTAATATACCTCCCGTCGGGGTATTGCGACGGGAATACCGGCGAGGCGATAAGCGCGTAGCGCACCCCGCTGAGTTCGTTGCCCTGGCCGAAGCCGTCGCCGGAGCCGTTGATCACTCTGCGGTCGGTATGGGAGAACACCATATTACTTCCCACTCGAAAGCGATCCCTGCCGATTTCACCGTTAAACCGCACCTGGTATTTGTCGAACGACTGTCCTTTGAAAATACCGTCTTGCGAAAGGTATTCGCCGGAGATATAAAAGCTGCTCGTTTCGGCGCCGCCCCGGGCCGACAGCGAATAACGCTGCACGGAAGCGGGGCTGAACATGATATCGAGCCAGTCATTGTCGGGCAGGGTGTCTAAGATAGCCCGATCGTAGGTAGGCAACTGGTTGACAGGGCTGCGCAGCAGGTTGGCGTTTGTGATGGCTTCGTTGCGAATCGTAAGGTATTCTTGTTGGGGTAATCTCACGGGTTCCTGTACGCCGCCGTAGGCTTCGAAGCTAAATACCGGCGGGCCCGCTTTTCCTCGCTTGGTGGTGATGAGCACCACGCCGTTGGCCGCCCTCGACCCGTAAATTGCCGCTGCCGCCGCATCTTTTAAGACTTCTATTGATTCAATATCGGTAAGCGAAAACATGTTGAGGCCGCCGGTAGTGGGCACCCCGTCAATGACGTACAGCGGGTTATTGTTGCCCAGCGTACCCACGCCGCGTATGCGCACGGCAATATCGTCGCCCGGCGAACCCGTAACCTGGGTGACCGAGACGCCCGGCGCCTGGCCTTGTAGCGCCTGGTCGATGCCCACCACCACGAGTCGCTCGATGTCGCGGGCCTTTACCGAAGTAATGGCCGAGGCTACATCGCTGCGGATTTCCCGCCGGTAGCCGGTGACTACTACTTCCTGCATCAGCTCCGATTCGGGCGCTAAGGCGACCAGCAACTGGGCCCTGCCCTGCACAGGAACCTCCTGCGCTTCGTATCCCACATAGCTGAAGATGAGCACCGCATTGGCAGAAGACACCGTAAGCCGGAAGCTGCCGTCCACATCTGTGGTGGTGCCTTTGTCGAGAGTGCCCTTTTCCAGCACGTTGGCCCCGATCAGGGGTTGATTATCTTCTGAAGAGGTGACCACACCAGATACCGTAAAAACCTGGGCATCAATGTTGTGCAAGAAAAAAAACAGAAATAGGTAAGGGAGGAGAAATCTACTCATGGCGCCACGATTTGATTCACTTTTAGCAAATATAACTAACGGCGAGCTCAGTTAATGGTACAATTACGTAAAAGAATGGTACTTTTGTGAATAGCGATACAAAACACTCTAAAGCCTTCCGATCATGAATATCTACCGCGAGATCACTCCCCTCAAATCGCAAGATGTATTTGTGGTGTTGGATTCGGTGAGCAACGGGTTTGACTACCCCATCCACAACCACCCCGAATACGAGCTCAACCTAATCGCGGGCATGTCGGGCACGCGCATCGTGGGCGATTCCACGGAGCGATATACCGATTGCGACCTGGTGCTGCTGGGGCCTTATCTCTATCACAAATGGGACGGCGACCGGCACCTGCAGGATAGCGGGCAGCCCTACCGGGTAGTCACCATACAGTTTGCCATGGATTTATTCAGCGGACAGATGTTCCAGAAGGAGCGATTTATCAAAATGCGAAACCTGTTGCGAGATTCCAGCCGGGGCATCAAATTTCACGGAAAAACCTTCGAAGAAGCCATGCAGATCATGCTGAGCCTCACCCAAGACAAAGGTTTTGCCAATATCATCGAGTTTTTTCAGTTGCTCGACCTACTCTCCAACTCCACCGAGGCCTCGTTTCTGGCCAGCGAGGGTTTTTCGCCCGGCGCCCTGCGCTCCGAAAGCAACCGCATACAGGCGGCGTACAGCTACATATTAAAACACTTCACCGACCCCGACCTGAAGATCGGCAATGTAGCCGCGCAGGTACACATGAGCGAGTCGGCGTTTAGTCATTTTTTTCAAAAATACGCCTTCCGCAGTTACACCCATTTTCTGATCGACCTCCGGGTAGGCCACGCCTGCAAATTGCTACTCGACACCGACGATACGATCGCGCAGATTTCCAGCAAATCGGGCTTCAACAACCTCGCCAATTTTAACCGCCTTTTCAAAAAATACCGCTCCTGCACGCCCGTAGAATACCGCAAGCGCTACCTCGAGAAAAACGACTTCAACTGGACGCGACAGGTGACGCCCTGGCAGTTTCTGCCGGCAAAAACCCGCGTAAACGAAGTGGTACACCCCGTGGCGTATGCGACGAAGTTGGTGCATTTGTAGCAGTTAGCACTCAGCCGTCGGCACTTAGCTCACAGGGTTAGTGCGTTTTTATTGTATAGTAATGACGAACTGGGAAAATTGGAATTGTCTGTTTAAATTCTTAACTTTGAAAACTAATCAATCTATTTCAGGCCATGACAATGACCATTGAACGTACAGCTGATGCCATCGTAATAAAACTGCCACTCGACTTCAATATTGAGGAGATTCAAAGATTCTTTGATTATTTGCGGTACAAGGAACTCGTATCAAAAAGTAAGGCGACCCAAGAGGAGATTGATAACCTTGCCAAAGAAGTAAACAGTCAGTGGTGGCAAGAAAATAAACATCGCTTTTTACCCGATGCATGAAGATTGTAGTTGACAGTAATATTGTTTTTAGCGCTCTGCTCAACCCCAGGAGCAATATCGGTGATATTATATTAAATTCTAAGGGGCTCAGGATTGACCTGTATAGTTGTGAGCAATTAAGGACTGAGATTGGCAAGTACGACCAAAAAATCATTAGTAGCGCCAATTACAATATGCATGAATATCACGAGTTGCAATATCTGGTTTACAAGCAGATAACGTTCTTCACAGAAAGCATTATCCCATTTGAAATCTGGATGCAAGCAGCTGGTTGGGTCAGAGATATTGACATGGACGATATATCGTTTATTGCCCTAAGCCTTTACTTGGATATAAAATTATGGACAGGAGACAAAGTGCTCTACAATGGTTTGACAAAAAAAGGGTTTGATAAGCTTACTACAACACAAGAAATTATTCAATCGCTTCATGGAAATAAATAATACTATAAAGTTATTTTGTCCCTTCTATCGCTATGGGAATCCGAGCCCCCCCGCTGCGTCACCCCATCCTAAAGCGGATTGACACCTTAACTTACCCCCGCAGATTTTCTTCAATCAACCGATCCAATTCCTTCCATTTGTCTTCGGTGATGCGAAACGAAGCATGGATTACCTTCCCGTTCATAGCTGTATCAGTTTTCATCAAAAATCAAACATCCAACATTACCTCATCCAAATATTATCCGCTCTATTCACATCAAAAAACATATCGTCGACGAGGCGGGCTTTGACAATGGATTTAGTGGTTGTCATGCTAAAGGTGAACGTGGATTGCGTTTGCCACACCGCCGGCGGGTACTCTAATAGCTGGGTACTGCCGTCGGTGTAGGTAAATTCCAATTTGAAAGACACCGGTTTCCCGCCGGGGTTGCCCACGGTGATATCAAAACCCGTGTCTTTCAACTTCACGTTTTCCAACCGCAGGTCCACGGTGTTGTAATCGAACCACCAGCGCTGCCAGAACCAGTTGAGATCCTGGCCTGATACATCGTTGAAAGTGTTGAAAAAATCGTGCGGGCCGGGGTGTTTGCCGTTCCAGCGATCGAAGTAAGCGTGCAGGCAGCGCTTGAAGGTATCCTCGCCCAGCAGTTGATACAGCGCAGTATAGGCGGCGGCGGGTTTGCCGTAGGAGTTGAAGCTATAGGCGCCCGGCCACAGTTGGTCGGAGGGGCTGTACATCGGCAGGTCGAGGTGGGCGCCGGGATTTTGGCGCACCGCCCGTTGGTAATAACCGGGAAACGTAGCCGTAGCCGGTTCGTTGAGCTTAAATGCTTTCGTACTGGCAAAATATTCAAAAAAGGTAGCCCAGCCTTCATCCATCCAGGCATGGCGGCTTTCGTTGGCGCCCACAAAAAACGGCACATACTGGTGGGCGATCTCGTGGGTGGCCAGCGTGATCACGTCGTCGGGGTTCTCCAGGGTTTGGTCGTTGATGATCATGGGGTATTCCATCTGGCTGTGGCCGTTGAAGGCGGTGAGGCGGTTGTAGGGGAAGGGATAACCGGGCATATGCACCGAGAAAAACTCGACAGCCCGCTGACTTATTGCTGCCATTTCGTAGTAGTCGGCGGAGTTGGGGTGGTAGGCGGTTTGCACCAACACGGTGCGGCTGCCTTCGTCATTCGCCCTGGCCATTACCGCATCCCACAAATAGTGGTCGCTGAGGCCGAAGGCCACGTCGGTGACATTGGCGGCCCGGAAATGCCAACTCAGTCGGCGTTTATTGGCGGTGATGCCGCCGCGCGCCAGGTCGGCTTTGTTGACGATCTGCGTGACGGTAGCTTTGCCTTCGGCTTCGCGCAGTCGCTGCACGTACATGGGCGCGAGCACTTCCGCTGCGTTTTGCAATTCGCCCGAAGCCCACACGACGTAATTAGCCGGCGTTTCCACCCAGAGGTCGTAATTGCCGTAGTCGTTATAAAATTCGGTTTGTTCGTTGAGTTGGGTGGGGTCCCAGCCCAGCAGGTCGTCGTAAACGGCGATACGGGGGTAGAAATACGCCAGGAAAAACGAGGTGCTATCCACCACCCCTTCGCGCACATTGTCGGTGGAGCGGTGCAGATCGTAGTGCCAGGAGATATAGACCGTCGCTTTTGCGGCGGGCAGCAGCGGTTTCTGCAAGGCCACGGAGTGGTTAGTGGGATTGCCGGAGTAGTTTACGGATTCGTTTTTCCACGCAACCGGGCGACCGTCGATAGCAAAGCTGTCTACCAAAAAGCCGTCGTTGAGCCAGTCCTGGTCTACATTATCCGCTCGCACAGCTGTAGCGATGTGGGTATTCTGCGCCAGTTTGAATTGCAGCCGGCGCAAGGTGTCTGGGCTATTGTTGGTATACACGATGGTCGCCCTGCCGCTAATGCGATTGTCGGGCGGCAATACGGTGATGCGCAATTCGTAGTCGGCCCGGTTTTGCCAGTAGCGCGGCCCCGGTTTGCCATCAGTACTGCGCGTGCCTGCAGTGTAAGCTTTTTGTAGTTGGATAGGGGTGTAGAGGGGTTGGGCGGTGGCGCACCAGCCGGCGAAACACAGCAGGATTACTGGTATCAGGATTGTTTTTGGATTCATAGAAGTGGCCGTTGTTTTGTTGTCGGTTGTCGGTTGTCGGTTCTCTGTTCTCTGTTCTCTGTTCAGTTAAACTGATAAAGATAAGGAACGGATAGCAGACAACAGAGAATGGACAACAATCCAACATCAATAAACCACCACTTTCCCCCCGCCCACTTGCGCCCCCCCGGCTTCTACCCGCCAGAAATACAACCCTGCAGGCAAGGCGGATATGTCTATGCGCACCTGTTGCAGGGGTTGGTTCAGAAACAAATCGTGATTTGTT
>JABWBR010000061.1 GCA_013360405.1 Saprospiraceae bacterium
AATAGAGGGTTATTTGTTTTTCGGCTAAAGCAGATCCCACTTCCAGGAACTGACTGCCGATTGCTGACTGCTACTAACCCATTCTTCGGCTAAAGCAGAATTGCGACTTTCCCCAAAAGATTCGCTTGTTGCGTTGACAATTGATCCTACTAACCCATTCTTCGGCTAAAGCAGATCCCGACAAAGCTACACGACGGCTCGCTGCGCTTGCCTGTTTCGCTAAGTCGGGATGTCGCTAGTGCTCCAACTGCGGCGGGGAAAAGCTGGGAAGTGGTCAGAATCACGGATGCACGGATTAGGTGGATTCCACAGAAAGGACAAATAACAAGAAACCATCAGCGTAATCCGGTTAATCAGCGTCATCCGTGATTCAAACTACGGAGTCAGAATCACGATTACGCAGATTGGGAAGATTCCGCGGAAGTGGCAAGCGTCGCCATTGCATAGTCGTTTTTTGTCATGCTGGACAAAGTGCGAAAAACCCTGTCTTTTCTCTTCAAACCCGGGCTTCAGCCCGGGGACTGGGCCCAAAATCGCACTTGTCGGCGTACATACACTACGTGTACAGATGCCCTGGCGGGCATGACAAAGCAAAAAACAAGAAAAGAAGAAAGCGCCAATTATCCTTCTGTCATCCTTCCTCATCCCACCGATCCTAGTAGAAATTGATCCGCGGCTGCAGTGAAATGTCCTAGGTCAGACCTTGCAAGGCGATTCCGAGCAGCCTTGAGCCGCTCGTTGTGCGGAGTCGAGCCCCGACTGTGCGACCTGTATGCGGGAAGATCTCCCCTTTAGGGGCCGGGGGGGGGCGATGAAGATCCTCGGATACCGGATAACAGCGCAGCGAGATTACCTTCGCTCGTGCCTCGCGAAGATGTCACCTCTTCGCCAAGTTGCAACTCCGAGCAGCCTGAGAGCCGTTCGTTGAGCGGAGCCGAAACGAACATCCCCGGCAAGCCCCTTCAACCCACAACCTACAACCTCCTGCTCATCCCCTGGAACAACAACGCCAACAACATCACCAACCCGCAGCCTAAGAGATTAAACCAGAGGAAAGCCAGCTTGAAAATATCGTATTTGTCGAGGAAGTATACGGTGATGACTACGGCTTCGGCAATGATGGCAGCATAAAATACGGCACGGCCTTGTACTTTTTTTAGGAAAAAGGCGGTGATGAAAATGCCCAGAATAACACCGTAAAATACGGAGCCGATGATGTTGACGGCCTGGATGAGGTTTTCAAATAACCGGGCCGTGATGGCAAAAAATAAGGCCAATAACCCCCAGCCGATGGTGAGCGCTTTGGATGCGTATAGGTAGTGGCGGTCGGATTTGTCTTTGACAAATGAACGCCGGTAGATGTCGACGAGGGTGGTGGTGGCCAGTGCGTTTAATTCGGAAGAGGTGGACGACATGCCCGCAGCAAATATGACGGATAGCAATAACCCGACGATGCCGATGGGCAAATATTTGGTGACGTAGGTGATGAATACGTAGTCGGTGTCTTTGACCTGCGCCTGCGGACTGCTGCGTATGATGAGACTGTCAGCCGCCTGGCGCATTTGGGCGTCTTTATCTATTAAGGATTTGACTTTGATCCGCTGATCCTGGATTTGCGCCTCGTCTTGCCGGTCGATGGCGGTGATGAGCTGCCGGACTTCTTTTTGTTTTTCTTGAAATAACTCGCCATGCTGTGCTTCTAACTGGCGGTATTGCGATGCAATGGCCGGCGTTTTTTCGAGTAGCGCTACGTTCGATTGGTTGAAGTGTAGCGGAGGTTGGGTAAATTGGAAGAAGGTAAATACTAATATACCCACAAACAGGATCAAAAACTGCATGGGCACTTTGAGCAGGCCGTTGAAGAGCAGACCCAGGCGGCTTTCTGACAGCGATTTGCCGGTGAGGTAACGCGATACCTGCGACTGGTCGGCGCCGAAGTAGGATAAAAAGAGGAAAAAGGCGCCAAGCGTACCCGACCAGAAGTTGTAGCGGTTGGAAGGATCAAATTTGAAGTCGAGTACGTTTAGTTTGTCTAAGCGGCCTGCCACGTTCAAAGCATCCTGGAAGGACACATCAGGAGGCAATTGCCACACCAGCAATAAACCTGCGATGACCATGCCTGTCAGGATGATGGTCATCTGCTGCATCTGTGTGACGCTCACGGCTTTGGTGCCCCCAAAGGCGGTGTATAAGATCACTACGCCACCCATGAACAGGATGGTGCCGTTGAGCGACCAGCCCAGTATGGCCGATAATACGATGGAAGGTGCGTAGATGGTGATGCCCGCCGCCAAACCTCGCTGTATGAGAAACAGGAGGGCCGTAAAGGTGCGCATGCGCAGATCAAAACGACTTTCGAGGTATTCGTAGGCGGTGTATACGTTGAGCCGGTAATATATCGGCAGCACAAATATGCACAGGAAGACCATGGCAAAGGGCATGCCGAAGTAAAACTGCACAAATCGCATGCCGTCGTCGTAAGCCTGCCCGGGAGTGGATAAAAAGGTGATGGCGCTGGCTTGTGTGGCCATGATGGACAGGCCTACGGTCCACCATTTCATATCGCGGTCTCCTTGTAAGTAGCTTCTTGCGCTCATCACATGGCGGGTTCTCCACACGCCGTAAACCACGATGCCGAGCAAAGAACCCAGCATAACTATCCAGTCGAGTAGGTGCATCTATAATCCGGGTTGTATTCGCTAATACAGGTTTTCAGCCGAAAGATAGGCGCATTTTTCAAAAATTACGGTCTCAGAACAAAAATCCCCCGCTCACCATAAACCGGTTGCCGTCGTCGGAGCGGAATAAGCTCAGGTTGATGACCAGGGCATCAAAGGGACTTAGCCACAATCCGCCGCCGTATCCCTGATGCCATCTCCGCGACTTTTGCTCTTCGAGCCATACGCGACCGTAGTCGTAGCCGCCGTATATGCCCAGGGTAAAGGGCAGGTAGTAGTTGTCGACGTTTAATAGCCGTATGCGCAAGTCGGTATTGTGGTAAAATGCCGTCCGGCCGGTGAAGCGTTCTTCGCGGAAGCCGCGCAGGTTGTCGGAGCCGCCCAGCGTGGCGCCCTGGAAGAAGGCGAAGTCGCCGTCGACGTGTTTGCCGCCGATGCGGGTGGCCAGCACGATTTTTTCGCTGCCGAGGTAGACGGATAAGCTGCCCGAGAAGGTGCTAAAACGCCTGCTGATGCGCTCAATGTCAGTGGTTAGTCCGGCTCCGGCGTTGAAGGCAAATCCCAGCGTGGGAAAATTGGGCTGGTCTACGTTGGCATAATTGAAGGTAAGGGCGCTGCCGCCGTAGTAGTTGGTTGTGAATACGTCGTCGGGCACGCCGGATTGCCCCGAGGTGATGAATCGACCGGGCGTGCGTTGTATGTCGACGGCTTCGGCAGAAAACGACCAGGTGAGGTTGGCTGAATGGCCCAGCGGTCGCCGCAAGGCCGGGTATATGCCATATAATTCCTGCCGGATGCGATTGTAGTCGAGATCGGTATCAGGCAGTAACTCGGTTTCGTTGCCCAGCCCGAAGTAGTTGAGGGTGAATAGCGGTCCCTGAAGACGGCCTTCAAGCAGGAAGTCGGTTTTGCGAATGGCGCGCACGAATTCGCCTTTGTAGGCAAGGCTGTAACCCGATGTGGCAAACGCGTATTGCAGGCGGGCCTGGTGTATGGCGCTGTATGGACTGCGTTTGAAGCCGTAGTGTAGATACCGGAAACCAACCCCCAGCAAACCGCCGTCGTCGGGGTTGAATCCAAAGGCCGGGAACGGGATGAGGTGGTCATATTCGTAGTCGGGCGCTTTGCGGTCGTAGCCGTTCATCACGGGGTCGTTGCTGATGAGGCGTCGCGTTTCGCTGCCCGTCTCGAATTTGTTTTTGTCGCGGTTATCGTATATCTGTGTTTTGCGGGCGGGGCCGGCCACAGCAGACTCATCGATAAAGAGGTCTTCTTCGAGTCCGCCGATAGCCCTCACGAGAATGCCTTTTTGCACTTTGCCCATGATCAGGAAGAGGTCTTCGTCGTCGAGGCCGTAGAGGCGGATTTCCCGGGTGTCGGCGCTGAGGAATACGCGCTCGTAGTATTTTACGCCTTTTTCTTTGCCTTTTTTGAGTTCGTACACGCTTACCAGGGTGCTGTCGTCGTTGAGGCGTATGACTTCAAAGTAGTCTTTTTTGTCGGTGCCGACTATGTCGACTTTGCGGGCCAGCAGTTGGTATTGTTTGCGGGCAATGTTGAGCAGGTTGTCGCGCCGGCCTTTTACTTTGCCGATGAGTTCGGCGCCGGTGAGTTGGAAAGCGCTGGCGGGCATCAGGGCGATGCTTTTTTCGATTACTTCGTCGGTGACCTGCGCCTGTAGTCGCCGGGCTTCTTGTTCCCAAACAGGCCAGTCGGCTTCGGTGAGGAAGGTCTGGTCAAAAAGCCGGGCATTGTAGGTCACCCATTTGATGTTTTTGACTTTTGGGTCAAATACCCGGAGCTGGCGCAGGAAGGGCAGGCTGTTGCGCAACAGGCCGGTGATGAGTCCGTCGTATTTGTGGAAGGCCTGGTCGCGGTCGCGCGGGATGGGGCGGTAGCGCGTTACATTATTTTCTTTGTCTTCAAAAGCGGCCCAGCGCCACTGGTCGTCGTGGCGGTCCCAGTCGCCGATGAGCTGGTCGAAAAGCCGGTTTCGCACTACAAAAGCCGCATCGATGCGGTGTTTGGCATTTTTGGAGCGTTTTTTGATCACATCAGGGGTGTCGGTGATATCGTCGGGACTGCCAAATTGGGCGGCGCCGCGCCATTCTTTGTCGGGCCTTTCTTCAAATAAGTAGAGTTCGTTGCCAAAACCGTCGTTGTATTGGCCCAGGCCTGGCTGTTTGGGTACGTAGTATACTTGGGGGTTGGTGTAGTAGATGCCGGCAGCCTGGGCCATGATGGGCACGGCCAGCGCTGAGAAAGGATGCGCCGCCGAAAATTGGTCGGAGAAGATGTCTTTGGCAAAGGTTTTGTTGAAAGGGTAGGGTACGATGCGGGTGGCGTCTTTTACGACGGCTCTTATCACGTATTGCTTGCCCTCGGGATCTTCGAGGCGCAGGGAGTTGGTTTGGTAGCCGCCGCCGCGTTTGAGGGGTTGTAGTCCGCCGTTGGCCTCGTCGAGGTTGAGCACGGGGGCGTCGATGGGGGTGCGGTATACGTTGCGGTAGTGCTCACCCCATATAAAGCGGTGAAAAGCGCCTTTGGCCGGCGAGGTATCAATGGCGATGGGGTGTATACCTGTTTCGGTTAATGCCGGGCTGATCGCAGCCGGAGTTACATCGGCGGGTTTGGGTAGCGGGCCTTTGACTTGTTTCTGGAAGACAAGTTCGCCTTCGGGTTGGGTATCGCTGCTCACCCAGAATTGCACCCAGGAGGAGCCGTCTTTATAATATTTTAAAATAGAAAAACCCTGGCGGCCGTAGGCAAATTGAGCGCCGCGACCCAGCGAGGCCGGACTGGTTTTTGCGCCGGCGCCGCTCACGATGTAGGCCTGGTTGTCGTTTTCAAAATACTGGAGGTTGTGTTCGTGGCCGCAGACAAAAGTAAAACTGCCGTTTTTTTGGGCGGAAGCCAACAACCCTTTTTTTAAGGCTTTGGTCTGGGGGTTGGCCACATCCTGCCGCGAACCTATCGTGCCGCGAAGAAAGGCGAAAACGCTACCCACAACCGGTAGCGGCAGGTAGAGATTTTTACTCAAATCTGTTAATGGGAAGAGGTGTTGTTTAACCGTATAACGCCCCCCGTGCGGACCGTTAGAATACAGAGGATGGTGCATCGCGATCACGATATTTTTGTCGCGGTGTTTTTTGATCGCTTCTTCAAAGAGATACAGGAAATTCTTGCGGCTTTTTACCTCGCAGCCTGCATTGATCTCGGGTTCTTTTTCCCAGTTGGTCACCCACCAGTGCGTATCGATAAACACGATGACCAATTGGTCGTTGACCTCCACCACTTCGGGGTCGCCGCAGCCGTTGTTGGGAAGCCACACGTTGCCTTTGTTGAGGTATTCTTCCACGAATTCTTCCTGTCGAAGCACGCCTTTGAGGTTATAGCGCCAGTCGTGGTTGCCGGGAATAAAATAGGGTTGCCCTTTGTAGTTTTTCAAAATATCGAGTTGGGTAAGCAAGTTGTGTTCGGCCTCGGCGCGGTCGTCGGCCTTGCGGGGCGGCAGTCCGCTGGGGTATATGTTGTCACCCAGAAAAATCACGGAGCTATTGGCAGGGGCTTTGTCGAGGTGGTGCTGCAAAGCCGCCAGGGGGGCGGCGGTACCGTTTTCAGGCGAATAGCCCGCATCGCCGATGAGGTATATAGTGTGGGCCACTTCGCTTTCCGGCGGTAGTTGAACGCTTTCGGGTTTGGTGGCGTTTTTGCTGAGGTGCAGGCGGTAGTCGCCACAGGCGGAGAGGATTACCATTGCAGCTAACAGCGTGGGGGAGAGGTATTTACTCATGGTGTTGTGGGCTTAAGCAGATATTGATTTAGAGTCTAAGATAATCTTTTTCCCATTCAAAACACCTGTAACCCGTCCAGGGTTATATCTTTGCGGGCTGAATTAAAATATAAATGGGAAATATCGTAGCGATCATAGGAAGGCCCAACGTAGGCAAATCAACGCTGTTCAACAGGTTGATCGGCGAACGACAGGCTATTGTGGATGACTTGAGCGGCGTGACGCGCGACCGGTTGTACGGCTCTTGTGTGTGGAATAGCAAGACTTTTACCGTGATTGATACCGGCGGTTTTGTGCCGGAATCGGAAGACGTGTTCGAAGCGGCGATTCGCTCGCAGGTGCGAATCGCTATCGAAGAAGCTACCGTTTTGGTGTTTATGGTGGACGTGACTACCGGCGTCACCGACCTCGACGAGTCGATGGCTTCGATGCTGCGCCGCAGCACAAAACCCGTTTTCCTGGTCGTCAATAAGGTCGACAACGGGCAGCGCATGATGGAAGCGAACGAATTCTGGAGCCTGGGCATCGAAAATACGTTTTTCCTGTCGTCTATGACCGGCAGCGGCACCGGCGAACTGCTCGACGCTATTGCAGAACAAGTGGCCGACGAAGAGCCACGAGACGTCACACTGCCTCGCATAGCCATCTTAGGCCGGCCTAATGTAGGTAAATCGTCGCTTGTCAACGCCTTGCTGGGCGAAGAACGCAATATTGTGACGGATATAGCCGGTACCACCCGCGATTCTATCGACTCGCATTACAACAAATTCGGCAAAGAATTCCTTCTCGTCGATACGGCGGGTATCCGCAAAAAATCGCGGGTGCACCAAGACCTCGAGTTTTATTCGGTGATGCGAGCTATCAAAGCCCTCGAAGAATGTGACATATGTATCCTGATGATCGACGCCCAAACCGGTATCGAAGCTCAGGACATGGCTATTTTTCGCCTCGCGCAGCGCCGCCACAAGGGTATTGTGATTTTGGTAAATAAATGGGACCTCGTATCCAAAGAAACCAATACGGCCCGCGATATGGAGAAGACTATCAAGGAAAAAATCTCTCCTTTCGTAGATGTGCCTATTGTTTTTATCTCTACACTCGAAAAACAACGCATTTTTAAAGCGGTGGAAGCGGCACTGGAGGTGTACGAAAATAGAAACCGCAAGCTGAAAACCTCCGAACTAAATGAGGTGATGCAGGAAATTATCGAACGCAATCCGCCGCCTGCGTACAGGGGGAATTATATAAAAATAAAATATATAACGCAGATGTCGGGTGCTCACCCGGTTATCGCGTTTTTCTGCAACCACCCCAAGCAAATCCAGGAAAACTACAGGAACTTTTTGGAGAACCAACTGCGCAAGCATTTTAAATTCACTGGGGTGCCGGTTAGCATTTTATTCCGGCAGAAGTAAAATTGATGTTTAATGTTGGATGTTTAATGTTGAATTTATTTGTTTATATTAGATTGATAATCAAACATTAAACATCCAAAATCTAACATCCAATATTATTAATCATGCCATTCATCGCCACTGATTTTCCGGGACTGATGGTGTTTGAGCCACAAGTGTGGCGCGACGATCGCGGCTATTTTTTTGAGGCGTTTAATCAAAAAACACTTGAGGCGGCGGGCATTTCTGCGGTGTTTGTCCAGGATAACCAGGCGCGCTCTTCACGCGGCGTACTGCGCGGATTGCATTACCAGTCGGCCCCCTTTGCGCAGGCCAAGCTGGTACGCGTACTGGAAGGTGAAGTACTCGATGTGGTGGTAGATATGCGCCCCGAATCGCCTACCTACGGCAAATACTATAGCCTTCTCCTCAGTGCTGCCAATAAATTGCAGCTTTTCGTGCCCCGCGGCTTTGCCCACGGTTATGTGGTATTGAGCGAATCTGCCGAGTTTTTTTATAAGTGCGATAATTATTATTCTAAAACCCACGAGGGCGGCCTCCGCTATGACGACCCCGCCTTTCAGATCGATTGGCAACTCCCCGCCTCCGAGCTCCTCATAGCCGAAAGAGACCTGGCCTGGCCGCTTTTTGATACTATACGACTGTAGAGTCTCACCCTCCCCTCACCGCCTGACGGTGATGTTCGGTATGATAAATAGTAAAAAACACCATTTCCCGCACCGTCAATTTACCTAGCAAAGGGTGGGGCAATACGTAATAATCCAGGGCGGGTTCATCCCATTTATCGAGATGGCGAAGCAACTTATGCTTTTGGGTAGTAAATCTGTTCACAAGGTCGGATTTGCGCGACAAGGGAATGGCCGGGGGTAGGAACGGCCTCGAAGCCACGCCGCCCTGTGCCAATTTCTCCTTGTATTTCTCAACGAGTTCCTCATATGTCCGGGAGGCTCGGATGGTCTTGCCGAATAGCAGTCGCAAAACGAACTTGGGAAGCCCCAGGGCGAGGTTGACGGGACGCACCGAGCGAATCAAATGATCGAGTTGCTGCCCCGCCGACCACTTGCCGCCGGGCATCTCCTCAAACCTGTTGTCGGGTATCTCGCTCAAAGTAGCGAGAAACCCGGCAAACGAGGCCTCGATGGCATCTTCCAACGATTTTTTTGCATGTATAGACATAGTAAAAAAAATCTCACTCTCCCACACTCTCACCCTCCCACACTCTCACCCTCCCACACTCAATCTCAGTTACTTCCCTTTCACCAAGCGCAGCGTCTGCAATGCCTTGCCGTCGGCTACCAATTTTACCACATAAACGCCCGGTACGAGCGAAGCGGCCTGCACGGTAGTCGTACCCTCGGTAGTTCCAAGCGGCAGGGTTAAAACGGGTTGTCCCAGCACGTCAAACACTTGCAGAGCCGCTTGTGAATAGTCGGCATCAATACGGTAGTTCACTTCGAATGCCTGGCGGAAGGGGTTGGGGAACGCCCTGGCATATGCAGTTTGCGCCAGCGGATCCTCTACGGCCACCGGCATACCTTCTACCACTAGGAAAGCATCAATGCCGCCTTCTACGAGGTGACCGGGGGTAACGTCTGCCGTGTGCACGGTAAGCGTCACATTTTCGGTAGGCGTGATAAAATCTGCTACGTGGAATTCAGAGCGGGGGCGCCATTCGCTGGCGGGCAATACTAAGGTTTCCAACACGGCTGTTTCGGTACCGTTTGATATTTCGACTACCAGTTCATCGTTGGGGTTGCCGTCGCCGCCGCCGTTGAAAAACCAGAGGTTGTAGGACACGATGGGGTCGTTGTAGGTCGACAAGTCCATCACCGGTGAAGTCAGGGTGACCTCGCCGCCGTCGACGTCGAAGTCGCCGACGCCGCCACTGCCGTTGCCGGTCATATAGCACTGATCGCCGATATCGCCGTCGATATCCTGATCGGGGTTTGACAAAGATCCTCCTGTGGCGGTACCTATCGGTTGGTCGATAACCCAAAAGCCCGAGGTAGTGGAAGGAGCGGCATCGGTGTTCCAGCCCAGATAAAATACAAAGTCGTCCTGGTAGCCTTTGTCAAGCGCGATAGTCACTCCGGCAGTGCCGTCGATATTCACATTTTCCGCTACTTTGTGCAAAAACGACCAGGCGCCGGCCACTACGGTATATTCGCCGGCATATATGTTATTTAGTGAAAAAGAACCATTGGCATCGCAAGTTGTGAGGTACGACGAAGATTCGTTGTATATCAGCACCTGGGCATCGGGTACGGCGTTGCCATCAAGGCTGCGCACCACCGAGCCGTTGATGTTTATGACTACAAGCGGGTCGAGTTCTACATCCAGAATCGTCAAAACGCCGTTTTCCAGCGTGGCTTCCACCGATTTGGGCGCGTATCCCTCTTTCTGGAAATTAACCGTAAAAGTACCCGCTGTTGCTTGTCCGGTCTTGTAATTGCCGGTCAAGTTAGTATTGGCAATATTAATTTCGCTGGATTCGATTGTGATATTTGCGCCAAAAATCGGCGCATTGGTCTGGCTGTCGGTAACCAGGCCTTCCAGCCAGCAGGCACGCACGTAGTTGGGCGTAAGTACCCATAAGCCGGTATTGATATCGGATACGATAATCGTGCCCGAAGGGAAATACGGGTAAACGCCCCAGGCGCCGCTAAAGCCGCCGTGGGGACCGAAGTAGGTATCGAAATTACCCACTTCTACCAGGTTGTCGGGTTTGGAGGCGTCCACAATAATACACCCGTCAGTGTAATAGGAAACAATCAACCAGTCGTTGAGTACATATACGTTGTGCGGAATTACGGTAGTAGATAAAGTAGCTGCCGGACGGAAGCGGTCCAGTTCCACGATATTGCTTAGGTCTGAAATGTCGTAAGCGGCTACGTACGCACTGGGGCGTTCATCTGTCGTATAGGCGGTATTGCTGTCGTCGGAAAGCCAGATGTTGTGTGTAAAAGTATTCGGGGTAGGTTGTTGACCCAGTAGAACGACGTTATTTTTGTCGTGAATATCGTAAATGGTCATGGTCCCGTTGTACAGCTCTGCAGAATACAAAATATTGTCGCGACCATAAGAGTCGTGGGTGTACACGGCTGGGCCTTTGCCGAGGTAAATGGGCGAAGTGGGGTTGGTAGCTACGTCAACAAAAATGACGCCCCCGCTATTGAGATTGGAGCCGTTGAGGTATAACACGCCAAACTCGTCGATATTTACGGTATGGATGCGATTGAGTACGCCCATTCCCGGCAAGTCGGGATTCCAATGATAATAAGGCGCGCTATTGGGAAGATTGCTCAGGTCGATGATGAGCAAACCATCGGTGGTACCGGGCTGGTCGGTGCCCACGTAGGCGTAGTTGCCAAAGGTTCTGACCTCCCGCCATGATGAATTCTGTCCGGGAATCAGGAATACTTCCACCGGGTTGGCAGGGTCGGCCAGGCTCACGATGGAGGTGCCGTTCTCCGCGCCCACCAGCGCGTATTCGGTGCCGTCGGGCGCCGTCCATCCCCATATATTGCTTAAGTCAACATCATAGGGCAGGTGGCTGACCTCTCCGGCGTTAAGCTGGCCGAAAGCAGTCATACCATAAGAAAAACTGATCAGGATCAGTGTCAAAATTCTGTTCATACTAAAGGGTGATAATTATGTGTAAAATAAAGCGTTCAAAAATAGACTATTCAATGAGGAAAATCGGTTTTATCGCCGCTCAACTACGGCAATTGTTAAACGGCTGACACAAATCAGTTTCTCGTTTTCGTCTTTGATCTCGATATTCCACACGTGAAGGCGGCGCCCCACTTTGAGCGGCCTTACGGTTCCATACACAAATCCGCCGGTGGCCGAGTTGAGGTGGTTGGCGTTGATCTCTACGCCGACGGGCGTGAGCGTGGTGGGATCTTCCAGGCATAACAGGGAGGCTATGCTGCCCAATGTCTCCGCCAGCGCCACCGAAGCACCGCCGTGCAACAAACCCATGGGTTGCTTGGTGCGGTGGTCTACCGGCATACGCCCCTCCAGGTAGTCGTCGCCGAAAGCCGTGTATTCAATACCCAGATTTTCTGCCAGCGTACGTTGCGATACCTGCGCCAGCAGTTCAAGATTTACAGGTTGTTTCCAGATCATGTTTTTATTTATTTGGTAGAGACGCAAAATTTTGCGTCTGCATAAAAAGTCCCAAAGTCGCCCCCTCACCCCCTCGCCCCCTCAAGAAATTCCACCGCCTCCTCCCATTCATCCACGCTGAACGCGGCCCAGTGCCCATACCGGCGCATCCAGGTGAGCTGGCGTTTGGCATAGCGGCGCGAATTCTGGCGGATGAGATCCACGGCTGCTTCCAGCGTGGAATGCCCTTCGAGGTAATCAAACAACTCCTGGTAGCCTACGGTTTGCAGGGCGTTGTGGTGGCGAAGCGGATAGAGCTGCCGGGCTTCCTCCAGCAATCCCTCTTCCATCATACGGGTTACGCGCTCGTTAATCCGCGCATACAAAACATCGCGGGGCCAATCCAGTTGAATGTAAATGGGGATAAAATTGCGCGGCACAGACTGCTGGGTTCGAAAAGCGCTATATGGCCGCCCCGATGCCCTGTACACAGAGATCGCCCGGATAAGCCGCTGTGGGTTTTGGGTGTCTACAAGGGTGTAATAGACAGGGTCGACGGCCTGCAGTTCCCGTTGCAGGGCTTCGATGCCTTCGTTTTTGTAAATTTGTTCGACTGCGTCTCGTATTTCAGCAGGCACTTCGGGAAATTCGTCGAGCCCCTCGCAGAGCGCTTTGATATACAATCCCGAACCGCCGGTGAGGATTACCACCTCGTGTTGTTGGAATAATTCGTCGAGCAAAGCCAGTGCGTCGCGCTCGTAGTCGCCCACGGAATAACTGTCAGTAACGCTCAGATGGCCGATAAAATAATGCGGCGCGGCGGCGAGCTGCGCGTCATCGGGCCTGGCGGTGCCGATGCGCATTTCGCGGTAAAACTGGCGACTGTCGGCCGAAAGGATGACCGTGTGGTAGTGCAACGCCAGCCTGATGGCAAAGTCGGTTTTGCCGGAAGCGGTAGGCCCGCCCACTACAATCAGATAACGTTTGCCAGACATGCGGCGAATTTACGAAAGCTTTGCCACGGCTTTTGTTATTTTTACGGCGATTTACGAAACCATCACGTATGCTCTATCCAATCGTAAGGCCCATTGTAAGGGTTGCGCTGCAAGTTTTTTTTAAAAAAATATACATATCCAACGCAGATAAACTGCCGAAAGATAAACCCGTCGTGCTGGCTTCCAACCACCCCACGGCGTTCCTGGAGCCTTGTATCCTGGCCTGTTTCCTGGACCGACCGCTCTATTATCTGGTGCGCGGTGATTTGTTTCTGAAACCGCTGAGTAACTTCCTGCTGCGCGACCTGCACATGCTGCCTATGTTTCGCACCAAAGACCGGGGCTATGCTTTTATAAAACACAACTTCGAAACCTTCGATGCCTGTTTCGACGGCCTTCGCGAAAACAAAACCATGATGATCATGGCAGAGGGCCATACCAAGATGGTCAAACGCCTCAACCCGCTCAAAAAAGGCACCGCCCGCCTGGCCTTCGGCGCGCTGGAAAAATACCCCGACCTCGAAGATGTGTACGTGGCGCCGGTGGGCGTCAATTACACCTACGGCGACCGCTTTCGCTCGGAGGTGATGATCAATTTTGATGACCCCATTCTTATCCGCGATTACTGGGAGGCCTACCAGGCCAATTCCAATGCAGCTACGGCCGACTTTACCGAGGAATTGCGCAAGCGACTCGAAACGCTTATCATTTCGATCCCCGACGAAGCCGACGAGGAACTGACGGAGTCTCTCCTGGTGATGAAACGCTCCACGTGGCGCAACGGTCCATTCCCCGTTTTTTCGCGCGATGTAAGCCCGTTGAAAGAGGAAATGGCCGTAGCCGACCGGGTCGCCGCCCTAACGCCCGAAGAAAAAGTACAGGTAACGGCCGCAGTGCAAGTTTACGAAGGCGAACTAAAAAAACACGGCATTCAAGACCTCACCGTGGCGCGCAATAAGCCCAATTCCTTGATTACTACTTTGCTGCTGGCGCTCTTTGCCATCCCCGCTTTGGCTGGATTTGTATTTAATTACCCGCCGATGAGGTTGGGCAAAGAGGTGGCCCGTCGCCGCGTGCGGTTTATCGAGTTTTATTCTTCTGTTATGTTGGCGGGGGGATTGTCCGCCTGGCTGGTTTATTATATTCTCTGGTGGATTATCGCTTTGCTTTTCGGTTACCAGCCGCTTTATATTGTTTTGTTGTTGTTGCCTTTTTTGGGGTGGGGAGCGTTGTATTACTTTGAATATTTTCAGCGTTGGATTAATAACTTGCGTTGGTCTAGGTTACCGGCAGAAGCACAAAAAAACGTCTTGGATTTGAGAAGTGTAGCTAGTGTGCCGGACAGTATAAGTTGATAAAAGTTATTGATATGAAAAAGTGGGTGCTTAAAGCAATCGTACAAAAAATTATATCTTATCTGCCAATGGGAAATAAGATTAATTATCTATTCCAAAAATACATAACCAAAGGGGTGTATTTAACTGATGAATATTTCTATGACAGATTAGGGCATGCAAGGGATCATTTAAATGCAGGGCACGCACACACACACACACACACACACACGGATTTTCCGAAATCATGCCTGGAACTTGGCACCGGTTGGTACCCCATTGTACCTATTGGTTTTTTCCTGGCAGGTGCTGAAAAAATATATTCTGTGGATATTTCTTTTCTAACCTCAAAGGAAAGGATTACAACTACAATTTCCCGGTTTGTTGATGCACATCAAAAAGGCGTTTTATCAGATTATGTGAAAGTGCAAGAGGGGCGTCTTGCTATCTTACTGGAGTGTTTTGATAATATCGAAGAACTTTCGCTAGAAGATATTTTGCGCAAGCTAAAAATCGAATATCTAATTACGGATGCAAGAAAGCTACCTTTGCCTGATAATTCGATTGACCTTGTCAATTCGAATAACACGTTTGAGCATATTTATCCGGAAATACTCACTCCCATTTTAAAAGAATTCAAGAGAGTTGTCAATAAAGAACATGGAGTTATGTCGCATTTTATCGACATGTCAGACCATTTTGCTCATTTTGACCATTCTATTAATGTGTATAATTTCCTGCAGTTCACAAATCGCCAGTGGAGGTGGATCGATAACAGTATTCAGCCGCAAAGCCGTTTGCGGATAGATGATTACAGGCACATCTATCACCAATTAGGAATCCCCATTTCAGAAGAGAAGAATAGGCCTGGAGACGTCGATGCGCTCAAGACGATAAAATTAGATGAGCGGTTTGTGACTAAACCACTTGATGTTGTCGCAATTAGCCACTGCCAATTTATTTCAAAAATGAAAGATGCTTAATTACTGCACGTAATAGAAAAAAACTCCTATTTTTCAGCGCCGACATATTACAACCATACCATCACACTTTTATGCAATCCAGACGATTTCGTCCCATCGATATTGTGAGCGCCGGCGAACTGCTGGTCGATTTCATCAGTGCGCGTTTTGTGCGCGACCTACAGAAAGCGGTCAATTTCAAGCGCTTGCAGGGGGGCAGCCCGGCCAATCTGTGCATTAACATGGCCAGGTTGGGCAACGCCGCCAAATTGGTAGCCACCGTTGGCAACGACCAAATGGGCGTCTTCCTGCGCGACGCCGTGGCCGCCACCGGCGTAGATACCTCGCTGATCCGCGAAATCGACCTGCCTACCACGCTTATCCTGGTCACCCGCTCAAAAAAAGTGTCCAATTTCCAGGCCTACCGCGCCGCCGACAGCTTTATCTACGACGAGCAGATGACCGACGAATTGTTGTCGCAAACCAGCCTCTTTCACACCACTTGCTTTGCCCTCAGCCGCATTCCTGCCCAGGTAGTGATCTTCGAAGCCGCGCAGCGCGCCATGAAACTGGGCTGCCAGGTGAGCATCGATGCCAATTATTCGCCCAAAATATGGAGCGACAGGGAGGAAGCCCAGCGCTATGTAACCCGCTATTGCGAACTCGGCGCGCTGGTAAAAGTAAGCGAAGTAGACTGGGAGCGCCTCTACGAAGAACCCCTCAAAGATCCCGAACACGCCGCCCGCCACTTTCTGAACCTGGGCGCCAGGCAAGTATGCGTGACCCTCGGCAAGGAAGGCTGCCTGGTAGCAGACCACAAAGGCGCTAATTTTTTGCCGGCAAGAGAAGTGGAAGTGAAGGATACGACCGGCGCCGGCGACGCCTTCTGGAGCGGCTATCTCACCGCCTGGCTCGACGGCTACAACCCCCTCCAATGCGCCACCGCCGGCCGCCGCATGGCCGAACTCAAACTGGCTCACTTCGGTCCATTCCCGGGCCCCGTGGATAAAAGCCTTGTTTTCGAGGAGATTGTGTAGAAGGAATGTTGTGGGTTGTGGGTTGTGAGTTGTCAGTTAGAAACCGACAACCGACAACCGACAACCGATAACCGATAACATTAATCAATCCACAACCGCTGATAGGGAATCAGGGTTTCATTGACCTCCAGGTTATTCAACTGGCGCAGGCGTTCTACCGTAATGCCATATTGACGGGCAATGCGGTACATATTATCGCCTTCTTGTACTGTATGAACACGGCGGCCGTTTTCGCGGGTAACCGCATTGGAATACTCCGAAACCTGGTTGACCGGTTCGGAAGAAGGATAATAGTCGTAGCGCGAAGTCGAATTAGCAGAAAACTGATCGTTGTCAAAACCGCTTACCCCTTTTGCTTGCAGCGTATTATTGCGCTGCGTGGCGGGCACTTCGTCGTAAGCGCTGGGGATAAAGTCATTATCGTAGCTGGTAGTAGTGCTTTTGCTCGTCGTAGTCTGATACGGATTGGGTTGACTCGTAATTGTAGGCACAGGCGTATCAAGATACTGCACACCTCTGCTGTAAGGCTGAATGCCTGTGCTGGTAGCCGTATTGGCGCTTGACCGCGGCGCGGGAAGACTACCGCTTACGCTTTTTGAGGTCCAGACATCTGCTTTGTCATAAGAATACGGCGTATCAGTAGTATTGACGGGGTAATACGGCGTATTGGTCTTTGCCGTAGTCGGCTGCGGACAATCGCAATCGCTGGTCTTCAGCTTTTGGCCTATTTTGATATAATCCGTTTTGCCCAGGTTGTTGAACTCGCGGAATTTGGCCTCCGTGTAGCCGTATTTCATGGCGATTGAGGCCACCGTTTCTCCCGATGCCACCGTGTGGTATTTCACCGTATTGCCAACCTGATCATAAGGAATGGGATAATACGTATTCACCGTGCTTTCTGCGCCTTTGGGGCTAAGCGTGGTAGAAGCAGTAGACGCTGTGGAGCTTGTAGAGGCAGTTGCGGCTGAAACCTGCAACTGTCCGCCGTTGCGGATTGTATTCGAATTGCCCAGGTTATTCCACTGGCGAAGTTGCTCTACGCTGACGCCGTAGCGTTTTGACAGGCTGTACAGCGTTTCTCCTTTTTGTACCGTGTGGTATTTAGTTGTGTTATTGTTTGCCGGGGTAGTGGTGGTCGGCTTTTTTTCGTCCAAATAAAGATAAGGAGTCTTGGGCGTGACATCGTAGTCTTGAGGTACCGCAGTTTGTCTGTAGTCGTATTGGCTCGTCGAACTTTGGCCGGGCAGTTTACCGCAGAGCTCCATGAGGTAGCGCTCCGGTGTGCGGCCGCGGATACTCTTGAGGATCAACGCGTTTTGCTGGGCATCGGCGGCGTTAAAGCCGATGCGCTCTTCGGTTACGCCGATTTCGGGCACGAATACCAGGTCGGCCACCGTATTAATATTGCCTTTATTGGCTTGCTTGAAAATGTAAGAACCCGTGCAGGGGTTTTCGAGCCGGCCTTCGAAATACACCTGCGCCTTGGGGTTGGTGGAGATATTTTCACCGATTGTGCCGTATTGCGTATTAAACAGGAAGCTGTATTTCGGCGAAACGTAGCTGATCTGCTGGTTGTCGCGCTTGTAATACGCAGCCAGCGAAACCGGCGACACCAGGTATTGCTTGGTCGTGATCTCGTAAATGATGTATACTTCGTCGGCATCGCTGTTGATGCGCGTGGCGGTATTCTGGCTAAACTGGCCGTTGCTGCAGCTGAGATAGGAAAGAGGCAAGGTGCTTTGCAGGTCTTTGCTTTCTTTGCCTACTTCGAGTACGAGTTTTTCCCCCTGGCCTATGTTGACCAGGTATGATACGTAACCCTCTCCGCTCTTATTGTACGCGTATTCGAGCCGCTCCATACAGGCGGGATCAAAAAACACGTAAATACGGGCAGCCTGGCTTTGCAGGGGGAGCATCAGTATCAGTAAACTGGCGAAAGAGACAGGGATGCGGAATAAGTTCTTCATGGTGATAATTTTGTGGAAGCGCATCATGCTTTTTAATAAGGTGTGAGTAACAAATGATTATGCATTGAAATAACGCAAATGGCAACACAAAGATTGTGAGCTCTTTACGATTTTCACATTACAGAACAGTAAAATTTAACAAGATATTCGCCAGAATAAGCAAGGATATTTACGTATAAAGATACAAAACGTTTCAAATTAAGGCGTGATTTTAACTTTTTTTATAAAAAAATATTTATCTCTAAAAAATATATACCTGATAATGAATTGTTTATGAAAGCAAAAATCCTATCTCGTCTTTTGAGAAATTCAACTGCTCGTTGGCGTTGATGATATCGTCGGCCAACTGGGCTTTTTTGGCCTGCAGGGTCATGATTTTTTCTTCTATGCTGTCTTTGGTAATGAATTTTACCGCTATCACGTGTTTGTCCTGCCCGATGCGATGGGCGCGGGCTATGGCCTGCTGCTCGGTAGCGGGGTTCCACCAGGGGTCGAGTATGAAAACGTAGTCGGCAGCGGTGAGGTTGAGTCCGGCGCCGCCTGCTTTGATGGAGATCAGAAACGATTGCACTGCGGGCTGCTCTTCAAAGCGCCGCACCTGCTCGGCTCGCTTGCGTGTTTCTATGTCGCCGCTGAGCCAGGCGTAGGGTAATTCCTGAGATTCAAAATGCTGTTTGAAATAATCCAGATATTTTACAAAAGAACTGAAAAACAAAGCTTTATGTCCGCTCCGGCGTATGATGTCCCAATGTTCCAGTACGTCGTTGTATTTTCCGCTTTCGTGGGGGTAGTCGTCGAGTACCATGCCGGGGTGGTTCACCAGTTGCCGCAGCCGGGTTAGCGATTGCAGCACCATGAGTTTGTATTGGGGGTTGTGGGCGTCGAAGGAGTCCAGCAGGGCGTTTCGGGCGGCCGACTTTTCTTTTTCGTAGATTTTTTTCTGCTCGGCGGTCATTTCGCTGTAGAAGAGTTTGGTGGTGAGCGGCGGCAGGTCGCGGGCCACTTCTTCTTTGGTGCGGCGCAGTAGGTAGGGCTGCACCAGACTGCGAAGGCGGCGGCTGCGCTGCTCGTCCCGGTTTTTTTCGATGGGGGTGATGAATTCTTTTCTAAAAAAGGCGTAGTTGCCCAACAAGCCGGGGTTGATGAATTGCATCTGCGCCCACAGGTCGGATAGCGAATTTTCAATAGGCGTGCCGCTGAGCGAGATTTTGTGCCGCGCTTTCAGGTTGTTGACGGCTTTGAATATTTTGCTGTCGGGGTTTTTGATTTGCTGACTTTCGTCTAATACGATGTATTCAAATTCTATTTTTTGCAATAAATCTTCGTCGCGAAGGGCGGTCTGGTACGTGGTCAGCAGCACGTCGAAGCGGCGCAGCAGGCGCAGGTCGGTATAGCGTTTGGCGCCGGTGTGATTGCAAACGTTGAGTGAAGGGGCAAAACGCCTGATTTCCTGCTCCCAGTTGAATACCAGCGAGGCGGGCATGATGAGCAGGGCGCCCAGCGGTCTGAGTAGATGCTGGTCGAGGGGCTGGGTTTGAAACAGGTCGAGCTGGGCGGGACTCGCATCTGCACCCGGCGCCGGGCTGTCGGGCAATTGCGCTTTGGCATGCAGCAGGATGGCTATGGTTTGCAGGGTTTTCCCTAGGCCCATATCGTCGGCCAGCAGTGCGCCAAGGCCCTGCTGGTAATGCCCCGCCAACCAGCGCATGCCCTCCAGCTGATAGGGGCGCAGGTCGGCTTTGAGCAGGGTAGGGGGCGCCAGCAGCGCAGTATCGGGCGCTTCTATGCCATCGTGGTGCAGGTCGAGTTCTTCCAGCAGGGTGTATTGGCTTTTTTCAAGCCGCAGGCCGCCGTCGGTTTTTTTGGCAAATTGTACGAGACTTTGATATCTGGCCATCCATTCCAGCGGAATCAGGAAATAGTCGCCATTGGGCAGCGGGTAAAAGCGATTTTGACTTTTGACGTAAGGCGCCAGTTGGTGAAAGGGGATGCGAAATTCGCCTACTTGTACTTCTCCGTGCAGGTCAAACCAGTCGTTGTCGCCGCCGGCGCTCAGTTGCAGTCCTGCCGGATAGAGATATACGGTTTTGTCTTCGACGGCGGGGGCGACTACCGAAAACCCTTCCCCTTCGAGTTTTTCGCGGTGGTCGGCCAGCCAGCCCAGCAGAAAATAGGGATCGTCGGCGGGTTGGCTTTCAGGCTGAAAAAAGCTGCCTTCTGCGTGTAGGAGTCCCAACTCCGGTAGCCTTTCGATACAGCGTTTTTCCGCGTCGAAATCGCGGCTGACCTTTACGATGTGAATGTCTTCGCCGTTGATCTCCAGGGTGGTGCGGCGGTCTTTTTTATCGCTCCAGTTGAAGGAGGCATTGGCGTAGACCATCTGTACGCTGAGCACCCATTGTCCGCCAAATAGGTTGCGTACGGGCTCCAGCCGGCAGGTTTTCAGGTGGTCGTCCTGGGTAATGCCGAATCCTTCTGCCTGGATTTCCGTCTTCGAGGCTACTTTGAGGATGAACTTGCGGAAATACGCCGCCGCCGAGGCGCCGGGAATAGCCACTTCGTCTTTCTGGCGAAAGGGCTTTACCATATTGCCGTTGATGTGTTCGAGGCGAAACAGGGCGTAATCGGCCAGCAACCAGCCGGGTTCGTTGGTGAGCGGGGTGAGTTCGTTGAATTGCCGGAAGCGGATCGTGCGCTCGCCCAAAGAAGCGCTAAGCCGGTAGTTGACGCCTTCGGGGGTTTTCCGGAATGCCAGCACGGGTTGCAGGGGCTGTACGGCAAATTTTACGATAAAGTCTTTTACCAGCACTTTCCTTGCTACTTTCCAGCTCAGCGGCAATTTTCGGCGGTGAACGACCGTCAGCCATTGGTCGAGTATACGGTGTATGTGGTTTATAATCAGGGGCTTAATGTCTTCTTCTTGCAATAAATCGGCAAGCGGCAGTTTTTTCTTCCGGGTGGCATTGAAGCGCTGCTCGAGCGCTGCGGGCTGTAATTGTTCGATCCATTCCAGCAGCTTTTGCTGGTCGGCATCGGGCTGTAAACCTAGTGGGGACAAGGTCGCCGTCGTGGCTTTCTGCACCAGGTGGGTCAGCGTGCCGTCGGTATCTTTTTTTACAATATACGCTTCGGGCAGGTAAATGCCGTCGGCCCATTCGTACAGGTTGAAAACGATTTCAAGGGCCTGGTCGGTGGGTGATTTCTGGTTTGTCATCGCTAATCTTGTTCCGGCTCGCAAATTGAACAAATTTTTTCCTTTTGAAAAAAAAATTCAAAAACACCCCCATTACCTCCTAACTTTGCCTGAAACAATAGCCTAGCCATGTTTTCCAACGTAGAACCCGCTTTGCAACAGGAGTTGCAGGAAATTCGCGATGCCGGCTTATTCAAGCAGGAGCGCATTATCGTGTCGCCGCAAGGCCCCGAAATTACTATAAATACCGGCCAGGAAGTGCTTAACTTCTGCGCCAATAACTACCTGGGCTTGTCGTCGCACCCCGAGGTGATCAAAGCCGCCCATGAGGCCATCGATACGCACGGCTTCGGCTTGTCGTCGGTGCGGTTTATCTGTGGCACCCAGGATATCCACAAAGAGTTGGAGGGCAAAATTGCCGAGTTTCTTGGCATGGAAGACGCCATCCTCTACGCCGCGGCATTCGACGCCAACGGCGGTTTGTTTGAGCCCCTGCTCGGCGAGGAAGACGCGATTATCTCCGACGAACTCAACCACGCCTCGATTATCGACGGTATCCGCTTGTGCAAGGCCCAGCGTTTTCGGTATAAGCACAACGATATGTCCGACCTCGAAGATAAACTCAAAGAAGCCGCCGGCGCCCGCCGCCGGCTGATCTCTACCGATGGGGCTTTCTCGATGGATGGTACGATCGCCCAGCTCGACAAAATTTGCGACCTCGCCGAGCGCTATAATGCGATGGTGATGATCGACGAATGCCACGCTACCGGCTTCCTGGGCAAGACCGGCCGCGGCACCCACGAATACCGCGGCGTGATGGACCGCATCGATATCATCACCGGCACGCTGGGCAAAGCGCTGGGAGGCGCCTCCGGCGGCTTTACCGCTGCCAAAAAGGAGATTGTCGATATGCTGCGACAGCGCTCCAGGCCTTACCTGTTTTCTAATACCGTAGCGCCGGCTATCGTAGGCGCCTCTATCCGGGTGTTGGAGCTGTTGAGCAGTTCAACCCGGTTGCGCGACAAACTGGAGGCCAATACGCGTTATTTCCGCAAGGCGATGACCGAAGCGGGCTTTGATATCCTGCCCGGCGAGCATCCTATTGTGCCTATCATGCTTTACGACGCCCCGCTGGCCCAAAATTTCGCCCGCCAATTGCTGGATGAAGGCATCTACGTAATTGGATTTTTCTTTCCTGTGGTGCCCAAAGGAAAAGCCCGCATCCGTGTTCAGCTCTCCGCCGCCCACGAACCCGAACACCTCGACAAAGCGGTGGCCGCGTTTGTGAAGGTGGGGAAGGAGTTGGGAGTGATAAAGTAAGGATGTTGGATGCTTGATGTTGAATGTTTAATTAATTTTATATTTAAATTATTGTTAATCAAACATCAAGCATCCAACATCCAACATTAATTTTTCACCACCCTTTTCGTCTTCTGCCGGCCCTGTAATTGGAGGCGGAAGAAATAGGTGCCGGGGGGTAAGCCGTGCATATCCACTTGTATCTTGTGCTCGCCGGCGCTTAAACGCTGGTTGGTAACTACCCGGAGTTCGTTACCTATCGAATCAAACAGGCTGAGTTTGGCCCATTCGTCGGCAGCGGTAAAGCTGATCGTGGTCCAGTTGCTGCAAGGATTGGGATAAGCGTTCATTACGACCGCTTCCTCTTTGGGCTCCGGGCGCGTTGATGTGGCCGTGCAATTGAGTAGCAGCGGCAGGTATTGGAAGTCGTTATAAAGCAGCGAGCGTACATCGTCTTCACCCACCTCAAACCAGTCCATCAACAGCGAACCGTACACATCGCGGAAGTCGTGTTGCATGGGCACACCTTCATCTATGCTCACGTCGGCAGATATTTCGGGAGTATCTCCGAGAATTGAAGGGTTCACACACGAACCGAATAGCAACAAAGGTGCTGCGGTACCGTGGTCGGTGCCGAAACTGTCGTTGGAGCGGATTCGCCGTCCGAATTCGGAAAACGTCATGCACACCACGCGCTGGTCGAGTCCAAGCATTTGCAAGTCGCTTTGGAAAGCGGCCACGGCGTTTGACAATTGCTGAAGCAGTTCGGCATGGTCGCCCAAAGTGACGTCGCCTTGTTGCACCTGGTTGGCATGCGTGTCAAACCCGCCGAGACTGACCACATAAACTTTGGTTTGCAGTCCGCCGGATATCAACAAGGCCACGTTTTTGAGTTGCTGCGCCAGCCGGTTGTCAGCAGGGTATGCTGCCAGATTGCTGCCGTTTTGAGCGGCATCGGTGATCACATCGCCGTATTGATTGGCCTGGGAGATAGACAAACGAAGGAAAGCCAGCTCTTCACCGTAAGGCGTATCGGGCAAATCGCTCGGACTGCCTTCTGTGAGCGGCGCCAGGGAGAAGGGATCATTGAGTGTGAGGCTGAAATTGGAAGCCGTGCCCTGGCAGGTTTCCGATACAATGCTACCCATAGTGATGGCAAAGGGGTCGGGATAGTCGCCGTTGGGGTAATTATCGGGATAAGAAGGGTGTAGCGTTTCAAAATAACGGCCCAGCCAGCCGGTAGTCCAGACTTCTTCTGCCGGGGAGCCGCTGGTCCAGATATCGGTAGAGCGGAAGTGGGAGCGGTTTTGGTTGGGATAACCTACGCTTTGCACGATACCCATTTTGCCTTCGTCGTACAGCGCTCTTACGCCGGTCATTACCGGGTGAAGCCCGACGGTATCTTCCACAGAAAGAATGCTGTTTTGCGGTAAGATGATATTGCCGCGCACGTTGGCCAGGTTGTCGTACTGGTCCAAGGGTACCACCATATTGAGCCCGTCATTGCCGCCGTTGAGTTGAATAAGCACCAGCACGCGGTCGGATTCGGGATTAACGATGCGCGAGAGGAAAGAACGGGGCATGGCTGATACCCGCATCCCGTTGAGCAGGAGCGGTACGCTGACGGCTGTGCCTGCTGCTTTTATAAATTGTCTTCTTTTCATGGTCTGCATTTTTGTACTAATAAAAATTAGCTGAGATAAAATTCGGGCATGCTGAGCATGACTTGCAGCAGGCTTCTGATTTTTACTTCCACCGCATCCGCATAGGTAGGATCATCGGGATTGGCCTCATAAGCTGCGTATTCGGCCGTCCAAACGTAATCGGGCAAGCCGGGCAGGAGCACTTCTTTGAGGGCTGTCTTTTGGCTGTCGGTAATGGGTTGGGGGAATAGCAATTGGGCAAAACCTTCGATGACGGCATTGGGCTCGTAGGGATCGGGAAGCAGGGAAATAGCCGTCAGCGGATCAACCTTTGCGCGCAACTGCCCTTGTCCGACGCCGTCGCCACTGAGCAAATTGGTATATCCCATCCGGGCCTGCAGGGTCGTGGCATTTATCCAGGTTCTGTAATACTGCGGTTCCTGGTAATAGGCTTTCCAACCGGCCACACTGGGCGGGTTGTAGTATTCCATTTCCATAGGAATAATGGCCTGGAAAATGCGGAAATGCAGCGTATAGCGTTGTGCCAAAGTAGTTGGAAAAGCGACAGCCAATTGTTTGAGTGCCGAAATACTGAAATCAATGGGGTTTTTGATCATGGGGCCCACGTTGAGAATATCGTAAAAATGGGCGCTACCCAGCAGGGCTTCCAGTACCGGTTTGATTTCATAATCATTTTCGATCAGCAATTGAGCCATGGGCTGTATGACGTTGGCTTCGGCGTTGTCGTCGATGATATAGTACACAAACCAGCGGTACAACTTGCGGCTGATAAAACGGGCCACTTCGTCCTGCTGGAAAATAATATCTATGAGTTGAGCATATTCCTGATTGCCCAAATTACTGATCTGGACGTTATTAAATCGCGCCGACAACTGTTTGACGCCGTTGTCGTGTTGGCCGGCCAAAAATACGCTGGTAACATCCTGGTCGGGATTGGTCGTGTTAAAGCCGCGGTCGCGCCAGCCGGTAAGCACCCGGGCCATTTGCACCACATCCTGTTCGGTATAATTCGTATAGTCGCCCGGGCCTGCCAGCGGGCCTTTGCCTATCGTGAAAAGCTCCAGTAATTCGCGGGCGTAATTTTCATTGGGTGCGGTTGCGGTGTTTTGGTTGCCGTTAAGGAATCTGAGCATAGCCGGGTCGATCGTCACCTGTTTGATCAATTCGCGGAAATTACCCCAGGCAAACGAGCGCATCAGGATAGAATGTCTGTAGAGAAATTTGGGATCCTGAATCGTATTTACACCAAAATGATTATGCCAGAAGAGCGTCAACTTTTCGCGCAAGCTAACCCCTTCGGTTCTCAATAGTTCCATCGTCCAGGCTCGCAGGCTTTGGGCGCGATAGGGGGTGAGATTTACCTCGGTGGAGTAGGGGGCGTCGATCCAGGTTTCGCCGATGGGTACGTTGGGGTCGGTAGTATTACTTGGATTGACTGGCGGCGCGGGGGGCGGGGTGTCGGTAAATAACAGGGCAAGGGTGGGGTATAGTCCCTGGCTTACCGCCTGCTCTATTTGTGAACGGCTGGGGCCGAACATGCTACGCCGCAGTAAGTGGGCGGCCTCTTCATATCCCCATGGGCCGGCATAAGGCTCTAGTCCGGAAGTTAATCCAAGAGAAGGCGTCAGTGCCGTTGTGCGCGGTTGCACAGTAGTATTGGCCCTGGAGCGTTTGGCGCCAAAAAGCGCGGCTAGCGTAGCTCTTCTGTCCATATAAAATGATTTTAGGAGAAAAAAATAAATAATGCGCAACCTTTGGACTAATACTTCCGTATAAGGTTTAACGTATTGTTAAAATTAATTTTTAGCAAAATAAGCACAATTGACAACAACACATTTTTCATAAGACTCAATATTTCAAAGTCTATTTTTGTGGTTACGTAAAAAATGTGTTTATTTGCATCATTGTAGGTGAAATTAGACCTACTATAAGAGAACTTTTTCAGCCCCACCGTTCTCCGCAAGAGGACACTTGTGTTCTCTTCTTTTTACCCTTCATTCGTATCAGGAGATCCTCCGGCAAAGCGGGAGGCATGTCACACTTTTCCGGAGTATTTAGCAATGACGCCACCGTGAGAGGCGCAGATTTTTTTATTGTAAACAAATTATACATCCATCATGTGTAAAACTCTACACTTGACAGTTGCCGCCTTTTATCGGGCTGGACGGCTATTGTCTTTTATCATCCCTATGCTGCTTACTGTGCAAAGTTATGCCATGCTGAGTGTGTCTTTCAATGTGACGCAACCAGTGTGCTACGGCCTTCCAAACGGCAGCGTTACCGCTACGGCCAGCGGAGGTGTTGCGCCGTATGTCTATGTTTGGAATACCGGCGTGGTGGGACCCACCCTGTCGGGCATTACTGCCGGCACGTATAGCGTGACGGTGACCGACGCTACCAGCACTTCTATTGTGCAAAGCGTAATTGTCAACCAGCCCCCCTTGGTTGTTATTGATTTTGTGGTTAACCAATGTACTTTTCCCTTTACGCTCACCGCAGTGGGCGGCGGAGGGGTACCGCCTTACGGCTATTACTGGAATACGGGGCAAACTACCGCCACCCTCACCAATATTCCCAACGGTACGTATTGTGTGACGGTAACCGATAGCCAAAATTGTGGCGCCGTGGAGTGCATTACCTTGTCCTTTGTTCCCCTTAACCTGACCGTGTCGGCTACCGGCATTACTTGTCCGGGAGTCAACAACGGTACGGTATCGGCTTCGGGGTCCGGCGGCACGCCGCCTTATTCTTTCCTATGGAGCAATGGCGCTACTACGCCCACCCAAACCAATCTGGCGCCGGGTACGTATTCCGTAACCCTGACAGATTCACAGGGTTGTACCCGAACGGCTTCGGCCACGGTAGCTAATAAACCACCGATTATTATTAACGTCGCTACTACTCAGCCGACTTGTACAGGCTATAGCAACGGCAGTCTGACCGCTTCGGTGACGGGAGGCACGCCTCCATATACGTACTTATGGAGCACGGGCCAAACCACCGCAACGATCTCCAACCTGTCGGCCGGCACGTATACGCTGGTTGTAACAGATGCGAATGGCTGTACCAAATCGACAGCTGTCAGCCTTCAGCCTTATTCAAACCTTACCGTAGGCGCCCTGGGAACGCCCGAATCCTGCCCGGGGTTTAATAATGGGTTTTTGACGGCTACAGGCAGTAATGGTATTCAGCCTTATACTTATTTATGGAGTAATGGCAGTACGTTGCAAAATCAAATGAACGTGTCTCCCGGCACGTATACTGTGACAGTTACCGATGCCGTAGGTTGTAGCGGTACTGCTACCGCTACTGTAGCGCCTGCGCCACCCTTCTCTATCAGTGTTACGGGGTCTAATATTACTACCTGCGGCGCGGCAAACGGTGTGGCCAACGCCAATATTATTACGGGTACGGGGCCTTTTACTTATGCCTGGAGCAATGGTGGCAATACGGCTTCCATTACCGGGCTGGTTGCCGGCACTTATAGCGTAACGGTAACCAACGGCGTAGGCTGTCTGGCTACCGGCTCTATTACACTTACGGCGCCACCACCTGTTTTTGTCACCATCAACGCTACGCCGTTGGTGTGCCAGGGAGCTGCTACCGGCACCGCTACCGCAATTGTGTCGGGAGGTACGGCGCCGTTTTCATTCCTGTGGAATACAGGCGCAACCACACAGACGATTTCCAACCTGGCGCCGGGCGTTTATTCCGTGACGGTCACAGATGCTGTAGGATGCCAGGATGACGCTACTACCGTCATCGCAGCAGCACCCGCTGTTATTGTGAATATTGCCGGCACTAACATTGTGTGCGGTCCCGGAAATACAGGCTCTGCCTCGGCACTCGTTAATGGCGGCACACCGCCGTTTACTTACTTATGGAGCACCGGCGCTACTACTGTCGGCGTGACGGGCCTTGTAGAGGGTACCTATTCGGTGACTGTAACCGACGCTAATGGTTGCTCCGGACAGGATAATATCTCTATCGATATCATCGACAACCTGACTGTTAATATTATAAAGCAAAATGTACTTTGTTTTGGCGGCTCTACGGGATCGGCAGTAGCTTCGGGCAGCGGCGGCACGCCTCCTTATTCTTTCGTTTGGAGTACGGGGTCTACCAATGCGGCTATCAATAACCTGACCGCCGGCAGCTACTCGGTGACGATCACCGATGCCAACGGTTGTACGGCTACTAATACTACCACGGTTACGCAACCGCCTGTATTAAATGTGACACTGAATGCAACCGCGCTGGTTTGTACAGGCGCAAACAACGGCTCCGCCTCCGCTACCGCCACCGGTGGCACGCAACCATACACTTATGCCTGGAGCAACGGCGGCAGCAGTAGTACGATCAACAACCTGGGCGCAGGTACTTTCACGGTGACGGTAACCGACGCCAACGGTTGTATGCAAACGGCGTCAACTACCATCAACCAGGCGCCCCCTGTGGATATCTCAATTGAGTCCGACCAGGTATTTTGCGGCCCCGAAGACAGCGGAGAGGCCACAGTAGTAGTCAACAGCGGTACGCCTCCTTTCTCCTACACCTGGAGTAATGGTAGCACTGCTGAATCTATCGAAAATATCGGCGATGGCGCCTATAGTGTGACGGTCATCGACGCTAACGGTTGCAGCGATGTGGCCGAGATTGACATCAATGTGATCAGCGATTTCTCCTTGAGCATCATTCCCCGCAACTTGCTGTGCAACGGCGATAATTCAGGGGGCATTCTGATCATTCCCAATGGTGGCACTCCGCCGTATTCCTTTACCTGGAGTACGGGTTTCACCGGCAACGAATTGTCAGATATTCCCGCAGGTACTTACAGCGTGACTGTAACGGAAACCAATGGATGTACCTTGATGGAAACCATTACGATCACACAACCGCCGGTGTTAATGGCTACGCCTAACTCCGTTAATGTAGATTGCTTTGGCGGTAGTGACGGCATGGCCACTGTTATGGGCTTCGGCGGTACGCCTCCATATTCTTACTTGTGGAGCAACGGCCAAACCACGGCCACTGCCACAAACCTCACGGCAGGCGCTTATTCGGTAACGCTGACAGACGCTAATTTCTGTACAGCTACTGCCAACGTCAACATCACGCAACCTCCTGCACTCAATATCAACGTAACTACTTCTACCATTGATTGCTTCGGCGCCAGTACTGGATCGGCCACGGCCATCGCTTCAGGAGGTACCGGGCCCTATAGCTACTTGTGGAGCAACGGGGCAACAACTTCAACTGTCAGCGGTTTGCCCGCAGGTACTTATGGTGTTACGGTAACCGATGCGCAGGGTTGTTCAAATAGCACACAAACCGTGTCTGTCTCCCAACTGCCCCAACTGCAAATTTCTTTTAACGTAACGGATATTATTTGCGTAAATACGCCCATCGGCGCTATTAGCGCTACTGTTACCGGTGGTACCGGGCCGTATAGCTTCCTCTGGAGCACGGGCGCCACTACAAACAGCATCAGCAATTTGGCGGCGGGCACCTATGGATTAACTGTTACAGATATAAACGGTTGTATAACAAGCGGTTCTGAGACGGTGATTCAGTCTCCCAGTCTCATGGTCACGGTGGTCGATATCGATATCACTTGTTTTGGATTGACCAACGGCTCGGCAACGGCTAACGTTGTAGGCGGCACGCCTCCATTTTCTTTCACCTGGAGCAACGGCGGCAACGCTGCTACCATCAATAACCTGGCCCCCGGCACGTATTCCGTGACGGTTAACGACTCCGCAGGTTGTTCGGGTACGGCTTCCGGGACGATTACTCAGCCAACCCAGCTTACCCTGACCACTACGGATACCGACGTGGCTTGTTTTGGCGGAGCCAACGGCACCGCATCCTGCTTGGCAAACGGCGGTACGCCTCCTTATTCTTTTGTCTGGAGCAACGGCGCTTTGAATCCCGGCATCAGCGGCCTGGCAGCGGGTTCTTATACCGTAACTGCTACGGATGCCAACGGCTGTACTCAAACAGCTACTGTGACAATCACACAACCGCCGGCGTTGCAAGTGACTACCACTCCGCTGACCAGCACCTGCCAGGGTGGAACCAGCGGTTCTGCATCGGTTAGCGCCAATGGCGGCACACCGCCTTATTCCTTCAACTGGAGCAACGGCCAGACCTCGTCTACGGCTACAGGCTTGGGAGGAGGTGCGCATTCCGTGACCGTCACCGACTCAAACGGTTGTTCTTCCACCTCAACGGTCAACGTCTCGACTTTTGCTCAGCCCTCTTGTACGGTTACCATTACCCAGCCGATTACCGATTATGTAAACGGCAACGGCCAGGCAACCTGCACGGCCAGTGGCGGCACACCCCCGTATTCGTTTGCATGGAGTAACGGCCAGAACACGCCTTTAGCCATCAACCTCAATTCGGGAACGTATACCGTGACGGTAACCGATGCCAACGGCTGTACAACTACCTGTTCGGTCACCTTCGGCTTGCCGGCGCTTATCGGCGACTTTGTGTGGCTCGATATCGACCGCGACGGTATCCAGGATCCGGGCGAAGTAGGTATTCCCAATGTGACGGTCTACGTATCCGGCACGGCTGAAAATACGCCTTATGCCGATACTACGGTCACCAACGCCAACGGCTTGTACTACTTCCAGGTACCCCCGGGCACCTATAAAGTGACTTTCACCGTGCCCAGCGCTACCTTTACGCCGTCGCCTCGCGATGCCGGCGCCAACGATGCAGTGGACAGCGACGGGGATTTGATCATGTTAATGACCGATCTGTTTACCATCTCCGCCGGTGAAACAAACCTTACGTTTGACCAGGGCTTCTATCCTCCCTGCCAAAACGTGACCGACCCCGGCGTTATCGGATATGACCAGGTACTTTGCGGACCGGGCAACATTCCCAACCCGATTATCAGCGTAGAAGATCCATCTGGAGGATACGGCGAATTGCAATATCTCTGGATGATGAGTAACCAGCCCGGGCCCTTTAATGCCCAAACCTGGCAGCCGATACCCAACTCTAATACGCCGTTTCTCATTTTGGGGCCTGTTTATCAAACTACCTATTATACGCGTTGCGTGCGCCGCGACAGTTGCTCTACGTATATTGAACCGAGCCCTGTGGCCATAATAGTAGATGACGTGGCGGTTGCCAACATTACCGGTAATTCATTTGCCTGCACCAATCTGTCGACTAACTTCTCCGTCAGCGGTAATACCCCCAACCCGCAGGTACAATGGACACTGGCCCCCGGAATCGTGGCCGAAACGCCGCTCAACCAGGCTAATATAACCGTACACTTTACCTCCTTCGGTACGTTCACACTTTTTGCGTCTGTTACGGAAAATGGATGTACGGCTACTAATTTCAAGACAGTAACCGTATCCAACTGCTTCAACGCGCTGAGTATCGACGTCAATGTAATGAACCAGCAGATGCGTTCGGTAAGCGTGCATTGGGCAGTGCCAGAAATGACGGATATGGTGCATTATATCGTGGAGCGTTCGTCAGACGGAGTGATATTCAGTCCTATTGCCGACGTAACCGACCCGGTTTCTACTTCCGGCATGATGAACCACTTCGAATACATCGATGTGGCGCCCAAACTCGGAAGAACGTACTACCGCGTCCGGGCAGTGCGCAGCAGTGGAGCGCCTGTTTATTCCGACATCAAATCGGCATTAATTTATGGCAACTCAGAGCTGGCCTTGTACTATCCGAACCCGGTAGACAACGAACTCACCATTGAGCTGTTTGAAACTTTCAATGAAGAGGTACACGTTGAACTGACTAACGCACAAGGGGCTATGTTGTACAGAGCCAAAGCGCCCGCGAATGCCGAGCGAGTGATGATCAATTTTGCCGAATACCCTTCTGGCGCGTATTTTGTAAGGTTGAAGTACGGCAAAACGGATGTGAAGACACTTAAAATATTGAAGCGATGACAAGTTAATGTGCTAATGGGTTAATGTGCTGATGTGCTGATGAGTTAATGTGCTAATTTTAATACTACAAATTTCATTATTAGCAAATCAGCACATTAGCAAATCAGCACATTAGCAAATCAGCACATTAGCAAATCAGCACATTAGCAAATCAGCACATTAGCAAATCAGCACATT
>JABWBR010000126.1 GCA_013360405.1 Saprospiraceae bacterium
GTAACTGATTAGCGCTAAGATAAAGCATGGTTGAGATTAATTCCATGGATAAGGTAGGAATAAGAAACAATATGTAAATTTGGGTATGAATTTGCCACGACAAACATTGGAGAAGATGAGCAAGTCCGAGCTGATAGCTTTGGTGCTGGCCCAAGGAGAGCAGATAAAGGCGCAGGCAAAACAGATAAAGGCGCAGAGCGAACAAATAAAAACACAGGCGGAACGGATAAAAACCCTGGAAAGTCGAGTAGAGGAGTTGGAGCGTAAGGCGGCAAAAACGGCTACGCCATTTTCAAAGAAAAAAAAGAAGAGCAGCCCGAAAGGGCCTGGAAGGCAGGCAGGGAAAGGGCGATTTGAGATGCGCAAAGCGCCGCTGCTGGAAGAGATGAGCGAAATACAGGAAGTATATTCGGACGAGATGGTTTGTGCCTGCGGCGGGGAATTGGATCATGAAGGCTTCGAGTTGGTAAGCGTGACAGATATTGCAGCAATACCGAAAGTAGAGGTAAGGGGTTACCGGATTGAGATAAAGTGTTGCAAATGCTGCAAGAAAAGGTACCGAGGGCGTCATAGGGATGTTGGAGAAGACCAATATGGCGCCACCGCACATCGGTTTGGACCGAGGATACTGAGTGAGGCGCACAGTTTGCATTACAATCATGGGATAACACAGCGCAAGGTTCCGGCAGTATTGAAGGAATTAACGGGCATATACATCACGCAGGGGTTGCTAGCACAAAACGCAGTTAAACAAGGCGGAGAATTGGGTAATGTGGGCAAAGCGGCGGCAGCAATCGGCGGGTCGATAGCGCATTCCCAACGGGTACATACGGATGACACAGGCTGGGCAATAGGTGGAAACGGAGCGTTTTTGATGGGATTTGAATCAGAACACGAAGTATTTTATCAAATACGCCGCCAACACCGGAATGAAGAAGTTCGGGAGGTCATACCGTCAGACTACCAAGGTGTGATGAATACGGATCGCGGCAAAAGTTATGACGCCACCGAGTTGTTGGGGGTCAAACAACAAAAATGCCTGAGCCATATCCAGCGGAATTTGACGGATGTCGAAGAAACAAAAATGGGCAAGGTAAAATGGTTTACCGCTGAATTAAAGCGGTTGTTACGGGCTGCGAACGAATTGTGGCACGAACAGCAGGATAAAAAAATTAGCCTGGAGGAATACCTTGCTAAAGGGGTAAAACTGAACAAGCAAATAACCTGCCATTTACGGGACAGAACACTAAAGGATGCAGACAATCAAAGAATGCTCAATCAACTGGGCGCCCACCATGACCGGGGAAATATCAGTTACCAAATCCACTTTGCCACTTAGAACGTATTTAATTCACAAAAAAACATACACATCCCTCAGCCCAAAGCCTGAAACCCCCAAACGCATAACCTGTCATCACAAAAAATCAGACGGTACGGCCAAGTGCGGATCGTTTTCCACTTGTTGGGTGATATACAAGGTATCATTCGGTGAATGAGGGTGTTACAAATATAGGGGATTTTTGGAAAAAAGCAAGTGTCGGCAGTCGGTTTTCAGCGGTCAGTCGCCCAGCCGTTTCGACTCCGCTCAACGACCGGCTTGGATCGCACAGTCGTAAAGTCCCAAAGTCCCAAAGTCGGTTTTCAGCGGTCGGCACTCAACAAAAATCCCTCCCTCTCACACTCCCACACTCTCTCCCTCCCCTCACCATGCCACCACTCGCCCCCCCCTGCCTCTCGTATCAAACGCCCTGAGCCTCACAGGCCCTTTCACGGGCACAGGCGAGGTATACAGCGCACTTTGCAGTCCTGGTTCAGTACCATCCGTAGTATAGCGAATATCAAAGCCCGGAAGTTGCATATTGACGTGGAGCATGCCGTTGCGCACTACGGCGCCGGGCGAGGGAATGCGGTAGTTCAAGCCGCCGGCGAAGAAATCGAGCCGGGGGAGCTCCCGTTTGCCGAGTTGGTTGGCAAAGTGGGACCAGGAGGCGGCGTATTGGCTTTCAAAAGCGGCGGGGTCTTTTTCCGTCTCCCAATTGGGGGCGGGACTCCAGGCGCGCTCGGCGAGGCCGAGTAGCTTGGGGAAGACCATGTATTCGATGGTTTCGGCGCCACGCAGGGTCTCCGACCAGATGAGGCCCTGCATGCCCACGATGTTGCTTTTGCCGTAGTCGGTGAGGCGTTGTTTGCCGTTGAAAACGGAGGGGTCTATTTTGTTGCCCATCCGGTCTTCTTTGGCGGTTTTGTAGTAGTCGAAGGGGGCGAAGGAGAAGGATTTGTCGACGTCGGTGTAGGCGCCCCAGTAGTAGCCGGGTTCGTTCCAGTCTTTCTGGTAGGCCATGTCGAAGTACAGGTTGCTCACCGGGGCCAGCACTACTTTGTAGCCGGCGTTGGCCATGCGGTAGGCCAGGTCTTCGGCGCCCCAGCCCAATACGTTGTTCCACACATAGACGTGGAAATTATCGTCGACAAAATCGGGGTTGGGCAGGTAGGTGGTCTCCCCGTCGAGTTTCGTTTTGCGCATGCCGATTTCTTCCCATCCCGATACCAGTAAGCCGCGCCTGGATAGTAATCCCTGCATTTTATGCCAGAAGTAGTACCACAGATCGGCGGTTTCTTTGAGGTTGTTTTTTTGCATGAGGGCATGGCAAGCCGGCGATTTTTCCCAGGTTCCGCCGGGCACTTCGTCGCCGCCGAGGTGGATGGTGGTAAGCCGGGCGCCGGCTTCGCGGTACATGGATGCGAGTTCGTCGCTCACTTTTTCGATGAAGGCGATGGTGGAGGGCTGGCAGACGCAGACGACGTTGTCGTTGTAGCCTTGTACCGAGCGATATACCGACTGGTCTTCGAGGTCGCGCAGCAGGTATTGGCGGGCTTCTTCGGGTTTGTTTTCGGCCATGAGGCGCTCGTAGCGGGCATCCATGGCTTTGATGGCGGCGCGGGCGTGGCCGGGTAGCTCTATTTCGGGGATTACTTCGATGTGGCGGGCCGCGGCGTATCGGAGGATTTCTATAAATTCCTGGCGGCTGTAATACCCCGAGCCGTATAGTTGGCCGGCGTCCGGGCCGGAGCCATAGGAGGGGTGCAGGAAGGCTTTTTCGTTGAGCGTATGTCCGCGGTTGGCGCCCACGGCGGTTAGTTCGGGCAGACCCGCGATTTCTATGCGCCAGCCTTCGTCGTCGCTGAAGTGAAAATGGAGTTTGTTGAGTTTGTATAGGGCCATCACGTCGAGTAGCTTCAGGATTTCGGCTTTTGTCTGGAAATTGCGCGCTACGTCTACATGCATTCCGCGGTAGGCGAAGCGGGGCTGATCCTGCACTTCGAGGCAGGGGATTTGGACGGACTCGGCGGGTTGTTTCCACAAATCCGGGGGTAGTAGCGTTTTCAGCGACTGGATGCCATAGAATACACCCGCGCCGTCGGCGGCTTCGATGATGATGCCTTTGTCGGCTGATACGGTAAGGCTATACTGCTCCGGGTTAGTCATGCCGGTAGATTTGCGCAGTGAAATACCTTTGAGATGCGCTCCTCTGGGGATTTCCACCATAGCTTCCGCGCCAAAAAGGGCGCGCCACTGGGCGGCCAGCAGGCGGGCTTCTTTTTCAAATTCGACGGTGGTACTGATGATCGTATGGCGGTCTACCCGGAAAAAGCCGGGCAGGGGGGTAAACGCTACCGGCGTGGGGAATACGGGCCGCAAGTCGGCGGCGGGTATATCGGGGGTGTTTTCGTTTTGCAAAAAGACCGATTCCGGCGTCACGAAGGCCAGCCGGTCGTCGCTGGAGCGCTTGAGTTGATCGGGCCGGGTAGGAGGCACGATGCTTAGGTTAGAGAGCTGATGTCCCTTGCCGGGATCGGCACCGAAGACGAGGTAAAACCCACTGGGGGCGTCGGTGCGGTGAATCAGCCAGTAATCGGTCACCAGGTCGAGTTCGAGGCGGGCGCCGGGAGCCAGTCCGGAGAAGCCGGCGTTGGGTTTCAGGCGGCGCCAGTCGCCGCCCATCTGCTCGAGGTCCATGCCGCCGGCGCGCAGCGGCTCGGCCTGGATGGCTCTGTCGAGGTGGAAATACAAGGCCCAGCCGGTGGCGGGGAGTTTTTTCTTGCCGGCATTGTGCAGGCGTAGTTTGGACAAGGTCTGGTCTTTGTCCTGGTATTGGTTTTGCACCAATTCCCATTCGAGGTGGAGGTCGTCGGCGATGAAGGCCGGGGATTTTTGTGCGATGGCAGGGAGCTGCAAGGTTGTTATGGCTAGTAATACTAATAGACGTGTCATGATGCCGGTTTTTAGGGCAATATAAGAAATGCCGGGGAAGGTTTTTATTTTGGTGTTAAATTGGGCGGGGGGGCTGGGTTTTTATTAACCACGGAGTTTCACAGAGTTCACACGGAGTTCCACTGAGCTAGATTTTGACTCCGTGCAACTCTGTGTGAACTCCGTGAAACTCCGTGGTTAAATAATCTTTTAAAATTGACGGCATTAGAGGCTAACTGATTCAATGTTTTATAATAAAATAACATGCCTTACGAACTTATTTTGCAAAACATCGGCAAGCACATTTATTTGGAGCCGCAGGAGGAGGCCCGTTTTGTCTCGTTGCTCACGAGCCGGAAGCTGAAGAAAAAGCAGTTCCTGCTGCGCGAAAACGAGGTTTGCCGGCATTCGGCGTTTGTGACCCAAGGCTGCCTACGCAGCTATAACCTCGATGAAAACGGCTTTGAGCATATCCTGCAATTTGCGCCGCCCGACTGGTGGATTGCCGATATGTATAGCCTGATTTCGCAGCAGCCCGGTAGCCTGTATATTGATGCGTTGGAAGACAGTGAGGTGTTGTTGCTTTCCAAAAAAGACCAGGAGCAGTTGTACCACGATTGTCCCAAGTTTGAGCGCTTTTTTCGCATTATCACCGAAAATTCGCTGGTGGCCAATCGCCGGCGCGTGCTCGATAATTTGAGTCTGAGCGCACAGCAGCGATATGCGATGTTTTGCCAGCACTACCCCTCGCTTATCAACCACCTGCCGCAAAAGCAAATCGCGGCGTATATCGGTGTTACGCCGGAGTTTTTGAGTAAGTTGCGCAAGGAGTTCCGGCACTCGTGACTTTTATTCACCGCAGAGTTAAACGGAGTGACACAGAGCGTTTTCTTGACTCTGTGGAACTCTGTGAAACTCCGTTTAACTCTGCGGTTAAATAATCCGCTTTAGTTTTCTTAATCTACATTATTGTTTTCGCCCTCGCGAAACCCGCATCTTTGCAGTATAAAACCCGTTTGATCATGGACAGAAAAGATTTTCTCAAAAAAAGCCTGCTCGGCGCCGGCGTCATCGCCACTACGGGCGCCATGGGCAGCGTAATCCACAACAACATTGACGAACTCCGCCCCATTGATGTGCTGGGGTTCAATCACATTCCTAATACAAACTCAAAAATCATGGCAAATAGCGTATTGCATAAAGCCGATACCCGCGGCCACGCCAATCACGGCTGGCTCAATAGCTACCACTCTTTTAGCTTCGCCAACTATTATAACCCCGAACGCATGCACTTCGGCGTGCTGCGCGTGCTCAACGACGATACCGTGCAAGGCGGCATGGGCTTCGGCACCCACCCCCACGACAATATGGAGATTATCAGCATTCCCCTCGAAGGCGACCTGGAGCACAAGGACAGCATGGGCAACACCACCGTGATCAAAAACGGCGATGTGCAGGTGATGAGCGCGGGCACGGGCATCTCTCACAGCGAATACAACAAAAACCGCGACGCGCTGGTGAAGTTTCTCCAAATTTGGGTGTTCCCCAACAAACGCAACGTGACGCCGCGCTACGACCAGATTACGCTCAACCTGGCCGACCGCAAAAACAAACTGCAGCAAATCCTGTCGCCCAACCCCGACGACGAGGGCGTGTGGATTCACCAGAACGCCTGGTTTCACCTCGGTTCCCTCGACAAGGATTTTACTACCCAATACCACATTAAAAGCCCCGGCAACGGCGTTTATGCTTTTGTGATCAACGGCGACGTCACGGTCGGCGGCCAGGCCCTGCGTGCCCGCGACGGCTTCGGCATCTGGAATGTCGACACGATCGATATCAAAGCCGACAGCAACGCCGAGATCCTGCTTATGGAAGTACCGATGAATATCTGATAGTCTCCCTTCCCTCAACGGAGGTCCAGGAGATTCACCAGCTTCACCCCTGGCATCTGGCTGAAAAGCGTGGCCATGGGGTAACGGTGGCCTGCGCCCACAATTACCGCCACTCGCTTGAAGCCCCCGGCTTTAGCCCGGTCTATCGTATTTTGGCACATCGTGATATTGCGCATCATCCACCAGTGCAATTTTTCCTGGAAGGCATGGGCGGGAAATCCGCGCAGTGCCAGCAGTTCGGGACTCACAATATTTACGCGAAACAAATAATCGTCGGCCTCCGGGGTGTTGAGCATCTCCGTTTTTTTGTCGGGGCCATACACGCCTGTCCCGTTTTTCCACTTTTTCTCCATTTCTTTTACTTTCTGCTGAATAGCTTTGTATTGCAGGGCTTCCGCACTATTGGAGTCGCGGCTCACCTGTTGTTCATATAAGGTGGCCAGCGAATCGGAATAAGCCCAGGCCTCTCCCCAAAACGGGTCGAACTCCTGGCTGTCCATGGCGTACATTTCGGGTAATCCCAGTTTCTGCATCATGGGAAAAGCAATCAAATCGTATTCATTATTCGAATACCCGTTTACAAATTTGTGGAGGGAATCCGCCCAGGGGCTCAGCACCAGCTTGGCGTATTCGAAAAGGGGTGCGTCGGCATGATTTTTCTTGAGGGCTTTGCTCACCTGCCACATCTGGTAATAGCCGTTGCCTGCATCCAGACCGAGGTAATAGGCGTGCGCCAGGTCAACTTTTGCTTTAAAATCAGAGGGGTTGCTGTTTACTTTTTGCTTTAATTCGGCAATAACGCCAGGTAGTTTTTCTTCGGCAATGGGGCGCTTGTCATAAAGGCGTTTGGTGCGGGCCTTTACGTTTTCTTTGTTCCAATAGTCGTGTACCCTTTTTTCGTCTTCGGGAGATAGCCATTCTCCAAAAAAGGCTTCGGGTTTGAATGCCGCTATTTTCTGGTGCACGCCAGATACATCCTGCGCTTCTGCGTAATTGTGAGAGGCGCCGATCAAGAGGATTTCCAATTGTTCGCTTTGAGCATTTGTGCCGGATATACCCAGAAAAAAAAGAATGATTACCTTCAGTTGCTTCATAACTTTGATTTTTGTGAATGATGAGTGATATTTTGGCGTGGTTAAGGGAATGAACTTGTTTTTTTACCACAGAGTTAAACGGAGTAAAACGGAGTGGCACAGAGTTAAAATCTCGCTCTGTGTAACTCTGTGAAAACTTCGTGAAACTCTGTGGTAAAAAAATCCCAGTCTCAAAACTAAAGGCCTGATACAACATATATTCCCCCCAATCGGCCACCCCCGAAAATGCGTCGACCAAACCGAAAATGGAATAATGGGCAGCAAAAAGGCGTTTGTCGATCGAAATCCGGGTTGGTCGGTTTAGATGTCCGGTTGATAGATTGTATGCGCTATAATTAGATAACATTCAGGACATTAACACGCTCAACCACAATGGAATGACAAAAAAGCAGCGATTGATTTTTCACCTGGGTTTCTGGTTTTTTATCTTGTTTTACAACGATATCCTGCAAGCTATCGGCAATCCGAATTATGAATTTAGCTGGCGATGGTTTCGCCTGCCCTTTGGCTTGTCTTCCTTCTTTTTTCAATTTGCAGTCACCTATGCCGCCCTGTGGGTAATCAACCGTTACTTTGACGCGAAAGCCTATGCCAGGCTCATTACCGGCCTCTTCGCCGTTGTGGCAGGTTACGTTTTTTTTCGGTTTTTAATCGAAGAAAATCTGACGGTGTGGATATGGGGTTCACACAATTATACATATAGTGAAAGTTTTACCTGGCTATATTATATCACCGATAGCGCATACAACGGCGTGGGGTTTCTCATACTGGCGGTACCTTTAAAAATGGTGGGAGATTTTTTTAAAAATGAAAAAATTAAACGCGAGTTGCAAACAGAAAAAACATCGGCTGAACTGGCATTTCTGAAATCGCAACTCAATCCCCATTTTTTATTTAATACCCTGAATAATATTTACGTTCTTGCCTATCAAAAATCGGATCAAACGCCCGCAGCTATGCTCAAGCTTTCGGAAATTATGCGGTATATGCTGTACGAAAGCAATGAGGAGAAAGTGGGATTAATACAAGAAGTGAAATATTTGCAAAATATTATCGCGCTCCAAAAAATGCGCTATAATAGCGATGTATTTATAGAAACGACCTTTCAGGGAGATTTTGAAAGTAATGAGATCGCTCCCCTGTTGTTAGCGCCGTTTGTAGAAAACGCGTTTAAACACGGCGAGGTGAGCGACCGGGATAATCCGGTTGTTATTCGCTTTTTGGAAAGCAAAGGCAATCTGCATTTTTATATAAAAAATAAAAAAAACAACAACCAAAAAGATGAAACCGGCGGCGTAGGTTTGAATAATGTAAGGCGCCGGCTCGACCTGCTGTATCCCGAGAAGTATAGCCTCGACATTTTTGAAGACGACGCGGTGTATCAATGCGAATTAAATTTGATTTTATGGAATGTGGCGTAAATAAGTTATCTGAATTCGGCGAGGCTATTTTTTCATCTGGCAAGGCGCGAGAAGGGAGCTTAGCCCCCCAAGCTAATACAAC
>JABWBR010000062.1 GCA_013360405.1 Saprospiraceae bacterium
GTTAATGTGCTGATGAGTTAATGTGCTGATGTGCTGATGGGTTAATGTGCTGATAATTAATTTAATAAAATAAACTATCAGCAAATCAGCAAATCAGCAAATCAGCAAATCAGCAAATCAGCAAATCAGCACATCAGCACATCAGCACATCAGCACATCAGCACATCAGCAAATCAGCAAATCAGCACATCAGCACATCAGCATCCCGACCTCCTTCCAGTCGGTACGGGACTCACTTCGTTCGCATCAGCACATCAGCACATCAGCACATTAACCATGATATTCGCCGCCCTGGCCGAAGCCCCGCTTTCTCCCAGTGCTTTTTGTAAATGCCGGTATCCTTCCAATAGCTCGTTGCGTTTATCGCCGAGCAGGGCTTGTAATTCGGATTGGAGATTTTCGGGGGTCAGTTCGTGTTGGATGAGTTCTTTGACGAGCGGCCGGTCGATAATGAGATTGACCAGCGAAATATATTTTACGTTGACCAGGCGGCGGGCGATCCAGTAAGAAAGCGGATTGCCGCTGTAGCACACCACCTGCGGCACACCGAACAACGCGGTTTCGAGGGTGGCGGTGCCGGAAGTAACCAGGGCTGCATGGCTGTACTGCAGCAGGTCGTAGGTGCGGTTTTCGGCGATAAACAATCGCTGGCGGGCTTTTTCGGGTAGGTTGGTATGTTGAATGATTTGTTCGTAATAACTGCGCGGAATAGCCGGCGCCCCGGCTATGACAAACTGGGCATGTGGAAAATCGGGGATCACCTGGAGCATCACCGATAACATGCGCTGGATCTCCTGGCGGCGACTGCCGGGAAGCAAGGCGATGATGGGGTCGTTGTTGAGCCCCAACTCGCTTAGCAACGCCGGGTTGCGGGGTCTGTCGGCTATAACGTCGAGCAGCGGATGTCCTACAAAATCTACCTCGTAGTCGTATTGGCGGTAAAAATCCGTCTCGAAAGGCAGAATTACAAACATGCGCTCCACATTCGCCTTGATTTGGTGTACCCGGCTGCTGTGCCAGGCCCAAAGCTGGGGGGAAATGTAATAAAACACGCGGATGCCCTGCGATTTGGCCCATTTGGCCATGCGAAGGTTAAAGCCCGGGTAGTCGATCAGGATGAGCACATCGGGTTGGAAGGCCAGTACATCCGACTTGCAAAACCGGAAATTGCGCATGATGGTGCGCAGGTTTTTCACGACTTCCAAAAATCCCATAAAGGCCAGCTCCCGGTAGTGCTTTACCACCGTAGCACCCGCCTCGCACATGAGGTCGCCGCCCCAGGCCCTGATATCAGCCGCTGGGTCTTCCTTTCGCAGGGCTTTCACGAGATTGCTGCCGTGCAAATCACCCGACGCCTCGCCGGCAATGAGGTAATATTTCATATTTTAAAAGATGGTGGGCCCAAAATAAATGACCCAGGCAATAACGTACGCCGTTGTCGGGAATACGATGCCGCGCATGGAGTCAAGCCAGCGACGTTTGTAGTATAAGTTAAAAGGAAAGACGTTGAGGCAGATGGCTATAACCGACAGGGTTCGCTGCCTGAAATTGGGCGAAAACCCTTCGGCATTGAGCCAGCCCCATACTTCCATCTGATCGTAAATGGTGAGCAGGAGGGCGTAACCCACAAAGGGGATAACCAACCCCATTATTAATCCTACCCAAATGGCATTTTTGTTCCAGAGCATTGTTTTCTGTTTTCTGTTCTCTGTTCTCTGTTCTCTGTTCTCTGTTCTCTGTTCTCTGTTCTCTGTTTTCTGTTTTCTGTTTTCTGTTTTCTGTTTTCTGTTCTCTGTTCTCTGTTTGGTTAGGTAGAGACAAATCATGATTTGCCTCTACTGGCGAAGATAAGGAACGGATAACTGAGAACGGACAACTGACAACCGACAACCGACAACGGATAACTATAGATTCTCCACCCCCTTCAAACCGGGAATTGCCTTGTAATTCGTCAAATCGTGCATCGAAGGTACTACCGAAATATAACCGTTTTCAAGGGCCCATACGTCGGTATCGTCGTCGGTATCGTCGTTTTCAAACTTGCCGGTGAGCCAGTAGTATTTTTGACCGCGGGGGTCGATGGCTTCCATAAATTCCTCAACCCAGCGGGCGTCGGCCTGGCGGCATACCCTGAGGCCTTTGATCTCGTGTTCGGCCAGTTTGGGGATGTTTACATTGAGCAGGCTGCCTTCGTCGAGGCCGTGTTCGAGCACATAAGCCATTAGCTTGCGCACAAACGGCTTGCATTCTTCGAAATTAGCGGTATAGGAATAATCGAGTAACGAAAAACCGATTGAAGGAATGCCTTCCAGCGAAGCTTCCATAGCCGCCGAAAGCGTGCCCGAATAAATGATATTGATGGCGGCATTCGAGCCGTGGTTGATGCCCGATACGCAGAGGTCGACTTTCCTGCCTTTGAGTACCACGTGTTTGGCCAGCTTTACACAGTCGACCGGCGTACCCGAGCACTCGTAGGCTTCAATGCCTGGGAATACCTCCACCGCATACAAGCGGATAGGGTCGTGTATGGTAATGGCGTGCCCCATGCCCGACTGCGGCGAATCGGGGGCCACTACGATGACGTCGCCGAGGGTTTGGGCTACGCTCACCAGGGCCTTGATCCCTGGGGCGGCTATGCCGTCGTCGTTGGTCACTAAAATTAGCGGTTTACTCATGTGTGCGCAATTGAGTTGCAAAAATACCATACGCCCGCTATTATGACGCTTATTTTACGATGAAAATCAAACAGCATTAGAAGTATGGTGGTTAGCTTCGCAATCCAAATTGAACACACCTATGTCTGCAAAGGGAAAAACAGGGGTTTTGCTCGTCAACCTGGGCACGCCGGATACGCCGCAGCGCGGGGCTGTTTATCGTTATTTGCGCCAGTTTTTGCTCGACCCCCGGGTGATTGACTACCCCTGGCTACCCCGCCAATTATTGGTGCAAGGTATTATTGCGCCTTTCCGTTCGGGTAGCTCGGCCAAATTATACCAACAGCTATGGACGCCGGAGGGATCTCCCCTGAAGGTTTATGGAAAACGTCTCGCAGAGGGCGTACAATCTCAGTTGGGCAGCGACTATGTCGTCGAATTGGCCATGCGATACCAGCAGCCGTCGGTTTCTTCGGTGATAACCCGATTGTTGAACAAGCAGGTGTCAGAAATCGTGGTCATGTCTTTGTTCCCGCAATATGCCTCTGCCACTACGGGCTCGGTGTACGAAGAAGTAATGCGAGTGCTGAAAAAAGAAGAAGTCATTCCGCCGCTGCGGTTTGTGAGTGATTACTACGATCACGAGCCCATGATCGAGGTGTTTGCGTCAAATGCGGCTGCCTTTGACCTGGCCTCCTACGACCATGTTATCTTCAGCTATCACGGACTGCCCCAGCGGCAGCTGCGCAAGGCCGATCGCTGTAACCACTGCTTGCAAAGCCCCGATTGCTGCCAGACGATTGTTATGGCCAACCAATTTTGTTATTCGGCGCAATGCCACGCGACTACACAAGCCATCACTAAAAAGCTGAATTTGCCCAAAGAAAAATTCACTACCACTTTCCAGAGTAGGTTAGGTCCCGAAAAATGGGCGCAACCGTATACCAGCCAGGTTATTGAGGCATTGGCCACCCAGGGCGCCAAACGATTGCTCGTTTTCAGCCCGGCTTTTGTAGCCGACTGCCTCGAGACGCTGATTGAGATAAAAGTGGAATACCTCGAAATGTTTGAGAAATTGGGAGGCGAGCACCTCGACCTCGTGCCCAGTCTGAACGACAATCCCAGTTGGATAAGCGCCGTGGCCGATATGGTGAGGGCAAATGCGCACGCCCGTTAACAAAAAGAACCCCGTTGCCCGGGAAGGCACAGGGTTCCTAAAACGCGCTCTCTCTGATGTAAAAAAGAAGATCTTTTCCGCTTTGCGTAGCAAAACATATGCTATGACTGCGGGTATTTTTTGTTTAATCAAATCTTATTACGCCGAAAATTTAAGTAAAATAATTTAAAAAAAACAAATAAAGCCAATAAAAATTTGTGAAGTTGATGCAAAATATGGGTTGCTAATATTCAGGAAAAATTCAGAACTTTATGACCGGACAAAAGCCTGTGATAAATTCATAGGCGCCGATCCCAAAACCGTCATAATCTCTTGAACATGAAAAATGCTGCACTACTCCTTGTCTGCTGCTTACATCTGCCTTTTTTGCTTTCCGCACAATTCAGTTTTACCAACAGAAGCAACTGGCTTTTTTATCCGCAAATTAAAAGCGGCGCCCCTATCGCCATCACTGATATGAACGGCGATGGCTTCGATGACATCGTGCGCATCGATGGCACGCAAAATCTGAAAATCGATTACCAGACTCCGGGCAACAACAACTATACAGGCTATACTTATGGTCAATTAGTTGGTAGTCAATGGAGTATTTGTATTGCCGACGTGGATAACAACGGCTACAACGACATCTTTACCGGCGGCGGTTACAACGGCCTGAAATTGTTGAAGTCTAATTCTATCGGAACGGCATATTCGCTCACCACTATTTCCATACTTCCTATTTTTCTGCAAGGCTCCAATTTTGCGGATATCAACAACGACGGAGATATTGATATTTTCGCCTGTCACGATGAAGGCGTTAGCCAGGCGTATCGCAATACCGGTACGGGCAGTTTTGTACACGACACCTCGTTGATTTATCCCATTTCGACCGTACCCTCCGATAATTCTGGCAATTACGGTTCGGTTTGGATAGATTACGACAACGATGGCGACCAGGATTTGTACATTTCCAAATGCAGGCAGGGGGTCAACAATCCGCTGGATGGCCGTCGCCTCAATCTATTATTCCAGAACGACGGCGCAAACAATTTCACCGATGTAGCCGAACAGGTAGGACTCCGCCCCCTGGCGCAATCCTGGGCTGCCGATTTTGCCGATATCGACAACGACGGCGACCTCGACTGCTTTGTAATTACCCACGATAGCCCCAATAAGTTATATACCAATAACGGGTTTGGCCTTTTTACCGAAATCACAGCCCAAAGCGGTATGCTCACGGCTATGAACGCGGCAGGCCCCGGCCTGCAAGCCAAATTCGAAGATTTTGACAACGACGGTTTCGTCGACCTGCTTTATACATCCCTGGGGAATAACCACTGCCTGTTTAGAAATAACGGCAATAACACCTTTACCAATTTTGCCAATGCTTTTCCTACGCCCAACCGCATACACTCGGCCTCTACCGGTGACCTCAACAACGACGGTTTTGTGGATGTGGTGGCTTCGTTCGGTTCGGGTTACAATTCGCCGGGTGCGGTGGCTGATGCGTTGTTCATCAATAACGGCAATAACAACTACTATTTCAAAGTTCGCCTCGACGGCATGGTCTCCAACCCCAACGGCATCGGCGCCAGACTCGAATTATACGGTGATTGGGGCGTACAAATCAGAGAAGTGCGAAGCGGAGAGAGCTACGGCATTCATACCTCGCTGACCAAACACTTCGGCCTGGCCCAAAATCCGTCGATCGACAGCCTTATCGTGCGCTGGCCTTCGGGTACGGTCGACAAAATAGTAGGCCCTTCGATCAATCAAACGCTGGTGGTGGTGGAAGGCAGCAATTGCCTGACAACCGTCGACTTTAATTCGGCTGTCGATGATCTCACCGTCAACTTTACCGACGCCAGTTCGCTCGGCGCTACGCAGTGGCTCTGGACTTTCGGCGACGGAGGCTCTTCTACCCTTGAAAACCCCGTCCATAACTATTCCATGGCCGGCGTTTATCAGGTATGCCTCACGGCTACCGGGCTCTGCGGCAGCGGCCAAACCTGCAAATTTGTGAATGTGAGCTGCCAGGCGCCGCTGTCGGTGTTTAACTACCAGGCCGACAACCTGGAGGTACAGTTTAACGATTTGTCAACCAACCAACCGGCAAACTGGCTTTGGAATTTCGGAGACGGAACCAGCTCAACTGCGCAAAGTCCGGCGCATACCTATAGCCAACCCGGCATTTATTTTGTTTGTCTTATCGTATCTAATAATTGCGGTAGCGCTCAATATTGCGAAGTACTGAATGTGGCTTGTGCCGGAGCGCAAGTGGGTTATAGTTATACTGCCACCAGCTTGTCGGTGCAATTCCAGGACATCTCCACCGGCAATCCTACGCAGTGGAGCTGGGATTTTGGAGATGGCAATACTTCCAATAGCCAGAATCCGCAGCACAACTATGATGACCCCGGCACTTACCAGGTTTGCCTGGAGGCCGTCACCGACTGCGGTACGCTCGAAGTGTGTCAGCAAATTACAATAACTTGTACTCCGCCAGCCGTGGGTATCAGCTATTCGGCCTTGGATTTGGTGTATAATTTCCAGGGTATAATAGGAGGAGAGGTGACGACGCTGTTGTGGACGTTTGGCGACGGCGCATTTTCTTCCTTGTATAATCCCACGCATACCTACGCCAATCCGGGAACTTATGAGGTCTGCCTTTTCGTGTCCGGTGAATGCGGCGACGGACAGTTGTGCACACTGGTTACGGCTGTATGTGCGCCGCCGGCATCCGGATTTATAGCCACGATTTTTGAGCAGCAAGCTACTTTTCAGGATATTTCCATAGGTAATCCCACCTCCTGGACCTGGACGTTTGGCGACGGTACAGGCTCCAACCTGCAAAACCCGCAGCATACGTATCAAACAAGCGGCAACTACCAGGTCTGCCTCCAAACGGCCAACGAATGCGGCTCAACACAAGTATGCCAAAACATTACAGTCAATTGTGCCGCCCCACAGTCGGCATTTGGATTTCAAACTACCGGCCTGGGAGTTACATTCACCGATAATTCATCAAATGCACCTACAACCTGGAACTGGACGTTTGGCGACGGCAGCACCTCTATTAGCCCTAATCCGGTACACGTCTACATTGCACCGGGTACCTACCAGGTGTGTCTGACCGTAACCAGTTTGTGCGGCAGCACCCAGAGCTGCCAGAATGTGGTGGTGAGCTGTGCGCCGCCGGCTTCGGCATTTGGCTTTCAAAGCAACAACCTGGCGGTATCTTTTAGCGATCAATCCGCAAACAACCCGGCTTCCTGGACCTGGACATTCGGCGATGGCGCCGTATCGGGTAGTCAAAACCCGCAGCACTCGTATTCGGCGCCGGGCGTCTATCAGGTATGTCTGACGGTGACCAGTTTGTGCGGAACCACTCAAAGTTGCCAGAACGTAACGGTGAGTTGCGCTGCGCCTGTGTCGGCTTTTGGCTTACAAATCAACAACCTCACGGTTATCTTCAACGATCAATCGGCCAACAATCCGACCTCCTGGAGTTGGAACTTCGGTGACGGCGCCACCTCAACAAGTGCCAATCCGCAGCACGCTTATTCAACGCCGGGCACTTACCAGGTTTGTTTGACTACGTCCAGTTTGTGCGGAAGTACGCAAAGTTGCCAGAATATAACGCTGGATTGCCCTGTGCCGCAGGCGGATTTTACTTTTTCGATAAATGGATTAGAAGTTGTTTTTGACGATAACACTGGAAATGCACCTACCAACTGGACCTGGTCTTTTGGCGACGGATTGGGGGCCGTTCTGCCCAATCCATCGCATACTTATGCCTCGCCAGGTACCTATCTGGTCTGTCTTACGGCTGAAAGCGGATGCGGTCAAAACCAATATTGTGAAATGGTTACCGTCTCCTGTGCCGCTCCCCAGGCCGGCTTTGTGGCTCAAACACAGGAACTGGCAGTGACCTTTGCCGATCTGTCTACCAATGACCCTGATCAATGGTCATGGACATTTGGCGACGGGGCTACTTCCACACAGCAAAACCCGTTGTATACCTATGAAGTCCCCGGTGTATATGAAGTATGCCTTGTGGCTGGCAGCCTTTGCGGTACGGATACTTTTTGTGTGAATATAGAAGTGACCTGCGTGCCTTCGCAAGCCAATTTTCAAACCACAGCGAATGAACTGGCAGTCGCCTTCACCGATTTGTCGGCTGATGAACCCGTCAGTTGGCAGTGGAACTTCGGCGACGGCGCCACATCGACGCTCCAATCGCCCTCCCATACTTATGCCTTACCGGGTGATTACCTCGTTTGTCTTACCGTAGGCGATATTTGCGGTACCACCCAGCGATGCGAACTCATCACGGTGAGCTGCGCTCCGCCTTCGGCAGATTATTCAATTAATGTGGATGGTTTGTCGATTAGCTGTAATGCAATTACCGGTGGAAATGATGTGCAGTGGGAATGGACTTTTGGCGACGATAATTCTGGCGCCGGGCAATCGGTAAGCCATATTTTTGAAACCCCGGGCGAATACGAGATCTGCCTGACGGTGACCAGCCCTTGTGGTGTCTCCACGCAGTGCGAAACCGTGCTCGTATCGTGTGCGCCGCCCGAAGCGCTATTCTCTGTATCCGGCTTCGGCCTTAATCTCATCTTTTTTGACGCGTCGACAAATAACCCGGATGAGTGGTTCTGGGACTTCGGCGACGGGACTACTTCTACCGACCAGAACCCATTTCATACCTATTCTGCCCCGGGTGATTACATCGCTTGTCTGGCGGCTTCAAGTTTATGCGGGTCAGATACGAACTGCCTTACCATACTTGTAGTGGTAGACGACACCGATCAGCCAGGCAGCAGCATGTCCTGGCGTTTAGCGCCTAATCCGGTTGCCGGACAGCTGGCGGTGGAAATAACCACTACCGAATCCAAACCTGCCATTTTGAATGTATTTGACGTACTGGGAAAACGGGTACTTACCAAAGAATGGCGCCTGAACGAAGGCGAAAACCGAACGTATTTCGACCTGGTTGACTGGCAGCCGGGTGTATACTGGTGGTCATTGACCACAGAAAAAGGGACGGACGTGCAATCGTTGATTAAACAATAAACTGCATCCTGCATCATTTTAATATAGAAAAGCAATCGCCATGAGAAAGCAGGTATGGTATGGGCTACTGGTCATTTTATTTCCATTTTGCTTACAAGCGCAGCCCAGCGAGGGCGGTCTGCCCATGAGTTTGAGACCCGAATGGAAGGAGTTGGCAGCCGCTGCGCCTATTAAGCAGTTCCAGGCGCCCGCATTGGATATGGATGCCGTGCGGGCCGACGATGCGGCAAGGGGAGGGGGCAATCGCTTTGCGGCGCCTATTGCCGTAGATATTGATCCTGCCCATTCCGGCCAATGGTTGTCGCTTCCCAACGGCGATCGCATCTGGCGCTTGCAGATTACCTCGCCGGGCGCCCTTGCCATTGCCGTTTTTTATGAAGATTTCTATTTGCCGAAAGGCGCAAAATTATATATGTACAGCCCCGATGCCGCACAGGTGCGGGGCGCTTATACTTCGAGGAACAATCCCCAAAGCGGCCGGTTTTTTACCGGCCTTATCACGGGCTCTACGGCTATTGTGGAATATTACGAACCTGGCCATGTGGGAGACCAGGGTAGTTTTCACATTTTCAGGATAGACCACGCCTATCGCACAGAAGCCATTGAAGCTAGTTCGCCGGATACCTCTTCCACGGGTTTCGGCTTTAGCTGTTCACTTCCGTGTCAAATAAATGGAAATTGCTCGCAGGGCAACAACTGGTCTGACCAGAAGCGGTCCGTTTGCCGAATCGTGTTAATCGTAGAAGAGGGCATGGGTTATTGTACCGGCACCTTAATGAACAACACGGCAAACGACGGCAAACCATACATACTTACTGCTTTTCACTGCCAGGACGGCTATACCCCGCTATACGATTTGTGGCGATTTGATTTCAATTATACGGCCGTGGGTTGTTCCAATCCGACTTCGGAGCCCACGTATCAATCCGTATTGGGATCCCAGTTGCGCGCAGGCAGGCAGGCCAACGATTTTTTATTGATTGAAATTAACAACTCAATCCCTCATAGTTACAACGTATTTTTTGCCGGTTGGGATCGCTCAGCGATTGCGCCTCAGCAGCCGTTTATGTTTCACCACCCCCACGGCGATATCCGGAAAATTTCGGGCGCTAACAACGGTACCATTTTCACAGGCCCTATCAATTGGAGTAATGAGGTCACAACCCCCGCATCGCACCATTTCAGGGTTTTTTATACTTACGGTACCTTTGAACTGGGCTCTTCGGGCGCATCATTGTTCAATAATGCAGGTAGGGTTGTAGCTCAGTTGCACGGAGGTTTCACAGAATGTGTGACTACTTCTACAGCCTACTACGGGCGCTTGACTCTATCCTGGGATGGCGGCGGCTCTTCTTCCACCCGCCTCAAAGACTGGCTGGATCCCCTGGGCCTTGCACCGACTCTACTGGATGGAATGAACCAGCCCTTAGGAGAAACGGGTACTATTTCCGGACATATTCGCACAGATGCCAACCAACCGGTAGGAGGCGTATTGGTAAGGCTTGTCAGACCCTCGGACACACTTGAGGTCACCACTACAATTAACGGGCAGTTTAATTTTACAGGCATTGAATTGGGGCAGGATTATTCACTGCTTGTCAGCAAAAATGTCAATGCAAAAAACGGCGTATCTACCCAGGATATCATCCTTATCCGCAAACACATTCTCAATGTCGATGCGCTTGACACGCCATACAGCCTGCTGGCCGCAGATGTAAATAACTCCGGTACGATTACGACTACCGATCTGATCCAGGTACAAAAAGTGATATTAAGCGTAGAAACCGCTTTTGCCAACGTGCCCTCCTGGCGTTTTTTGCCGGCGAGTTTTACGTTCCCCAATCCCACTAATCCATTCCCCGATACGCCTCCCTTCGACCGCTTTGATTTTACGCTGGATAGCGATACAGTCATTGATTTTAAGGCAATGAAATCAGGCGACGTGAATAATAGCGCCGACCCGGGGATGTGAGGGGGTTATGCGACTGTACGACTCGTGCGACAAAATTATCGTAAGTCTTAAAGTCCTAAAGTCGTACAGTCGTAAAGTCGTACAGCCCTACAGTCCCATCTTCTCCAGCTCCTCCCGGTAGCGCACGGCATTTTCGTTGTGCTGTTCGAGTGTAGCGGCAAAAGCGTGGAGGCCCGAGCCGTCGGGTTTGGCGCAGAAGTAAAAATATTCGTGATTTTCGGCATTCAGTACCGCGTCAATACTGGCAATAGAGGCCATTGAAATAGGGCCGGGAGGCAGACCCTTATTGCGGTAGGTATTATAGGGCGAGTCGAATTCTTTGTGGTAATTCGTGACCCGGCGGGCTTCAAAATCGCGGGTGGCGAAAACCAGCGTAGGGTCGGCCTGCATGGGCCAGTCGGACTTGATGCGATTGAGATAAACCCCGGCAATGCGACTTTTCTCTTCGTTGCGCGTCGTTTCTTTTTCTACGATAGAAGCGAACGTATACACTTGCTGCGGGGTGAGACCCATCGCTTTTGCTTTGGCCAGCCTGTCTTTTTTATCCCAAAAAGCGTCATGTTCTTTAGCCATGCGCTCCAGGAAGCTTTTTGCGGACACGTTCCAGTAAAATTCGTAGGTATTGGGAATAAACAGGCTCATGAGCGTTTCACGGGAGTAGCCGAGGGTTTGCAGATAGTTGTCATCCTGGAAAAGCGTGATCAGCGTAGCCGAATCGGGTTCGATAAAGCGGGCGACTTTGGCTGCTACTTCTTCCAATAGCCTTTCGTTATTGAGCACTACTTTTACGGGGGCCTGCGGGCCAACTTTGAGGTGGCGGATCAGCGCAGCTGCGCCCCATTTTGGGTTGACCTCATACCTGCCGCTGCGCATCGGCGTGCGGGCGTAGTTGAGCTTGGTTGCCAGCCAGCGGAAAGATCCTTCGTCGCGCACCAACCCCTCTTTTTGCAGAATCAATACCACCGTGTCAAACGTCGCATCGGTGGGTATTTTTACGAAGATTGTTGCCTCTTTGTGTGTAGTGGGCGGCGCTGCCAAAAACTTGCTGTACAATACGGCGCCGGCTACAACAGCCAGTATCGCCAACACGGCCAGGGTGATTTTAGTGGTCTTGTTCATAGGTATATAACGCAATATAGGTTTTGGTTTGTTTGAAAAATGCAGGTGCAAATGTATTAATACTGTTCTTTTTCGTTGGGAAAATCGCTGCTTTTAACATCGGATATGTATTGTTGAATCGCGTTTTGTACCATATCAAACATATCGAGGTAGCGGCGCAAAAAGCGGGGCTGGAAATCTTTGGTGATGCCCAGCATATCGTGGGTGACGAGTACCTGTCCGTCGACATAACCGCCGGCGCCGATGCCGATAACCGGAATCAGGAGGTTTTCAGCGACTCTTTTGCCCAGTTCTGCCGGTATTTTTTCGACCACAATCGCAAAACACCCTATTTCTTGTAGCAACAGCGCGTCTTCCAACAGTTTGCCGGCCTCGGCCTCTTCTTTGGCTCTTACGGAATACGTACCGAATTTATAAATGGATTGCGGGGTTAGTCCCAGGTGCCCCATAACGGGTACGCCCGCCGACAAAATGCGCCTGACCGAAGCTTCGATTTCGGCGCCGCCTTCCATCTTGACGGCATGGGCGCCGGCTTCTTTCATGATGCGCACCGCCGATTCGAGCGCTACCCGCGAGCTGCCCTGGTAAGAGCCGAAGGGTAAGTCCACAACCACCAACGAGCGTTTAATGGCCCGCACCACCGAAGCGGCGTGGTAGATCATCTGATCGAGCGTGATGGGCAGCGTGGTTTCGTGGCCTGCCATCACATTGGAGGCCGAATCGCCTACCAGTACGATATCGATACCGGCTTCGTCGAGAATACGCGCCATCGAATAATCGTAGCCCGTTAGCATGGCTATTTTTTCTCCACGTTCTTTCATGCTCTGAATGACGTGTGTGGTAATCCGCTTGATTTCTTTGTTTACCGACATACTGTTTGTATTTCTCGGCGAAAGATAAAAATATTTACGCCCTTCGCGCTTATCCTGTCAGGTGGATGTCAATCTGTATCTTACCGGTAGGAAAAATGAGTAAAAGACTTACCTTTGTGGCTGTTTTGAAATAAAACCGTTTATGAAGCACTTACGTTTTATCGCTTTTGCCTTCCTGGCTTTTTCTTCCTGGACCTGCACCACGGATTTTACACTGGAAGCCGAGTGGAAAGATATTCCTGTTGTATACGCATTCCTCGATCCTACTGATGAGGCCCATTATATCAGAGTGGAGAAAGCCTTTTTGCAGGAAGGCGGCGATGCCCGCGAAATCGCCCAGATTGCAGACTCGCTGTATTACGATAACGCTACGGTGCAACTTCAAAAGGTTGGCTCCAGCCAGTTGTATACCCTGGAAAAAGTAGACGGCAACCTCGAGGGCTTTCCGCGCGAAGGCGGTGTTTTTGCTACGGCGCCTAATTATTTATACAAAATACTGCAAAGCAATATCAACCTGGTCGGCGGCAGTGAAGTGCGGTTTATCCTCAACAGAGGAGACGACCTGCCCCCCGTCACCGCCGAAATCGTACTGCTCAATCCCATCGCGCCCTTGCAAAACCAACCGCCGAACCCCATCAACTTCAGCACCTACGAACGCGCTATCAACATATCGTTTAACCCTGGCCCCCACGCCCAACTGTTCGACATTCGCTGGGTAGTCAACTACCTCGAAAATACACCCGAAAACCCGTCGCAATTTGAACCCAAACAAGTAACCTGGGTGCTGGAAAGCAAATTGGAACGGGAAGACGGCGCTTCTAACTCCGTATTATATCGCGTAAATAGCGAAAACTTCTTCCAGTTCCTCTCCGGCGCTATAGATCCCGCTACCGACCGGGTGCGCAAATTTGTAGACATCGATATCCAGATAACGGCCGTAGGCCAGGAACTTGCCGACTATATCCGCGTATCCGGCGCCAACCTGGGCATTACCAGCTCCAACCAGATACCGGTGTATACTAATATGTCGGAAGGCCGCGGCCTTTTTACTTCCCGTACCGACATCGTTTTGCCCGGGTACCAACTCGATGTCAATTCGATAACCTTGCTTAAAACGGGCCCCCTGACACAAAATCTCAATTTTCAGTAACGCTTACTGCTGACGATTTGTCATTAGTGCTGACGCCAACTGACATTCTGCGGATCTGACCGGTTTATTCGGTCATTTTTACGCCTATTTGTCAGTTGCAGCGCCTATTGCTCGGGCTGGCATAATGCTTGATAAAAAGAACTAGGACATTTATCAACTAAATTGCACATCATGGGCAAAATTATAGGCATTGACTTAGGTACGACGAACTCTTGTGTGGCAGTAATGGAAGGCTCTGAGCCGGTAGTGATTCCCAATGACGAAGGCCGGCGCACGACGCCTTCAGTGGTCGCCTTCATGGATAATGGCGAACGCAAAATTGGCGATCCGGCCAAACGACAAGCCATTACCAACCCCACGCGAACCATTTCTTCTATCAAACGCTTCATGGGCCGTCGCTCCAATGAGGTTACCGAGGAAACCAGCCATATGGCTTACAAAATAGCCCGCGGCGATAACGATACGGTTCGGGTAGATATCGACGGCAGGCTTTATACGCCGCAGGAAATTTCGGCGATGGTGCTTCAGAAAATGAAGAAGGTAGCAGAAGACTTCCTGGGCCAACCCGTCACGGAAGCCGTCGTTACCGTTCCCGCTTATTTTAACGACTCGCAGCGCCAGGCTACCAAAGAAGCCGGCGAAATTGCCGGGCTCACCATCAAGCGCATCATCAACGAACCTACGGCTGCTGCACTGGCTTACGGCCTCGACAAACGCCACAAAGATATTACCATTGCCGTATACGACCTGGGCGGCGGTACTTTCGATATTTCGGTGCTCGAACTGGGCGACGGCGTTTTTGAGGTGAAATCGACCAATGGCGATACCCACCTCGGCGGCGACGACTTCGACCAGGTGATTATCAACTGGCTGGCTGATAGCTTTAAAGGGCAGGAGAATATCGACCTGCGCAAAGACCCGATGGCCCTGCAGCGCCTCAAAGACGCCGCTGAAAAAGCTAAAATCGAGCTATCCGCTTCTGCCGAAACGGAAATCAACCTTCCTTATATTACCGCTGTAGACGGCGTGCCCAAGCACCTGGTGATGAAGCTGTCGCGCGCAAAATTCGAGCAACTGATCGACCACCTCGTGGCCCGTACGCTCGAACCCTGCCGCAAAGCTATCAAAGACGCCGGCGTAACCACCGCCGATATCGACGAGATTATCCTGGTGGGCGGCTCTACGCGTATTCCGCGCATCCAGCAGGCTGTAGAGGAGTTTTTTGGTAAAAAACCCAATAAGGGCGTAAACCCTGACGAAGTAGTTGCCGTGGGCGCCGCTATCCAGGGAGGCGTACTCAGCGGCGACGTACAGGATGTGCTCCTGCTCGACGTAACGCCCCTTTCACTGGGTATCGAAACGATGGGCGGCGTATACGACGTCATCATCGAATCGAATTCGACGATCCCGACCAAGAAGTCAAAAGTATATTCTACCGCAGCAGATAACCAACCTTCGGTGGAGATCCACGTGCTACAGGGCGAACGCCCCATGGCCCGCGACAACCGCCCCATCGGCCGCTTCATCCTCGATGGTATTCCGCCCTCGCCGAGAGGTATGCCGCAAATTGAGGTTACTTTCGACATCGACGCCAACGGCATCCTGAATGTACTGGCCAAGGACAAAGGCACCGGCAAAGAGCAGAAGATACGCATTGAAGCTACTACCGGACTTTCGAAGGAAGAAGTCGAAAAGATGAAAAACGAAGCGGCCGCCAATGCAGATACCGACCGCAAAGCCCGCGAACGCGCCGAAAAAATCAATATGGCCGATTCACTGATTTTCCAAACGGAAAAACAACTCAACGAATTCGGCGATAAGGTCCCGGCGCCCAAACGCACGGCTATCGAAGCAGCACTCAACGAACTCAAGGAGGCTCACAAAACACAAGACCTCGACGCTATCGACGCCGCCTCCGCGAAGCTCAACGCCGAATGGCAGGCCGCCAGCCAGGAAATGTACCAGGGTACGCAACAAGCAGGCTCCGATGCACAAGCCGGCAACGGCGCCTCCGCCGGCAGCGACAGCAACAAGGCTGACGACGTCACGGATATTGAGTACGAAGAGGTGAAGCAATAATGTTGTGGGTTGTCGGTTGTGAGTTGTCAGTTCTCTGTTCTCTGTTAAGAATAATAAGCAAAGGCAAGGAACTGACAACCGACAACCGACAACTGACAACCCCCTCACTCCAACTCCCCAATCTTTTCCTTCAGCCAGTTGATACTGGCCACATTTTTGACCACCTCGATTTCCTGTTTGAGGTGCTCTACCGCCTTTTTGTCTCCGGGCATGATCTTGGTGAGCTTTTTGGTGTATTTGATGAGATTGGAATAGTTTTTCCGGCGCTGGGCGGGGATGTCCTTGTGCCGGTTGAGATACGTGCGGAAGCTTTCAAAAAGCGAATACAGCGGCTCAAGTTCATCCATTTCGTAGTACGTGGCCAGTAGCATGGATTTAGACCCAAGATTATACGTAAAGTCTTCGTATTCTACTGTTTGGAGCAGGCTAATTACCTTTTCATGTTTCTTTTGGTAAAAATAAATTTGCGCCAGCGAATAGGTGACGGCGTTGTCGCGCAGGTTTTCCGGTAGCTTGCTGCTGTGGGTATTGATAAACTCTTCCGCCCAGCTGTATTCGCCCAATTGCAGGGCGCACTGCACGATATTTTTAAAATCCCAGGGAGACAAGACCGCTTCCGTAAAGATAATCTCCTTATCGATCAGCTCCTTGTATAACTCGAACAGTTCTTTCAGAAACTGTTGCACGCCCCGGTTGGTACGCCTGATACAGTAATTCATGGCATACGTATAGATCACATAGGCTTCTTTCTGAGGGAAAACGTGGCCGAAGCGGGTGAGCAATTCCTTTAATTTGAAGTAATGCGCCTCGTTATCCGACTCCACCTGTGTGAGATAGATCTGGTAGTAAACCGAAATAGCGGGGATATCTTCAAACCCGAATTTTTGGATATGCTGGATGATTTCGTCTATAAACAGCAATTGGTACTCGTGCGAAACAACATATTGACGGCTTAAAACCGAACAATACAGGCGCAATTTTTCTGCCAGATAGAAGTAATCGAGGTTGAGAATAATGTTTTCTACGTTCGATTTGTCGGTGCGTTTCATTTCCGACTGGGTGAGCTCGTAGTAGTTTTTTTCGATTTCGTATTGGTAATAGTAAAAGCTCGACGGCCTGAATTTTTGCTGTTCCGACAACCTTTCAACCGTTTTAAGTGTACTGTTATATAGTTTGTCCATCTTCTTTTTACCCACTGCCTCCATGAGGTAGGTGGCCTGATGCAGGGTATTTTGCTCATAGTGGTGTTGAGCCAGGAAACCCTCTACGAGTTTGAGCAGATCGGAGCAATATTTGCGGAAACGCACATCATCGTATTGCTTGCCGATATTGAGCTGTTGCCACAGTTTCTCTTTGTCAACCTCCGTGTCTAGGCGCTCATTTACATGCGCGATGAGATGCTCGAACAAATCAATCAGGGTCTGGTCTTTGTTGAAGTAAGGCGACAAAATGTACTTCCTGAAACGATTCTGTTCGTATTTGTCGAAATGTGCTAAAATTGAGTAAAGTTTACTGTTTCGCATTCGGAAAAAGTTTTTACCTTAGCAGTTGAATTATAGCAATGATTAAAACCTAAAATCACTCCAAAGATACAACGAAAACTTTTTTTTCACATTGTAGGCGAATAAGCCTTTATATAATGGTCGTTTTTATTGTAAATTGAAGGGGGAAGTTTTTTTTGGCGGCCATAATATTTTCACAAACTTGAGGAAACAACACGGGGACGTACGAAGCTGTACGTCAGCCAACTTCATAGCAATGAAAAATCCACGAACCATGAATGTATCTTTACGAAGGTGTCTGTACATATTTAGCGTATTTTTGGTGCCTTTGCTGGGTAAAGCACAGAGTGTAGTTAGTATTGATCTGGAAACTTACCTGAACGTACCCGCGACGCATGTTTTTGTTTCAACTCCGAACGTACCTACGTTAGTCACCGCACCCCAGCATGGCACTTATGCCTGGGTGCAATCTCCACCGTTCAATTATACGATTACCTATACGCCCGATGCGGATTTCATCGGCGATGATTTTATGCGCTTGTGGATTTGGAACACGCCCTCCAACTGGAGTTATCTCGATCTGCATATTACCGTGCTTCCCGCTCAAGTTGATGCCGTTCGCGATTATGCCGTGACGAACGTGAACACCCCGGTGCAAATACCCGTGCTGGCAAATGACTTTAGTAGTAACGGCACGCTTATCCTTTCCGCTATTCCCGTGGTCAACAGCGGAGCCGCCACGTATACGCCGGGAGCTTCTACGCTCACATTTACGCCGGCTGCCGGTTTCCATGGCCTCACCCACCTCAATTATGTGGTGTGCGACGGCGCAGGAACCTGCGACAACGGTACGGTCAGCATCACGGTTATGGAGCCTACGCCGGGCAGCACTTCAGATACGCTGCGTATTTTTACCAAGAAGAACCAGGAACAGGTCGTGTTGATACCGTCTGTGTATACGCTTACACAAGGACCTTCTCACGGCGCCTATAACGCTGCCGGAGATATACCGGTGTATACCCCTGCAGCAAACTATGTAGGTCTTGATTATCTGCTGTTTACCCATAACGGCGCTGAAACCGTCGTGGAGGTCAACGTGCTCAACCTGCAAAATAATACGTTCGCTTTTGACGATTACGCCTATATCACTTCCTATGAGGAAGCTGAATTTAACGTACTCGAAAACGACAATTTCCAGTCTACAAGCTGCTTCACAGTCAACCAACCTCAATACGGTTCGGTGGTCCACAACGGCAACGGCAATGTGGTGTATACCCCGCCTACAGGCTTCCAGGGCGTCGACAAGTTTACCTACGTCAGCTGCCCGCCCATGAACCCCGGCAATGCAGAAATGGCTACGGTGTATGTTTTTGTAGGCAACTATCAGCCTTCTTCGGCAGTATTCAATATGTCTACGCCTAAGCGCACTCCGCTGATTATCGGCTATGACGTGCCTATCCTCGATTTTAATTTCAATATCGTCAATCAGGGCGACCTGGGCCAGGTGATTGTGTTGCCAGGACAAGTAGATACTACGATTTATGACCAACCAATTGTGGGCTATAACCTGGTGATCTATATCCCCAACGAGGATGTCGATGAAGGCGCAGATGAATTCGAAATTACCTACTGTACGAATAATCCGGAAGGAGATTGCATGTACCAGCAATCCGTGAAGGTTGAACTCGAAATCCTCAACATTGGCGCCGGCGACGGTCCCATGTGCTTCGGCGATTGCGTGTGGGCCGGCGATACCAATTTTGACGGCGTAGTAAATATGCAGGACTTGCTTCCGCTGGGCCTGTTTATGGGCGAAATCGGCACGCCACGCCAGAATGCCACGATGGCATACTGGTACGGCCAATATGCCGACAACTGGAATAATATTTTTATCCAAAGTCCGGTTGACCTGAAGCACCTCGATGCCGACGGCGATAGCATTGTTACCGCACTTGACACCGCAGCTATCAGCATGTTTTATGGCAAAACACACTCGCTGACGCCGGTTCAATTGCCTTTCTACGATTACGAAATCCAACTGGTGGGCGACCTGTTTGTCAATGCGGGCGACCTGGTGGTACTCGACATGATGCTGGGCAGCTCCACTACACCGGCTAAAGATATTTACGGGTTTACTTTCCCGTTCTCATACAATTCTATGTTTTTCGTTCCCGAGAGCGTAGAAGCAGATTACGGCACAGGCGGCTGGCTCTCTTATAATTCGCCGGTGTTGTATATGCAAAGGAATAACCAACAGGGCCTGCTGGAAACCGGCTTTACGCGCACCAGCGGCCTTTCTGCAAGCGGCCATGGCAAGATCGGAGAGCTTAGGTTTGTGGTTACTGACGACCTCGACGGCTTCCGCACCGATGACGACGTGATCAGCGTACCCGTCGGAGGCGGCATGTCTACGGCGATGACCAGCGGCGGCCAATATTTTGGTATAACGATCGGTGAGCAAGTGCTGCATATCCGGTTGAACAAAGACGAACAACCCAAATTGTCGAGCGACCAACTGAAGGTTTACCCCAATCCTACAGAGGGATTGTTGAACGTACATCTCAACGGCAACCGCGAATTTTCGCGCGTGGTAGTTTACAATTTGGTGGGACAGCAGGTGTTTGCACTCGACACGCAATCTAACCGGACCCAACTCGATGTAAGCAATCTGGCCGAGGGCCTGTATGTGGTGAGCGCTTATACCACGGATGGTGTGGTAAGCCAGAAATTTAAAGTTAAACACTAATAATGAACGGTTTATCCTTGATGTCATACTAATGTGAATGACGCAAACGTTAAACTTATCGCAAACCCCGGCTAACTGAAAATACATTCATTGTTTTTTATCTTCGTGGAATTATAATCATTGCTAGTAGAGTCGCACAGTTGCTGTGCGACTTTTTTTTTCTCTAAACCTCGGCTTGATGAGAAAATTGCGCATGGAAGAGCTTGAGCGACTCTCGGTTGAGGAGTTCCGACAATCGGCTAAAACACCCGTCGCACTGGTGTTGGATAATGTAAGGTCGGGACTGAATGTAGGCTCGGCATTCCGCACCGCCGATGCCTTCGCACTTGAACATGTCTATTTATGCGGTATTACTGCTACGCCGCCACACCGCGAAATTCTGAAAACCGCCTTGGGTTCTACCGAAACCGTCGCCTGGTCGCATCATACTGACCTGCCGGCGCTTGTAACGCAATTAAAAAACGAAGGTTATCAGGTTTTGGCTGTGGAGCAAGTAGACCAAAGCATTCCTTTATCTGATTTTCGGATGGAGCCGGATACACGATACGCTCTTATCTTTGGCAACGAGGTAGACGGGGTTTCCAGCGCAGTCCTCCCACATTGCAACAATTGCCTCGAAATTCCGCAAGCAGGGACCAAACATTCTATCAATGTGGCCGTATGCGTAGGTATTGTATGCTGGGAATTGTTTAAGCAGTATAAATGGAAGTGATTCTACTTTTTTATTTAAAATTTGTAACTGTATAGCGATTGGGTTTAGCTAAACTGCGCATGCACTAAACCCAATCGCTATACGGTTACAAAAAAACTAACAATGTCTCAGGGCCATTTTGATGCCGAACACCTAAAGCAATACAACGACGCTCGTCCCATCAACGCGCAGCGAAAACTGTGCCATGCGCCGCATCAAAATTTATATTTTGGCAGAGATGGCAAGGTAAGCGCCTGTTGTTACAACAGAACCCAAATATTGGGCAGATACCCGGACCAACTGCCACTTGAAATGTGGAAAGGCGATAACGCCATGCGTTTACGGGAAGAGATGACAGACACCCATATGCCGGGAGGTTGTAGCTATTGTGCCAACCAACTGGAAGCCGGCAATATTGCGGGCCTGCACGCCAAATTATACGACAAATACGCAGACGCCCCACTGGAGAGCCTGGTCAATAAATTCAAACAAATTCAGACGGGCAAGCGAGAGAACAGGAACCTGAAACAAAATTTCAAGCTCGAGCGGGATGTCTTAATTCGCAAAACTATAGAATGGATCAGAGGTACGGGCAAAGGTATCCCCATTGGTCGTATCGCGAAGCAGGAGTTCAAAAAGTATATTACTTCCTGGTGGAAATCTCCGGCAACTCGTGCAGAAAAAACTGTCAATTATCCGCGTTGCCTCGAATTCGAGTTGAGCAATACCTGCAACCTGGAATGCGCCATGTGTTTTGGTGAATTCTCATCGTCTATACGGAAAAACAGGGAAAACCTGCCACCGCTGGAGGAACACTACGATACCGCTTTTGTAGCATCAATGGAGCTGTTCCTGGAAAATGCCTGGGAAACCAAATTTTACGGCGGAGAACCGTTTTTAATACCCATTTATTACGAGTTATGGGAGACTATGATCAGGCGCAATCCGCATGCATTGGTGAATATTACTACAAATGGGACTGTTTATAATAATAAAGTGCAACGTATTCTCGAAAAGCTGAATGTGGTATTAATCGTCTCGATCGATTCTTTTGAAAAAGAGACCTACGAGCAAATCAGGGTAAATGCCAATTACGAGCGGGTGATGGAGAATTTCGAGGCATTTGTCCGGATTATGCGCGCAAAGGGCCGGTCCTTGACGCTGGCTACCTGTCCAATGACGCTGAACTGGCGCGAAATCCCCTCCATTTTAGCGCGATGCAATAAGGAGGATTTTCCCTTGTATTTCAATACGCTGTGGTTCCCATTAGAGCTTTCGCTGCGCCATTTGTCCAGTACGGAACTCCAGGAAATTATTTCCTACTACAAGTCTATAGAGCTAACAGATACGACTTTTGCCCAGCGGGAAAATAACGCCATGTTTGTAAGCCTGATCAACCAACTCGAGCATTGGAGAGACCTGGCTCATAGTCTGGAGATGAAACTTGCAAAACGAAAAACTTTGCAGGCGCAGTTGGAGCAAAATGACTTGTACCGCGTTCTGGGCCGGATACAAACACAGGTGGATGCCGGAATTTCACCTGTTGATGTAAACGATTTGCAGAAATTTATTCAATCGACAGGCAAAGCAGAGCAGTTTATCCGGCAATATTTCGGTGTAATCTACCAATCGATAGCTTTGCACATGACTACGGCTGACTACCAGCTTAAGGAATTGAACCTGAAGCGGAGTATAGAGACCTTACAGGAGCATTTACTGGCGAATGAGGATCATGAAGAGCTCGTCAAAAAGATAAGCGTCAACGACCACCGTTACACGACGACCCTGTTGGCACAGGTAACCTTTGAACAGCTTGAAAGCACAGACCAGCTCTGGAAAAGAGGAGATACAGGAGTGGAATAGCGCCGTTGCAAGTGAAGCTGACCATTGCAACGGCGCCATAGTTTTTTAGTTTACTACGATCTCTCTGGTGACGACCGGCGACCAGGCGCCGTCATTGTCTTTCACTCTCACGTGAACGCGGTAAGTACCCGGTCCCGGGAAAATATAATCGATATTATCACGGATAGACTCCGTGGTGTAAAAACCCTCGAGGTTGTACTCGTATTTTTCAATAGTACCACCCCAGCGCGAATCTGAGTCTACGCTCGCAGAGGCATCCATTTTGACCTGGTAGGGCGCCACCTCATTGGTTTGAGCTACTTGAAGCGCAGCTACCGGCAGGAGGTTGTCGAGCGCGATCATTTCAATGAGCGCTGTTGAGCTTTTGTTCTCCGGATCGGTAACCGTCAGGAAGAAGGAAAAGAAGCCCGGCTGAAATGCTTTAAATGACAATTCTCCAGAAGAAGTACCATTGAGATCGATGATTGCGTTGTTGAGCACGTTGCCGTTGTAATACACCAGTGCATTATCGAGGCGCGACATGCTCAATTTGCGGTTGGATTGATCGTCGTCAATCGTAAAATCGAGGGTATACAGATCCTGAAGCGAATACTTGAAAGTATCGCGGAAGATGTCCTGGCCGTTGATGAACACCCTGGGCGCATCGCCGTCGAATATGAAATCGTTGCCTTTGTTAGGCTTGCAGCCGAGTCCTGCGAAAACCAGGATTACTGCGCCAAAGAAAAAGCCTGTTTTGATATTCATCATGATTAGTTTTTGATCATTTGTAAGCTACCCCACGCTTCGCCCTGGCGAATAACCAGAGAATACACGCCGGCTGGCAGCGACAATAAACCGGTTTCAACTCGCAACTGGTGTTTACCGGCGTTAAGCGTTATAGTTTGATTAATTACGTTGCGTCCTGCCAAATCCGTAAGAGTAAGTTGGAACTCGCCCTCGGTGTCATTTTCAATCACCACAGTGAAATCGTCTACGAACGGATTGGGGAAGGCGCCGGCTGTAAACATCGGCACTTGTGTTTCCAGCGTCCTTTCGCGTTCTTCCACGTCATCGGGGTCAGGGCCAAAGTTAGACAAAGCTGACACAATTACATAATCCGGGTACATTTGCGTATCGGAACACCCGTCTTCGTCGGTAACCGTAAGACTGACGTCAAAATTACCGGGAAGGTTGTAAATATAATAAGGCTGCTGTGTCTGGCTCCAGCCGTTGTCGCCAAATTCCCAGTGATAGGTGTGGTTGGGCATCATGGTGGCAGGGGTAAACTGAACCATTGTGCCCTCGGGAATGGGAACAGTATTGGGGTTGGAGCTGAACAGTGCATTGGGTGCTTGTACGGCTACACTTACCGTTTGGCGAGTGGAAATACATCCATTTACGTTAGCCTCGCAGAACAGAGTTTGGTCGCTTTGCAGGTTGGGCAGCAAATAGAGTATGCCGGTGTATAATGGCTGTCCGCCGGCCGGTTCGCTATACCATTGGAAGTCGGCATCGGGGTAGGCGTTGCTATTAGCCAATATAAAGGCAGTTTCTCCTTTACAAGCCGGCAGGTTGCCATTGACTACTACATTGGGCGCGGGTATAGTTGCGTTTTGGTTTTCTATTTGCACGGAAGCCGTGAAAATATTATTAACCGCATCGGTCACCGTCACACTGTAAGTACCTTCAGCAAGTGCGCTTGCCTGCGCAGTTGTGGCGCCATTGCTCCAATCGTATTGGTAGGGAGGCGTGCCCCCGCTGACAAGGATTGTCGCTTCGCCGGTCTGGTCGGCGCTACAAAGCACATTTTGAACAGAGAATGTAGCTGCCAGACTATTGGGTTCAAATACTTGTACGGCATTGGTGATCGTAGAAGTCGCTGTACAACCGCTCGCATCAGTAACCGTCAGGCTGATGGAATATTGCCCTGCCTGCGAATAACTGTAGACCGGACTTGTTGCCTGAGAAGTATTGCCATCGCCAAAATTCCAGGCGTAAGAAGTATATGTAGCCACATTAGGCGTAAGCGTGAGCGCGTTTCCTACTTCCAGGGCCTGGGAGGTAGACAGGCTAAATGTTGCGTCGAGGATTTGTACGCCCAAACTCAGCGAGGTTTGTGCAGAAACGCAACCGTTGGCATGGCTTTCCAGGTAGAAGCTGCCTGCGGTTTGCATATCATCCAGCACAAGTACGTTGCCTACATGGAGCAAATCGCCATTCAGGTTGTACCACAAGAAGCTGTCGACTGGCACAGTAGAACCGGCCTGTAGCGCCACATCTGTGCCTGCGCAGACGGTAGATGGGCCCGCCCAGATGATGCCCGGCGTAACCGGCAGCGGATGCATGGTGGTCACCTGTGTTTGAGCCGTTATCATCAAACCGCCCGAATCACTGAGTGTAAGCGAGTAGTTACCCGGACTTAGCTGGCTCAGTGACGAGGTAGTAGCTCCGTTGCTCCATTGGTAAGTATAAGGGGGCAACCCGTTGAAAACCAATGCCTGGATGCTGCCATCGCTTGCGCCTTCGCAAGTCACGGGTTCCATATCGAGAATCAGCGTGAGCTGAGTAGAGGAAATAACATTGATAAAGTCGGGCTCCTGGGTGGTAACCATACAGCCGTTGGGACTGGTTACGGTGAGCGATACGTCAAACAGATCGGGATAGGTATACGTGTGGTTGGGTTGCATATCCGATGAACCGGTGCCATCGCCAAAGGTCCACGCATAAATGTTGCCTGCATTTTGAAGGTTCGGAGTCAATATGACTTCCTCATTTTCAAATAAGAACTGAGTAGATGCGACGAAACCCAGGTTTGGATTGTCCACCATCAGGTTGAATGGCGTGCGGGTGTCGGATAGGCATCCGTTATAATTCGTTTGTACGTAGAAAGTTTCGTTGGAAAGCGGCCCAAACGTGTTGTATATGGCGCCGATATTGAGCAGGTTACCGCCTTGAGGCGCGTCGTACCAGTTGTAAGTAGGAATACCGGCCTGGTTGGTCATAGCAAACAAGCTGATGCTACTACCCGGGCATACGGGGTTTGCGCCATTCAGGAATACTGCGGGTGCAGCGATAAAGCTAAGTCCGGTTGTATTAGTAATTTCTGCTTGCTGGACGACTGTTGCGCCCTGAGAATCGGTTACGGTCACCGAGTAGTTACCCACCGGTAAACCTGCAATGCTGCTTCCGCTTTGGCCGTTGCTCCAGTTGTAAGTAAATGGTGCTGAGCCGTTTACGATTTGTGCCGTGATGGCGCCTTCGGTGCTTTCCGGGCAGGGGTTGTCGGTAACCACAAGCGACAACGCCATTTGCTGGTTGTTGATCACTTCCACCGAGAGGCTGCGGCTAATTACGCAGCCATTGGGGCCTGTTACCTTCAGCGTGATCAGGTAGATGCCTGGGTCATTGTAGGTGTGGCTGGTATTCGCATTTGTCGAACCCAGACCGTCGCCGAAGTCCCATTCGTAGGTGTTGTTTGGCGAAACCGTATTGGGGTCGAGATCTACCGAGCTACCCAGTTGAATGATAGTGGTTGATGCGGTAAAGAGGGCGCTGACATTTTCAGCTTCCAGATTTACCTGTGTGCGGCCCGATGAGAAGCAACCATTATAGAAAGCTTCTACGTACAGGGTGTCGTTTTGGAAAAGTCCGGCGATAGGGAAGGAAGGCCCGGCAAAAACCAGGTTTCCGTCTACCGGCGCGTCATACCAGCGATATTCCGGGTTGGAGATGTTGTTGGCTGCCACGGCGAGGAATGGTTCACCTGCACACAGCGGCAGGCCGCCGTTAACCGTTACGGTGGGCAAATCTATTGCCTGGGTTTGGCTACCCACGTTTATGTTTTCAATAAGCGTGGCGCCAAGGGCGTCGGTGATCGCCACGGAGTAGATGCCGGTCGTTAAGCCCGTACGCGTCGTACCCGTTGCGCCGTCGCCCCACTGCACGTCGTAAGGCGATGTGCCGCCGCTTATCGTGAGGGCAATGCTGCCGTCGCTATCGCCTGCACAAGTGGCATCCGAGCGTTGAATAGCTACTGCCAGGTCGTTGTTGCCCAGCGTAATTTTAATCCACTGGCTACTGGTAGCCTGGCAGCCGCCGGGGAGGTTTACGGTAAGGCTAACCTCGTACAACCCGGGGATGTCATAAGTATGCGACAAGGAACCGATATTGCCGGTTGAACCATTGGCAAAGTCCCAACTGAAAGTTGCCTGAGGGTTGTTCTCCAGTGCAGTAAACAAGATGGGCATACCTATGGGTGCAACGATCGCAGACGCCGTAAAATCGCCGTTAACTTCCGTCAAGTCGATCGAGACGGGTGTCCTGGATGAAGAAATGCAAGCGCCGATAAGGGTTTCTGCAAAATAGAGCAGGTCGTTTTGTACGTTATTAACTGGCAGGGGATTGCCGACATAGATCAGGTTACCACCCACCAGGGCGTCGTACCAGTAATAAGTGGCATTGGGATAGACCGCATTGGCAGCTACCCAGGCGTCGCCACCGAGGCAAATATTTTGGTTGTTGTTGAGCACTATTTGAGGCGCTGCCAGGTTGGGATACTGGCTAAGCACATCTGCCGTACCGGTCGCCGTCTGCCCAAGGGCATCCGTTACGGTCAGGTTGTACTGGCCGGGCAATAAACCGATGAGTTGGCTGGTAACGGCGCCGTTGCTCCACAAGTAGCTATATGGAGGCGTGCCGCCAAATACCGATGCGCTTATGCTTCCTGATGCGTCATCGGGGCATTGCACGTTTTGGGTCGTATTGAGCAATAATACAGGCGCCGAATTGGGCACCGGATATATATTGATAAAGAGTTTGCGCTCAGCTGTACAGCTATCCTGATTGACTACGATAAGTGTGACTTCGTATGTGCCCTGGTGCAAATAGGTGTGAGACACCTGCGAACCGATAGCCGTAGCGCCGTCGCCGAATACCCAGTTGTAGGAGTGACCGGCTACAATCGTATCTGTTTCAAACAAAATACTGCCTCCTTCCGGAATCACCTGGGGGCTCGCGGTAAATTCAGTGAACAGCGTAGCCGGTTTGACTATCACCATCGAGCGGTTGCTCACTGCGCACCCATCGATACGGGCTTCTACGTAGAAAGTATCCTGCACCTGCACATCGCTGAGGAATAGCGTACCACCTACGTTAATAAGTTGACCGCTGGTGGATTCGTTGTACCAGTAAAAAGAGGCAGGACCTGAAGGGGAAGCTGCCGCCAGCCAGATATCATCGCCCTGGCAGATATCGTAGCCGCCGTTGACGGTGACTATGGGAGGAACAAGCGTTCCCAATTGGTTAAAGACTTGTGCGGAAGCTACTACCGATTGTCCTTCCGAGTCGGTAACCGTCAATGTATAGATACCCGGACTCAAACCACTGATGGCAGAAGTGTTGTCTCCATTGCTCCAGTTATAGCTATAGGGGGGCGTACCGTTGATCACAGAGGCCTGTATGCTGCCGTTCGACTGCAAGGCGCATTGCGCGGAAGTGACGTCAAACACAACGCTCAGTGAAGCGCCACCGTTGTCGTCGGGTGGATCTACCACAGGCGTATACACATAAATGTATTGCCTGCGGGTATCGCTACAGCCGTTGGGCGCTGTTACCGTAATTGAAAACTCATACAATCCCGGCAAGTTATAGGAGAAACTATAATTAGAAGAGTTAATCGTAGCCGTAGTGCCGTTTCCGAAATTCCAGAAATAGGTATAACCTGGAATTACCTGAATATTAAAGGCGCTTAATAATTGTCCCGGGGCCACACTGGTCGTAGATAACTGGAAGGATGCATTGGGTGCGGTTACATTCACTGTTACGCCCAGGCGGGTTGAAGTTAAACATCCGGCATACCGGGTTTCTACCCAGAACTGCTTATTGCTTTGAATGTCGTAAATAACCAGCGGGTTGCCTACGAAAAGCAGATCGTTGCCGCCTGCACTGCCGTACCAGTAAAATTCTACGCCCGATTGGTTAGAATATGCCGTAACCCATACATTATCGCCTTTACAAACGGGTTGTGAGCCGTTTATTGAAAAACTGGGTGGCTGCAGCGTGTATACCAATGCGGCTAAGTTCGTAGTAACGGTAGCGCGCTGGCCGGTAGCGTCAGTAACTGTCAGCGTATATTGCCCTGCGGCCAGGTTAGTCAGGTTAGGCGTTGTCAGGCCGTTGCTCCATTGGTAGGAGAAAGGAGGCGTGCCGTCGAGTACCTGGCTGATGATCATACCGGTGTTCAGGTTGGGGCATTCCGGCCGGGTAATCTGGAGTATGACCTGCAATTCGCTCAGAATAGTAACAAGGCGTTCTTCGCTGACCGAGCAGCCCTGGGGCGAAGTCACGGTAAGCCTTACTATATAAATGCCGGGAAGCGGATAGTTGTAGTTAATAGAAGTGCCTGTGCCCACATCGCCGTTGCCAAATTCCCATTGGGACTGATAACCGGCCAGGGGCGTACTTACACTAAAAGTAATCGCCTGGTTGGGTTGTGCTTCGTAAAGAGAAGCCTCAAAACGGGCGTCAAAGTTGTTGGCAGGCACGACTACAGGGGTACGGTTTGAGGTACAAGAACCCTGGCGGCTTTCTACAAAGAGGCTAAGACCTTGCTGGGCTTCATTGACAAATAGCTGGTCGCCGATGAAGACCAATGTGCCGCCTACAGCGGCAGTAAACCAGTAGTATTGTGCATTGGGGTTGCCTGATGCGGCTACTACCCAGAAGCCTTCTCCAGGGCAGACAGGTTGTCCTAAATTGGGTAAAACCAATGGCGGCGTAAGGCCGTTGGCGCTCGTGCTGATGACAACTTCTACCACGCGCGATACGCCGTTTGCATCTATTACGGTCAGGCTATACGTACCGGGTTGTAGATTATTGACCAAATTGGTCGTTGCGCCGTTGCTCCATAGATATTGGTAGGGAGGGCTTCCATTGATGGCTTGTGCCGATGCAGAACCGGTAGACGAGCCGTCGCAAAATGCGGGGGTCACATCCAGTAGCACATCGATGGCGCCGTCATTAACGGCCACCGCCTGTGAATAGGTGGCGGAGCAGCCTTGGGGAGTGGTGACTGTAAGCGATGCCACGTATATTCCTTCGTTGGTATACACGTGTTTGGCGTTGGGCCCGGTGGCAGTGTCGCCGTCGCCGAAGGTCCAGTCATACGTATTCGCCGGCACGATGCTATTGGGTACAAAAACTACCGTATCCAGTATGGCAGGCGTATTGAGGTTGAGTGCAAAAGTCGCATCGGGCGAAGGCAAAGCATTAATACTTATTGATGTGGGGGTTGATAAGCAGTTGTTAACATTGGTAATGGCGTATACTTGCGTGGGCCCGGCAATTTGAGGTAATAACAGCAAATCGCCCACAAAGATGAGACTGTCAAAAATATCGTACCATTCGTAACTGGGGGATAGGGGTTCTGATGAAAATGCGATAGCGTATACGTTAGACCCGGTACAAACCGTACTTGAAGGTACCGCCGCTACGGTTGGCGGTGAGATCGTTTTGTTGAGATTGAGGATGGCCACGCTGTCAGATTTGAAAAAGCCGTCGCTATCGGTAACCGTAAAATAATAAGTGCCGAAACCAAGTCCGGTAACGGTAGCCGTAGTATCGCCCGTACTCCAATCCCCGGCGTCGGCGATGAAATTGACAGGCAGATGGTTCGCCCCCACCATATGTATTTGCATATTGCCGGTGAAACCGGATTGCCTGGAATATTGCTTTTTTATGCGCTGGGGTTCGTCTTGTTTATCGCGGGTTTCCGGTTGCTTTCGCCCACTAAATATCCCGGCGCGCTGCTGCCTGCCTCGTTATTGCTGGCAGGACTGCTTGCGCTGGCGCTCGACATGAGTTTTAGTTTCCCCCTCGAAAGAATGGAGCACGCCGTATTGCTCACGCTTATGTGCGGTATTATTTTTTCTACACTGGAAGGCAAAGGCGCGCCGGGCTCGCGAAAATGGTATTTTGCACTTGCAATTCCTTTCCTGGTATTTTGCCTGATCCTGGGCAAAGAAAAATGGAAATTCGACTATTACGTCCAAAAGTCAATTGATTACGAATTTCGGGGAAACCACGAAGCAACGGTAGAAAGCGCATTAAGCGGTATGTCTAAATGGATAAAACTCGATCCGGTGTGCGATCCCATGGAGTTGCACACCGCGCGTGGATATCTGAAAATGAATCAATTCGATAAGGCCGAAGAAGAACTCGATAAAGCGCTCGAATATAGCCCTTATCTGCATCGAATTCACAATACCATTGCCGTCGCTCAAATCAGGCAGGAGCAATACCAGGAGGCAATTTCTACGCTAAAAAAATCACTGCGCTATTGCCCCGGTTATAATCCTTCGATGATTAATCTGGCGTATAGTTATTACCGCGTCGATAGCTTTGAGGCTAGCAAACAATTACTCGAAAAAATTGACCTGAGTAGAGATACCAATTTATTGCTTCTTTATGCCGACATCGAAAAGAGACTGGAAATGATAAATGCCCAAAAACAAAATAATGGAGGAAAGTAATCACTTTCTGCAACTATACGACCTCCCCGATGCCCGCTTTTATTATCGTCCGCATACTTACGATCGCTTTATGATTGAGGAGGTGTGGTTAAACGACGAATATAGGCTAGACAACTGTACTGTTATGTCAAATGCCGGTATTATCGACGTCGGCGCGCATATCGGCTCTTTTTCGGTCAGGGCGTCAAAATTATTTCCCGACAATTTTATATGGGCTTTTGAACCTGCAATTGATAATTTTAATTTATTGAAAAATAATTTAAAATTAAATAATTGCGCAAATGTGCAGGTGTATCAAAAAGCGGTAACTGATAATAAAAAAAAGGCCAATTTATTTATTAATGAAAATCACACGGGAGGCCATAGTCTTATTCCTGATTTTCATGATAAAAAAGCAATAGTAGAAATTGATGCAATTTCGATTAATACTTTTGTAAATGAAAAAGCTGTCGATTCTATCGGGTATTTAAAAATAGATTGCGAAGGCTCGGAATATCAGATTCTCGATAGTTTGTCTCCGGCCGTATGGAATAAAATCCATTATTTAGGGGTTGAGTTTCACCCCGTAGCCGGGTATGATGCAATAGCAAGTATAACTGCGATTCAACAACGTGGATTCCGCCTGATCCGCCAAAAGGAAGGGTATATCCCCGGGCAATACACCGCAATTTTTGAGCGAAACCATGCATAATTCACCAGACCGGCCGATTCCCTCGTATGTCATCTCTATCAAGGTGCTGGCTTACCGCGACTGGAAGGTTAAATACGCGCAGACTGCACTTGGCGTAACCTGGTCTTTGCTTCAGCCCCTGGTTACTTTGCTCATTTTTGTCTTTTTCTTTCAGCAGGTGATCGATCTCTCCCAAAGCATCCGTTACCCGTATGCTGTATTTGCTTTTTCGGGACTGATCTGCTGGCAATATTTCAGTTACCATGTCAACCAGGGAGGCGCTTCGCTTATCCATGCCACCGAGCTGATCAAAAAAGTGTATTTCCCCAAGTTGATCGTACCCTTGTCGAAAACGCTGTCGGGACTGGCAGATATGGGCGCTGCACTGGTGGCGCTTGCGGTGATTATGATTTTTTACCAGATCATTCCCGGGTGGCGTATTCTGGCTTTGCCTTTGGCGCTGGTTATCCAAATGCTGCTCGGTTTGTCGGTGAGCATCTGGCTGAGCGCGTTGACGATCAGGTACCGGGATTTGCAACATATTCTGCCGCATTTGATCAATTTCGGTATTTGGCTCACGCCCGTGTTTTATCCGGGCACTTTGATTCCAGAGCGTTATGCCATCGTTTTGTACTGTAACCCCGCCGCGTCGGCTATCGAAATTTTTCGCTGGAGCATCATCCCCGACCAGCCGTTTAACATGGCTTATGGCTACGGTTTGGGGGTAATGATTGTTTTGTTAATTTCAGGAATATGGTATTTCCGGCGTACGGAAGATTATATCAGTGATTACCTTTAACCATGCTGCTACCGCTTCACGAAACGGCTATAAGGATCAGCCACCTGTCGAAGACTTTTCACAAAACCAGGCCGAGCCTGAGTTTCAGAGAAAGCGTGTCGAGAGGTTTTCGAGCTGTGCCGGCTGCTACCTTTCAGGCACTCGACGATATCAACCTGGATATTCGCCGGGGCGAGGTGTTGGGCATTATTGGCAAAAACGGCTCGGGTAAATCCACGCTACTGCGCCTGCTAAGCGGCATTGCCAAGCCTACCGAAGGCCGGATAGAAATTTACGGCTCGGTAGCCTCTATTTTGGATATCGGCGCAGGTTTTCACCCCGACCTCAGCGGCCGGGAAAATATTTTTCTGCGGGGACAATTAGTGGGTATTTCAAAAAAAGAAATTCAGGATCGCTTCGAAGAAATAGTTGATTTTAGCGGTATCGGCGATTTTATCGATACGCCGGTGAAGTATTATTCCGACGGCATGTTTCTCCGACTGGCTTTTTCGCTGATGATCCATTTAAAAGCCGATATTATTTTACTCGACGAGGTGCTCGGGGTAGGTGATTTTGCTTTTCAGCAAAAATGTTTTGCCAAAATCCAGGAAATAGCCCGGTCGGGCGCCACGGTCATCTGCGTGAGCCACAACCCCATGGAATTGCTCGAAATTTGTACCTTTTATATGCACCTGGAAAATGGCAAAGTAAAAGAATACGCTGCACAGCCGGCAATTTTACTCGATTATTTACAGCAAAGCCAACAAGATAGCGATGCAACGGAAAAAACCGGTCAGGAGGAGAAAACTGAAAAAAAATGGCCGGATAAATCTACAGCCCCGGGCAATGAATTATTCTGTTTCCACTCCCTGCATTTATTTACAGAAGAGAATACACCAGGTAATAACTTTTTTGCAGACCAGGATATTATTCTGGAAATTGTATTTGAAAAATTAACCGACGAGGACCATTTGGATATTGCCTTTACGATTAGCGATATCTTTCGGCATGAAATCATGGCCTGTAGTTCGCATCGCGTGCACCAGTTTTTTCAAACCACTCATCGCGGGTTGTATCGCGCCCGGTGTGTTATTCCGGCCAATTGGCTAAACCAGGGCCATTTTCACATCAATTTATTTACCTTGCGCAACCGGAAAGAAGTGGTTTATTCCTGGCGCGAAGCGCTCCATTTTGGCATGCAGTTTCGCACCGGTTTCGACCACACTTCCGCCGATTTGGTCAACGCGCCTGCTCCCCTGGCGCCTGCACTGCATTGGGAGTTGGAGGTGTTGTAGTTGTCGGTTCTCTGTTCTCTGTTTTCTGTTGTCGGTTCTCCGTTCTCCATTCCTTATTTTTGCTAGTTACACTTAAACAGAGAACAGAGAACAGAGAACAGAGAACAGAGAACAGAGAACAGAGAACAGAGAACAGAGAACAGAGAACAGAGAACAGAGAACAGCAAACAATTTCCATGAAAATAATTTCCAACATATTATCCTTGATTGGCAAAGCGCCGAAAGTACTTGACCCGGAGCGGGTACTGGCGCTGATTAACCCGCCGGAGAAAATCCTGTCGCTGGAGCATATTGAGCAATTGATCAGGAGTAACAAATGTTATTCTTTGGTTGAAAAATCATTTTTTGACAAACTGCCCGACTTGTTTTCCGATCTGGCTCAATCCGGCGTAAAAGGAGATATCCTGCAGGCCGGCGTATGGAAAGGCGGTTCCGGATTGTACCTGCAAGCCTTAAACCGGCATTTTCAGCTCAACAGGTCATTGTGGTTGTCCGATACGTTTTCGGGGTTTGTGAAGGACCAAATCGCACATGAAAAAGATCAAGCGGCGCTGGCTATCTTTTCAACTATGCTGGCGCCGGCTTTCCCCGTGCCGGCCGATGTAAAGCGACTTTTTCAACGCGCAGGTTTGTGGGATAAACAGGTGTTTATTTTGCCCGGTGCGCTCGAACAGACCCTGCCGGAAAGCGCGATCCAATCGCTTTGTCTGGTACATATCGACGTCGATTTTTTTGAGCCTACTTATGCTGCGCTGGCCCTAACCTATCCCAAATTGGAAGTCGGCGGGTATGTCATTATCGACGACTACGGCGTGCCCGCTTTTAATTGCAAAGACGCAGTGGATAAATACCGAAGTGAACACGGCATCACTGAGCCCATCCACATGATCAGCGATTTTATTGCCTACTGGAAAAAAGAGCGCCATGTTTGACGTGCCGGTTGCGCTGATGATATACAACCGGCCCGAGCTGACGCGCCAGGTATTTGCGCAAATTCGGTTGCTGCAGCCCCGGCAGTTGTTTATCATTGCCGACGGACCTAAAGACGAAACCGACGACAGGAATTGCCGGCAGGCTCGGCAGGTTGTGGCGGATGTCGATTGGGATTGCGAAATTCAAACGCTTTATTCCCCCCATAATCTTGGAGTGGCCAAATGCCCTTCAAATGGATTGAAATGGGTTTTTGATCAGGTGGACAGGTGTATTATCCTGGAAGACGATACTTTGCCCGAGCTCTCTTTTTTTGAATTTTGCAGGTTACTATTGCAGAAATACGAAGAAGACGAATCCGTCATGTCAATAAGCGGCGCCAATTTGTGCGGGGTTATTCAAACGGAATATTCGTATGGTTTTTCCCGGTTTAGTCTGCCTCCCTGGGGCTGGGCTACCTGGCGCAGGGCCTGGCAGTATTACGATTTCAGGATGGACGATTGGATGGAGCAGAAAAGCCGGTTGAAGCCGGCTTTTGGCACTACTTTTCCTTTTTGGGAAATGATTTTAGAGCGCTACAGCAAAAAACTAACCAGTTGGGATATACAATGGAATTACGCGATTTGGAAAAAAAATGGCCGGGTTATCATTCCCCGCCAAAATATGATCCGCAATTTGGGCTATGGCGAAGGCGCTTCATTCACTACTGTCGACCAGAGCTTTACTACTCATTTGCCTGTTACACCCTGCAGCTTTCCCTTAGTGCATCCAGCCGAAAAAAATCCCGATTTTAATGCGTATCTTGAGCCGAAAGTGATTGAGTTTTTAGAGGAGATTATTCGATTTAACAGCCGGAAAGATGCGGTTGGATTGTAATTGTAACCATTTCTTTGCGCGATTATTTAAACGCAAGGTGCGCGAAGGTGGCGCAAAGTACGCTATAGGTTAAATAACGTCACGCGTATTAGTTCTACTTTGTCACTTTAAACCAGGCATACCTCACATTACGCTCCTCTGGAGCTTTTGAGATCTTATTATTACATGTTCTACCAGTATTTCGGCCCTCC
>JABWBR010000063.1 GCA_013360405.1 Saprospiraceae bacterium
ACCCTACCTGGTTTGTTACCACCGATGCGGTGAACGGTGAACGTTCACCCTACCTGGTTTGTTACCACCGATGCGGTGAACGGTGAACGTTCACCCTACAAGGCCGTCACCCAAAAATGCAACCGTTCCGCTTCAAACAATTTGCCATCCACCAGGACCGATGCGCTATGAAAATCGGCACCGACGGGGTTTTGCTTGGCGCCTGGGCGGATGTAGAGGGCGCCCAACATGCGCTCGACATCGGCACGGGTAGCGGGGTGATCGCCATCATGCTTGGGCAGCGCGCCCCTCAGATGCTGGTACACGGTGTGGAAATTGATGTTATGGCCTATGAACAGGCCGCTGATAATATGCGGGCCGCTCCCTGGGCCTCGCGGATGCAGGTATTTCACGCGGCTATTCAGGATTATGCCGCTGCGCCTTCCGTTGAAAATTACGACCTGATTGTAAGTAATCCGCCATTTTTTACCGGCGGCGTTTTTTCCTATAGTCAAGCGCGCAATAGCGTGCGCCATACGGTGAAATTGCCGCACAGCGATTTGCTGGGCGCGGTGCGCAACCTGTTAAGTGATCAGGGGCGTTTTTGCCTTGTATTGCCCTACATCGAAGGACTGCGTTTTCAAGAATTGGCAACCAGCTACCATATGTATTGCACCAGGGTAACAGAAGTGCATTCTAAAACCGGTAAACCCATAGAGCGATTGCTCATGCAATTTGAGAAAAATCAACAAAAAGGCACTCAAATCGATAAGCTGGTAATCTTAATTGGAGACAATAACGAGTGGACGGAGGAGTATCGGAGGCTGACGGGGGAGTTTTATCTGAATATATGAAGGGAGGACTGTTGGACTTTCAGACTGTTGGACTATTGGATCTTGAGTGGCAACAGTCCAGAAGTCCAATAGTCCAATAGTCCAATAGTCTTGTTTTTTTACTTTTGCGCGGATTCCTTGATAATTCTGAGTGCAAGGTCTAAAATACGGGTGTCATCGATATGGACTATGCCGCCATTAGGGCCGGGCTGGAGGTGATTGCCTGTATCGCCTTCGCCAAATTTATGAGCGCCGAAGTAATTGCGTACGGTCTGCTCATCTATTTGCAGCTCTTTGGCAATACGATTTACGCTGCCCGTAGGCAACTTGTGCTTGATGTCTCGCAGCTCATCGAAAGTGAGATTCATAAGCCATTGATTTTGGTTAAGAAAACCCCTCTACCGGGGAATACCATCTTTTCTTGATGTGTTTACATACATTTCAAGTTGGCTTAAATATATAATAATATAGGGCAATATGCAAGCGTATGGCGGAATTTTTAGCAGTTAGGGCTTAGGGCTTAGCTCTTAGCGCTAAGCCCTAAGCCCTAACTGCAAATAGCTAGAACCGCGCCGTAATGCCGAACAGCGCATTAAGCCCGTACACCGGGTAGCGCTGCCAGCGCTGGCGTTTATTATTTGCGAGATTATTGAGCTGCATAAACAACCCGAAATTTTTAGAAATATAATACTCGGCGCCCAGGCTGATATCGAACAGGGCGTTGAGATTTTGGGCTTCGCCATTGCTATCGAGATAGGGCACCCCATTTTCGAGGAAGAAATCGCCTTTCACCATCAGTTTGTTGTCGTCGGAGCGGTATTTTGCGCCTACATTCACGGTGAGTGCGGGCAAATGCCAGGCCTTTTCTTCGTTTTTGGGCGAATAAATATTTTGGCTGACAGAGCCTAAGAGCTCAAATCCTTTAAAAAGTGGCGCCGAAACCGATGCCTTGATATTCACGATATTGACCGTATCGTACAATACGTCAAAGCGGGCGATAGAATCATTCTGGCCGTTGAGGAGGAACAGGGCCAGGTCGTCGGCCGATTTGTAGCCAACCTGGGCGTTATAGCCGATACCTGAAATCTCGCCTTTAAGTCCGCCATAAAAGTGGTAATATTTGGTATTGGCCACCTCGATACGCGATGAGATAAAAGGATTATACGTACTCAGCGAGCGGAACGTATTTTTTTGCAAGTTACCTTCTGCGCCGACAAAAATCCCCACCACGCCTTCTACTATATTTGCGCTGGCTTCGACATCCGGAAAAAACGAAAATTCGTCTTCGTGGGAGGCCACTACGGCGCCCAATTTTACTTTAAACCGTTCACCATGGATGGTAAAGCTGGGGGTGAGGTAAAAGTTGTTGAGCGATTGCTTGGCGGTATCCTTAAAAGAGGTGAAGTCGGTGCGCAAGCCCACGCGCAGGTCGTTTTGTTCATTAAACCACTTGGTAGCTTCGAGGCGCAGGTCAAAGCCGTTTTCACGGGCCGAGTAGCTATCCTGCAAATTGTACAGGTCGAAGCCGACATTGTAATTAAAATCGGCAGCGGTGCGTTCGCCGTTAAACAATTTGGCGCTTACATCGAAGATGGAAAAGCGCTGCCTGATATCTTCCGGTTCAAAAGAAAACAGGGCCGTATCCAATTCTTCGTTGAGGTCGTTGTAGCCGTAAAAATGCACCACATCGCGGGTATAGCCCAGTTTGCCGTTGATGGCAAAGCCCTGTTCAAAGAAGTAGGTGGCATCGAGTCCGGCGTGGTTATTGCTGAAGCGCTGGTTTTCGATATTATTGGAGTTATTGGCCGAGTGGTGCAACAGGTTTATTCCCAGATCAAATTGTTTATTGGCAAACACATGATAGGAGCCTTCCCCGTAAAATGCGCCGGGCAGGCCTGCGCCGAGGCGGGCGAAACCTTTATAACCTTTGGGTACGTCGTCGCCTTTCATCGACAAGGGTCTGATTTTGGGCGGCAGGTATTCCACCCGCAGGGTTTTGGCCGTGATATTGTATGCCTGTCGCTTGGTAGTAGTATCGAGGGCAGGCAATTCCGGTTTTAATTGCACGCGCTCAGCGTCGGCCAGGCGGGCATCAAAGTTTTTGATGACGTCCACCGTTTCGGTAGGCAGGCCGCCCTGTGCGGCTATCGTGCCGCAAAATAACGCCGAAAAAAAGAAAATATATGCCGTTTTATTGAGCCAATTCATTGTGGTCGGTTTTGTTGTGTGTTAATAAAGACAAAGCGCCAAGCGTGTTAATTGCCGTCGATAAGATCGAGCTTACCCGAGTCGCGTTCGCTATTGAGGCGGCTCGACTTGTTGATCTGGTTGTTGATGGCATTGAGTTTGGTTTGCGCTTCGCTCACCACCGTCGGGTCTTCGTCATAATTGTCTAGCAGCGCTTCCAGGGCTGCGCGGGCGTTGTACAGGTCGCCCTTTTCCGACAAAATATCCGACAACAGGATGACGCTTTTGGCTACCCAATAGGGGTAAGCCGAACTTTCTTTATTGGAATTGATACACAACTCCTGGGCCCTTTCCAAATCGCGTTTCTGGTAGTAGATGCTGGCGATGAGGTAGCGCGATTCGGCGGTTTGCTCGTTGTCGCTCATGGCCACTACCTGATTGAGGTAGCGCAGTGCGTTGTCGTATTCTTTGCGCTCGTAGGCAATCTTGCCGAGGTAGAAGTTGGCGGTGGCCTTCTGCGCTTCCGAAGCATTTGGGCTATTGGCCACTTTTGACGCCAGGGTGTATACCGCCTGTGTATTGTTGCCGCGATATGCGCTGCGCAGGGCGCCCAGTTGCGCTTCGAAGCGCATGTCTTCATTGGTGGCTGCCGCTTCGAGTTTAGTATAGAAATCGTACGACTTTGTGAAGTTTTGTTCGTGGTTGTAGGCTATAATAGCCGCCTTTTCCAAGGCTTTAACATAAAAACGGCTTTGTCCTCTGCCCACCACGTATTCGTAATCTGCCAGCGCCGGGCTGTATTGCTTAAGTACGCTGTAAGATTCACCGCGGTGGTAGTAGGCGGTGAGGATATCTTGTCCTTTCGGAAATTTGCGGATATAATCGGTATATCCTTCGATTGCACGCTGGTAATTGCCGTTGAGGTATTGCGATTCGGCGGCTTTGAAGTTGATAGAGTCTTTGGCCACGTTGTCTACTTTGTAGCCTGGCACTGTTTCGAGGAAGGCAAAGTAGTCGTCGGCGCGGCCCAGGTCGCGCACGTAGATCTCTTCGAGAGCGGCCAGTGCAAGCCTGGCCTCGTCGGGGTCGGGGTTGTTGTTGAAAACCTGTTTGTAATAATTAATAGCCGTTTCGGGGTTGCCCTGGTTGTAGGTAATAAGGCCGAGTTGCAGATAACCCTGGTTGATGAGATCTGACTTGGTGCGGTATTTGTTGACCAGTTCTTTAAGCGGCGTGACGGCTTTGTTGAGCTGGCCGATTTCCTGGTAAGTGATACCGAGTTGGAGCAGGGCGTCGTCAGCGTATTCCGATTCGGGGAATTCCTGGGGGATGCGCTCCAGGGCGAGGATTTTATCGGTGGTGCGGCCGTGCAATCCTTCGATGAGCGCTTTTTGATAGACGGCATATACAAAGCCGGAATAACGACGGGTAATGGCTTCGTCGTAATAAGTGAGGGCTTCATTATACTGGTTGCGCTTAAAGTGGCAGTCGCCCGCCCGCATCGTCGCGTCGCCGAGTACTTTGTTTTTTACGTTATCGCTGGCAATAAAGCTGCGGTTGCGGTTGATGCCGGCCACGGCTTCTTTGAAAAAGCCCAAAGCAGAGGTATAGTTTTTTAGTTTGAGATAATTATACCCTTGCAGGTAATTGCCGGTAAACAGCGAAGACTCGTCGGGCAATTTGTTAACCGTTTTGGCCAGGGTAAGAAACTGGCTCATGAGGCGGATACTGTTGTCGTATTGCCCGTCGCGATGCGCGATATCGGCCTGCCAATAGGTGGCCAGCGCTTTGATACGGGCGTCGACGGGGTATTGTAGTGATTTATCAAAATGCGTTTTGGCTTCTTTGTTTTTTTCTTCCTGCAGAAGTTGAAGACCGCGGAAGTAGGCTACTTTCTGGTAGCTTTCCTGGATTTGCGGGGTTTTGTTGGGCAGTTTGTCCAGGATCTCAAGCGCTTGCTTGTAGTCGCGGTAGCTCAAAAATATTTCACCCATCAATGCCTGGGCTTCGAGATAATATTTCGATTTGGGTGTGATATCCTGCAGGGAAGTGATTGCTTCGCGGGGGTCTTTGAGTTCGTACGACAGCTTGGCGTAGTTAAACAAGGCGTCTTCTTTGATTTCTGCGTCGAAGCTGAGGCGTTTGGCGTTGCCGAAGGCGGTGCGCGCGGAGGCTTTTTGGCCTGATTTCAGGTAGCAATCGGCGAGGTAGAAGTTGGCCGATTGGCCCATGGGCGAATCCACGCCGCTTAGTTCGTTGAAGCTCTGAATCGCTTTGCGATAGTTGCCTGTTTTGTATTGGGCAAAGCCGAGCTGGTAAAATTCTTCTTCGCGCAGTTTGCCTGTGCGTTCGGCATACGATTCGAGGTGGGGCAGGGCTTTGGCGTATTCGCCTTTTTCAAAATAAGCTTGTCCGACTAATTGCCTGATTTCCTTGTCGTTGCGCACGTCTCTTTCGTTGAGCCGGGGCTCTGCGTAGGCTATCAATTCGTCGTAGCGCCTTTCGGCAAAATAGATTTGCGTTAGATAATAGGGGATATGGGGCTTGTATTTAGGCGTTTTTTCAACGATACGCAGATGTTTTAGCGCGCCGTTGTAGTCGCCTTCAAAGAAATAACACAAGCCCAGATAATAATTGGAAGGGTAGTAGTAATCGCCTTCGATGTTGGTGATTTCTTTGAAATTATTTTTGGCTTTGCCAAATTGTTTTTGCACAAAAAAGGCGTACCCCATGCGGAAGCGCGCTTCGGCGCGTTTTTCCTTGCTCATACCTGAAGTGGGTACCTGAGCGTAATAGGTGATGGCTTTTTCGTAGTCGCCGGAATTGTAGTAATAGTTGGCAACTTCTATCAATGCTTCGCCGGCAAGCGGGTCGGGGGAGTGTTTTCTGATAAAATCGAGGATCAGCTTTTCTCCCTCGGGCAGCTTGCGTTGCACGGCGCATTTGGCGTAGTTAAATTCCGCCTTGGTGCGAAGCATATCGGCTTCGGGTTCGTTAACCGGTTGTAACAGGTCGAGTGTGGTTTTGAATTCATCTTGCGCCTGACCCAGCAAGCCCTGCTCCTGGAAGTCGGCGCCTCGTTTAAAAGCCCGGTTGGCTTCGGTGTAGATGGTTGTTTGCTGTGCAGCCAGCACGCTTGTCCATAGTGTGGCTATCAGCAAAAAGGCCGAATGTTTGTTCATCGTGGCTCTGTTTGTTTTGTTAATATTATTTCGGGCAAACCTAATAACTCTTTATACCCCTCTATCCATTGTGTAGTTGCGACGAAATTATAAAATTTTAACAAATATTTGGGTGACAAGGTGACAAGGTGACGGCTACGTAGGGTGAACGTTTACCGTTCACCGCCTCGGTGGTGACATGGTGACATCAAACATCAATAATGCTCGCTACATTGAAAGCCGTTGTTGTGAGATTATGCCTTGTGTCGGCAAGCGCCTCTTCGAGCGTACAGAGTTTCGGGTTGACAGGAAAAAAGGCGGTCAGGCCCTGGTTGAATAGCGCTTCGGGGAATTCGTCTATGGCGCCGCAAAAAGCGATGAGAGGTTTATTGTTGCGTCTTTTTCGCATGGCAATACCGCTGATGAGTTTGCCACTGGCTGTTTGATTATCTATGCGGCCTTCACCGGTGAGGATAATGTCAGCCCAGTCGAGTTGATCATCGAATCCGGTCATGTCCATCAACATGTCGATGCCGCTTCTCAAATTTGCACCCAAAAAATGGGCGACGCCAAAGCCCAATCCGCCGGCGGCGCCGTAGCCGGGCGGTTGTACCTTAGAGGGATTTTTGCCTGCAAGTTTCATGAGGTGTCGCAGTCCCTCGTCGAGCCGGGCCACATCGGATGCAGAAGCGCCTTTCTGCGGCCCGTAAGTGTAGGCAGCGCCGCTGGGGCCTATCAGCGGGTTGTAAACATCGCTCATGGCTTCGAAGCTCAGCTCCTGAAAATCGCGCGGGCTGGGGATAATGCGATCAATAAGCTGCAGGTTTTCTCCGACTGGCTTTAGTTTATTGCCTTTGCTGTCTATGAACTGAAACCCCAAGGCGTCGGCCATACCTATGCCGCCGTCGTTGGTGGCTGAACCGCCTAAGCCGACTACAATTTTCTTTGCACCGTTATCGATGGCATGCAGTATCAACTCGCCCACGCCATAAGTAGTAGTAAACATCGGGTTCCGCTCGGGGGGCGTCAGCAGCTCTAATCCGGCTGCCTGGGCCATTTCGATGAAAGCGATGCCGTTGTTCCGGTTTATGTTGTAATGCGCTTTGGTTTTGCGAAATAATGGATCGCAAACATCCACAGCTACCTGTTCCAATCCCAAATGATAAGTTAGTATATCTATCAGCCCTTCGCCACCGTCGGACATTGGGAATATCCGGCATTTTGCTTTCGGTAAACCCATCTCGATCCCCCTCTGAATAGCCCGGCACACGTCAAATGCAGGTAATGCATCTTTGAAACTATCGCAGGCAATGAGAATTTGCATAGAGAATGTGGTAATTACAAGGGATAAAAGTACGCCCAAAGGGTTAATAACTCAAGTCCGATGGACAGATTCGGCCTGAAAAAAAAAAGGGGGGAACAGGCTATTAACCCATTTCCCCCCTGAGCTTGCGATAAAATAACGGAGCCGATTATAGATTGGGACGGCTACAACCTTTGCCTTCAAATGATTGAATGCCGACCCTGATGGCGTCTTCAACTGATAAGCGGTGCAGCCATACTTCCGCATCTGTTTTTACGCTGCTGCCTTGCAAGGGCAATCCAAACATACTGCGCACCTGGTTTGCCGCCGAATTGGAGACCTTGACGGACGCGTCCACCTGTTCGCGGCTGATCTCCTGGCGATTGGCGTAGCGTTCAGCCCAATTGCGGCTTACCTGGGGTTTAATCAGCGTGCTGAAATTGTCGCTTTGGGTACACGATGCGTAATCGGCCATATCTGCTACGGACATACCGTCGTTCACCTCCCGGTAGTCGTATTTGCGATGCCCTACGAATAAATTGCCTTTTAAAGTAAGTTGCTTGCAGTTTTTGATGTTGTCTACTCCGCCGTAATCGCCAAAGGCAAATACATTATTTTCTGCCGTTACGACAACGCGGGTATCCAATTTCAGGCTGTTGCCGCCATAAGTGGCAATGGCATCGTGCTTCCATGTGAATAATATAGAATTGTTGCGCACCTGAAATTGTGGGGCGCCGGCGTCGCTTTGCCAAGCTGTTTTACAATAAATGCCTTCTCCTGTGTTGTTGATGATCAGGTTATTTTCTATTAATACCTGGGCATTTTTTCCGACCTGAACTTCAACTGCGCCTTCTGTTGGGGCCGTATTCATTACTATACAATTGCGAATTGCAATGTGAATGCCTTCCCCCGCTTTTATGTCAATGCCTCCGTATTCCGGGCTGGGATTAAAACCTTTTTCCGGGGTAGCTTTTCTTTTGATAGCCAACTCTTCGGGTGTGACGTATTGGTTGCGGGGGCCGTGGTCGATTACCAGGCCGTCGATAATTATTTCACCCGACCATGTTTTGAACGTTTTTTCGAGCCGGTAGATTAGGCGGGGTTCGGAGCTTTTCATATATTCATTTGTGCCGCTCAATAACGTGGGGGTTTTGCCCCAAGGGTCGCGACTGCTGAAATCGGCACTGTAGCCACCGATGATACTCACCGGAACGGTCAGCAAGTCGGAGCCGGCATCCATTTTTCCTTTATATTCGCCGCCGGCTATGTGTATTACGTCGCCTGGCTTGAGTTGATCGGCGATAGCGCCGATTTCTTTCGCCGGTTTTTCACGGGTGCCCTCCTTGCCCGACCCTGCCTTACTGATATACCAATCGCGGCCATTCCCCGTTTTTTCGCTTTTTTCGGCAGTTGCGTTCCCTGCTGTTTTTGCTCCGCTACCAGTTGTCTTTTTTACTTCGTTGACGGCTTGTTCTGCTTCTTTTTTGGTTTGTTTGGCATCCTTGAGCAACTGGCTGAATTGTGCCTGGGCAATACTTATCACAAAGAACATGGCGATAACGCCGGCAATTCGTTTTTTTGAAATATTCATGACTGAATTACTTTTTTGGTTGAAAATTATTTTTGCTGGTGATGTCGCAAAGATGAGGGGGGATTGAGGAGCAAGCAATCAAAAAAAAACAATATTATATCATTTCAAAATTGTATAATTGTAATCTATTATATTAAAAGTCAATTTTTTAATTTAAAAATTATTAATATTTCAATGAAAAAACAACCCGATTTATTTATTTTAATAAAATCGATGACCCAAGCAGAAAAGGCATATTTCAAAAAGTTTTCGCGCCGTTATGGCAACACGGCTAATTTGGACTATTTGTCGCTTTTCGATGCGATAGATAGCCAGGCTGATTATGATGAAAAGAAACTCAAAAAGCGTTATCAAACGGAAAAATGGATACATCGACTACCCGTATTGAAGCGTTATCTGACGGGGGCGGTTTTACGGGCTTTGCGCAATTTCAGAGAGAGCCACGACGACGTGGACGTCAACATAGCAGAACTTTTGGCCAATGCCCGGATTTGTTTTGAAAAACGACTGTTTGCATTGGGTAATAAATTTCTTGAGCAGGCTCGGCAATTAGCCATCGGGGAGGAAATGTTTTCGCAGGTCATCGAAATCGATTTGATGTTTGCCAACCAATTAAAAACGCTACCCTCGTCGGAACGGGCGAGAAGAAGAGAAACGCTATATGAAGAGATCAGGGAAATGTTGCGCAAGCAAGAAAATTTTGCTGAATTATGGCGTTTGGGTTGGATAACGCTCGACCAGCAAGCTGCCGACGGGGTGTTGAGGCAACAACGAGAGGCCTTTGTTTTAGAGGAAGTGCTGTCTCATCCGCTGTTGGCAGCGCCTCAAGAAGCGAGTTCATTTAAAGCGCAAATTTACATTTACAATATCAAATTGATTTGTTATCACCTCCTGGGAAATGACGAGGCCTCTTTTGCCCTTCAACGTGAATTACTGGCCATCTACGAGTCTACGCCTACTCTTATCACCCGTCAAACCAAAGACTACCTGGTTGCATTACATAACTACCTCAGTAACTGTTTGTCGTTTAATATACTGGAAGAAGCGCCGTCTCTACTTAATAAGTTGCAACATATTCCGGCAAAATCGGAATCCCTGCGTATCGCCCAGTTTGAAAGTTATCACTTGCTGGCCTTGATGTACCAATGTAAGAAGCCGGATAAAGACACCGGCCTGCGGCTCATCCACGACCTGGATCTTGGCATTTTCAAGTATAAAGACAAACTGCAGCAAAGGCGCTTATGTGGGAGTGTTTTCTACGCTGCTAACTTTTTATGCTGCATAGGCTGTTATGACCAGGCGTTGGCTTGGATATCAAGGTATGAACTAGAAATCGATTCGGGTATTACGCCTGATTTGACGGCCTTTATGAAACTATTGTATTTGATCTCTCAATACGAGCTAGGGCATTACACCCATCTCGAATATATGCTCCGCAATGCGTATTACCATTTGCGCAGCAATGAGCGGCTGTACGAGCTTGAAAAATCATTTCTTCAGCTTTTGCGCAAATTGATTGCTGCGCCCGATGAAAAAAGCAGACTGCCTCATTTTGCTGCTTTTGAAGCTGCTTTGGCAAGTATTATAGCGCAACCATTGGGGCAAAAAGCAGTAAACGGATATTTTGATTTTTCCAGGTGGGCGGCTGCCAAACGCCTTGGGAAGCACTCATAGGTAATATTAATTGACAACTGACAATTTTTCTTGATAGACCCCACCGGCCTCGTCTTTGATTTGCAGCAGGTAAAGTCCACTCGACAGCGTTGCCGGAAGGGCTACTTCGGCCCGGTTGTTGCCGGGAACCATTTCAATGGTCGTATGAAGTAATAGGCGGCCTTCTGCTGAGACAAGCATAACCTGAAGTGTCTTTTGCTGAGAGACTTCAGCGTGAAGTACCGCGGGTTGCCCGGCTGTAAGGATGTTGGGCGCCACCTTTAACGATTCTACAGCCGATAAAGAGCCTACGGAAGTTACCTCTTCGGTATGAAAAGAACGATAGGCCGTGAACTCCGTGCAGTGGTATTGCCTGTTGAAAGGCCTTACCCGCCAATAATACGTTTTATTTACATCCAGTTCGGGCAACGTGATGAGAGTGTCTGTCACTACGTATTCCAGCGTAATGCCACCTGGAAAGGTAGTGAGACGGCTAACCTGTACCAGGTAGTGGGTGGCGTTTTGCGCGCCTTGCCATTGGAGTTCTACCTGATTGGAAGGCACGTTTTCGGCGTTGGCGGGCTGGAGGAGTACGGGGGTTCCGCTCACTGGCGCTTCAGCCGTTTGGTTGTAAAGCAAGTGCGGTTTTTCGTCCAGTAGATTGGCGCGCATAGCGGCGATTTGTTCGGGCGAAAAGCGGTTGGCGCAGGCATCGTCGCTGTACGACATGATCAGCGTGCCATCGGAGCGAAATTGCACCCCCAGCGGGTCGGTTTGCTGGGTCGTGCTTTCCGAGTTGGCATTGCAATCCCAACGGTTGGCCAGGTAGTCGGGCGAAGTATCGCAGAAGCCGTCGGCAGCGAATGTGCAATTGCTGCCGTCGACTAATTCTACGTAAGCCGTATCGATAATCAGCGTATCGATGATCAGCGTATCTTTAAAATAGGTGTAATCGTAGGTTACAAAAGGTGGGGCGGGGTTATTATAGTTGTGGGGCGGATTGCCGTAGCTGCCGCCGTTTTCCCAGCCGATAAACGGGTGGGGTATCGACAGGGCGTGGCCGAGTTCGTGAGCCCAGGTATGGTCGGCTGCATCAGAGCAATCTTTTCTGAGCGCTATGCCGGCATAGGGCAGGTTATAACCGCAATTGCCGGCCGGGTCGGCCAAAAAATAGCAGTTGATGGTATTGGCCACATTGTTTTCAAACATCATTGCAGCGCCGTCGAGCACGTCGGGATGAGAATTCCAGAATGAATTGGCCAGGTACAGGATATCTCCCTCGATATAATACCTGATATCGGCATCCTCATAATCGCTGTTGAGGGTGCAAAAAGCGTCGAGCAGCCTGGCTACTGAAAAATAGCCCTGGCCGCTATCGGCGCCCAGCAAGTGTATCGTAAGCGGCACGTATAGAGTAGTATTGCTTTTGGGGAACGTTTCGGGCGCCTGTTGGTAGCGCTTGAGCCAGGTATTGCGACCCATTTGGGTACCGCATGGGTTCGGCGCCTGCCCATCTTGCGCCTGCGCGGCGCTAAAGAAGAATAACACGAGACTGATACAAACCGCTAAACGAGTCATAGAAGACTATTTTTGAATAATGAGTATGGTCTGCCACTGGTTGCCGTCCTGTATGACGCGCAGTACATAAGCGCCGGCCGACAGTTTTTCGGTGTCTATCTCGATTTCCTGGTCGCCTTTTACCAGGGTAGGGGTGGAGCTCCAAACCTTGCTACCTGTAACAGTTGTCAGCGTAAAAAGCGCCGGTCCCTGCATCATTTCGCTTGCGCGCAAATGCAATATTTGTCCTTTGCCGATGGGGTTGGGATATACGTTCAGCGCCTGGTCGTCGTTTAGGTCGAAAGCGCCGGTTACGCTGCCGGTGGTAAATTGCTGTGCATTAGAAAATGGCGCACAGGTATATATATTATTAAAAGGACGCACGCGCCAGTGGTAAGTGCGGTTAGCCAGCAGGTTGCTGACCGTAAGCGAGGTGCCCTCTACAATAAACTGGTTGACTACCACGCTGAAAAATGAAAACGGATTGAGTTGCACCACGTAGTGCGTAGCATTGGGAATCGGTTCCCATTGTAGCGTCACGGCAGTGGGATCGGGGGCTGAACCGCCTTGTGCAGGAGTAATAGCCGCCAGTACGATATCGTCGGTGATGGGTTCGCCGGGTTGCGTTTCGCTCATCAGGTCTTCGTTGTCGTCGAGCAGGTTGGCGCGCATGGCGGCAATTTGGTCGTCGGAAAACCGGTAACTGCAACCATCCAGAGAATAAGACATATACAGGCTGCCATCAGAGTAAAACGAAACCCCGTCGGGATCTTTTTGGGAAGTGGTGCTATAGCTGTTGTTATTACAGCCCCAACGGTAATTGAGGTAATCGGGCGCCGTATCACAAAAGCCGTCGCCGGCATTCTGGCAGTTGGTGCCGTCTGTGCGCTCCACTTCTTCACCAGAAACATAAGCCGGCGCAGGCAGGTTGTAGTTGTGATCGTAACCTTCCCAGCCGTAGAAGGGGTGCGGCAGCGAAAGGGCGTGGCCCGCTTCGTGTGCCCAGGTATTATCGCCCGGATTGATACAGGTTTGTTTCAGCGCTATGCCTACCCCATAAATCGAATAACCACAGGCGCCGGCAGGATCTTCCACGATATAACAATTGAGCGTATTAGGTACATTGTAAGTATACATCATTTCATAACCGGGCTCAAATTCCTGGTGGCTGTAAAATGCGGTTGCGTCGTGGTATAAAATATCTTTTAAAATAAATTGAATATCAGCCTGTTCGAAATCTTCATTCAATTCGCAAAACGCGTTAAGGGTTTTTGCGATAGAATAATATCCCTGTCCGTCGTCATTACCCATAATATGGATAGTCATATCGACGTACATCCGTTCATTGCTTTTCGGAAAAGCCGCTGGATTTTGTTGGTAGCGCTTTAGCCATTCGGATTTTACCGGGGGCGTAGCGCAAGGTTTGGGTGCAGTTTGTGCAAAAATAGCCGAGGAGCCGGCCAAAAAGAACAAGAGCGCGAGTAGCTGTTTTTTCATGGTGTTAAACAGAGATTATGAAAGAGAGAGAGGTTGTGGGTTGTCGGTTGTCGGTTGTCGGTTATCGGTTATCGGTTATCGGTTATCGGTTGTCGGTTATCAGTTATACTATAACTAACAAAGATCAATGAACGGACAACAGAGAACGGACAACTGACAACTGACAACCCTTTATTGCGTAACCACAATCCGCTTATTCAAACGGCCTTCCTGGGTTTGCAGCGAAACGATATAGACGCCTGCCTGGAGGTTGCCGATAGGAATTTGCATATTTTGCTCGCCTGCTTCAAAGCGCTGGGCAGCTTGTTGTTGCACGATCTGGCCGGTGGCGTTGAGCAGCATCAGTCGGCCTTCAAACGGCGCGTTGACCTGGAGGCGAACGAACAAATCAGTCTGTCCGTCGGTGGGATTGGGCATTACCGCCCAGTCGTTGACAGAGCTGATGTCATCGGCGCCTACAGTTGTGCTGGTGCGGAATGCTTCTGTGGGCGTAAACGGCGCACAGGCATAGTAGTTATTTTGTGGCTTCACACGCCAGAAGTATATCTTGTCCGATTGAAGGTTGTTAAGTACTTGCGAAGTGCCGTACACCAATTCCTCTGTAGTCAGGATAGAAAAGTTGAATAAGCGCGACACCTGCAGAATATAAGAGTCTGCGCCGGTTACGCCGTTCCAATTCACCACCACGGCATTATAGCCGGGCGTTAACGCGCTATCGATAGGCGATACCAGCTGGGGTACTTCATTGATCACTGTCGTATTGATATTCGTGCCGAGTACGATACGGCGGGGGTTGCCGGAAGAAAGTACGAGACGGCCGGCCAGGTCCTGCTGCATGACCTCTTTTTGTTGCGTACTGAAATAATACTCATTGCGCGGGCAGTTGAGGAAGTAGCCCATAAACAATTTTTCATCGGGATTGATGGTTACGTTCATGGGGTCTTTAGCGCCACCGGTATAATTGCAATTCGACCAGCCAAAGCCGAGGTTGTAGTCGGGGGCGGTATCGCACAGAAAATCGCCGGCAGTTGCACAGTTCGAGCCGTCCTGACGCTCAGTAGCCACGCCGCCGGGAGAAATGGCCGGGGCGGGGGTGCCGTGGACGGCGGGGTCGTAGGGATCGAAATCCCAACCGTTGAAGGGGTGGTCGAGTGAAAAATAATGGCCAATTTCGTGGGGCAGGGTAGAAGTCTGATCGTTGATTTCGTCTTTGCGCACCACCAGCCAGTCAAAATTGGCGGTGTAATAACCCAGCGTAGTGCCCAGGCCGTCGCCGGCGGGCGTAGCGTCTTCTACTACCCAGATATTAATAGAACCCAGGTCGCGCTGGAATTGCATGAATCCGAATGCGTTGGCGTGGGTTTGGAATACAGTCGTGTTATTGATGTAATTCAGTTTTTTGATGTAAAACTGAATTTCCATATCGGCATAATCGGTATTTAGGGCGCACAGTTGGTCGTACACGTCTTTTTCGTTAATGCGACCTGTGCCGTCGCTTTTGGCCACCAGGTGGAAAGTAAGGGGTACGTACTTGATCGTTCTTTCTTCCAGCGTGGCCGGATTGTTCCTGATGTCGGCCAGGTGTTGTTGGAGTCGTTGCGAGATAATTCCCAGGTCTTCTTGCGAAGTACCGCAGACGGGTCTGTAGGTTTGAGCAAATGTAGCTGCTTGTAATGCGATTAATAAAATGAAAGTGTAGACTGTACGAAACATTTGAAGGCGATTTGTTGTCAAGAATAAAATACGTTAAAAAACCCGACAAAGATAACAATTCTAACTGTGTATAAAGTTTAAGCCGGGGGCAAATCTTTCGTCGGTTCATATACAAAGCCCGAAAAAATGCCTAATTTTGCGGCGTTTTTAAGCTATCCAGCCATTACAAACCAAACCAAAATACATAGATATGAGCAAGATAACGGTAGTAGGCGGCGCAGGCAACGTAGGTGCTACAGTAGCCAATGTGCTTGCACACAAAGACCTGGTCAACGAAGTGGTACTTGTCGATATCGCCGGCGATATGGCCCGTGGTAAGGCCCTCGATATGTGGCAACAGGCCCCCATCGATAATTATAGCACGTACTTGCGCGGCACCGACGACTACAAAGAAACCGCAAATTCCGATATCGTGGTGATCACTGCCGGCGTGCCCCGCAAACCGGGCATGAGCCGCGACGACCTGATCAATACCAACGCCAATATCGTGACCACGGTGACCCGGAAGATCATGGAACACTCTTCCAACCCGATCATTATTGTGGTGTCTAATCCTTTGGACGTGATGACTTACGCGGCCTACAAAGCTTCGGGACTTCCTTCTTCGCGCGTTTTCGGCATGGCAGGCATCCTCGACACTGCCCGCTATCGCGCTTTCCTGGCCGAAGCGCTCCAGGTTTCTCCCAAAGACATCCAGGCCATGCTGCTCGGCGGCCACGGCGATACGATGGTGCCGCTGCCTCGCTACACTACCGTTTCGGGTATCCCGGTGACGGAGATGATCGACGCTGCTAAACTTGACGCCATTGCTGAACGCACAAAAGTCGGCGGCGGCGAACTCGTTAAGCTTATGGGCACTTCCGCCTGGTATGCCCCCGGCGCCGCCGCAGCTCAAATGGTGGAAGCTATCGTGCGCAACGAAAACCGCATCTTCCCCTGCTGCGTCAAACTCGAAGGACAATACGGTATGAAGGATATTTTCCTCGGCGTACCCGTCAAACTCAATAAAAACGGTATCGGCCAGATCCTCGAACTCCAACTCAACGACCAGGAAATGGCTCTGCTCAAAGATTCTGCCGGCCACGTGAAAGAGGTGATGGAGGTTTTTGACAAATTGCAAGGTTGATGTGCTAATTTGCTGATGTGCTGATGTGCTAATTTTTAACATAAATAATATCAGCACATCAGCACATTAACACATCAGCACATCAGCACATCAGCACATCAGCACATCAGCACATCATTAAACTTTTCCACATAATTCGCTGTTCCAATTGTGGCCGTTCACAAAAAACTGTGTCACTATGATCGGTATGCAAATCGATATAGGAATTTTGGAACAAATGAAAACCAATACAGGCGATAGTGTACTTGCCCTATCGGCCAGGCAGCCCGTGTTATTGGTCTTCCTACGTCATTTTGGGTGTACCTTTTGCAGAGAAGCCCTAAATGATATTTCCAAACGCAAAAAATATATTGAATCTACGGGGACTCAGCTCGTTTTCGTGCATATGACCGACGACGAGACGGCTGAACGTTATTTTAACCGGTATAACCTGCACGATAATGTGCACGTAAGCGACCCGGAGTGCGCTTATTATGCCGCTTTTGGACTTACAAAAGGCACCTTTACCCAATTATTCGGATTGCACTCCTGGATCAGGGGTTTTAATTCCGGCGTGATGCAGGGCCACGGCGTCGGCCCGCTACTCGGCGACGGCTTCCAGATGCCCGGCGTTTTTGTCATCCAGGATGGAGAAATCAAGGACGCCTTTATTCACAAACTGGCTTCCGACCGCCCCGATTACGACGATCTGATCAAAAATTGCTGCCAGTTAGCCTGATAAATCTATAGTGCATGATCGGCTGGAAATTTTCCGAATATATTCCCGGACAAGACGAGGGCGCTACTTTCGACAAGTTGCTGAAGTTGTTTCAGGAACTGCTCCTGTATACTTCCGGCGACGTGGCAGAAGCCCTGGCCTGGCTCACCGAACTCGATAAAGAATACAAGCTGACGGATGAAAATTACGGCATGGCCGATTTTATCCAGGACCTCATTGACAAAGGTTATATCCGCCAGCAAGATCCCCAGAACCCGTTGTTTGTGCCCGCCGCCAAAATGGAAATAGCCCTCCGGCAAAAAGCTCTCGACGATGTGTTCGGCCAAATAAAGAAAACTAAGCAGGGCAACCACAACACCAGGGTAACGGGCAGGGGCGACGAATCTACCTCCGAAGTGCGACCCTTTGAATTCGGCGATCCGCTCGACAACCTGGCACTCGCCGAAACTATGCGCAACGCCCAGATCAACCATGGCATCGAGGAGTTCTCCCTGGCGCCCGACGATCTGGAGGTGTATGAGACTTTTTTCCAGAGCCAGACCAGTACGGTGCTGATGATCGATATCTCACATTCGATGATCCTCTATGGCGAAGATCGCATTACCCCCGCCAAAAGGGTGGCCATGGCACTGTCAGAACTCATCACTACCCGCTACCCGAAGGACACGCTCGATATCATCGTTTTCGGCAACGACGCCTGGCAAATAGAGATCAAAGACCTGCCTTACCTCCAGGTAGGCCCCTATCACACCAATACCGTGGCCGGCCTCGAATTGGCCATGGACCTCCTGCGTCGCCGCAAAAACCCCAATAAGCAGGTGTTTATGATTACCGACGGCAAACCAACCTGTATTAAAAAAGGAAAGAAATACTACAAGAATAGTTTCGGCCTCGACCGCAAGATCGTGAGCCGTACGCTCAATCTGGCCACACAGTGCCGCAAACTCAATATCCCCATCACAACGTTTATGATCGCCCAAGACCCCTATCTGGTACACTTTGTCGATCAGTTTACCCGCGCCAATAACGGCAAGGCATTCTACAGCAGCCTCCACGGCCTGGGGGAGTTTGTGTTTAGGGATTATAAGAATAATAAGAAATAGCAGTCAGCAATTAGGTCTTAGCAGTTAGCGGTTAGATCTAAGCAACTGAGACCTAACCGCTAAGACCTAAACGCTAAACATCCTTCATCGACAACTGCACCCGCTGCCGCTGAAAATCGATCTCCATCACTTTTACCATCACTTCCTGGTGCAGACTTACCACCTCTGAAGGGCTTTTGATAAAGCGGTTTGCCATTTGGGAAATGTGTACCAGTCCGCTCTCCTTGATCCCGATATCCACAAAAGCGCCGAAATTAGTAATGTTGGTCACGATGCCGGGAAGTACCATGCCCTGATACAAGTCGTTAATACTTTTTATAGCTGCAAATTGGAACGCTTTGGCTTCGCCGCGGGGGTCGAGGCCGGGTTTTTCCAGTTCTTTCATGATGTCTTTCAGCGTAGGCATACCCACCTGTCCGCTCGCATATTTCGGCAGATCAATTTTTTTGCGCAGCTCGGGTTGGCTGAGTAGGTCTTCCACCTTGCAGCCCAGGTCGGCGGCCATTCGCGCCACAACGGCGTAGCTTTCGGGGTGTACGCCCGTATTGTCGAGCGGATTGGCGGCCTGGCGGATGCGGAGGAAGCCCGCGCATTGCTCGTATGCCTTGTCGCCGAGCCGCGACACTTTCTTCAGCGATTCCCGGGTGCGGAAAGGGCCGTTGGCGCTGCGGTAATCCACAATGTTTTGCGCCAGGGATGGGCCCAGTCCGGAAATATAAGTGAGCAGGTGTTTACTGGCGGTATTCAGGTTGACGCCCACGGCGTTTACGCAACTTTCTACCACCTGGTCGAGTCGTTCTTTGAGCATAGATTGGCCTACGTCGTGTTGGTATTGACCCACACCAATTGATTTGGGATCAATTTTGACCAATTCGGCCAGCGGATCCATGAGGCGGCGGCCGATAGACACGGCGCCTCTGACGGTGATATCGTGGTTGGGGAATTCCTCACGGGCGATTTCGGAGGCGGAGTAGATAGAAGCGCCGGCTTCATTTACCATAAAAATATCGACAGGCCGGCTAAATGAGATGCCGCGGCAAAAGTCTTCGGTTTCCCGGCCGGCGGTGCCGTTGCCTACGGCAATAGCGTCAATGCCGTGGTAGTCGACCAGGTGTTCCAGCGTACGCCGCGCCGAATAGTCGTCGGATTGGGGCGGATGCGGGTAGATGGTATCGTTGTGTAGCAACTGGCCGCTTTCGTCGAGGCAAACTACCTTGCAGCCGGTTCGGAAGCCGGGATCAATGCCCAGTACCCGGCGTTGGCCCAGGGGGGCCGAGAGCAGCAATTGCTGTAGGTTGAGTGCAAACACTTCGATAGCCTCTTTGTCGGCGCGTTCTTTGGAGGACTGCCGGAATTCGGTTTCGATGCCTGGTGACAACAAACGCTCGTAGCCGTCACGCAGGGCTTCTTTGACTTGCTGGGCCGAGGCGCCGCCTCCTTTTACAAAGCGCCGCTCCAGTTGGGCAATGGTTTCGTCGTCGTCAGGGCTGATAATGACCCGCAGGAAGCCCTCTTCTTCTCCTCGCCGGATAGCCAGCAGGCGATGCGAGGGGCATTTTGCCAGCGGTTCTTCGTGTTCAAAATAATCGCGGTATTTGGCGCCTTCTTCTTCTTTGCCGCGGGCTACTTTTGAATGAATGACGGCGCCTTTTTGAAAAGCTCTGCGCACCGTATTGCGGGCGTTTTCGTCTTCGTGGATCCATTCTGCGATGATATCGCGGGCGCCCTGGAGGGCGTCATCCTGGGTAGGCGCCTGGTCGTTGATATAGGGTTTTGCCATGGCTTCCAGGTCGTTGCGTTGCTGCTCAAAGATCAATTGTGCCAGCGGCTCCAGGCCTTTCTCACGGGCTACCGAAGCTCTTGTTTTGCGTTTGGGCCGGTAGGGGAGGTAAATATCCTCCAGTTCGGTGGTGTTATAGCAGTTTTCGATGCGCCGTTTCAGCTCGTCGGAGAGTTTACCTTGTTCGGCAATCGTTTGCAGGATCGTCTCCTTGCGTTTTTCAAGTTCATCGAGCCGCTTGCCTTCTTTTTGGATAGCAGCGATTTGCATTTCGTCGAGGGAGCCCGTGGCTTCTTTGCGGTAGCGGGCGATAAAAGGCACCGTGGCGCCTTCGTTGAGCAATTGGAGCGTTTGTTCTATCCCTCGTTTGGGCAATTGCAGGGTGTCGGCAATGAGTTGTATGTGTGTAGCGCGCATAAGTCGGTAAAAAGGTGGCGTAATGAACAGGGCGCCTCACAAACTGATTTGTGAGACGCCCTGCAAAGATATAAGCTTAGTTATTGTCCTTCCGTAAGCGGAATAGGAAATTGTGTATGAATAATATCGCCGGGGCGGTCGATGGGCAGGAAAGTATCGTTGAGGCGGCCGAAACGGCGCAGGTCAAACATATACTGTCCTTCACTCCAGAACGAATAACGGCGCTGGAACAAAACGTCATCCAGCAGAGCAGCAGAAGTTGGCGTGCCCTGCAGGGGGTTGAGGTTATGCTCCAGTCTGATGCGGTTGAGTGCTGTGAGCGCGTCGTTCACCTTGTCGGTGCGGGCGCTGGCTTCGGCGTAGATCAGGATCAGTTCTTCGTTGCGGATGATATCGATAGGCGATACGTTAGAGCCATATAGCCGCGTTTCGTGGGTACCGTTGAGGCCGTCCTGGCTCGTCGGATTCAAGCGCAGACCGAACTTCTGGAGGCGTGCATCGCCGGCTTCGGCGTCGGCGATATAATCGTTGTGCACGATGATCTGGTCGCCGCTTTGGCCCGGCGCTTTGTAAACCGGGTTGAGGATATCGCCCGAAGAGGTGCTGAATACGTGCTTGGGGCCCGTTTTCAGGTCGCCGTTGAGGTCGAAGAAAGAATTGTTGAGATGCGTCAGTGCCGCAGCGTTATCGCCGGCATAAAGGGCCACCTTGGCGGCCAGGGCACGGTTAAACTCGCCGAAAGTGGTGGGTGAATCAAAACCGGCAAATCCTTCCGACAGCGAAAAGGCAAAGTCGGCGCCGTTGAGCTGGGCGTAACCTTCGTCAAGGATGCCGCGAATAGCGGTAAAGGCTTCTGCTTTTGTGACAAAGGGCCCCAGGTTTTTGGGGTCAGCCACGTCCACGCGTATGCCGTTGTCGTTGAGCATATTGAGCACCTGGAACATCATCAGGCCTTTGATGGTATTGGCAAAAGCGCGGTAGCCGTCTTTTTCCGCTTCAGAAACCGACGAGGTATTGTCAAGTGCGCCCAGCAACAGATTACAGTTTTTCACTACGCGGTAGCGCGTGTTGTAAGGGCCGGTGAGGTAAAACGTATTGGCGTCAAGTGCCGTACCTTCTTTGCCCAGCAGGTCTTCGGTATTGCGAGGGTCGGCGTCAAAAAGGTACAACTCGCGGGCGATAGAGCCGGTGGCGGTCACGTAGCCGTCCCAGCCTACGCGCATAGCAGATTCGGTGCCGGCGACGAGCAGGTTGAGCTCAGCGCGCGAAGCGTTGTTGAGCACGCTATTGATGCTGGGGCCGTTAGGATCCGCCTGGTCGTCAATGGTACAGGCTTGAATGGCCAACAACAGCAATGCAAGGATGGAAAGATTGATATATTTCATAATGGATAATCAGTTTTGGTTTAGAAATTCAAGCTAAGGTGGAAATAAGCTTGTTTTGCACTCGGGAAAGGCGCTACCTCAATCGAGTTGGACAAACCGCCGCCGCCTTTGGTAGACACTTCAGGATCGTAGCTGCTGTAGTCGGTCAACGTGAGCAGGTTGCGGCCCGAAACGCCCAGACGAATGCTTTCCAAAAACTTGTCGCCCATCGGGATGGTATAGAATAAACCGATTTCGCGAAGGCGGAAATAAGAAGCGTCTTCGATAAAACCCTCCAAGTTGCCAAATTCGCGCGGCGTAGTTGCGCCCAGGTCGGTAAGCAGGCGCGTCAGGTTGAGCACGTCGCCGCCCTGTTTCCAGTGTACCAGGAAGTTGAAATCGAGATTTTTCATCAGGGTAAGCTGGTTGAACCAACCCAGTTGGAAATCGGGTTCTACGTCGCCTACCTGTACGGGGCCGCTACCCCAAAGGCTGGTAATGGGAGAACCTTCGTCGATATAGAAGGTGCCGAGACCGAGGCCGAAGGCTACGCCCGGCGGTACAAAGCTGGGAATGTCATTGGCGTCGCCTTCTCCTTTGATGCCCAGGCGGGTAATTTCCGAGCGGTTAAACCAGAAATTCACGCCGCTGGTCCAGTTGATTTTGGAAGTGCGAACCGGGTTGAGTTGCAGCGATACTTCGAGGCCGTTGTTTTTCAGGTCGAGGTCGTTGCGGATCTCGTTGGTAAAACCGGATGAAGTAGGCAGCGAACGCTGGTAGAGCAGGTTTTCTACGTTGCGCTGGTAGTAAGTGATTTCGAGGCCCAATTTGCTTTGGAACATCGAGAAGTCGGCCCCGAATTCCAATTCGGTAGAGGTTTCCGGTTCGATGCCGGGGTTGCCTTGCTGGGTGTTCACGATAAAGCCTGAGGTACCGCTGATATTAGTGGGCGTCATAGACGTAAACAGCGAGCCGAAGGCGGCGCTGTTACCCGTTTGGCCGTAGGCGGCGCGCAGCTTAAACTGGTTGATGGCATTGATTTTCCAGAAATCGAAGTTGGCGATGTTGACGGCTACCGATGCGCGCGGAAAGGCGAAGTATTTGTTGGGATCGCCGTTGAGGCTCGACTTGTCGAGGCGAATGCCGGCCGTCAGGATGATTTTATCGTCGATATTGACTTCTTCCTGCGCTACGATACCGAATTCTTCTTCCGATTCCAGGCGCTGTGTAATTTCCTGCGTACCGCCCTGTGTCAGGTTGGTTTGCAGGGGAATAAGCTGGGTGGTTTTGTTAAATACCAGGTCGCGCTCAAAATTGAGGTACGAAATACCGGCCTGCGTGCTGAAGCTGATATTATTACCCGTATAGTAGTCGAAAACGCCAAAAGCCTGGTAGTTGTAGTTATACACTTTGTTTTTGCCGGCGCCGATAAAACCGTTGTCTTTGTTGCGTTGGGCCTGGTGGGTTTCAGGCACGTACACGAAGGTTTCGTTGAGGAAGAAGTCCAAACCGCCGTTGAGGGCGAAGCGCAGGGCGTAATTGTCGCGTTGCAGCGCCGTCCAGTCCAGTTTGATACCCTGAATCATGCGGTTGATGCGTTCCTCGTTTTTCGTTTTGTCGCGCACGAAAATCGGGTTACCCGCCGTGTTGGGGTTGTCGGGATATACGCCATTTTCATCGGGGAAGAGGTCTACCCAATCGCGGGTAAATGCCAGGTTGTAGCCATAGCTCAAACCGCCTTCGTTTTCGTTGCCGGTGAAGCCGCGATTGGAGTAGCTGTTGACATAATTCGTGCTGGTAGTGAGTCGCAGATTGTCGGAGATCTCGTGGGAAAGGTTGAGGCGCAGGGTGAGGCGGTCGTAGCCGGTATATTTAATGATACCGTCTTCGTTGCGGAAAGCGCCGCTGGCGAAAAACGTGGTTTTGTTATTACCGCCCGCTACTTTTAGTCGCGTATCGGAAATGAGGCCTTTTTCGCCATAAATTTCCTTTTCGTAGTCGTAAACCTTTCCTGCTGCCTGGGCTGCTTCAAATTTCTGGCGTTCGGCGGCAGAAAATTCGGCTTCTACCTGTTCGGCAGTGAACGAGCGGCGGCCTACGAGGTTGATGGCTGAGTTGAAACCCAGGTCTTGCTCGAGGCTTACTTTCGTTTGGCCCGATGCGCCTTTTTTGGTTGTGATAATCACTACGCCTGCGTTGGCACGGGTACCGTAGATGGCGGCGGCAGAGGCGCCTTTGAGTACTTCGATGCTTTCGATATCGGCGGGGTTGAGGTCGGCGATACGGTTGGAGGCGCCTTCTTCATTGCCGGCGTTGGCGCCGGAGGCGAAGCGCAAACCGCTGGGGATTTCCGCGTTGCTCACGTATACGCCGTCGATGATGAAGAGCGGCTGGTTGTTGCCGGTAAGCGAAGATACGCCGCGCAGACGCATAGCGATACCGCCGCCGGGAGCGCCGGTGGTTTGTACGATGTTTACGCCGGTAAGCTTGCCATACAAGGCCCCGTCAATGGTTTGCTGGGTGGTTACACCCGTCAGTTCCTTGGAGGAGACCGTTGATACGGCGTTGGCCAGGTTAGAACGCTTGATGCTGGAGGCCAGACCGGTTACTACAATTTCTTCCAGGTTGGTGATGTCTTCGGTCATGACTACCTCGATGTTGTTGTTGGTAGCCGAGACCTCTTGCAATTCCTGGCGGAAGCCGGTATACGAAAATTCAAGACTGGCAGCCGTGCCCGGCGCTTCGATGCGGAAACTGCCGTCAAAATCGCTGACCGTTCCGCGCGTGGTCCCTTTTACCAGGATCGATACGCCGATCAGCGGTTCATCGTTGGTATCCTTTACCTTGCCGGTCACCATAAACTGGGCTGTGGCGGAGAAGGAAATCCAACACATAGCCATCGCTAACAGACTGGCTTTGAGCGTAAAATACTTCATGCTTAGATAGGTTTTAGTAAATAAATTGGCTTTGCTTGTTGCCTGTTCAATTGGAGTTTATTTGGCTCAATGGGGGTATGTCGCTATTTTTTGATCTGTACTATAACGGATATGCTAAATGAAATGCGGCCTGATCAAGACACAATTATTGGGAAAAAAATGAAATTATGGAAACTGTATTGTGATTTTTATTTGGAATCGGAAACGATCTTTTGAGTTAGCACTCAGCTTCTCTGACCTGACTGCTAAGACCTGACTGCTGAGACCTGACTGCTGAGACCTGACTGCTGAGACCTGACTGCTAAGACCTGACTGCTCATTCCTCATTCTCCCCCCAGCGAAAGCTCTTCACGCTGAGCCCGGCCAGGTCGAGCGCGCGATCGACTACCGTGGCGGCCAGTGCTTCAAAAGTAGCGGGTTTGCTGTAAAACGACGGACTGGCGGGGCAGATAATGCCGCCGGCCTCGGTTATCGTTTTCATATTATTAATATGGATGAGATTGTAAGGCGTTTCGCGCACGAGCAAAATCAAACGGCGGCGTTCTTTGAGCATTACGTCGGCAGCGCGGGTTGTTAAGTCGGTAGATACGCCGGAGGCAATGCGGCCCAGCAGTCCCATCGAACAAGGACAGACGATCATGGCGTCGTATTGCGCAGAGCCCGACGCAAAGGGCGCCATGAAATCGTGGGTGCTATAAAATTTGAATGGATAGCCGGCATAGTCCTCGTTTTCCAGTTCATAGCGCCAATTGAATTTGGCATTGTCGCTCATCACTACGCCCACGTCGGCCAGCCGGCCTTGCATGGCCTGCAATTTGTCGAGCAAGACTTTGGCATAGATGGCGCCGCTGGAGCCTCCTACGGCCACGACGATTTTTTTGAGGGCGTTTGGCATGTTAAATTTCTCTTAATCAGGCAGCATGGTAAATGGCAGCCATGTATATTTGCTTTTTGCTTTCGCTAATTATCAACATAATAACTGAAAATGAAAAAAGTTCTGGTAAGTGCCGCCGTTGTTCTGGCTGTCATTGGTATCTATGCTTTTGCGGTACCCGCCGCCAAACCCGCAGTTGACGTAGCTGAAAACCCGCTAAAGTGGTATACGTTTGAAGAGGCCGTTGCACTGAGCGAGAAAAACCCGAAGAAGATGTTTATCGACGTGTATACCGATTGGTGCGGCTGGTGTAAAAAGATGGACGCCAATACGTTTTCAGATCCCAAAGTAGCCGCTTATCTGGCCGAAAATTATTATCCGGTGAAGTTTAACGCCGAACAAAAAGATAATATCGCTTATAAAGGGCACACGCTCAAATTTATAGCCAACCACGGCCGCCGCGGTGTGCACGAATTGGCCGTTTCGCTGCTGGAAGGCCAACTGGGCTATCCCTCATTTGTGTATCTCGATGAAAAGCAAGACCGCATTTCGATTTCCCCGGGTTATAAAGATGCCGCAACAATGCTGAAAGAACTCCGGTTTATCGGTGGCGATCACTTCAAAACGATGTCGTACGAACAGTTTGTGGATAAGGGGGGGAAGTAGATGTGAAAATGAGAGAATGTGGCCATTCTCTCATTTCCCCACGGCTACTGGTGGTACGCCGCATTGTGTGCCAGTGTCGCGCCGCATGTCGCACAGGCGGTAGCGCTGCCGGCACCGCCTGCACAGCCTTTTGAACACGTATAGTGCCACACGCCTTTGGCGTTTTGCGCAGGCTCTTGCGCGGGTGGCGTGACGGCAGGAGTCGTTTGGTTGTTACCACCCACAGTAAGGTTTGGCTCGGTATTCGCATGATAACCCTGGTTGTGTGCCAGTGTCGTGCCGCATTTTGCGCAGGCGATGGCCATACCGGCGCCGCCTTCACAACCCTTCGGACAGGTATAGTGCCAAATGCCGGCTGCATTTTGCGCAGGCTCCTGATTGGGAGGCGTAACGGCAGGAGTCGGCGCTGTACCATCGGCGGCAGGAGCGGCGGGTGTCGCGTTCTGCACGGCAGCATCACTGCCGGCATCGCCTTCGTTTTTACAGGCTGAGAGCAGGAACATGGTAAACAAGGCAATCATGGACAGGGTGGACAAATATTTCATGTTTTTAAAATTTAGTGAAGTGCAAAGATAAGTAATGGATTTGATGCCACCAGCGAATCCAGATCTGCAAAAAACCATTCAAGACTTCGCTGCTTGGGGCGGTGTGTAAGTATCAATACTTTATCGGGCTCGAATGTAGTGACGTATTCGGGGGCGTAACGGCGATCCACGCTATTGTTGATGCCGGAGCCCAATAACCATATCCCCTCAGCGGTTTTAGCTGCGTAGGTTTTCGCCCGCATCCCAAAATCACCCCCGATAAGCACCACCTGAACGCCGCGGTTTTGCACGCTGGTGAGTCGCGGATATAGCCAGGGCGTTACAAAAGAAGCCGAATCACAGGTGGCCTGCAGGATGGCGGGGTTCAGATTGAACGCATCGGCGTCTTTTGCGGGCTTGAGCTCGGTGAAGAGTCCAAAATGGTGAAGGATGACGAGGTGGGATGCTTGTTGGATGGTGTCGATAATTTGTTGAATAAGATCGAGTTGCGCTTTTTTTTCTTCGCAATTGTCCTGCGCGGGCCGACTTGGATAAGGCCAGAATAAGTTGGTATTGAGCACCAATACGACCATGCCGTCTACCCAGGTGCTATAAAAAGAAGGCCTGCCGGTGGCTTGGCTGAGGCGCTCGGGGTGGCCGAACATCACGTCGTGGTTGCCCAATGCCCAATGGGTACTGGGTGCGTCGAGGTCGAAGAGGCTGTCGAGGTAAACCAGTGTCTGGGGCTGTTCAGTGGTGCGGCTGCACACATCGCCCCCCAGCCAGATCTGGTCGAAACGGCTGTAATCCAACCGCTCCAGACGCGGATCAACCCGGGCGCCATCGTGCCAGTCGTAGGGGTGCCCCAGGAAAATATAGCGTTTTTCGGCGCCGTCCTGGCACGCGCTACACAGGATTAGCGCAACAAAAAACACCTGAAATGCTATTTTTTTTATATTTTTCATACTTTAGAATAATCACTTTGCCTTTTTTGTTGTTTACGTAGAGTTCACAAAATCACCGGCATATGAATGGGGTTAAAGATATACTCGAACGATCGGCCTTTGGGGTCTGCAATTATCTTGGTGACAAGATGGGCATCGCTTCTTCGCGGGTTCGGCTGTATTTTATTTATATCACTTTCGTAGCGCTGGGCTCTCCCATCCTGATCTACCTGGCTGCGGCGTTCTGGCTTAATATTCGTCGCTATCTCAAGCAAAGCAGAAGTTTTCTCTGGGACTGATGAGATTTCGGATTTGCGATTTGCGATTTCGGATTTATCCTGGAAAAATCCGAAATCCGAAGTCCGAAATCCGAAATTAACAGAGTAGGTTGACGGTATGCACGGCTACCAATCCTGCCGTCTCTGTTCGCAGGCGGTTGGGGCCCAGACTCACCGGCACAAAGCCCTTCTCCATAGCCAAAGCCGCTTCTTCGGGGCTAAAATCGCCTTCCGGTCCGATCAAAACCAAGGTATCCTCCGATTTATTCAGACGGTCTTTCAACTCGTGCGCGGCTATTTCGCTATCGCAATAAGCTATGTATTTGCCCGATTGGTTGGCTTCATGCACCACCTTTTCAAAGGGCGTAAGGTCGTTTAGTTTCGGCAGGGTAGCCTGCAGCGATTGCTTCATGGCCGAGACCAGCACTTTCCGGAGGCGGTCGAGTCGCACCTGCCGGCGTTCTGAATGCCGGCAAAGCAGCAGCGTAATCTCATCGACTCCGATTTCTGTAATTTTTTCGAACAACCATTCGGTGCGTTCGATGTTTTTAGTTGGAGCTACGGCCAAATGCAGATAGGGCCGGCGGGGATGTTCCTGGGGCACAATACGCTGAATGGCAGCCACGCAGCGACGTTTGCCGGTTTCGGTAATAAGCGCTTCGTACCAGCCACCGCATCCGTCCACCAATTGAACGAGGTCGCCTTCGCGTTTGCGCAATACCTGAACACAGTGATGCGCCTCTTCTTCATCAAAAATGGCCAGCCGGTCTTTTATTTGCGAAACGTAAAATAGCTGCATAGTGGAGTATCTTGCCTGTTGCAAGAATAAGAACGTTTGGGGAATTTATCGGTCAATTGGTCGATTTTATCCCCTAAAACCGTAGCTGCTTTGAAACAAGCGGGAAACAAAGTATTATTGCAACCGTTTTTATTTAGAATTAACCGAAAGACGAGATGGGTTATCTGATTATGGCAGGGCAGTTGATGTTGAGTTTGTCTATACTCATTGTCCTGCATGAAATGGGGCACTTCCTGCCCTCAAGGCTTTTTAATACAAGGGTTGAAAAATTTTATCTGTTTTTCGACCCCTGGTTTTCCCTATTCAAACGCAAGATAGGCGATACCGAATACGGCATCGGCTGGCTACCCCTGGGCGGCTATGTGAAGATTTCGGGTATGGTAGACGAGAGTTTCGATACCGAACAGATGAAGCAACCGGCCCAACCCTGGGAATTCCGCTCCAAACCGGCCTGGCAACGACTCATCATTATGCTCGGCGGCGTGACGGTCAACTTTATCCTCGGCTTTTTCATTTTTGCGATGGTGTTGTGGACCTGGGGCGAAGAGTATATTCCGACCAAAAATGTGACCTACGGTATCTACGCCGATTCGCTGGGTATAGATCTAGGACTGAAAGACGGCGACCAAATCCTGGCTGTGGGCGATAAACCCTTCGACAAGTTCAATTATAATACGGTGATCAAAGAGATCGTCATCCACAATGCCAAGACGATTACCGTGCAGCGCGATGGCCAGGTAGTAAAAGTGGCCGTCGATGATAAATACGTTGACCTCCTGTCGCGCCACGAAAACAAGGACAAATTCCTGTTTGGCGCCCGGGTGCCGTTTGTGGTGGCTGAATTCGGCAAGGAATCGCCCGCCCAAAAAGCCGGTCTGCAAAAGGAAGACCGCATTATTGCACTCAACGATACGTCTACGGCTTATTTTCACGAGTTTTTCAGGCGCATCAAGCACTATCCGGGGCAGGACATCCGCGTGCAGGTGAGCCGCAAGTCGGAAAGCGGCACGCTCGACACGCTCGACTTTACGTTTAAATCAAGCCCCGAAGGCCGTATCGGCGTGTACCCTTACGGCGAACCGTATCATTTCAAAACCGAAAGACAGGATTATACCCTGATGCAGGCGTTCCCCGCCGGCGTCACCAAGGGCATGACGATATTGTTCGACCAGCTGAAAGCGTTCGGACAGATATTTAAAGGCAAAATAAAAGCCTCTGAAAGCCTCGGCGGTTTTGCATCTATCGGCAAGATGTTCGGCGCCGCCTGGAATTGGGAGCGCTTCTGGACGATGACCGCGGTGTTGTCGCTCATTTTGGCCTTTATGAACCTGCTGCCCATTCCCGCCCTCGACGGCGGCCATGTATTGTTTTTATTGTATGAAATGGTCTCGGGCCGCAAACCCAGCGATAAGTTTATGGAGATCGCCACGATGGTGGGCTTTGTAATCGTGTTGGGGTTGCTCTTGTTTGCCAACGGCCTGGATATCAAGCGCTGGCTGTTTAATTAATGTTGGATGTTTGATGTTGAATGTCGAATGATTTTTTTAATTTATAAATAATTAATAATCAAACATTCAACATCAAACATCAAACATCCCCTCGAGTACATTCCCGGCATAGGCCACCATCTCCGGCGTAATATCGAGGTGGGTTACAAACCGGATGGTTTGGGGGCCGAAAGCCGTGGCTTTGACGCCGTGGGCGGCCAGTTTTTCCAGCAGGGAAGCAGCCGTGTGGGGCGGATGTACATCAAAAATCACGATATTGGTTTGTACGGGCCGCACGGCCGCCACATAGGGCAACTGCGAGAGGCGTTGGCCGAGTAGTTTGGCGTAGTCGTTGTCGGTTTTTAATCGAGCTACGTGGTGGTCGAGGGCGTAGATACCCGCGGCGGCCAATATGCCGGCTTGACGCATACCGCCGCCCATCACCTTGCGGTAGCGGCGCGCCTGGCGAATGAAATCTGCCTCGCCGCAGAGCACGGAACCGACAGGTGCGCCCAGGCCTTTTGATAAACAAATAGAAATTGAATCAAATAACGGGCCTATCTCACGCGTATCGTCGCCGGTTTCTACCAATGCGTTAAAAATTCGGGCGCCGTCGAGGTGAAAACGCAATCCTTTTTGTCGGCATAATTCGCTGATCTCCCGCATTTCATCCAGGGTATAATAACTTCCCCCGCCTTTGTTGGCCGTATTTTCGAGCACGACAAGGCGGCTTTTGGGCAGCCAGTCGTATACCGGTTTGATGGCTGCGGCTACCTGTGCCGCCGTGATTTTGCCATGCACGCCGGGCAGCAGGTTGACGGCTACGCCGGAGTTGAAGGCGTAGCCACCCACTTCGTATTGATAAACGTGCGAGCTTTCGTCACATATCAATTCGTCGAGCGGCTGGGTATGCGTTTTGATGGCGATCTGGTTGGTCATGGTGCCCGAAGGGCAAAACAAGGCCGCTTCTTTGCCGAACATGCCGGCCACCTTGGCCTCCAGGGCATTGACCGTGGGGTCTTCGCCAAATACGTCGTCGCCGACTTCGGCTGCCATCATGGCCTCCAACATGGCTTTGGTGGGCTTGGTGACGGTGTCGCTGATCAAGTTGACTATCATGGTGTTCTCTGTTCTCTGTTCTCTGTTCTCTGTTCTCTGTTCTCTGTTCTCTGTTCTCTGTTCTCTGTTCTCTGTTCTCTGTTCTCTGTTCTCTGTTCTC